>NZ_JBNCLV010000001.1:0-768666 GCF_049844855.1 Tsukamurella sp. DT100
ATGCGTGCCAAAAAATTTTGGCACTGACAATTTCATCGACACACTGTTGAGTTCTCAAAGAACACGCCAAACGCGGCTCACTTCACCACAACCCCGCACAACGAGGTCTTAACGGTGGAGTGGAAACCTTCGCAGGCAGCCGTTCCAGGTTACGTTCTTGCGTCCCGCCTGTCAAGGCGACCCGCTCGAAGCAACCGTTCAAGCTTAGCAGAGCGGATTTCCGTGTGCAACTCGCTCTCGCGAGTCACTCTCGGAACTGCTTCGAACCGCTCAACCGCACGTTTCGACGCCCTCGACCGTGTAACACGTTCGAGAGTCAGTCTCTCCGTTGTGGCTGGCTGCTCGGAGCAACCGTTCCAGCTTATGTCGGAGTCGATCTCGGTGTCAAACCGGGCTCGGCTCCATGTTTTCAAGGTGTCAGCGTTTCTACCGCTTGACCTGGGCTTTTCGGCCCCGTCCTGGTCGGTGTCGCTCTGACTTCGAATAAGTTACGCACCGTGGAACGGAAGCACAAATCCCCAGGTCAACGCGTAACGCGTTGTTCATCTGACCTGGTCAGAGACTTGCGGGTCGCGGCGGACCGTCGAATCACACGTTTGTGACCTGCAGCACAAAGGCCGCCCCGCGCTTGATGGCGGGACGGCCTCAGTGGTCATGACCAGCAGTTTCAGGCGAAACGAGCGCCCGCGAAGGTCTTCTTGCCGCGGCGGAGGACCAGCCACCGCCCATGGAGCAGGTCGCCGGCGGCCGGCTCCCACTCCTCGGTCTCCACCTTCACGTTGTTGGCGTAGGCACCGCCCTCCTTCACCGCCCGACGTGCGGCGCCCTTCGACTCGCACAGACCCGACGCGGTGAGCAGGTCGACGATCGTCCGCGGCTCCCCCGCCGCCACCTCGACGACGGACGCCTCCTCGAGCGCCGCCGCGAGGGTGCCCTCGGGAAGATCCGCCAGATCGCCGCGACCGAACAGCGCCTGCGCGGCCAGCTCCGCGGCGCGGGTGTGCTCCTCGCCGTGGACCAGCGAGGTCATCTCGGCGGCCAGCCTCTTCTGGGCGGTGCGCTTCTGCGGGGCCTCGGCCGTCTCGCGCTCCAGCTCGGCGATCTCCTCCTGTGTGAGGAAGGTGAACCAGCGCAGGTAGCGGACCACGTCGGCGTCGGCCGTGTTCACGAAGTACTGGTACCAGGCGTAGGGGCTGGTCTGCTCCGGGTCGAGCCACAGGGAGCCGCCGCCCGTGGACTTGCCGAACTTCTTGCCGTCCGACGACGTCACCAGCTGCGTGGTCAGGGCGTGCACGTGCCGCCCGTCGATCTTCCGGTTCAGGTCCACGCCGGCCACGATGTTGCCCCACTGATCGGAGCCGCCGATCTGCAGCGCGGCGTCGTAGCGGCGCGCGAGTTCCACGTAGTCGTACGCCTGGAGCAGCATGTAGCTGAACTCGGTGTAGCTGATCCCGTCCGACTCGAGCCGGCGCTTGACCGTCTCGCGCGCGAGCATCACGTTGATGGAGAAGTGCTTGCCCACGTCGCGCAGGAAGGTGGGCACGTTCATCTGCCCGTGCCAGTCCAGGTTGTTGACCAGGATCGCCGCGTTCTCGCCGTCGAAGGCGACGAAGCGCTGGAGCTGGGTGTCGATCTTCGCGGCCCACTCGGCGACGGTGTCGACGGAGTTCATGACGCGCTCGCCGACGTCCCGGGGGTCGCCGACCTGGCCCGTCGCGCCGCCGCCCAGGACGATCGGGCGGTGTCCCGCCTCCTGGAAGCGACGCAGGGTGAGCAGCTGGACGAGGTGGCCCGCGTGCAGCGACGAGGCGGTGGGGTCGAACCCGGCGTAGAGGGTGATCTGCCCCGCGGCGAGGCGCTCGCGCAGCGCGTCGAGATCGGTGGACTGCGCGATCAGGCCGCGCCAGGACAGTTCCTCGAGGATGTCAGTGCTCACCCGTCCATTGTGAACGAACGGCCCCATCGCCGAGGTCCCCGCCCTGGGGTGGGACGGGCGCTGGTCGTGCCGGCCGCCTCAGCGGCTCACCGACGGATGCCCCTCCAGCCACAGGCGCCAGGGCTTCTCGACCGCCTTGCTGATCCCGATCCGCGGACCGGCGGCGACCGGGCCCCGTCGGGCGGCGATCTCGAGGCGGACCGCCGAGGACGGATCGAGCACGTCGATCCCCTTGTCGGCCACGGTGATCCCCAGCGCCTGGCCGAGACGTCCCGGGCCGGCCGCGAGCCGCGGGTCGGGGTCGCGCACGGCGCGGCGCTCGCGCACTCGGTCCAGACCACTCTCGATGGCGGCCGCGCGGAGCAGCACCCCGGAGCCGACACCGTCCGGGCCGGCGGTGATGTTCACGCACTGATGGATGCCGTACGACAGGTAGACGTACAGGTGGCCCGCCGGCCCGAACATCACGTCGTTGCGCGGCGTCGGACCGGGATAAGTGTGCGCGGCGGGGTCGGGCCAGGGGCCGTTCTCGGGTGAGCCGTAGGCCTCCACCTCGACGATCCGGGCCCGGACCCCGTCGACGACGAGGACGGAGCCGAGGACGAGACGGGCCGCCGAGAGCGGATGGACCGCGAGCCGGTCCCGCAGGGACCCGGTCACCCGAACCGGGTCACTGGGCGGCGCGGGCCAGAATCGACTCGTGCTCGGCGTCGTCGACGTCGCGGGCCTCGCCGATCAGCAGCACGGGCAGCCCGTCCTCGATCGGGTAGGCGCGGCGCAGGCGCGGGTTGTAGAACAGCTCGTCCGGCACGTACAGCAGCGGCCCCTTGTCCTGCGGGCAGGCGAGGATCTTCAGCAGCGTCGCGTCGATGGCCATGCCGCCATGCTACCCAGCGGGGAGCCACACCGGCTTGACCGCGGTGCCCTCGCGGGCCGCGGCCCAGGCCTCGTCGAAGTCGGCGAACGTGGTCACCAGCCGCTCCACGGGCAGTCGCCCCTCGGCCGCGGCCACGGCGAGCTCGGGCAGGAATTCGGACGGTTCCGAATCGCCCTCGATCACGCCGATCACGCGCAGGCCGCGGGCCATGATGAGCATGACGGGGAGGTCGGCCGACGGGGCACCGAGCCCGACCACCGCGAGGGTGCCGCGCGGTCGGAGCGCCAGGATCGCCTGGCTCAGGACGTCCGCGCGGGCCGTGGTGTCGACGGCGGCGTGCGCGCCGCCGCCCGTCGCCTCGATGACCTGCTGCGCGGCCTGCGCCCCGGCCTCGACGGCGTGCGTCGCGCCCAGGTCGAGGGCGAGCGCGCGGCGGTCCTCGCGCGGGTCGACCGCGACGATCGTCGTGGCGCCGGCGAGCTTCGCCCCCATGATCGCGGCGAGACCCACCGCGCCGGTCCCGAAGACCACCACGGACTGCCCCGGTTCCACCTTCAGCGCGCGGGTCACGGTGCCGACGCCGGTCTGGACGCTGCAGCCGAGCGGCGCCGCGAGCTCGAAGGGCAGATCGCCGATGGGAATCGTGTTCCGATCGGTCGCGAGCGCGAGGCCCGCGAAGCTCGACTGACCGAAGAAGCCGCCGGTCACGGCCGTTTCCCCCGAGCGGATCCCCGGGAGCCCGAGGTAGTTGCGGGTGATCGCCTGCTCGCAGTAGCCGGGCGTGCCGGCCGCGCAGAACTCGCAGGTGCCGCAGCTGTCGAAGGTGAGCGAGACCCGGTCGCCCACGGCCAGGCCGCGCGCATCGGGGCCGAGGGCCTCCACGACGCCCGCGCCCTCGTGGCCCAAGATCACCGGCAGGCCCTGTTCGGGCCACTGCGCCGCGAGGGTCAGGTCGGTGTGGCAGACCCCGACCGCGTGGATCCGCACCAGGATCTGGTTGCCGGTGGGCGCGGGGATCCGGATCTCGAGGGGCGACGGTGCCTCGCCCGGCGCGGCGACGACCCGCGCGACGGTGCCCGTCACCGGTCCGCCAGGCAGCCGCCGGACGCCGCGGGGCGTGAGTCGCGCTCGAGGTAGAAATAGAAGTACGGGGCGACCAGCTTCTTCCCGGTCATGACGCCCATGACGGTGTCGTCGTCGACCTTGGCGAAGTGATCGATCACCGGCTGCCCGTCGTAGACCATCGACGCGGTCACGGTCCCGCCGAAGTCGATCAGGCGCAGCGTCGCCTCCCCCTTGCCGAGGGCGACGTTGGAGAACTTCTCGCCCTGCTGGTCCAGGCAGACCAACGGCTGCACGTCGTTCGCCGAGACGAAGGTCTTGCCGTACCACCGTGCCTTGCCGAGGGCGCCGTCCATCGGGTGGCCCGACGGCAGCTCGCCGCCGTGCCAGTCCCCGAGCAGGAACTCGATCGAGACGGGCTCGAGCTGCGCGAACAGCCCCGCGAGTTTGGCGGGTTCGGAGTGGCGCGGCTCATCGATGAGCCCGCGGACGGTGCGCTCTGCGGTCATGCCGTGATGTTATCCGATGTTCTCCGCGGGACGACCGGGAACGGGAACACGTTTCAGTAACTGAACGCCGTGGCCCCGTCGCCGATCCACTCCCACATGGGCACGGTCCCGCCCAGGGAGGCGCCGCCGATGAGCGGTTGCTCCCGCAGCCCCTTCGCGTCGACGCAGATCGGGCACACGAGGAACGTTCCTCCGGCCGCCGTGTACCGCGCGATCAGGTCGGGGATCGGCGGGCACCCCGTGTACGCGACGCCGGTGGCGACGCCGGCCGTCGCGAGGCGCACCGCCTCCTTGGTGAGGAACATCAGCGTGGGCCGGCCCGACTCCGCCGCGCCGACGGCGACGAGAAGCGCCACCGTCACCTTCTCCGTGTCCTCGAGTCCCGTGGTCAGCGAGACCACCGCCTTGCCGCTCATGTCGACCTCCTTCGCGTCGTCGTGCAGATGCACCTTCGATGCTGCTCCGGCGCAAGCGAACCCGGAAGACGTCAGCGCGAAGTTGGGTGCCCGCGCGTAGCCGCACAGCCCCACCCGGGAACGGGTGCGTGTGCGCACCCAGCACCGGGCGAGCGGGCGGATGGCCGCGGAGCGCAGGATCGCCGAGAGATCTCGTCGCCCGAGGACGACGCCCCGCCCCGCCCCAGGGCATAGGTTCGTCGACATGACATCCATCGCAGTAGTCACCGGAGCCGGCCGCGGTATCGGCCTCCGGTTCGCCCACCGGCTCGCGGATCGGGGCCATCGCGTGATCCTCACGGACGTCGACGGCCCGGCCGCGGAGCGTGCGGCCGCGGAGGTCGGGCGGGACGCCGTCGGTCTCGCCCAGGACGTGCGGGACCTCGCCTCCCACCGCGACGTCGCTGAGCGTGCGCAGGAGCTCGGCCGACTCGCCGTGTGGGTGAACAACGCAGGCATCCTCATCGCGGGCGACAGCTGGGACCACGACGACGATCAGGTGCGGGCGATCCTCGACGTGAATCTGCGCGGCCCGATCGGCGGCTCCGCGGCGGCCGTCAACGCCATGGGCGCCCGCGGCGGCGCGATCCTCAACGTCGCCTCGATCTCCGCACTCTCCCCCGTCCCCGGGCTCGCGCTCTACGCCGCGACCAAGGCCGCCGTCCTCTCCTACACGACTTCGCTCCAGGGCGACCTCGACCACGCCGGCCTCCCGATCCACGCCCGCGCCCTGTGCCCGGACGTGGTCCGCACGACGATGGTCACCGACCGCGAGAAGGACGCCGGCGCCGCCCTGCTCTTCGCCGGACCGAAACCCCTCGACGCGGACGACGTCGCGGCCGCCGGGCTGCGGCTCCTGCAGTCGCGCCAGATCTTCCGCGTCGTGCCGCGGTGGCGCGGCGCCCTCGCGCGGTCCTCCGATCTGGCGCCGTCCGTAGGGCTGCCCGTGCTGAGCGCGATGCGGCGCCTCGGTGACCGGCGGCAGCGCGACTGACCGCCTCTTGACGCCCCGGTTCCGCCGGGTGCACAATTCACTCGACGATGAATTCATCGTCGAGTGAATTCTTTGGAGGCGCCATGACCAGCGCGATCGTCCTATCCGAGCTCACCGTCGTCCGCTCGGACACCACCGTCCTCGATCACCTCGACGCCGCGATCCCCGCGGGCGCCATCACCGGACTGCTCGGCCCGTCGGGCTCCGGCAAGACGACCCTGATGCGGGTGATCGTCGGCGCGCAGCGGATCACCGATGGCAGCGCGACGGTGTTGGGCCGCCCCGCGGGCAGCCCCGACCTGCGCGCCCGGGTCGGGTACACTACGCAGTCCCCCGCCGTGTACGGCGACCTCACCGTGGCGCAGAACGTCGAGTACTTCGGCGCGCTGTACCCCGCGCGCCGCTCGACCGCGAAGGCCGACGTCGCGGAGGCGATCGACGCCGTCGGGCTCGGCGCCTTCGCCGACCGCCGCGCCGACGCGCTCTCCGGCGGCCAGCGCTCGCGCGTCAGCATCGCGTGCGCGCTCGTCGCCCACCCCGAGCTGCTCATCCTTGACGAGCCGACCGTCGGCCTCGACCCGCTGCTGCGCGCCGAGCTGTGGGAGCGGTTCGCCGCGATGGCGGCCGCCGGGACCACGCTGCTCGTCTCGAGCCACGTCATGGACGAGGCGGCCCACTGCGCCCGCCTCCTCCTGCTGCGCGAGGGCCGCCTCGTCGCCGCCCTCGCACCATCGGAACTGCTGACCCGCACCGGAGCGACCGGCCTGGACGACGCCTTCCTCGCGCTCGTCCGCGAACAGGAGGCGACGGCATGAGCACCGTCCTGAACCCGAGCATCACTCGCGCGACCACGCTCCGCGTGCTGCGTCAGCTCCGCGCCGACCCGCGGACCATCGCCATGATCGTGGTGGTGCCGACGGCGCTGCTTACGCTCATGTACTTCCTCTACCGCGACTCCCCCGGCGGCACAGCGCTGTTCAGCCGGATCGCGCTCGTCCTGCTGGGCGTGCTGCCGTTCGCGCTGATGTTCATCGTGACCTCGATCGCGATGCAGCGCGAACGGGTCTCGGGCACGCTCGAGCGGCTGCTCACCACACCGCTCGCCAAGGCCGACCTGCTCCTCGGCTACGCGGTGGCGTTCTCCGTCGCGGCCACGGCCCAGGCGGCGGTCGCGACCACGGTGGCGGCGTACCTGCTCGGCATGGAGACGGCCGGCAGCGTCTGGCTCGTGGTGCTCATCGCCGTCGTCGACGCCTGGCTGGGCGTGGCGCTCGGGCTGCTCTTCAGTGCCTTCGCCCGCACGGAGTTCCAGGCGGTGCAGTTCATGCCGGTCGTCGTGGTGCCGCAGATCTTCCTGTGCGGCCTACTCGTTCCGCACGACGCGATGCCGGGCTGGCTGCAGGGCATCGCCGACGTGCTGCCGATGACCTACGCGGTGAAGGCGCTTCAGGAGGTGGGCGCCCACGGTTCCGCGACGACGACGATGTGGACCTCGCTCGCGGTCGTCGCGGGCTTCGCGATCGCGGCGCTCGCGCTCGCGGCCGCCACCCTTCCGCGGAAGGTCGCGTGAGCGGTCCGGGCCGCAGGTCGGGCCGGCGCAGCGGCAGCCCCGATACCCGGGCCGAGATCCTCGGCGCGGCGCGGGCCGCGTTCGCCCGCGGCGGCCTGGCCGGCACGACGGTGCGCTCGATCGCGGAGGCAGCGGGCGTCGATCCGGCGCTGGTGCACCACTACTTCGGCACCAAGCAGCAGCTCTACCTCGCCGCGCTGGCGATCCCCGTCGACCCGGAGTTCGTGCGGGCGCCGCTCCGGGACGCCCCTCTCGACGACGCCGCGCGCGCCCTGCTCCGCGCGCTCCTGACGATGTGGGACGGGCCGCTGCGCGACGTGGGCGTCGCGGTGATCCGCACCAACCTCGGCAACGACGGCGACCCCGCGATCGTCCGCGGCTTCCTGCTGGAGATCGCGCTGGGCGAGCTGGTCGACCGCATGGACGCGGGCCCGGGCGACGGGGTGCTCCGCGCGAATCTCATGGTGGGCCAGGTCTTCGGGCTGCTCGTCGCGCGCTACGTCGTCGGCTTCGAGCCCCTGGCATCGCTCACCGTCGACGAGCTCGTCGACCTCGCCGCTCCCCCGCTCCAGCAGGTCATCACCGGTCCCCTACCCCGCGATTGAACGACGTTCTGGAGAGTAAAACCGCAGGTCAGACTCTCCAGAACGTCGTTCAATCGGGTCAGGCGGTGGTGGTGGCCCAGGTGCGGAGGGCGGGCAGGGGTGCGGTCACTGCCTCGAGTTGCCTCGCCACCGCCGACGGGGCCGTGCCGCCGCGGGCGTCGCGGGAGGAGACGGAGCCGCGCACCGTCAGCACCTCGCGGACCTGCGGGGAGAGCGCCGGGTGGATCGCGGCGAACTCCTGGTCGGTGAGACCGTCGAGGCCGACACCGCGGGTCTCCGCGGCGCGGACGCACTCGCCGGCCGCCTCGTGCGCGACGCGGAAGGGCACGCCCTGCCGCACCATCCACTCGGCGACGTCGGTCGCGAGGGTGAAGCCGGCCGGGGCCAGCGCGCCCATGCGCTCCGGGTGGAAGGTCAGGGTGGCGGTGAGCCCGGCGACGGCCGGCAGCAGCAGCCGCAGCTGCTCGACCGAGTCGAAGACCGGCTCCTTGTCCTCCTGCAGGTCGCGGTTGTACGCGAGCGGCTGCGCCTTGAGCGTCGCCAGCAGGCCCGACAGGTTGCCGATGAGCCGGCCGGCCTTGCCGCGGGAGAGCTCCGCGACGTCGGGGTTCTTCTTCTGCGGCATGATCGAGCTGCCCGTGGACCACGCGTCGGCGAGGGTCACGTAGCCGAACTCGGCCGTGCTCCACAGGATCACGTCCTCCGACCAGCGCGAGAGGTCGACGGCGATCTGCGCGAAGACGTACGCGGCCTCGGCCGCGAAGTCGCGCGACGCCGTGGCGTCGAGGCTGTTGTCCGCCGCGGAGTCGAAGCCGAGATCGGCCGCGATCGCGTCGGGGTCGAGCCCCAGCGACGATCCCGCCAGCGCGCCGGAACCGTACGGCGAGATCGCGATCCGCTTGTCCAGGTCCTGCAGTCGCTGCACGTCCCGCAGCAGCGGGTGCGTGTACGCCAGCAGGTGGTGCGACAGCAGGATCGGCTGCGCCGCCTGCAGGTGCGTCTTACCGGGCAGGATCACGTCGGGGTTCGCCTGCGCCTGCGCGACGAACGCGTCCACCACGTCGAGCACGCCGACGGCGACGAGCCGTACCGCGTCGCGCAGCCACATCCGGAAGAGCGTGGCCACCTGGTCGTTCCGCGACCGGCCCGCACGCAAGCGGCCGCCGACCTCGGGGCCCGCGCGCTCGATGAGCCCGCGCTCCAGCGCGCCGTGCACGTCCTCGTCGGACTCGGCCGGCTGGAAGGCGCCGGAAGCGACGTCGTCCCCGAGCCGGGTGAGCGCCGCGAGCATGGCCTCCAGGTCCGCGTCGGACAGGAGCCCCGCGCGGTTGAGCACGCGGGCGTGCGCCTTCGACGCGCGCACGTCGTAGGGCGCGAGCGCCCAGTCGAAATGCGTCGACTTGCTCAGCGCTGCCATCGCCTCGGCGGGACCGGACGCGAACCGGCCGCCCCAGAGGCTGCCCTCGTTGGTGCCGTGCTTCTCGGCGTTCTCGCTCAACGGATCTCCTAGTCGGTGCCGAGGTCGAACGCGGCGTGGTTGCCGACCTCGTCGAAGTTCGACGGGGTCTTCTCGCCGCCCGCGACGATGGCGTCGGCGCCGCCCTGCTCCAGCTCGCCGACCAGCGCGGCGGTCTCGCCCGCGACGATGCCCTGGACCGCGTACTGCTCGAGCCGCGACCGCGAGTCCGCGATGTCGAGGTTGCGCATGGTCAGCTGGCCGATGCGCTCGTCGGGGCCGAAGGCGGCGTCGCCGACGCGCTCCATCGAGAGCTTCTCGGGGTGGTACGAGAGGTTCGGGCCGGTGGTGTCGATGATCGAGTAGTCGTCGCCGCGGCGCAGGCGCAGGGTGACGGAGCCGGTGACGGCGGACGCGACCCAGCGGATGATGGCCTCGCGCTGCATGAGCGACTGCGGGTCCAGCCAGCGGCCCTCGTACATCAGGCGGCCCAGGCGGCGACCCTCGTTGTGGTACGTGGCGATGGTGTCCTCGTTGTGGATCGCGTTCACCAGGCGCTCGTAGGTGGCGTGCAGCAGCGCCATGCCGGGCGCCTCGTAGATGCCGCGCGACTTGGCCTCGATGATGCGGTTCTCGATCTGGTCGGAGATGCCCAGGCCGTGGCGGCCGCCGATGCGGTTGGCCTCGCGGACCAGCTCGACCGGGTCGGAGTACTCGACGCCGTTGATCGCGACCGGGACGCCGGCCTCGAAGGTGACGGTGACGTCCTCGGTCGTGATCTCGACGGACTCGTCCCACGGGGCGACGCCCATGATCGGCTCGACGATGACGACGCCGGTGTTGAGGTACTCCAGGTCCTTGGCCTCGTGCGTGGCGCCCCAGATGTTGGCGTCGGTGGAGTAGGCCTTCTCGGTGGAGTCGCGGTACGGAAAGCCGTGCGCGACGAGCCACTCGCTCATCTCCTTGCGGCCGCCGAGCTCGGTGACGAACTGCGAGTCCAGCCACGGCTTGTAGATGCGCAGCGCCGGGTTGGCCATGAGGCCGTAGCGGTAGAACCGCTCGATGTCGTTGCCCTTGTAGGTGGAGCCGTCGCCCCAGATGTCGACGCCGTCCTCCTTCATGGCCCGCACCAGCATGGTGCCGGTCACGACGCGGCCGATCGGGGTGGTGTTGAAGTAGGTCTTGCCGCCCGAGCGGATGTGGAAGGCGCCGGTCTGCAGGGCGGCGATGCCCTCCTGCACCAGCAGCGGCTGCACGTCGACGAGGCGCGCGATCTCGGCGCCGTACTCCTTGGCGCGGTCCGGCACCGCGTCGATGTCGGGCTCGTCGGGCTGGCCGATGTTGGCGGTGTAGGTGCAGGGCACGGCGCCCTTGTCGCGCATCCAGGCGACGGCCACGGAGGTGTCGAGGCCGCCGGAGAAAGCGATGCCGACGCGCTCGCCGATGGGCAGGGTGGAGAGGACCTTGGACATGGTCGATAAGCCTATCTGGTGGTGAGTGTGCGGATTCAGGCGAGCGCCACGAGGCGCTCGGCGAGGTCCTTGCCGGTCAGGGGCTCGCGCGCGACGACGAGGACGGTGTCGTCGCCGGCGACGGTGCCGACCACCTCGGGCAGCGACGAGCGGTCGAGGGCGCTGGCGAGGAAGTTCGCCGCGCCCGGCGGGGTGCGCAGGACGCAGATGTTGCCGCTGTGGTCGGTGGAGACGAGCAACTCGCCCAGGAGGCGGGAGAGTCGCTCGGTGCCGCCGGAGACGCCCCGCACGGGCGAGCCGTCCTCGGGCACCACGTACACGCCGGTGCCACCGTCGGCGCCGCGCAGCTTCACGGCGCCCAGCTCGTCGAGGTCACGGGAGATGGTGGCCTGCGTGGCCTCGTAGCCGCCGCGCACGAGCAGCGCCTGCAGCTCGGCCTGGCTGCGCACCTGGTGGTTCGCCAGGATCTCGACGATGGCCGCCTGCCGCCCGGCGCGGGTGGCGAGCGGCTGCTCGCTCACGACCGCTCCAGCAGCCAGGTGAGCAGCGCCTTCTGCGCGTGCAGGCGGTTCTCGGCCTCGTCGAACACCGCGGACTGCGGACCGTCGATCACGTCGTCGGTGATCTCGTCGCCGCGATGCGCGGGCAGGCAGTGCAGCACGATCGCGTCCGGGTCGGCGTGCGCGAGCAGCTCGGCGTTGATCTGGTACGGCCGGAACGGCGCGTTGCGGTCGACGCCGTCGTCCTCCTGCCCCATCGACACCCAGGTGTCGGTGACCACCACGTCGACGCCGGCCACGGCGAGCACGGGATCGGAGATGACGCTGACCTCCGCGCCGGTCTCCTTGCCCCGGGCCCGGGCCGCCTCCACGAACCGCTCGTCCGGCTGGAAGCCCGACGGTGCGCTGATGGTCACGTCGATCCCGGCCGTGACGCAGCCGAGCATGTAGCTGTGAGCCATGTTGTTGGCGCCGTCGCCGAGGTAGGTGAGCTTGAGGCCGGCGACGGACCCGGTGCCCTCGGCGCCCTTGCGCTCGACGATGGTCTGCAGGTCGGCGAGGATCTGGCAGGGGTGGAAGTCGTCGGAGAGCGCGTTGACGACGGGCACCGTCGAATACCGGGCGAGCTCCTCGAGCCCGTCCTGCGCGTAGGTGCGCCAGACGATGGCGTCGACGAACCGCGACAGCACGCGGGCGGTGTCGGCGAGGGACTCGTCGCGGCCCATCTGGGTGGACTTGGTGTCCACGACGACGGCGTGGCCGCCGAGCTGCGCGATGCCGACGTCGAAGCTGAACCGGGTGCGGGTGGAGTTCTTGTCGAACAGCACCGCCACGCCCTTCGGGCCCTCCAGCGGGTGCCGCGAGAAGGGGGCCGCCTTCAGTTCCGCTGCGAGAGCGAGGACTTCGCGCTGTTCGGCCGGGCTGAGGTCGTCATCGCGGAGGAAGTGGCGGGTCATGAGTTCTCCTGGGCTGCATCGAGGAGGGCGGGCAGTGCGGTGAGGAAGCGGTCGGCCTGCTCGTCGGTGAGGACGAGGGGCGGGGCCAGGCGGACCACGTCGGGCTGAGCGGCGTTGAGCAGGAATCCGGCGGCCCGGGCGCCGGTCTCGATCGCCTTGGCGGCCGGCCGGGCGAGGGTGATCCCGAGGAGCAGGCCGGAGCCGCGGACGCCGGTGACGAGCGGGTGGCCGTACCCCTCGACGGTGGCCGCGATGTGCTTGCCGAGCGCGTCGGCGCGCTCGGCGAGCCCCTCGGCCTCGATCACGTCGAGCACGGCGTTCGCGGCGGCCGCGGCGACGGGGTTGCCGCCGAAGGTGGTGCCGTGCTGGCCGGGGGTCAGCAGCTCGCCGGCGGCGCCGACGGCAACCGTCGCGCCGATGGGCAGGCCGCCGCCGAGGCCCTTGGCGAGCGTGAAGACGTCGGGCGTGACGCCGGCCCGCTGGTACGCGAAGAGCGTTCCGGTGCGGGCGATCCCGGTCTGCACCTCGTCGAAGACGAGGAGCGCGCCGGCGTCGGTCGCGGCGGCGCGGGCCTCCGCGAGGTAGCCCTCGGGCGGGACGACGACGCCGCCCTCCCCCATGATCGGCTCGAGGAAGATCGCGGCCGCACCCTCGGCCGCGGCGCGCAGGGCGGCGTTGTCGCCGTAGGGCACGTGGGTGACCGACTCGATGAGCGGCGCGAAGGGCTCCCGCTTGGCGGGCTGGCCGGTCAGCGCCAGCGAGCCCATGGTGCGGCCGTGGAAGGCGCCCTCGGCGGCGACCATCGCGGTGCGGCCGGTGCGCCGGCCGATCTTGATGGCGGCCTCGTTGGCCTCGGCACCCGAGTTGCTGAAGAAGACGCGGGTTCCGGGCACGCCGACGGCCTCGGTGAGCCGCTCGGCGAGGCGCACGACGGGCTCGCTGATGTAGAGGTTCGAGACGTGCCCCAGCGTCGAGACCTGCTGCGTCACCGCCTCGACGATCTTCGGGTGGGCGTGGCCGAGGGCGTTGACGGCGATGCCGCCGAGCAGGTCGACGTACTCCTTGCCGTCGGCGTCGGTCACCGTCGCGCCGCGGCCGGACACCAGCGCGATGGGCGGGGTGCCGTAGGTGTCCATCACCGCGGCGTTCCACCGCGACTGCATTGCTTCGTTGCTCATGTGATTCAGATCCAGGTCTCTGTCGGAGATTGCGGCGGGGTCACCATGGTGCCGATGCCCTTGCTCGTGAACAGCTCGAGAAGCACGGAGTGCGGCACCCGCCCGTCGATGACGTGCGCGGTGGGGACGCCCCCGTGCACGGCTCGCAGGCAGGCCTCCATCTTGGGGACCATGCCGGAGTCGAGGCTCGGCAGCAGCGCGGTCAGCGCGTCGGTGTCGATCTCGGAGGTGAGCGAATCGCGGTCGGGCCAATTCGTGTACAGCCCCTCGACGTCGGTGAGCACCACCAGCTTCTCGGCGCCGAGCGCCTCGGCGAGGGCGGCCGCGGCGGTGTCGGCGTTGATGTTGTGCACCACCCCCTCGGCATCCGGCGCGATCGTCGAGATCACGGGGATGCGGCCGGCGGCGATGAGATCGTTGACCGCCTCCGGGTTCACCGCGGTCACGTCGCCGACGAGGCCGATGTCGGTCGGCGCACCGTCGACGACGACCTGCCGCCGCGTCGCGGTGAACAGGTGGGCGTCCTCGCCGGACATGCCGACGGCGAAGGGCCCGTACGAGTTGATCAGGCCGACCAACTCGCGCCCGACCTGACCGAAGAGCACCATCCGCACGACGTCCATCACCTCGGGCGTGGTCACCCGGAAGCCGCCGCGGAACTCGCCCTCCATGCCGAGCCGCTTGAGCATGGCGTTGATCTGCGGGCCGCCGCCGTGCACCACGACGGGGTGCAGGCCGCAGGTCCGCAGGAAGACCATGTCCTGCGCGAAGGAGCGCTTGAGCTCGTCGTCGATCATGGCGTTGCCGCCGTACTTGACCACGACGGTCTTGCCGTGGAAGTCCAGCAGCCAGGGCAGCGCCTCGGCGAGCACGCCCGCCTTGTCGAGCGGCGTGAGATCGGGTGCGCTCATGAGGAGTACGCCGAGTTCTCTTCGACGTAGGCGTGCGAGAGGTCCGTGGTGCGGATGGTCGCCGTGCCCCGCCCGAGGCCCAGGTCGACGGTGACGTCGATCTCCGGCCCGGAGAGGTCCACGTCGCGCGCACCCGGTACGCCGCAGCCGTTCTCGGCGATGGGCTGCCCGTTGAACGAGACCGTCAGTTTGTCGTGCACCAGCTCGATGGGCGCGATGCCGATCGCGGCCATGACGCGGCCCCAGTTGGGGTCGCTGCCGAACAGCGCGGTCTTGACCAGGCTGTCGCGGGCGATGGCGCGGGCGCCGATGAGCGCCTCCTCCTCCGAGGCGGCGCCGGTCACGGTGATGAGGATCCGCTTGGTGACGCCCTCGGCGTCGCCCTGCAGCTGGGCGGCGAGGTCGTCGCAGACCTCGCGCACGGCGGCGTTGAGTTCCTCCTGCGTGCAGGTCTTCTCGCTGGCGCCGCTGCTGAGCAGGAGCACGGTGTCGTTCGTCGAGGTGGAGCCGTCGACGTCGAGCCGGTCGAAGGTGTAGCTCGTGGCGTACCGCAGGGCCTCGTCGAGCTGCTCCGGGGTGGCGTGCACGTCCGTGGTGAGCACGACGAGCATCGTCGCGAGCGAGGGTGCCATCATGCCGGCGCCCTTGGCCATGCCGCCCACGTTCCAGCCGCCGGAGTGGTGCAGGGCGGTCTCCTTGGGCACCGTGTCGGTGGTCATGATGGCGTGCGCGGCGTCGGTGCCGCCGGTGAGGCCGCCGCCCATCTCGTGCACGATCTCGGTGACGCCGGCGAGCAGCTTGTCCATCGGCAGGCGGTCGCCGATGAGGCCGGTCGAGCACACGGCGACCTCACCGGCACCGGTCGCGGTCCCCCAGTGGCTCAGCGTCTCCGCGACCTTCTCGGCCGTGGCGTGGGTGTCCTGGAAGCCGCCGGGGCCGGTGCAGGCGTTGGCGCCGCCCGAGTTGAGGATCACCGCGCGCAGGTGTCCGTCCTTGATCACCTGCTCGCTCCAGAGCACCGGCGCGGCCCTGACCTTGTTGCGGGTGAACACGGCCGCCGCCGCGTAGTGCGGTCCCTCGTTGAAGACCAGGGCCAGATCCGGCTTGCCGGAGGCCTTGATCCCCGCCGCGATACCCGCGGCCTTGAAGCCCAGCGGCGCCGTGACGCCCTGGTTCCGAACGAGTTTGAAGCTCGCTGTGTTGGACGTGTTCGCTTCGCTCACGGTGCGACTCCTACGGTGGACAGGCCGGCGGTCTCGGGGAAGCCGAGCGCGAGGTTCATGGACTGGACGGCGGCGCCGCCGGTCCCCTTGGTCAGGTTGTCGATCGCCGCGGTGGCGATGAGGCGCCCGGCGCGCTCGTCGACGGCCACCTGCACCTGCACTGCGTTGCTGCCGACCACCGACTTGGTCTGCGGCTGCAGACCTTCGGGCAGCAGGTGCACGAAGGGCTCGTCGGCGTAGGCCCGCGCGTAGACCTCCCGGGCCCGCGCCGCGGTCACCGTCGTCGGGGCGGAGACGGTGGCGAGGATGCCCCGGGCCATGGGCACGAGGATCGGCGTGAACGACACCGTCACCGGCGAATTCGCGGCCGCCGAGAGGTTCTGGGTGATCTCCGGGGTGTGCCGGTGGGTGGTCACGCCGTAGGCCCGCGCGGAGCCGATGGCCTCGGAGGCGAGCAGGTCGGTCCGCAGCGACTTCCCGGCGCCGGACGTGCCGCTCACGGCCACGACGGTGACCTCGGGCGCGACGATGCCGGCCGCGACGGCGGGCAGGAAGGCGAGGGTCGACACCGTCGGGTAGCAGCCCGGGACGGCGATCCGGGACGCGCCGGCGAGCACATCGCGGTTGCCCGGGAGCTCCGGCAGGCCGTAGGGCCAGGTGCCGGCGTGGGCGCTGCCGTAGTAGTGCTCCCACTCGGCGGCGTCCTTGAGCCGGTAGTCGGCGCCGCAGTCGATGATGAGGGTCGACGGGGGCAGCGCTTCGGCGATCTCAGCGGACTTGCCGTGCGGCAGGCCGAGGAAGACGACGTCGTGGCCGCGCAGCGTGTCCGGGGTGGTCTCCTGCAGGACCCGGTCCGCCAGCGGCAGCAGGTGCGGGTGGTGCTCGAAGAGCGTGCTGCCGGCGTTGCCGCCGGCGGTGAGCGCGCCGATCGTCAGCTCGCCGGAGAGGTACTGCGGGTGGCCGAGCAGCAGCCGGAGGATCTCTCCCCCGGCGTAGCCACTGGCGCCCGCGATCGCCACGGAAACAGTCATGCGATGATTATGCGCCATCATGCAAGCCTATTCACGCGGTGTCCGGAAATCCGCGCACGAACACCCACAGGTTCCGCCCAGCCGCTCATCAGGAGCCGTGGGCACCCTGGGTAGCAGTAACGAACCGATCCCGGCACCCGAAAGACCTCATATGCGCAACGAACTTCCGACCTCGAACCCCGACGCCCTGACGCAGCCGCTGTCGCTGCCTCGCCGCGACCGCGGCGTGCGGGGCACCGTCAACCGCGTCCTCGACGGCTTCGCGCCGCGGGTGGAGAACCGCGCCATGCTGGTGAAGATGGGCCGCGGCCGCCCCAGCCTGGTGGGCGATCACCGGCGCGGCAACCACATCACGCAGGCCTTCCACCTGGGCTGACCCGACGGTCCGCCCGGGATCGGTCAGGCGAACCGCGCGAGCCGCGCCGCGGCGGCGTCGGTCCCGCCCATGCGCGCGATGGTCCGCCGCTCGTCGTCGAGCTGCTCGCCGTAGCTCCGCGCGTACGACGCGCGCACCAGTCTGCGGGCCTCACCGAGGGCCGGGTGCGGGCCCGCGAGGAGCCGCTCGACCGCTGCGGCGACCTCGGCCTCCAGCTCCTCGCCGGGGACGGCCCGATCGATCAGGTCCCACGCGGCGGCGGTCGGCGCATCGATCCGCTCGCCGTGCAGGAGCATCCGCAGCGCGCGCCGCATCCCGACCGCCTTCGGCAGGAGGGCGGAGACGCCGCAGTCCGGGCTCAGCCCGACGCCCGCGTACGCGGTGGAGAAGTGCGCGGACTCGGTCGCGATCGCGACGTCGGCCGCGAGCACCAGCCCGAGGCCGCCGCCGGCGACGGGGCCCTGGATCGCCGCGACCACCGGCACCGCGAGGCCGTTCAGCGCCTCGAGTGAGGCGTGGATCGTGCCGGCGAGGCGATCGAGCATCGCGCCGCGATCCTCGGCCACGACCATCGCCTTGACGTCGCCGCCGGCGCAGAAGAACCGCCCCTCGGCGCGCAGGACGACGACGCGCACGTCGTCGCTCGCGGCGATGGACTCCACGACCCCGACGAGCGCGTCCGCCAGCGGCTGGCTCAGCGCGTTCGCGGCGTCGGGCCGCCGCAGGGTGATCGTGGCGACGCCCCGCTCGTCGACGCCGAATCCCAGCCCCGCGTCGTCCGCCGCCGCGCCGCTGCCGATGTCATCCGCCACTGGATCCTTCTTCCGTCCTGAGAACCGTTCGCACCCAGATTCTCACAGCGCCGATGGCGCCGGCCGCTCGCGTGCGAGAGTTCGTGCATGACCCACGAAGACTCCGGTGTCCGCGTCACCGTCGACGGCGCCGTCGCCACCCTCACCCTCGACCGGCCCGAGATCCGCAACGCGCAGGATCCCGTCCTGTGGGCCGCGATGGCGGAGGCTATACGTTCCTTCGGCGACGACGTCCGCGTGGTCGTCGTGCGCGGCGCGGGCGGGACCTTCTCCGCCGGCCTGAACCTGCGCCTGCTCGACCCGGCGCGCACCGGTGAGCCCGGCAACCTGGTGGACGTCGTCGCCCTGTCCGACGAGGGCGCCCGGCACGCGATCGGCGTCTTCCAGGAGCCCTTCGCGCTCCTCGCCGACGGCCCCTTCCTCACGATCGCCGTCGTGGAGGGCCACGCGATCGGCGCGGGCTTCCAGCTGGCACTCGCCTGCGACCTGCGCCTCGCCGCCGACACCGCGCGGTTCTGCATGAAGGAGCCCGCGCTCGGCCTGGTGCCCGACCTGGCCGGGACGAAGCCGCTGGTCGAGGCCGTGGGGTACGCGCGGGCCCTGGAGATCTGCGCGACCGCGCGCACCGTCGAGGCCGACGAGGCCCTGGCCCTCGGCCTCGTCCAGCAGTGCGTGCCCGCGGCGGAGGTCGACGACGCCCTCGCCGCGCTCGTCGGAGCGCTCACGGCGCACGACGCCGTCGCCGTCCGGGAGACCCGGGAGCTGCTGCGGGCGGCGCCGGGGCGGAACGCGCGCGAGCAGCGGCTGGCGGAGCGGACCGCACAGGTCCCGCTCCTGCGGCGCGCGGTGCAGCGGCTGGGTTAAGCCAGGTCGCGGAAGCCCACGGTGTGCCGGAACTCGCCCCGCGGTAGGCACGCGGAGCCGACCTGCACGCGGGCCTGTTCGATGACGGGCGTGACCGGGTCGAGCACCGAGAGGTACTGGCGGTGCTCGGCGAGCGATTCGACAGCCCGCTCGGTGTAGCCGGTGACGTCGACGATGTACTGCGGCTCCGGGGCGGTCTGGTAGGCGGTGACGCCCGCGGCCGCGGCCGCCTCGGCGACCGCGCGGGTGAACTCCATGTGATCGCTCTGGTTCGGTGCGCCGGGCGCCCACTCGGGCCCGCCCCACAGCGTGAGCACGATGTCGGGCTCGTACCGGGCGATGGACTTGCGGATCGACTCCCGCAGTTCGGGCGTGTTGGTGACCTGCGAGTCCGGGTAGCCCCAGAACCTGACCTCGTCGACACCGACGACGGCGGCGGACCGCCGTTGCTCCTCCTCGCGCACGGGCCCCGCGGTGCCGGGCGACATGCCCTCGATCCCGGCCTCACCGGACGTCGCGAGACCGTAGGCCACCGTCCTGCCCTGGGAGGTCCAGCGCGCGACGGCCGCCGCCATCCCGTACTCGGGGTCGTCCGGGTGCGCCACCAGGACGAGCGCCGTGGTCCAGTCCTCGGGGAAGATCTGCGGCTCGCTCACGGAGTCCACGCTAGAGGCCGGGACGGGTCAGCGCAGCAACTCGACCGACACGCCGTCGGCGAACCGGTAGGGCTGCGCCGCGATCACCCCCGACAGCACCCGGCGCAGCCGCGAGATCTCCGCGCGCACGGTGACCACCCGGCCGGGATCGCCGAACAACGCGTCGGCGAGCTGCGCGGCGGAGTGCCCGGCACCGTCGGCGAGGAGCGCGAGGATCTGCGCGTGCCGGGGCGAGGGCTGGTACCGCCACGATCCCCCGCCGCCCGCGACCGCGACCTCCGGTGCACGGCCGGGCCGCAGGTCCAGGGTCACCCGGGTGACGGTGTCCGGACCGTCACCCGGGTCCGGTTGCAGCAGCCAGCCGCCGGGCAGCGGGTCGACGGTGCACGGCCCCAGCTCGGGGAGCCGGACCGACGGCCCGGTCAGGTCGGCGGGCAGCGCGATGCGCGAGCGCGCCGGCAGGTCGCCGACGGCGGCGACCCAGCCGTTGACGTCGACGGCGAGACCCGGGCGGCCGAGGCCCGCGAGCATCGGTGCGGCCACGGACCGCAAGCGCTCGAGCCCGGCGAGGTGCACCTCGCGCAGCCGGGCCTCGGCGAGCTTGGCCACGGTGGAGACCAGCGCCAGCGTCGTCGGATGCACCGTCGCGGCCGGACCGGAGACGTCGACCACGCCCAGGATGTGGCCCGTGTGCACGTCGCGGATCGGCGCACCGGCGCAGGTCCACGCGTGGTGGCTGCGGGCGAAGTGCTCCGCGGAGAAGATCTGCACGGGCGTGCGGGAGGCGATCGCCGTGCCGATGGCGTTGGTCCCCACCTGATCCTCGGCCCAGCCCGCGCCCTCGACGAAGCCCAGCCGATCGGCGTGCGAGAGCACCCGCGTCGAACCGGAGCGCCACAGCACCCGCCCGAACCGGTCGGCGACCACGAGGATGTTGTCGCCGTCGGCGGTGAGCGGCGCGAGGCCCGCGGTGAGCTCCTCGAGCACGGGGCCGAGCCCCGATTCCTGTCGGCCCAGCTCGACGTCCATCCAGCCGAGCGCCGGCCCGGCGTCGGCGTCGGGCGCGAGCCCCGCGGCGCGCACTCGCTCCCAGGAGTCGCCGATCACGCCGCGCGGCCGGGCCGGTGGGCGCGAGCCGCTCATGGTCGCGTCGTACACCTCGGACAGCAGGCGCGCGTAGCGCCGGGGGTCCTCGCCCGCCGACATCGCCGGTACGCTCACGCTCGTCCCCTTCCGCGCCCGGATCAGCGGTAGACCAGGCCGCCGTCGATGAGCACGGCCTGCCCCGTCATGTAGTCGGAGTCGGGCGAGGCGAGGTGGGAGACGAACGCGGCGACGTCCTCGGGCGTCTGCGCCCGGCCGAGGGCGATGCCGCCGACGAACTGGTCGTACGTCGCGCCGACCTCGGCGCCGGTCAGGTCGGCGAAGCGGCGGTCGATCTCGACCCACATGTCCGTGCCCACCACGCCGGGACAGTAGGCGTTGACGGTGATGCCGTGCGTCGCGTACTCCTTCGCGGCGGCCTGTGTGAAGCCGCGGACCGCGAACTTGGTGGCGCTGTAGGCGCCGAGCATGGCGAAGCCCTCGTGCCCGGCGATCGAGGCGGCGTTGACGATCTTGCCGCGCACGCCGCGCTCGATGAACGATTCCGCGGCCGCCTGGATGCCCCAGAGCACACCGTCGACGTTGACCGAGAACAGCCGCCGCAGCTCCTCGGGGGTGACGTCCGCGACGGGCCCGACGAGTGCCACGCCGGCGTTGTTGATCATCACGTCGAGCCCGCCCAGCGTTTCGACGGTCGCGGCGACGACGCCGAACACCGCGTCGCGGTCGGCGACGTCGGCAGTGAGCGCGACGGCGCGGCGGCCCGTCGACCGGATCTCCTCCGCGACGGCCTCGACGCCGTCGGCGGTGAGGTCGACCAGGGCCAGGTCGAGACCGTCCGCGGCGAGTCGCCGCGCGATGCCCGCGCCGATCCCTCGTCCCGCTCCCGTCACCAGTGCCATGCGCGCCATCGTGTGTCCCTTCGTCGACGTGGTCGGACTCCGGTCTATGTGACCCGGGACACACGCGGCAAAGGTTGCGCGGGGTTGCGGCCCTGCGACGGGCTCAGCGCAGGGTCTCGAGCACCACCGCGTCGGCGAAGCGGTAGGGCTGGGCGGCGATCAGCCCGGACAGCACCCGGCGCAGCCGCGAGATCTCCGCGCGCACCGTGACCACGCGCGCGGGGTCGCCGAACAACGACGCCGCGACCTGCGCGGCGGTGTGCCCGCGACCGTCGGCCAGCAGCTCGAGGATCTGGGCGTGCCGCGGCGTCAGCTGGTGCCGCCACTCCCCCGTCGCCCCCGCGACGGTGACCGACGGGGCCTTCCCGGACCGCAGGTCGAGCGTCACCCGGGTGGCGCCGTCGCGGGGCTCGTCGGCGACGGGCCGCAGCAGCCACCCGCCGGGCAGGGGTTCGACGGTGCACTGCCCCAGCTCCGGCAGCCACAGGTGCGCCGAGTCCACGGCGCTCGGGAGGGTGACCCGGGTGCAGGGCGCGAGCTGCCCGACGGCGGCGACCCAGCCGTGGGAGTCGACGACCAGGCCGGGGCCGGAGAGGCCCGCGAGCAGCGGGGCGGCGACGGTGCGCAGCTGGTCGAGTCCGGCCAGGTGGGACTCGCGCAGCGTCGCCTCGGCGAGGCCGGCGACGGCCGCGACCAGCGCGAGCGTCGTGGGATGCACCGTCGACGCCGGCCCGCTGACGTCGACGACGCCGAGCACGCGACCCGTGCGACGGTCGCGGATCGGTGCGGCCGAGCAGGTCCAGGGGTGCTGATTGCGGGCGAAGTGCTCGGCCGAGAAGGTCTGCACGGCGGCGCGAGAGGCCAGCGCGGTGCCGATGGCGTTGGTTCCCACGTCGCTCTCGGACCAGGCGGCGCCCTCGACGAAACCTAGCCGGTCGGCCTCGCGGAGCACCCGCGTCGAGCCGCTGCGCCACAGCAGCCGTCCGTCGGCGTCGGAGACGACCATGATGCTCGATCCGGCGTCGGTGATCGGCGCGAGGCCCGCCGTGAAGTCGTCGATGAGGCCCGCGAGCCCGGACTCGCGGCGCAGCCGGGACAGGTCGGCGGAGTGGATCGCAGGGCCCGCGCCGGAATCGGGGCGCAGGCCTGCGGCGATGACGCGTTCCCAGGAGTCGCCGATCACCTCGCGCGGACGCGCGGGCGGCCGCTCCCCGGCCATCGTCGCGTCGTACACCTCGGCCAGCAGGCGCGCGTAGGTCCGGGGGTCCTCTCCGTGCGCCACCGCCGGCTCCACTGCGTGTGCCACCCCTCGATTCTGCATCGCCGCCCGTCGCGGCAGGGGCGATCGCCCAGAACGGTGCAACGGGACGCAACCCTTGTAACCCCCGTCACACGAGGCGTGTGATTCACACCACAGCACCACACCGAACGTGAAGGAGCACCACATGACCGCGATCGCGGAATCGGCACAGGACGTCGCCACCGGCCCCCAGGACCGGGTCGACGCCTGGCTCGCGAAGTTCGAGGCGGCGCTCGCCGCCCGTGACGTCGCCGCGGCGGCGGACCTGTTCGAGCCCGGCGGCTTCTGGCGCGACCTGGTGTCGTTCACCTGGAACCTGAACACCAGCGAGGGCCGCGACCAGATCGCGGCGATGCTCACCGAGCGCCTGGACGGGACGGCGCCCAGCGCCTTCGCGACCACCGACCCCGCTTCTGGCGACGACGTGGCCGAGGCGTTCATCGGCTTCGAGACCGGGGTCGGCCGCGGCAAGGGCCACGTCCGGATCCGGCGGGACGAGGACGGCGTCGACCGCGCTTGGACGCTGCTCACCACGCTGCGCGAGCTGAAGGGCCACGAGGAGTCCTTCGGCACCCGCCGCCCGATGGGCGCGGTGCACGGCGCCCACGTCCAGGCCCCGACCTGGGCCGAGCGCCGCGAGCGGGAGGAGGCCGAGCTGGGCCGCTCGATCCAGCCCGACACCCTCGTCATCGGCGGCGGCCAGGGCGGCATCGCCCTCGGCGCCCGCCTGCGGCAGCTCGGCGTGCCCGCGCTCGTCGTCGACAAGTACGACCGCCCCGGCGACCAGTGGCGCGGCCGGTACAAGTCGCTGTGCCTGCACGACCCCGTCTGGTACGACCACCTGCCGTACCTGCCGTTCCCCGCCAACTGGCCCGTCTTCGCCCCGAAGGACAAGATCGGCGACTGGCTGGAGATGTACACCCGCGTCATGGAGGTGCCGTACTGGTCGCGCACCGAGGCGCTGTCCGCGTCGTACGACGAGGCGAAGAGCGAGTGGACCGTCGAGGTGAACAAGGACGGCGAGCGCCTGACCCTGCACCCCAAGCAGCTGGTGCTCGCCACGGGCATGTCCGGCAAGCCGAACATCCCCGACTTCGAGGGGATGGACGTCTTCCAGGGCGAGCAGCACCACTCGTCGAAGCACCCGGGCCCGGACGCCTACGCGGGCAAGAAGGTCGTGGTGATCGGCGCCAACAACTCAGCGCTCGACATCAGCAAGGCCCTCATCGAGGCCGGCGCCGAGGTGACCATGGTGCAGCGCAGCTCCACCCACATCATCAAGTCCGAGTCGCTCATGGAGCACGGCCTCGGCGACCTGTACAGCGAGCGCGCTCTGGCCAACGGCGTGACCACCGACAAGGCGGACATGATCTTCGCCTCGCTGCCGTACAAGATCATGAACGAGTTCCAGAAGCCGATCTACGACAAGGTCCGCGAGATCGACGCCGACTTCTACCAGGGCCTCGAGGACGCGGGCTACGAGCTCGACTTCGGCGACGACGACTCGGGCCTGTTCATGAAGTACCTGCGCCGCGGCTCGGGCTACTACATCGACGTCGGCGCCGCGGGGCTCATCATTGACGGCTCGATCAAGCTGGCCAAGGGCGGCGTGGACCACCTGACGGAGGACGCCGTCGTGCTCAAGGACGGCACGGTGCTGCCCGCCGACCTGGTGGTCTACGCGACCGGCTACGGCTCGATGAACGGCTGGGCAGCCGATCTGATGGGCCAGGAGACCGCCGACACGTTGGGCAAGTGCTGGGGCCTCGGCTCCGCGACCACCAAGGACCCCGGGCCCTGGGAAGGCGAGCAGCGCAACATGTGGAAGCCGACGCAGGTGCCCGGCCTCTGGATGATGGGCGGCAACCTGCACCAGTCGCGGCACTACTCGCTGTACCTGGCGCTGCAGCTCAAGGCCCGCTACGAGGGCATCGACACCCCCGTCTACCAGCTGGCCGAGGTGCATCACACCAGCTAGGCACGCAACAGACCCCGGCCCCGTCGACCTGCTACCAGGTCGGCGGGGCCGGCTCCATCCGTCAGTCGCGGGCTCGTAGCAACAGCAGCGGGGCGAAGTACATGGCCGCGACGACGGTACCGACGACCACCGGTCCGGAAGGACCCAGCGGGGACGCCAGCGCGACTCCCGCGATCGACGATCCGATCGCGGTGCCGACGTTGAACGCCGAGGTACTCAGCGCCGACGCGAGTGTGGGAGCCGCAGAGGCGAACCCGACCACCGTGCCGATCAGGACGGGATTGGTGGACATCCCGAAGAGGCCGAGGAGCGCGATCAGAATGACCGTGGGCACCGCGGAGTGGGAGAGGAGTAGCAGTCCGCCCAGGACCACGAAAGTCATCGATGCGGAGACGAACAGGACGCGGTACGGGTGCTCTGCGCCGAACCTTCCGCCGAAGTACGAACCGGCCAGAGCACCGACGCCGTAGACCACCAGCAGGGCGGGCACGGCGCCGCTCGCCAAGCCGGTGTTCTCGGTGATGAGCGGCGCGATGTAGCTGTAGACCGACAGCGACGAGCCGCAGACGATCGCACATCCGGCCAACGCCAGCCACACCCGAACGTCCTTGAGCGCCGCGAGTTCGCTGCGGATCGACGGAGCCGGCGCGGTCCCGGGATCGTCACCGACGGTGCGGTACACGACGACCGAGCCGACGGCGGCGAGAACCGCCAACGCCCAGAAGGGTCCGCGCCACCCGAGTGCCTGGCCGGCGAACGCGCCGAGCGGGACGCCCAGAACGTTGGCGAGCATTCCGCCGCCGAGCACGACCCCCAGCGCACGCGAGGCCGCCCGCGGGCCCGCCGCCTGCGCGCCGACGACCGCGGCCACCGCCCAGAAGGCGCCGGTGGCCAGCGCCGTGAGGAACCGGGCGCCCAGGATCAGCGGGTAGCTCGACGTGAGCGCCACAATGGCGTGCCCGACCGCGTAGATCAGCAGCGACAGGCTCAGGGTCACTCGGCGGGGCAGCTTCAGCGTGATGACCGCCATCAGTGGTGTTCCGACGATCATCCCGATCGCGAACACGGTGATCATCAGCCCGGCATGGGACACCGTGATCCCCAGATCCGCCGCGATCTCGGGCAGGATTCCGGCGACCACGAACTCCGTGGTTCCCATGAGGAACGTCCCTGCCGCGAGGACGAAGACGACAGGGGGGAGGCGGGTGCTGGTGGGGGTACTGGGTTCGGCGGAGATCGACACATCCACTACTAGACCAACGGACGGCGCGAGCGAACAGTCCCGCTTCGTGGTGGTACCCGCAGGGACTCCCTCACCACTGCGGCGTACGTCACGCTGTTCCGGACGACGACCGCGAAGGAACGCTCATGAACACATCCACCCGACGGGTCCGTACAGCCGCCACGTCCGTGCTGATCATCACCGTGGCCGCCTGCGCCCCCGCCGAGGTACCCGTGCCGGGCGACGGCGCGAGCAGCGCGGTGGTGCCGGCGGAGACGAACGGGGAGACGCCGATTCGTATCGTGGTCGGCGACCGCGCGGTGCGCGGCACCGTCTGGCACAACCCGACCGGCCGATCGCTGCTCGCCCGGCTCCCGGTGACGGTACGGCTGGCCGACCACCGCGGCCAGGAGAAGGGCGGAGCATTGCCCGCACCACTGGAAACCGACGGCATGCCGACGGGTGCCGACCCCCAGACCGGCGATCTCGGGTACTTCGCTCCGTCGACTGACCTCGTCCTGTACTACCGAGATGCCCCGTACTGGGCGGGAATCGCGCGGATCGGGCGGATCGACGGGGACCTGTCGGTAGTCGCCGACGCACCGGACGGAACGCCGGTCACCGTCGCACGCGCGAAGTGACGGAGCCGTACTCCGAGGCCGCCCAGGACGAGAGGACCTGCATGCGTTCGGCGGACGGTGAGCCGGGCTCCGCCGAGTAGATCGTCAGCGTGAGACCCGGTTCGGCTGCCATCTCGAGCCCCTCGAAGGCGAGGGTCATCTCGCCCACCACCGGATGGCGGAATGTCTTGAATCCCGTTCCGTGATGGCGCACGTCGTGTTGGCCCCACCGTCGCCGGAAGTCCGTCGATCGGGTCGAGAGCTCACCGATCAGGTCGTGCAGGTCCTTGTTGTGCGGGTCGCGGCCGGCCTCAGTGCGCAGAATGGCCACGGTCACCTCGGCGAACGCCTCCCAATCCGGGTGGAAGTCCGGGGCCCGCTCGTCCAGGAACACGAACTTCGCGAGGTTCGGCGGGGTACCGGGCATCTCGTAGACGGGGCTGTAGAAGGCCCGCGCGAGGAGATTGCCGGCGAGCAGGTCCATCCGGCCGTTCCGCACGAACGCGGGCCCCGCGGTGACGGCGTCGAGGGCCCACTGCAGGCTCGGGTGGGGTGTCCAGGATCGATGGCTTCGCCGACGCGGCGGCCGGGCGACCGGGCTTGCGGCGTGTGCCAGGTCGAACAGGTGGGCACGCTCGGCATCGTCGAGGCGCAGAGCCCGGGCGAGCGCGCTGAGCACCTCCGGCGACGCGCCACTGATCCCGCCTCGCTCCAGCTTCGTGTAGTACTCGACGCTGACGCCCGCCAGAGCCGCGACCTCGCTGCGGCGCAGGCCCTGCACCCGCCGGTTGCTCCCTGCGGGCAGTCCTACCTCGTCGGGTGTCACCTTGGCTCGACGTGAGGTGAGGAATTCGCGCACCTCAGCTCGATTGTCCATGCATTCAACCTAGCCAGCCGCGCGCCGTTGTGGGAGGCCCCGGGAGTACCTCCAACATCCGGGACTCCCCCACGCGAGCCGACCACGTGAGCATGGATGTATGACGCGAAGCACCCCCAGGAACCATCCATCCACCCTGCGATTGAACCGGCGCGGCATGATCCGCCTGGCCGGGATCGGCGCGGCCACCGCCGGACTCACCGGTGTCGTGGCCTGCTCGTCAGGGGACGACACCGGATCCGGATCCCTCGCGGGCGGACCATCGTCGACCCGGGCGACCGCTGGCGACCCGACAGCCGGGCCTGCGAACGTCCCGAGGCCGGACGTCGGCCTTCCGTCGGGCGACACCTCCCGCGGCGCCGACAACTTCTTCATCAGCGAGCGACTCGACGCCGAGAGCGTGACCTTCCGCAACCAGTTCGGACAGCGGATCACGGCGAACCTGTTCACTCCGAAGAACCTGAGCCGGGACGGCCGCCACCCCACGGTCGTCGTCAGTCACCCGATGGGCGCGACCAAGGAGCAGTCGGCGAACCTGTACGCGCAGAAGCTGGCAGAGGAGGGCTTCGTCACGCTCTCCGTGGATCACGCGTATTGGGGCTCGAGCGAGGGCGAGCCCCGAAACCTGGTGGCCCCTGACAATTACGCCGAGACCTACAATGCCGCCACCGACTATCTGCGCACCCTGGAGCACGTCGACCCCGAACGGATCGGAGCGCTCGGCATCTGCGGAAGTGGCAGTTTCGTGATCAGCGCCGCCAAGATCGACCCGCGGATCAAGTCCGTCGCCACGGTGAGCATGTACGACATGGGCGCGGCCAACCGCTTCGGGCTCGGTCGATCGGTGACCCTGGAGCAGCGTCGGGCCGTCCTCGCGCAGGTGGCCGCGCAACGCGACGCCGAGTTCGGCGGGGCCGCCCCCGAATACACGAGCGGCACCATCCACGAACTGACCGCGTCGTCGTCCGATGTCGAGCGCGAGTTCTACGACTTCTACCGGACCTCCCGCGGCGGGTTCACCCCAGAGGGGGCGACGCCCCGTACCACGACGCACCCGACGCTCACCAGCAATGCGCGATTCCTCAACTACTTCCCGCTCGAGGAGATCGAGACCATCTCACCGCGGCCGATCCTGATCGTCACCGGCGAGCAAGCGCACTCCAGGGAGTTCGCCGAGGACGCCTACCGCCGGGCCGCCCAGCCGAAGGAACTGGTCGTGGTTCCGGGTGCGGGACACGTCGACCTGTACGACCGCGTCGACGTGATCCCGTTCGACCGGCTGACCGCGTTCTTCCGGCGCAGCCTGGCCTGACTACCGCAGGACCGCGCCCAGGACCTTCGAGGCGTTCGCCACCGCGGCGGCGCGGGCGGCGGAGGCCTCGTCCTCGGTCAGCGTGCGGTCGCCCGCGCGGAAGCGCAGCGAGAAGGCCATCGACTTGCGGCCCTCCCCCACCTGCGCGCCGGTGAAGACGTCGAACAGCGCGATCGCCTCCAGCAGCTCGCCGGCACCGTCCGCCAGGGCGGCCCTGACGTCCTCGGCGGGGACGGCGGCGTCGACCACGACGGCGACGTCCTGCAGGACCGCCGGGAACGGCGAGATCACCGGCGCGGGGAGGTTCTCAGCCAACGGGATCGCGTCGAGGTCGAGCTCGACGGCGTTGGTGCGCTCGGGCAGGCCCGCGCGCTCCAGCACCGCGGGATGCAGCTCGCCCGCGTGCCCGACGACCGTGTCGCCGACCAGAACCTCGGCGCAGCGGCCGGGGTGGAAGGGCGCGAACTGCGCGGACCGCAGGGTCAGCTCGACGTTGCTCGCGCGGCCGATCTCGCGGACCGCCTCGAAGGCGTCCGCCGCGTCGGCGGCGCGGCCCGGTCCCGACGGCCCGGCGAGGATCCGCTGGCCGGTGAAGACGAGCGCGATGTGCTCGGGCTGGCTCGGCAGCGAGGCGTCGAGCTCGGCGACCTGCTCGGCGGTCGGGCGCCGGTCGACGGGGATCGGGTCGACGGCGACGGTCGCCGCCGACGGCAGCACCACCTGGGCGATCGTGTACAGCGCGAGGTCGCGCTGACCGCGGGAGACGTTGCGCGCCAGGATCTCCAGCAGGCCGGGCAGCAGCGTGGTGGCGAGCGACGGCCGGTCGGCCTCCAGCGGGTTGAGCACCTTCGTCGTGTTCCGGCGCGGGTCGTCGGCCTCCAGCCCCCAGGTGTCGAAGACGCCGGCGGGCAGGAACGGGCTGGTGAGGACCTCGACGTGGCCGGTGTGTGCGAGCGAGCGACTCACGGTGCGGCGGCGACGCTGCCGGGCGCTGAGCCCCCGGCCGCCGGGCGCGGCGGGCAGCACGGGCGGGATCTGCTCCAGCCCCTCGAGCCGCAGGACCTCCTCGACCAGGTCGGCGACCATGTTCAGGTCCGGCCGCCACGTCGGCGGGGTCACCGTCAGGCTGCTCTCCCCCTCGACCTCGCAGCCGATCTGGGTGAGGCGGCGCACCGTCGTGCCCGGGGCGTAGGTGATGCCCGCGACGCGGTCCGGGCGGTCCGCGGCGATCGTCACCTGCGGGCGCTCGGAGTAGCCGCCGAGGTCGGTGAGCTCGCCCACGACGGTGCCGCCGGCGATCTCGGTGAGCAGGCGGGCCGCCTCGCGGACCGTCCACACGGAGATCGCGGGGTCGACGGTGCGCTCGTAGCGCTTGGCGGCGTCCGAGCTGAGCTTGTGCCGCTTGCCGGTGCGGAACACCTTGACGGGGTTCCAGATGGCGCCCTCGAGGATCACGTTGACGGTGTCGTCACCCACCTCGGTGGTGGCGCCGCCCATGACGCCCGCGAGCGAGACGGGACCGGAGTCGTCGACGATGACCGCGTCCTCGGGATCGAGCTTCCGCTCGACGTGGTCGAGGGTCTCCAGGGTCTCGCCGGGGCGCGACGCGCGCACGACGAGGCCGCCGCGCACCTTGTCGGCGTCGAAGGCGTGCAGCGGCTGGCCGCTGAGCAGCATGAGGTAGTTGGTCACGTCCACCGCGGCGCTGATCGGGCGCACGCCGGAGGTGAGCAGGCGGCGCTGCAGCCACCACGGGCTGACGGCCTTCGGGTCGATGCCTTCGACGCGCAGCGCGGTGAAGCGGGTGCAGCCCGACTCGGGCTCGACGGTGACGTCCACGCCGCCGGCGCCGCGCCCGGCCTTCTCCGACGGGGTGGTGATGTCGGTGAAGGGGAGGTCGTAGCCGCAGGCCAGCTCACGGGCCAGGCCGCGCACCGAGAAGGCGTAGCCGCGGTCGGGCGTCACGTTGAGCTCGATGACGGTGTCGTCCATGCCGAGCACCTGCTTGGCGTCGTCGCCGGGCTCCGCGGTCCCCGCGGGCAGCACGAGGATGCCCGAGTGGTCGGTGCCGAGACCGAGCTCGGAAACCGAGCAGATCATGCCGTCGGAGGTGTGGTCGTACGTCTGGCGCGTGGCGATCGCGAAGCCGCCGGGCAGCACGGCGCCGGGCAGCGCCGCGACGATGAGATCACCCTCGGCGAAGTTGCGGGCGCCGCAGACGATGTCGCGCGGCTCGGCCTCGCCGACGTCGACCTGGCAGAACCGGATCGGCTTGCGGAAGTTCGTGAGCTCCTCGATCGCCACGACGCGGCCGATCTTCAGCGGGCCGGTCACGGTGTCGAGCGAGTCGAGCTCCTCGACCTCGAAGCCGACGCGGACGAACCCCGCGTCCAGCTCGTCGGCGGTGACGCCCCAGTCCGGGGTGTCGCGGCGGAGGATCTCGGTGAGCCATGACTGTGCAACGCGCACGGTGGAAGTCCTTCTCCTGGTGTGGCTGTGGAAGCGGTGGGCGGCGCTAGCCGCGGACGCCGAAGGGCAGGGTGAAGCGGACGTCGCCCTCGACGATGTCGCGCATGTCCGAGAGGCCGGTGCGGAATTGGAGGGTGCGCTCGAGGCCCATGCCGAAGGCGAAGCCCGAGTACTCCTCCGGGTCGATGCCGCAGGCGCGCAGCACGTTCGGGTTGACCATGCCGCAGCCGCCCCACTCGATCCAGCCGGCGCCGCCCTTCTTGTTCGGGAACCACACGTCGACCTCGGCCGACGGCTCCGTGAAGGGGAAGTAGTTCGGCCGCATGCGGGTGGTGGTCTCGGGGCCGAACATCGCCTTGGCGAAGGCCTCGAGGGTGCCGCGCAGGTGCGCCATCGTCAGGCCCTTGTCGACCGCGAGGCCCTCGACCTGGCTGAACACCGGGGTGTGGGTGGCGTCCAGCTCGTCGGTGCGGAAGGTGCGGCCGGGGCAGGCCACGTAGATCGGCACGTCGCGCGTGAGCATCGAGCGCACCTGCACCGGGGAGGTGTGGGTGCGCAGCACCTGCCGCGAGCCCTCGGGCGCGACGTAGAAGGTGTCCTGCATGGAGCGGGCCGGGTGATCCGGGAGGAAGTTGAGCGCGTCGAAGTTGAAGTGCTCGGTCTCCACCTCGGGGCCCTCGGCGATCTCCCAGCCGATGCCCACGAAGAAGTCGGCCACCTCGTCGGCGATGATGCTGACGGGGTGGCGGGCGCCCTGCGGCGCACGCGCCGACGGCAGCGTCACGTCGATCGACTCGGAGACGAGCACCGCGGCGTCGCGCTCGGCGTCGAGGACGGCCTTGCGCTGCTCGTAGGCGGCGCGCGCCCGGCCCTGCGCGACGTTGACCCGCTTGCCGGCGTCCTTGCGCTCCTCCTTGGGGATGGACCCGAGGGCGCGCTTGCTCAGCGCGAGCGGCGACTTCTCCCCCAGGTGCGCCAGGCGGGCGGTGTTCAGAGCCTCCAGGTCGGCCGCGGCGTCGAACGCCTGCGCGGCCTCCGCGGCGAACGCGTCGAGCGCGGCTTCGCTGAGGTCGTCGACGGGGGCGATCTGGTCTTCCGACACTGCTCTGGGCTCCTCGGTGAGGGTGGGACGGTACCCGACCAGACTAGTCGACGGGATTCCGCGGGCGGAATCGCATTACCGCTGGTACGCGCCCACCAGGTCGGTCAGCGCCCGACGGTGCGCGGCACGGCGGTCCGCGGCGACGGCGCGGTCGACGACCATCCCCCAGGCCGTCGCGACGGCCTCGACAGCGCGACCGGGCTCACCGGCGGCGCGCGCCATACAGAAACACCCGATCGTCGTCGCGACGACGGCCTCACCCTCGGCTGCGACGTCGACGTCGACGCCGTCCCCGAGGTCACCCGCGTCCCGCGCGGCGGCGAACAGCGCCGCGAAGACCTCGCTCCACTCGGTGACGGGTCGCGACCACGGCGCCAGTTCGGGATGGGGGCGGTCGACGACAACGCCGAAGGCGGCACGGAACCGCACGTCGTCGACGGTGGCCGCGAGCGCCTGCAGCGTGATCTCGGCCGCGTGCAGGACAGGCATCCCCGGGATCGTCGGCGACGCGAGGGTCGGCGCGAACTGCTCCTCGACCAGGGCGCCCACGAGCGCCGCTTTGGAGGGGAAGTGGTGGTACATCGCCCCCTTGGTGACGCCGGCACGCCCGAGGACGTCGGCGAGCGAGGCCCCGTCGTATCCGCGGGCGTCCACGATCTCCGCCACCGCGTCGAGGAGCGCCTCCCGCGTCCGTGCGGCCCGTTCCTGCATGGCTCCCCCTCTTGACAGTGCGCACCCACTCCGTGAAACATACCAACCGGTCTGATTCTTTGGAGGTGGAATGTCCCGCACCGCAGTTCTCCTACTCGCGGCGATCATCAACCTGTCGACGGCAGCCGAATGAGGGGCGCGAAGGCGCTCCTACTCCTCGTCGACGTCGCCCTCACCGCATACTGGGCGGCGATCATCGCCGGCGCGATCCCTGAGCAGTGGCGTTTTCGCGACTACACGAACCCCGTGGTCCAGGCGTGGAACTGGTCGTTCCTCCCGCTCGACGTGCTCGCCGTCGGATTCGGCACAGCGGGCCTGCGGCTCGTCCGCACCCGACCCGAGACCGGCCGGATCGTGCTCACCATCGGTTGCACTCTGACCTTCTGCGCGGGCCTGATGGCGATCTCGTTCTGGGCGTTCGCGGGTGACGTCGACCTCGCCTGGTGGGGGCCGAACATCGGCCTGATGGTGGTGGCGGTGATCGTCGTCGCCGACCTCGCCCGGACTCCTTCCGAGGTCAGCGAACGCGCTCCGCGAGCCACGCCCTGACCACTGTCTTCGGGGCACAGGCGCACCACGCGTCCTCGATGACCTCGGCCAGCTCATCCCGGCCGATCTCCCCGAGGCGGGACGCCCGGATCAGGACGGCGTTGTAGCCGTCGAAGTGCGGCGTGGTGAAGAACGGCCCGTCGGCCTGGACCAGCGCGAGCTTGTCGGATTCGTCGGGCGTGCGGATCAGGATCACGTCGTCGAGCCGGACGCCGTCGGCATCGACCGCGTCGGGGCCGCGGCGACCGATTGCCGCAGAACACCTTCGTACTCACCTGCCACGCCGGACGACCACCCCACGCCGCCACCTCCACGACGCGAGGCAGGGCGAGCGCGAGCGCGGCCACGTCCTCGACCCGCGCCGCTCTCGCCACGGGTCCGACGGTACGCCCGCTCAGCGGCAGTTCGCGACGTACGGCATCGAACCGTACGGACCCCACATCTTCGATTCGGCATTGGCGCGCGCCGCGGAGCGATTCGGTCCGGTTCCGTGCACCGTGCCCGCGAACGACGAGAACTGGTTGCCGAACTGCTGCGCATAGACGTCGCAGGTGACGGTGACGGGCGCGCCGGGTGCGGCCTGTACCACCGCGGCGGGTGCTGCGACCACGCCCAGTCCGACGATTCCCGCGACGACGATGCACTTCATATCGACTCCTCCACATTATTCGATATCTATTCTTTATCACATCACACTGCCGGCGGTCGTCGCGCGCGCGGAACACTCTTGTTGTGTGATGAGCGGATGACGGACGTGAACCGCCTGCTGACCGTGATCGCCGACGAGATCGTGCCGCTGACCCGCGCCGGCGTCGCGGCGGGGAACAAACTGTTCGGTGCGGCGATCCTCCGCAAGAGCGACCTGAGCACCGTGATCGCGGCGACCAACGACGAGACGGCGAACCCGCTCTGGCACGGCGAGATCCACGCGATCAAACAGTTCTACGAGCTCGACGACCGCCCTGCGCCGGCCGATTGCGTCTTCCTCGCCACGCACGAACCGTGCTCGCTGTGCCTGTCGGGCATCGCCTGGTCCGGCTTCGACAATTTCTCCTACCTCTTCAGCCACAGCGACTCCGAGCGGTCCTTCGCGATCCCGCACGACATCAGGATCCTGACCGAGGTGTACGCGGTACCCGACCCGGACCGCTCGGCGCCCGCGCCGGGGCGCGACCTGTACAACCGGAGCAACGCGTTCTTCCGCGCGACCGACCTCATGCCGCTCGCGCAGAAGGAGTGCCCCGGTCTCCTGGAACGCCTGATCGCTGCCTACGACGAGCTGTCCCGGACGTACCAGGCGAGCAAGAACGCGGACGGCACCGCGTCGGGCAACATCGCGCTCGCATGATGCAACACCGTCGTCACACCGAGGCAATCGAACGACAGATCGGGCTGCCTACCGTCGGGCCATGGCGATCACGACGACGGACGGCGGCACGCCGCACACGCGACCGGAGGACGAGTACCTGGGCGTCGGAAGGACTCTCGGCTACGGGATGCAGCACATCCTCGCGATGTTCGGCGGTGTCATCGCCGTCCCGTTGATCGTGGGCGGCGCCGCCGGGCTGGATACGGCACAGAAGGCGCTCCTCGTCGCGAGCGGGCTGTTCGTCAGCGGCCTGGCGACGATGCTGCAGACCCTCGCCGTGCCGTACTTCGGCAGCCGGTTGCCGCTGGTGCAGGGCACCAGCTTCGCGACCGTCTCGACCATCCTCACGATCCTCGCCGGCGACCCCGAGCACGGCTTGCAAGTCGTCTTCGGATCCCTCCTGGTCGCTGCGGCGATCGGCCTGGCCATCACGCCGTTCTTCGCGCGCGTGATCCGCTTCTTCCCGCCCGTCGTGACCGGATCGATCATCACGGTGATCGGCCTGTCGCTCATGCCGGTCGCGGCGGGGTGGATCACGGGGCAGCCGACGCTCACCGTCGACGGGCAGAAGGTCGCCAATCCGGACTTCGCCGGGCTCCCCGGAATCGGGCTGGCGATGTTCACGTTCCTCGCGGTCATCCTGCTCAGCAAGGTGCGCGTGCTCTCCCGGCTGTCGGTACTGCTGGGGCTGGCGGTCGGCACCGTCGTCGCCCTGATCTTCGGTCGCGCCGACGTCGGCGCCGTGGGATCCGCGTCGGTGTTCTCGCTCCCCCACCCCTTCGCCTTCGGCGGGCCGATGTTCGAGATCGGCGCGATCGTCTCGCTCACCGTGGTGATCCTGGTGACGATGGTCGAGACCACGGCGGACATCCTGGCGGTCGGCGAGGTCGTGGGCACGAAGGTCGACGCGCGGCGGGTCGCGGACGGGCTGCGGGCCGACATGGCGTCCTCGCTGCTGGCGCCGGTGTTCAACTCCTTCCCCGCCACCGCGTTCGCGCAGAACGTCGGGCTGGTCGCCCTGACCGGGATCAAGAGCAGGTTCGCCGTGGCGGCCGGTGGCGCGATCCTCCTGCTCCTCGGGCTCTCGCCGATGGCGGCGGCCGCGTTCAGCGTGATCCCCGGGCCGGTGCTCGGAGGCGCCGGGATCGTCTTGTTCGGCACGGTCGCGGCCAGCGGGATCCGCACCCTCGCGAAGGTCGACTACCAGGGCAACAACAACCTGCTCATCGTCGCGGCGGCGATCGCCTTCGGGCTCATCCCCGTCGTCTCGACCGACTTCTGGCACGCGTTCCCCGCCTGGTTCGTGGTGATCTTCCATTCCGGCATCAGCGCGGCGGCGATCGTGGCGGTGCTGCTCAACCTGCTGTTCAACGTCCTCCTCCCGGGTGCGCCCGCACAGCCGTCGATCGTGGCGGCCGGCCCCGCGATCGGGGTCCCCGACGAGGTCGGAAGCTCCGGTCAGGCGTCCGACGGTGCCGTCGCGGCACCGTCGGCCACGCAGGAGCAGGGCACGCGCGCGTCCGCCTGATCCGTCCTGGCGACGGCCCTCGTCGGGCGGCGGAAGACCAGCACGCTCGCGGCGGCGAAGAACACCGCCGCGATGCCCCCGTACAACGTGAAGCGGGCCAGTCCGTCCGTGGGAGACGGGGCCGCGTTGTAGAGCACCCCCATCACCGCGATGTTCACGGCCAGCGAGACCATCCGGGCGCTCATGTCCAGCCCCGAGGCCATGCCCGCGCGGTCGGCGCTCACCGACCCGGTGGTCGTGTTCGTGACCGGCGTGTTCGTGAGTCCGAGACCGATGCCGGCCACCACGAAGCCGGCCAGGAGCACGGCGGGCGCATCGACGACGGCCCCACCGGCGCACACCAGGAACAGCCCGGCGGCGATCGTCGCGAGCCCCGCCGGAATGGTGCGCCGCGCGCCGTACCGGACGGCGAGGCGTTCGGCGATCGGCGGCAGCAGCAAGGTCGGGAGGGTGTAGCCCAGCAGGAGTAGGCCGGCCCCGGCGACCGAATACCCGCGCCCCGCCTGCAGATAGGCCGGCAGGTAGACGATCGCGGGCCAGAACGCGAAGTTCATCCCGGCCGAACCGAGGAGCGCCCCGGAGAAGTCGCGGTGGCCGAAGATCGCGAAGTCCACCATCGGATGCGTACTCCGCCGCTCGACGGCGACGAACACGGCGGCGGCGATCGCGCAGAGACCGAAGGCCGTGAGGGCGGACGCGCTCGTGAGCCCACCGGAGACCCCCTCGGTGACGCCGAAGGCGCAGGCCGCGACCGCCACGCTCAGGCTGATCACGCCGGGCACGTCGACCCGCGCGGAGCCGGTGTCCCGCGACTCGCGGACCGCCACCAGGATCAACACCACGGTGACCGCACCGACCGGAACGTTCACCAGGAACACCCACTGCCAGCCGAACGCCGCGGAGATCAGGCCGCCGAGGATGGGCCCGAAACCGAGGCCCGCGCCGAAGACGACGCCCCAGACCCCGAAGGCGACGGTACGCGGGCGTCCGGCGGGGAAGGCGTGCGCCAGGACCGCCACGAGGGTCGTCAGCATCGCGCCGCCGCCGACGCCCTGCACGACGCGCGCGGCGATCAGCGGCCCCGGCGCGGTGACGAGGCCGCACAACAGGGTGGCGGCGGTGAACAACACGGTCGCGGCGACGAAGGCGCGGCGCCGCCCGAACCTGTCGGCGAGCGATCCCGTGGCCATCAGCACGCTCGCGACGGCGACGGTGTATCCGTCGGCGATCCATTGCTGGGCAACGGCATCGGCGCCGATACTCGCCTCGAGGGTGGGGAGGATCACGGGGACGCTCGAGATCTCGAAACCGCTCATCATGGCGGCGAGGCAGACCGCGGCAAGGGTGGCCGTCGCGCGACGGTCGAATTCTCCGAATGCAGGCACGCTACGACGATAAGAGCGTCGAACGCCCAGTGGAACCGATGATCCACGGTCATGTCGCAAAGCCGCCAGTGATTCCCGCGTAGATTCAGTGAAGTGACGAGCATTCCACGGATCACCCTCGACGGCACCGATCGCGCGATCCTCGCGCTCCTCCTCGAGGACGGCCGTACGACGACCGCGAACCTGGCGCGAGGGGTCGGCCTGTCGCCGTCCGCGACCGCCGATCGCGTCCGCCGCCTCACCGACGCCGGCGTGATCGGTGGCTACACGGCCGTCGTGGAGCCCGCGGCTCTCGGCCACGACGTGACCGCGTACATCCGGCTGCGCTTCGGCCCCGGACGGACCGCCGCGTTCCACGAGTACCTCGCCGGAGTTCCGCAGGTCCTCGAGGCGCATCACGTGACCGGCGAGGACTGCTACCTGATCAAGGTGGTCGCGGGGTCGATGGATCACCTCGAGCAGCTGGCGAGCGGACTGGCCACCTACGGCCACATCACCACGAACGTGGTCTTCTCCAGCCCGGTGAAGCCCCGGCCACTCAGCCCCGGCCTGCAGCCCGCGAACGCGTGAGCGCGGCGGAGGCTCCGGCGTCGATCGCATCGTTCCCGTGCTCGACGACCACCGCCTCCGGCCCGCACGAGGCCCGCGCGCCGAGGAGCGCGACCACGAACACGGCGAGCGCCCACCACCCCGTCGACGAGCCGAGGCCCTCCTTCGCCATGAGCAACACCGCCGCCCCGGCGACGCACACCAGCACCCCCGCGCCGGCACCTCGCGCACCGCGGGCCGTCACGCGCGCGTCCCACCAGGGCAGACGCCGGTGCTCCAGCGGCGACAGCAGGACGAACAGCGCGAACATCACCACCGCGAAGACCGCCGCCCGCAGCGCCATGAGCCCCCAGAAGCCGGGCTGCGCGGGATCGACCGCGTCGACCCCGACCGCGTGCAGCGCGAAGGCAGCGACGGCGATCGCGGGGATGTGCCAGAGGTAGAGCGTCATCGCGCCGCCGTTGCCCACCGCCACCGGGTACCAGACCCGCGGGCGCCGGGCCCAGCGGCCGATCGCGGGCGCCGCCATGACGAACAGCAGGCTCACCCCCACGCAGTGCAGGCCCAGCAGGAACGTCGGCGGCGTGGTGTTCGAGAAGGTCTCCGCGCCGGTCACGACGAGCGGCACGTCGTAGGGGCCGAGCACGACGGCGGCGACCGCCGCCGCGAACGCGAGCCCGGCCACGCCGAGCGCGAACCGGGCCGGGATCAACCGGCGGGCGTAGGCCACGCCGATCACCACGGGGATCAGCCACACCACGAGGAAGTTCGGAAAGCCCCACTCGATCGATCCCGAGGCGAGGCGCGCACCGTCGAACAGCGCGGACGCGGCCAAGAGCGCGACGACGATCCCGGCGAGCGCGGCGGCGCCGCAGCGCATCAGCGCGGGCACGAACGCCAGGACCAGCAGGTACACGCCGATGAACCACAGCAGCGCGACGGACTCGCCGCCGAGCCGCTCGGCGCTCGACTCCCCCAGCAGGACCCGCGTCGCGCCCAGCGCGAGCGACCAGAACGCCAGGTACCAGAACACCGGGCGGGCGAGCCGCTGCGCCCGGCCGAGCAGCCACCCGCCCCACGCGGTCCCTTGGTTCAGTCCGTAGGCGGACGAAGCCGCTCCGGCGAGGAAGAACAGGGGCATGACCTGCAGCACCCACGTGATCGGCTGCAGCGAGGGCTGCGCGCCGAGGGTATTGCCGACCCATACGCCCGACGGGGTGATGGTGGCGAGGAGGAGCACGCAGTGGCCGACCATGACGACCACCAGGCTCGCGAGGCGGGCGACGTCGATCGCGCGGTCGCGGGCGTCCGGGGTGCCGTCGAGGACGGCGGAGCGGGCGGGCAGGAATCTCATGATCACCATGCTTCCGGCGCGGGCGCCGTCAGGGATGAGTAGTCCTACCCGGAACCGGTGAGGACCTATCCCCGATTCTGCACGCGCGAGCTCGCGTACAGGCAGATCGACGCGGCGGTGGCGAGGTTGAGCGATTCGGCGCGACCACGGATCGGGATGGCCACGCGGTGGTCCGCGAGCTCCTGCAGCGCGCGCGGCAGGCCGTGGGCCTCGTTGCCGAACAGCCAGGCCGTGGGGCCGGCGAGCAGCTCGTCGGCGTCGTCGAGCGAGACCTCTCCGTCGGCGGCGGTGGCCAGCACCGTCAGGCCCGCGCCCTTGAGCTGCGCGATCGCCGCGGCGGGATCGCGCTCCTGCACGACGGGCAGGTGGAAGACGGATCCGGCGGAGGCGCGCACGACCTTGCCGTTCATCGGGTCGACGGCGTCGCCGGCGAGGAGCACGGCGTCGGCGCCGACCGCATCGGCAACGCGGATGACGGTGCCGGCGTTGCCGGGCTCCGCGACGTCGACGGGCACGGCGACCAGCCGCGCACCGTCGGGCACGGAGGCCTCGGGTAGGGCCCGGCAGACGGCGACGATGCCGGGCGGGGTGACGGTGTCCGAGAGGCCCCGCATGGCCCGCTCCGTCACGTACGCCTCGCGGCCCGTGAGCAGCTCGGGGTAGCGCGCGGCGCCCTCCACGGTGACGAAGAGTTCGTCGACGAGCCCGGCCTCGAGCGCGGAGGTGACGGCGTTCGACCCCTCCGCGAGGAACAGGCCCGCCTTCCGGCGACCGGCGGCGCGGAGGAGCTTGGAAGCAGCAACGACCCGCGGGGTCCGCTCCGTGAAGAGCTGGTCCGCGGGTCGTTGCGAGTGCTGCGTCAAATTACGCGACGGGCGCGTTCACGTCGGCGGGGAGCGCCTTGCGGGCGACCTCGACGAGCGCGGTGAAGGCGGCCGGATCGGAGACGGCGATCTCGGCGAGGTTCTTGCGGTCCACCTCGACGCCGGCCAGGCTCAGGCCCTGGATCAGGCGGTTGTAGGTGAGGTCGTTGGCCCGCGCCGCAGCGTTGATGCGGGTGATCCACAGCTTGCGGAAGTCGCCCTTGCGCGCACGGCGGTCGCGGTACGCGTAGGTGAGCGAGTGAAGCTGCTGCTCCTTGGCCTTGCGGTACAGGCGCGACCGCTGGCCGCGGTAGCCCTTCGACGCCTCGAGGATGGAACGACGCTTCTTCTGAGCGTTTACTGCGCGCTTGACGCGTGCCATAAGTCTTCGTCCTTACGTGTGAAAAGTTCTAGCGGGTACCGGGAGCGGCTTACTTGCCGAGCAGCTTCTTGATGCGACGCACGTCGGCGGGCGCGACCTCGGCCACACCGTCGAGGCGACGGGTCACGCGCGAGCTCTTGTGCTCCAGGAGGTGGCGACGGCCGGCCTTCTGGCGCAGCACCTTGCCGCTGCCCGAGATCTTGAAGCGCTTCGAGGTACCGCTGTGGGTCTTGTTCTTCGGCATGTTCGTCTCTCTATCGTTGTGTTCAGGCCGGGCGCGAGGAACTCGCTACTCGGCCGGAGCCTCGGGCGCGGCGGGGCGCGCGACCGGGGCTTCCTTGTCCTGCTGCGCCTTGGCGCGGGTCTTCGCGCCCTTGTGCGGGGCGAGGACCATGGTCATGTTGCGGCCGTCCTGCTTCGCGGACGTCTCGACGAAGCCGTACTCGGCGACGTCGGCGCCCAGGCGCTGCAGAAGACGGAAACCCAGCTCCGGACGCGACTGCTCGCGACCGCGGAACATGATCGTGACCTTGACCTTGGAGCCCTGCTCCAGGAACCGGACGACGTGACCCTTCTTGGTCTCGTAGTCGTGGTCGTCGATCTTCGGGCGGAGCTTCTGCTCCTTGATCACGGTCAGTTGCTGGTTCTTCCGGGACTCGCGCAGCTTCTGTGCGGCCTCGTACTTGAACTTGCCGTAGTCCATGATCTTGCACACGGGCGGGCGGGCGTTCGGCGCGACCTCGACCAGGTCGAGATCCGCCTCGTACGCCAGCTTGAGCGCATCCTCAACTCGCACGATCCCGACCTGCTCGCCGCCGGGGCCGACGAGTCGGACCTCGGGAACGCGGATCTGACCGTTGGTGCGTGTCTCAGTGCTGATGGGGCCTCCTTGAATAGGTGCTCGTGTCTCGTTGCGAGCGGTCTTCACTCGTTGACCGCCGCGCAGCCGACGAGGCCCACCCAGTTCCCACAGCGAAAAGGCCCCGACCAGGCTTTTCGCCTGACGGGGCCCACACCGACCGATTCGGGCCCCGACGGCGTACGCCGACGATCGACCCCTCCTCCAACGAGGAGACCGCAGCGGAAATTCCTCACGGAATCCGCGGCGGCGACCGGACCAGCCGACCATGAGTCGGCGTGGTGGGAGTGGACTCCACTTGCTGCCCCGGACATAGCCGGAGCGGTCGCACATGACAGTGTAGCAGTCGTGAGTGAGAATCCGAATTCGTCCCCCGAGCCCGACACACTGGAACGCCTGGTCGCGGACTCGCCGTCGATCGAGGTCATCTCCAGCGCCTGGATGCTGCTGATGAGCGCCGCGGCCGAGAAGCTGGGCCTGACGGGCGCGGACGGCGACGCGACGACGGCCTTCGACCCGCGCGAGAGCCCGCACTTCGACCTCGACGAGGCCCGGCGACTGATCACCGCGCTCGCCGGCCTGACCACGGCGTCCGTCGAATATCTCGGTCCGCACGCGGGCCCCTACCGCGACGGACTGAAGTCGCTGCAGCTCGCCTTCCGTGAATACAGTAGTTACCCTGACGAACCGGGCCACGGTCCGGGCGAGAAGTACACGGGACCGGTGTACAGCTAACCCTCAGGGTTATCCCCCAAAAACACCCTGACCTGTGTAAATAGGTCTAGTGTTCCAGGTCACACGAGGCGTACCGTCACGGCATGACAAGGATGAGAGCGCTTGCGGCCGGCGTACTGGTCGCTGCAGGAGTAATGGCACCCCTGGGAACGGTGGCCGCCACGACGGCGGCCGCCGCTCCGACCCCCGCGGTATCGCACCCCGGGCACGGATGGTGCGAACCGGGCCGCTGGGTGGGCGGCTACTGGACCCAGGGCCGCTGGCACCCGGGCTGGTGGGAGCGCGGCTACTGGCGGCCGGGCTGGGTGGATCGGTGGGGCTGGCACCCGGGCTACTGGGTCCAGCCGCGCTGGCACAACGGCTGGTACGAGCAGGGCCGGTGGGTTCCCGGCCGGTGGGAGCCCGGCCGCTGCTACCCGCACCGCTGAGTCGATAATCGAACAACCCTCCACGGCCGAACGAACGGGCCCGCAGCCGCTTCCCCGCGGCTGGGGGTCCGTTCGGCTTTCACCACGTCACCCGAAGACGCGGACGGGCCCTCAGTCGCATCCCCGCGACTGAGGGCCCGTTCGGCCGTGTCCGTGCTTCGCGCTACGCGCTGGCGACGGCCGCCGACGCCAGCGACTTGATCCGGTCGGGACGGAAGCCGGACCAGTGGTCGGCGCCGTCGACCACGACGACAGGCGCCTGGAGGTAGCCGAGCGCCAGGACGTACTCCCGCGCCTCCTCGTCGAGGCTGATGTCGACCGAGGTGTACTCGACGCCCGCCTTGTCGAGCGCACGGTAGGTCGCCGTGCACTGCACGCACGCGGGCTTGGTGTAGACGATCACGTTGCTGCTCATGCTCTCAATACTACATCTAGTGTCACACGCATGCAATTTACACAAGATACTGTGGATTGCGCTCCACAGCCGTCCCCAGGCGATCCACCGTCCGTCCACAGCCGCATCCCCAGGGCGGCGGCCCTCCTACGTGGCCAGAACCTCCTTGAGGAAGGTTCCTGTGTAGGAATCCGGCACCGCGGCCACGTCCTCGGGGGTGCCCTGGGCGACGACGGTGCCGCCCCCGTGACCGCCCTCCGGCCCCATGTCGATGACCCAGTCGGCGGTCTTGATGACGTCCAGGTTGTGCTCGATCACGAGCACCGAGTTGCCCTTGTCGACCAACCCATCGATCACCTGCAGCAGCTTCGCGATGTCCTCGAAGTGCAGGCCGGTGGTCGGCTCGTCGAGGATGTAGACGGTGCGGCCGTTGGACCGCTTCTGCAGCTCGGCCGCGAGCTTCACGCGCTGCGCCTCGCCGCCCGACAGCGTGGTGGCCGGCTGGCCCAACCGGACGTAACCGAGGCCGACCTCGACGAGCGTCTTGAGGTAGCGGTGGATCGACGTGACCGCCTCGAAGAACTCCGCGGCCTCCTCGATCGGCATGTCCAGCACCTCGGCGATGTTCTTGCCCTTGTAGTGCACTTCCAGGGTCTCGCGGTTGTAGCGCGCGCCGTGGCACACCTCGCACGGGACGTAGACGTCCGGCAGGAAGTTCATCTCGATCTTGATGGTGCCGTCGCCCGAGCACGCCTCGCACCGGCCGCCCTTGACGTTGAACGAGAAGCGCCCGGGCTGGTAGCCGCGCACCTTCGCCTCGGTGGTGGCGGCGAACAGCGTGCGGATCTTGTCGAAGACGCCCGTGTACGTGGCGGGGTTGGACCGCGGCGTGCGGCCGATCGGCGACTGGTCGACCTGCACCAGCTTGTCGAGGTCGTCGAGCCCGGTGACGCGGCTGTGGCGCCCCGGCACCTGGCGCGCGCCGTTGAGCTTGTTCGCGAGCACCGTCGCGAGGATGTCGTTGACGAGGGTCGACTTGCCCGAACCCGAGACGCCGGTGACCGCCGTCAGCACGCCCAGAGGGAAGGCGACGTCGATGTTCTTGAGGTTGTGTTCGCGCGCCCCGACGACCTTGAGCTGGCGCTTCTTGTCGATCGGACGGCGCACCGCCGGCACGGGCAGCGCGCGCCGGCCCGAGAGGTAGGCGCCGGTCAGCGAGTCCTTGTTCTTGAGCAGCGCCTTGTAGGTGCCGCTGTGCACGACCTTGCCGCCGTGCTCGCCCGCGTATGGGCCGATGTCGACTACCCAGTCGGCGGTGCGGATCGTGTCCTCGTCGTGCTCGACGACGATGAGCGTGTTGCCCAGGTCGCGCAGCCGCACGAGGGTGTCGATCAACCGGCGGTTGTCGCGCTGGTGCAGGCCGATCGACGGCTCGTCGAGCACGTACAGCACGCCGGCGAGCCCGGAGCCGATCTGCGTGGCGAGCCGGATGCGCTGCGCCTCGCCGCCCGACAGCGAGCCTGCGGCGCGCGACAAGGAGAGGTACTCCAGGCCCACGTCCAGCAGGAACGCGATGCGGGCCTGCACCTCCTTGAGCACGCGGCCGGCGATCGCGGCCTCGCGCGCGCCGAGCTTGAGGTCGGAGAGGTAGTCCGAGCACTCCCCCACGGACATCGCCGCGACGTCCGCGATCGACTTCTCGCCGAACCGCGGGTGGTCGAGCGTCACCGCGAGGATCTCGGGCCGCAGCCGCGCGCCGGAACATGCCGGACACGGCACGTCGCGCATGTAGCCCTCGTACCGCTCCTTCATCTGCTCCGACTCGGTGGACTCGAGGCGGCGGTGCAGGAACGGCATCACGCCCTCGAACTCGGCGTAGTAGGAGCGGGTGCGGCCGTACCGGTTGCGGTACTTCACGTGCACCTGATGCTCGGAGCCCTCCATCACCGCCTTGCGGGCCTTCGCCGGCAGGTCCTTCCAGGGGGTGTCCAGGTCGAAGCCCATCGCATCGCCCAGTCCGCACAACAGGCGGAGGAAGTACTCGGCGCTCTGCCCCACCGACCACGGTGCGATCGCGCCCTCGTTGAGCGTCATCGTGGGGTCCTGGATCACGAGCTCCGGGTCGACCTCCTTGCGGACGCCCAGGCCGTCGCATTCCGGGCACGCGCCGTAGGGCGAGTTGAAGGAGAAGGAGCGCGGCTCGAGGTCGTCGACGGCGATGGGGTGGCCGTTCGGGCACGCCATCTTCTCGGAGAAGCGCCGCTCGCGCTCGGGGTCGTTCTCCTCCCGGTCCACGAAATCGAGAACGACGATGCCGTCGGCCAGCCGCAGGGCGGTCTCGATGGAGTCGGTGAGACGCTGCTTGGCCGTCGTCTTCACCGCGAGGCGGTCGATCACCACCTCGATGTCGTGCTTCTCCTGCTTCTTCAGCTTCGGCGGCTCCGCGAGCTGGTACACCACCCCGTCGATCCGGGCGCGGGAGTAGCCCTGCGTCTGCAGCTGGTTGAACAGGTCGACGAACTCGCCCTTCCGGGTGCGGACGACGGGCGCGAGCACCTGGAAGCGCGTGCCCTGCTCCATGTCGAGCACCTGGTCGACGATCTGCTGCGGCGTCTGCCGCGCGATCACCGAGCCGCACTCGGGACAGTGCGGCGTGCCCGCGCGCGCATAGAGGAGTCGCAGGTAGTCGTACACCTCGGTGATGGTGCCGACGGTCGACCGCGGGTTGCGGTTGGTCGACTTCTGGTCGATCGACACCGCGGGCGAGAGGCCCTCGATGAAGTCGACATCGGGCTTGTCCATCTGCCCCAGGAACTGGCGCGCGTACGCCGACAGCGACTCGACGTAGCGCCGCTGCCCCTCCGCGAAGATCGTGTCGAACGCGAGGCTGGACTTGCCGGAGCCCGAGAGCCCCGTGAACACGATCAGGCTGTCGCGCGGGAGATCCACATCGATACCCCGCAGGTTGTGCTCGCGCGCGCCGCGCACGATCAAACGATCGACCACCGTGATCCCCTCTTCAGACTCATTGCAGGCCCACAGCGCGGGCCCTCGTCAATGCTAGGCAACCGCACTGACAAGTTTTCGCCGCGAGGTAGCGTCGGGGCCGTGACCACCACGATCAAGCAGATTTCCGTCGGCGGTATGGACAACAACGTGTACCTGGTGAGTGATTCCGCCGGGCGCACGCTCCTCATCGACGCCGCCAACGAGGCCGAGCGGATCCTCGAGGTCGCGCGGGAGACCGGCGGCGTCGAGCTCATCGTCACCACCCACCGCCACCTGGACCATTGGTACGCACTGGCCGACGTCCGCTCGGGACTCGGCGTGCCCGCGGCGGCCGGCGTCAACGACGCCGAGGGCATCGACGCGCCCACCGACCGCACGCTCTCCGACGGCGAAGTGCTCACCGTGGGCGACCTCACGTTCGACGTCATCGAGCTCGTCGGCCACACCCCCGGCTCGATCGCGCTCGCCCTGCGTCCGGAGTTCGACGGCGCGCCCGTCCACCTGTTCACCGGCGACAGCCTGTTCCCGGGCGGCGTCGGCAAGACCGGCTCGCCCGAGGACTTCGACCGCCTCTACGCCGACGTGACCACCAAGCTCTTCGACCGCTTCGACGACGACACCGTCGTGCACCCCGGCCACGGCAAGGGCACGACGATCGGGGCCGAGCGCCCGCATCTCGCCGAATGGCGCGAGCGCGGCTGGTAGCCGATCAGGGGTAGCCGCCCTCCGGCGGCACCATCTCGCCACGCACGCCCAGCAGCCGCACCGGGCGATCGTCGTCGAGGGCTCGGTACAGCGCCTCGGCGGTGTCGGCGATGCGCGCCGGGTCGTACGTCGGCTCGGGCAGCTTGCGCACGCGGTTGACGGTGAAGAAGGGCGCGAACCTCACCTTCACGTGCACGCGCATGCAGGGGCGGGCCTCCGCTCGCAGGTCCGCCACGACTGCGCCCGCCAGCTCGTCCAGCGCGCCGCGGACCTGCTCGGGTGTCACGAGATCCTCCTGAAAGGTCCGCTCGTGCCCGTGGGCGCGGGCGACCCACGGCGTCTCGTCCACCCGGTCGGGCCCCGCACCACGCCCCAACCCCAGCAGATAGGGGCCGGTGCGCGGCCCGAACTCTGCGGCCAAGGCTGCCTCGTCGGCGGCGGCCAGGTCCGCGACCGTGCCGATGCCCAAGCCCGCCAGCCGCTGGGACAACCGCGATCCGATCCCCCACAGCTCGCGCGTGGGCCGCTCGCCCATCACCGCGAGCCAGTTCTCCTTGGTGAGCCGGAAGACGCCGCGCGGCTTGCCGAGGTCGGTGGCGTTCTTCGCACGCACGGTGGTGTCGCCGATCCCGATCGAGCAGTGCAGGCCGGTCGCGCCGAGCACCGCGCGCTGGATGGCGGCGGCCGCCGCGGCCGGGTCCTCCGTGTCCAGCCCGACGAAGGCCTCGTCCCATCCCAGGACCTGCACGGACGCGTCGGGGAGGGCCCGTAGCGTGCGCACCACCTCGGCGGACACCTGTTCGTAGACCGGGAAGTCCACGGGGAGGAAGACGGCGTCGGGACATCGCTTGGCCGCGGTGCGCAGCGGCATGCCGGACCGGACGCCGAACGCGCGGGCCTCGTACGACGCCGTAGACACCACGGCCCGTTCGGTCGGGTCGCCGCGTCCGCCGACGACCACGGGGAGGCCCACCAGCTCGGGGCGGCGCTGCATCTCGATCGCGGCCAGGAACTGGTCCATGTCGACGTGCAGCACCCACCGTGTCATGCGTCCAGTGTGCAGCGCGGCCGCGGTGAACCGCCCCGAGATCCCCCGACGTCACGCCACGCGATCACCGTGCGCCGCGAGCACTGCGGCGAGCCCCTCCCGCAGGTCCCGAACGTACAGATCGGGCACCTCGAGGGAAGGGAAGTGCCCTCCGCGATCCGGTGACCGCCATCGACGATGCGCCGGTAGCGCTGCTCCGACCACGGGCGCGGGTACTTCTCGATGTCGCGGGGATAGATCGTGATCGCCGCCGGTACGTCGACGCGGAGCGCCGGATCGAGCGCCGCGTGGCTCTCGGCGTAGATGCGCGCGGCGGAGGCGCCGGAGCGGGTGAGCCAGTACAGGGTGACGTCGTCGAGCACCCGGTCGCGCGAGATCGTCTCGAACGGGCTGTCCTCGGTGTCGGACCATTCGGCGAACTTGTCGAGGATCCACGCGAGGAGCCCCACCGGGGAGTCGACGAGCGAGTATCCGATGGTCTGCGGGCGCGTGGCCTGCTGTTTCGCGTAGCCGGCGCGATTCGACCAGAAGTCCGCGGTCTCCGCGGCCCACGCGCGCTCCACCGGCGTGAGGCCGTCGGTGGTCAGGCCGGGCGGGCCCTCCGCGAAGGTGGTGTGGATGCCGAGGACGTGGTCCGGGAAGCGGCCCGCGAGCACCGTCGTGATGTTCCCGCCCCAGTCCCCGCCGTGCGCCAGGAACCGCGGGTACCCGAGCCGGCCCATGAGCTCGACCCATGCGGCCGCGATCCGCTCGGTCCCCCACCCGGGCGCCGAGGGCTTGTCGCTGAAGCCGAACCCCGGAAGCGACGGGATCACGACGTGGAACGCGGGCGCCCCGTCGTCGACGGGGTCGGTCAGTGCGGCCACGACGTCGACGAACTCCGCGACGCTGCCCGGCCAGCCGTGGGTCAGGATCAGCGGTGTCGCGTCCGGCCGCGCGGACCGCCGGTGCAGGAAGTGGATTCCGAGGCCGTCGACGATCGTGCGGAACTGACCGATGCAGCGGAGGCGGTCCTCGAAGGACCGCCAGTCGTACTCGGTGCGCCAGTAGTCGACGAGGTCCACGAGGTCGGCGAGCGGGACCCCCTGAGCCCACCGGCCGCGCCCCGGCGGTGCGCCGCGGACGGTCTCCGGCTCCGGGAGCCGCGCCGCGGCGAGTCGGGCGCGGAGGTCGCCGAGCTCGGCCTCGTCGGCGCGCGTGTCGAAGGATTCGATTCCGTCGGAGCGGGGCATGACAGACCTCCTGACCGTTGCCCGACCCGGCTTCCTTCTGAACCGGCTATGCCGGTTCTATCACGGCCGGCCCCCGAGTGACAACCGGCTATGCTGGTTCCATGGGACTGTTCCCCGACTTCCGCCTCGGCAGCGAGCTCGCCACCGGCTTCACCGCGACGCTCACGGAACGCTGCGGCGATCCGGTCGAGCGGATCCCCACGCCGCAGCGCCTCGCTGACTGGCTCACCGTCGTCGGGCTCGCCGTCTTCGCGTGCACGGACGACGACCTCGCCCGCGCCGTCGAGCTGCGCGAGGCGATCCACCGCGCCGCGACCGCCGCCGCCCGCGACGAGCCCCTCCCGCCGCGCGCAGTCCGCGTCCTCAACGACTGCAGCGCGCGGGGCCGGGCCGCGCTGGTCCTGACCCCGCAGCGGCAGGGACGATGGGACCTCACCGCGGGTGACGAGACCACGGACGCCCTCGGGGTGATCGCCCGCGACGCGATCACGCTCCTCGCCGGCGAGCGGCCCGGTCGCTGGGCGCTGTGCGCCTCGCCGACCTGCCGGGCGGCGTTCTTCGACACCAGCCGCAGTCGTAGCCGCCGCTGGTGCGAGATGAACACCTGCGGCAACAAGGAGAAGAAGGCGCGCTTCAGCGCCGCGCACGATTCGCACGCTCAGGGGGCCGGACACGCGAGCCCCGGCCGGTAGACGGCGTACCGCCGGCCCTCGGGGTCGAGGGCGAAGCCGAGGTAGTTCTTGTAGAAGGTGAAGTGCGCGGTGAACCCCCGGTGGACGTTCATCAGCTTGTCCCCGCCGACGTCGTACTCCGAGTACGTCCCCAGCGGCGCGGCGTGCACCGCCGCCTGGGACGCGTCCGCGAGCGCCGCGGCGTAGGACGCCTGGTTGGCGCGGCAGAAGGCGTGCTTGAGGAACTTGAAGGCGATCGACACCGTCGAGCTGCGGGGCCGGAACGGCGTGAACCCGGCGACCCCGGTGAGGAGTTGGTTGAGCAGGTCCACGTCCTCGTCCACCACCGCGTCGAGCCTGAGCACCACATCGCCGCCGAGCCCGGATCCGGTGTAGCCCTTGGCCTGCTCGACGGCCCACAAGGTGTGGTGCACCACCTTCGGGAAGGCGCAGCCCCACAACCACGACACCCCGTCCGCGGCGAAGGCCTTGCGGAACAGGTCGAGCTGCGTCGCCTCCATCGTCGGGGGCTGGAAGTCCAGCCGGGGCCGGGCGTCCCTGTCGTCCGGGTCCCGCATCGTGCCCGTCAGCGGCACCGTCATCGTCGACGGTGCGCCGAACAGGTTCGGGATGGTCAGCTCGATGGTGCGGTCGTCGTCGCTGTTGACCAGGATCGGGCCGCCCATCCAACCGTGGCTGAAGCTGCTCAGCTCGGTCAGCGTGCCGGGAGCGGCGGCACCGATGTCCTGCACCCGTCGGTACACCTCGGGCATGCCCATCACGGTCCACTGCCCGGGCTTGAACCGCGTGTGCCCGCCGACCGTCGTGTAGCTCGCGCGGCCCACCGGGGTGAAGGGCTTCGCGCTGGTGACGGCCTCCGTGCGCTTGCCGCCGGGGAACGTGATGTCGCGGACCTCGATCTCCCCCGCCCGCACGTCCATCGTCACGAAGCGCAGGTCGGCCCGCGCGGTGTTGCGGCGCTCGAGGAGGCGGCGACGGTTGTCCGCCAGTTGGCGGAAGTCGACGCCCTTGAACTCGTAGTCGACCCCCGCGACCAACACGACCTGTTTCATCTCGGCGCTCCCGCCCGCTCAGTCGACCGGCTGCCAGTCCTCGCCGACCTTCGTCCACGACGGCAGGTCGTCGTTCGGACGGAGCTTGGCGAGGGTCGTCGGGAGGTGCACGAGCCACGGCTCGCCCTGGGGCACCTCGTTGCCGGGCGCGCCGGTGGCCTCCTGGATCTCCTTGATGATCGGGACGTACAGCGGATCGGTGACGTCGGGCGCCGGTCCGCCGCTCCAGATCTCGCCGGTCTCCAGGTAGTGGAGCACCGCCGCCTCGAAACCGGGGCGGACGGGGAAGACCACGCGCGCGGCGCCGGCCCGGAGGAAGTCCGCGAAGAGCGGATCGACGTCGTCGAGCAGCATGCGGTGCGACCAGCCGGGCTTCCAGCCCCAGAAGTACGGGTAGAAGAAGTACACGAGGTGCTCCCACTCGAAGGCCTGCTCGAAGAACCGCACGTACGGCATCTGCGCGGCGGCCCGCGCGAGGTGCGGCTGGGGATAGCCCTCGGCGGAGAGGCTCAGCGCGCCGAACGCGTCGAAGTGCTGCGCGGTGATCATGGTCAGGCACTGCTTGCGCAGTTCCGTGGTCGTGATGCGCTGGTTCCACCCGGGGTTGCGGCCGGAGATGACCACGCCGGCCTTGGCCGCCGCCTCCGCGAGCGCGGACTCGTACGCCTGCACCTTCGCGAGATAGCCCTGGGTGATGGCCGCGTGGGCCTTGAGCTGCCACGCCTTGTAGGCGCGCGGCGTCCGCTCGCAGAAGATCTCGACGGTGGCGGCCAGGTTCCGCATGCCGTGGCCGAAGTAGGCGACCGAGACCGAGCCGACCTCGCCCGCCATGTCGACGTAGCCGACGCCGTTGATGGCGTCGACCCAGTTGCTGCCGATCATGACGTGCCACGCCGCCGAGTTCGGGTAGTACCAGAAGCCGCACTGGAACAGCGCGTACTTGGCGACGTAGCCGTCGTCGATGGCCAGGTCCTGGGACTTGGAGCTCTCGTACGGCGACTGGTTGACCACGGCGTCGAAGGCCTTGGCCACGGTGCGGATCGGCGGGGGCGGCGCCTCCAGGCCGGTCACGTCGTACCGGTGCGCCCATGTCGTGTAGTTGGCCTCGGTGATCTGGTCCGCGGTGAGGGTGAACGGGACGGGCTTGCTGAGCTGCTCCCCCTCCGCGGGGTTCGCGTTCTGCGCGGTGATGAAAGCGGTCCCCGGCTCCGGCACCGTCACGTCGAACAACAGGCGCTTGCCGTAGTTGTAGACCTGGGCCTGCATCACCTTGTCGACCCACTGGTACACACCGCTGACGTTGCCGCCGCCGGTCGTGTTGTCGAAGCCGTGGCTGTACTTCTCCTCGAACTCGTTGATCGTCGTCGTGGAACGGCGCTCGAGCACCCGCTCGATCACCTTGCTCACCGACCGGGCGACGACGTCCTTGCTGAACTCGGACGCCTGCTTGGCGGACTCCTCGCTGGAACTCTTGGTGCTGTAGTCGGCGTTGGCCTTGACCTCGACGAACGGGCCGTACTTCGCGTCGACGGAGACCCCGGCCTTGAACTCTGTGTCCTGCTTGAGCGTCTGGCTGGTCTCACGCTTGAGGGAGAACCGGTCCGTCGACTGCACGTCGCGCTCGTCCTCCCGGGTGGTCTCCGACTCGGTGAGGATCGTCGTCTCGGTGCGGTCCAGGCGGCGCGTCTCGCGGTTGAGGCGCTCCGTCTTGAGGACGTTCTCGATGTGGCCGACCTCGCCGCCCTCGTACCGCAGGACGTGCTGGCGGACCAGGAGCAGGTCGCCGATGCCGACGGGCCGGATGGAGCCGTGCCCGGTCGGCATCGCGGTGGCGGGCGCCCCGACGTAGTCGGACGACGCCGCGGTCCCGAGGAGCGACGATCCGATCGCGACGATCGTCTTCGACGCCGTGGTCATGCGGACGTCCGCGGCGGTCAGCAGCTCGGTGCGGGCCTCGTGCAGCCTGCTCATCACCGCCGGCAGCGCGTCCGTGGCGAGGTCCAGGTCCAGGCTCGCGATCGTCGCGCGGGCGGCGGACGAGATCCGCCCGACGGTGGTCTCCGACAGCTGCCACGGGGACCGCAGCTCCGCGGACCGTGGGGACGGTCGGTTGACCTGCTCCCGTGTGGGCTCTCTGCCCTCGCGGGTCTCGGGCCGCGCGGCACGCGCCTCGCGGACGTCACCCGTCGCGGGGGCGTCATCGGGTACCTCGCGCTCGACGAGGAAGTCGCCCGCACGCAGGCGCCCCAACTCGGCCAGCGCCGCGTCCAGGCGCTGGACCTCCGCGGTCGCCGGGTCGGGTTCGGTCACCGACGGCGCGGTGGGCGCAGGGGGGCTGGCGGGTGCGGCGGGCCCCGTCGTCGCGGCGTGCGGTCGGTCGACCGGGGTCGCCGGTTCGCGCTCGCCGGGGTCAGTGTGATTCCGTTCGCCCCAGGCCGGCATCGCCAAGGGCCGCAGCGCCACCGGGTCCGCGCCGTCGGCCAGCGCGCGGAGGGCGTCGTAGCCGCGGGCGGCGGTGGCGAGGGCCCGCGCATCGGTCCCCGAGGAGTCCGAGACGAGCTTCGTCGCGACCAGGACGTCGGCGAGACGGCCCTCGTCGCGGGCGAAGGCGTCGTCGGCGACGATCTCGGACACCGGGGTTCCGGTGATCGCCTCGACGACGGCGCGGACGGCTTCCGCCGGCCGCGGGCCGCGGGCCAGCTCGGCGGCGACGGCGAGGGCGGCGCCCGCGTGGGCGAGGTCGTCGGTGCGACGCAGCGCATCGTCTCGGCGCAGGAGTTGGACGGCCCGGCGGCGCGCGACGCCGGCGCCGCGCGCGGTGTCGAGGGACGGCGGCGCCAAGGTCTTGATCTCCGTGGCATCCGGGGCATCGGCGGGACGCAGCAGTACGAAGCGGAACAGATCGTCCACGATCGGCCCCTTTCTCAGAGGGTGGGAGGGTCCGAGTCACGCTACGGTCGGCGCCGGCGCACCACACGAGTAGCGGAGTACCCGAATCCCCCACCGGCGTACTCGAATCGGTGCGCGCCGAACGCGGTTCCACGTCGCTCCCGCACGCGCACCACTACGATCGACACGTTGTTTCCGCGAACGACCGAGGAGCCCCCATGGCCGCACCCAGGGTGTTGATCGCCGGCGCGAGCATCGCCGGACCCGCTCTCGCGCACTGGCTCGCGCACTACGGCGCGGAGGTCACCGTCGTCGAACGGGCTCCGGGTCTCCGGCCGGGCGGGCAGGCGGTGGACGCGCGCGGGGTGGCGCGGGAGGTGATCCGCCGGATGGGGCTCGACGGGACCGTCCGCGCAGCGCGCACGGAGACCGCGGGGGCGCACCTCGTGGACGAGGACGGCACCGTCCTCCAGACCTTCGGCGCGGAGGACGACGGCGGCGACGGATTCATCGCCGACATCGAGATCCTCCGCGGCGACCTGTCCGAGGTACTGCACGACGCCACCCGCGACCGGGTGGAGTACCTGTTCGGCGACCGGATCGCGACGCTCACCCAGGATCCGGACGGGGTCGACGTCACCTTCGCGGGCGGCTCCGAGCGCCGATTCGACCTGGTCATCGGTGCCGACGGCCTGCACTCCTCGCTCCGCGCGCTCGCCTTCGGGCCGCACGAGCGCTACCTGCGCCACCTCGGGCACGCGATGGCCTTCTACACCGTGCCCAACGAGTTCGGGCTGGACCGCTGGCTGCTCGACTGCGTGGTCCCGGGGCGGTCGGCGGGCCTGCGCCCGATCCGCGACGCCGCGCTCGGGATGGCCCTGTTCTCGTTCGCCGCCACCGAGGCCGAGCTCGCGGTCCGCGACGCCGACGCCCAGAAGGCGTTGCTCCGCGACAAGATGGCCGGCCTCGGGTGGCTCACCCCGCGGATCCTCGCCCATGCCGACGCCGCCGACGACTTCTACCTCGACGCCGTCGCGCAGGTCGTGATGGACGCCTGGTCGACGGGGCGCGTGGCGCTCCTGGGCGATGCGGCGTTCTGCTCGTCACCGATGTCCGGGCAGGGCACCAGCCTCGCACTGGTGGGCGCCTACGTGCTCGCCGGCGAGCTCGCCGCCGCGGACTGGCGGCCGGAGCCGGCGTTCGCCTCGTACGAGCGCCTGCTGCGGCCGATGGTCGAGGCCAACCAACAGGTCGGACAGTGGAACGCTGCCAGCCGCACCGTCCCCGCCCCCGGCGAGCCACCCGCCACCTCGCCCGAGGACTGGGACATGGCCGTCATCGAGCGCGCGATCAACGGCATCGACCTGCCCGACTACTGACCGTGGCCGGGTGGCGGCGGCGCCGAGCCCGCGGATCGTGGACAATGGACGGTCTGATTCATCGCCGCCGCACACGAGGAGTCCCGTGACCACCGACGCCGTCGATCCCCTGCTCGCCGAGGAGCAGGCCCACCTCGATCGCGTGTACGCCCGGATCGACGCCATGCGCACCACCGCGAACCGGCGCCGGGCCGACAACCTGCAGGAGGTGGGCGAGAACCCGCAGGAGATCTCCGAGCGGGACTCGTACCACCAGCTCTACACCGACGACATCGCGAAGTACGACGCCGCCGAGCAGAACCTCTACTTCGGCCGCCTCGACATGACCGACGGAGACGCGGGCTCGCCCGACGCGGTGCGCCGCATCGGCCGGATCGGCGTCCTCGACGACGACGAGGACCTGAGCACCCTCCTGCTGGACTGGCGCGCGCCGCTCGCCCGCCCGTTCTACCTCGCCACGCCCGCGCAGCCGGAGGGCGTCGCGGTGCGCCGGCACGTCCGCACCCGCGGCCGCGACCTCACGGGCGTGGTCGCCGAGCGCCTCACCCTCACCGGTGAGGGGTTCGACGGTGCCGAGGCCGGGCAGGGCCTGGGCTCCAACGTCGCCGGGGAGTCCGCGCTGGTGGATGCCCTGAACCGGGCCCGCACCGGGCACATGGCCGACATCGTGGAGACGATCCAGCGCGAGCAGGACGCGATCATCCGGTCGGAGCACCGCGGCGTCCTCGTGGTGCAGGGCGGCCCCGGCACCGGCAAGACCGCCGTGGCCCTGCACCGCGCCGCGTACCTCCTGTACACGTACCGGCAGAACCTCTCCCGCACGGGCGTGCTCATCGTGGGCCCCAACGAGACCTTCCTCAACTACATCAGCCAGGTGCTCCCCAGCCTCGGCGAGACCGGCGTCCTCCTGAGCACGATCGGCGACCTGTTCCCCGGCGTCATCGCCACGCTGGAGGACACCGCGGCGGCCGCGCGGCTCAAGGGCTCGACCGCCATGGTCGAGGTCGTCAAGCAGGCGGTCCGGGGCTGGCAGACGGTGCCGGACGAGCCGATCGTGCTGAAGTTCGACGGCTACCCCCTGACGATCGACAAGAAGCTCGCCACCCGCGCCCGGGGCCGCGCCCGCTCCTCGCGGCGAGCGCACAACACGGCCCGCGCGATCTTCCGGCAGTCCGCGCTCGACGCCCTGGCCGCGCAGCACGCGGCGACGATCGGCTCGTCGGTGGTGGACAACACGATGCTGCTCTCCCGCACCGACATCTCCGACATCCGCGATGAGCTGGCGCAGGACCGCGAGGTGCTCGGCGCGCTCGATCAGCTGTGGCCGGCGCTGACGCCGCAGCGGGTGCTGACCGAGCTCCTGCGCGACGAGGACCGGCTGGCCGAGGCCGCGCCCGACCTCACCGATGCGGAGCGCGCCGAGTTGCGCCGGGACGCGGTCACGGGCGCGGACGGCAAACCCGCCTTCTCCCCCGCCGACGCGCCGCTGCTCGACGAGATCGCCGAGCTGCTGGGCGACGACGACCCGGACGCGGACGAGGCGGAGCGCCAGTGGCGGCAGCGCCTCGAGGAGGCGCAGGAGGCGCTCGACATCCTGACCGGTTCCGCGCCACAGGATCTGGACGACGAGTTCGACGCCGAGATCCTCATGGCCTACGACCTGATCGACGCGGAGCAACTCGCGCAGCGACAGACGGTGCGCGAGTTCAACTCCACCGCCGACCGCGCCCGCGACGACCGCACGTGGACGTTCGGGCACGTCATCGTCGATGAGGCGCAGGAGCTCTCGGCGATGGCCTGGCGAATGCTGATGCGGCGCAGCCCCAACCGGTGGATGACGCTCGTGGGCGACACCGCGCAGACCGGTGACGCCGCCGGGATGACCAGCTGGGGCGAGGCCCTGGACCCGTACGTCCCCGGGCGGTTCACGGTGGCCGAGCTGACGGTGAACTACCGCACGCCCGAGGAGATCATGGATCTCGCGGCCGACGTGCTGGCCGAGATCGATCCCGCGCTATCGCCGCCGGCATCGGTGCGGGCGGGCGCGGAGCCCCCGCGCCTGGTGCGGGTCGACCGGGACCGGCCGCTCGTCGAGGCCGTGCGCGCGGAGCTGCCGCGCGACGAGGACCGCCTGACGGCGGTGCTGGCACCGTCGGGCCTGGTGGCCCCGCTGCGGCGCCTGACGGCCCCGAACGTGCGCGTGATGAGCGTCCGCGATGCGAAGGGGCTGGAGTTCGACCACGTGATCGTGGTGGAGCCGGGCCTGATCGTGGGCGAGCCCGCCGAGGTCGAGTTCGACCGGGGGCTGCGGGATCTGTACGTGGCCCTGACGCGAGCGACCCAGACGTTGACCGTGGTCACGTCCGGGTCGCTGCCGCGCGCGCTGCGCGCTCTGGAGGCCTGACGGCCTCCGGTACTACGTGGTGTGGACGATCAGGATGTCCACGGAGGTCTTGCGGGCCGCGTCGGAGGGCACCGAGCCCAGCAGCCGGCCGGTGAGGGAGTTCATGCCCTTGTTGCCCACGACCAGCAGGGCCGGCTCGGGCAGCGACTTGACCAGGTCCAGCAGCGCGTCGACCGGCTGGCCCTTGATGGCCCGCTTCTCGACGTTCTTCGCGCCGGCGGCGACCGCGCGGCCCTCGGCGGTGCGGAGCATGTCGTTGACGGGGTTCGCACCCTGCAGCTGGTACGCGTCGGCGCCCAGGATGTCGGAGGCGGCCGGATCGGCGCCCTCGCTCGGCAGGAAGGCGCAGGCGATCACCAGCTTGCCGTCGCCGGTCAGCGCAGCGGCGCGCTCCACGGCGCGCAGCGACGACTCCGAGCCGTCGGTGCCGACGACGATCGTGCTGTAGCCACTCATCGAGTCTCCTCTTTCTCTACGTTTCTCCAGCGGAGGTCTGCCATGGGAACGCCCTAGCATTACTTCTCCGACACAATAGCCTCATCGTCCCCGGGAACAGGCCGTTTGCGGCGGGGAACACACCGGATCAACCGATGTCACCCGATTCGCAGGCCTTCGCAGGTCATTGCAAACCGGCGGCGTCCATGCCGCGAAGCTCCTTCTTCAGGTCGGCGATCTCGTCCCGGATCCGGCCCGCGAGCTCGAACTGCAGCTCCCGCGCCGCATTCATCATCTGGTCCGTGAGTTCGGAGATCAGGTCCGCGAGCTCGGCGCGCGGCATCGATTTCACGTCCTCGCCCTCGTACATCCCGGCGCTCACCGCCGACGCCGACCGCAGCTCCCCCTGGGCCCGGCGGCCCCGGGAGGCGTTGCGGCCGGAGCCGCCGATGGCCTGCTCCGTGTCGTCCGCCTCCGTGTACACCTGGTCGAGGATGTCGGCGATCTTCTTGCGCAAGGGCTTCGGATCGACGCCCATCTTCGTGTTGTAGGCGATCTGCTTCTCGCGGCGACGGTCCGTCTCCTCGATCGCCACCCGCATCGACTCGGTCACCTTGTCGGCGTACATGTGCACCTCGCCGGAGACGTTGCGGGCCGCGCGGCCGATCGTCTGGATGAGGGAGGTGGTCGACCGGAGGAAGCCCTCCTTGTCGGCGTCCAGGATGGCCACGAGTGAGACCTCCGGCAGGTCGAGGCCCTCGCGGAGCAGGTTGATGCCGACCAGCACGTCGTACTCGCCGAGCCGCAGCTGCCGGAGCAGCTCCACGCGGCGCAGGGTGTCGATGTCGCTGTGCAGGTACCGGACCCGGATGCCCGCCTCGAGCAGGTAGTCGGTGAGGTCCTCCGCCATCTTCTTGGTGAGGGTGGTGACGAGGACGCGCTCGTCGCGCTCCGTGCGGTCGCGGATCTCGTGGATCAGGTCGTCGATCTGCCCCTTGGTCGGCTTGATCACGACCTGCGGGTCCACCAGCCCGGTGGGGCGGATCACCTGCTCGACGAACTCGCCGCCGGTCTGCCCCAGCTCGTACTGGCCGGGGGTGGCCGAGAGGTACACCGTCTGCCCGATGCGCCCCGCGAACTCCTCCCAGGTGAGCGGGCGGTTGTCGACCGCCGACGGGAGCCGGAAGCCGAAGTCCACGAGGTTGCGCTTGCGCGAGGCGTCGCCCTCGAACATCGCGCCGATCTGCGGGACGGTCACGTGCGACTCGTCGATCACCAGGAGGAAGTCCTCCGGGAAGTAGTCGATGAGGGTGGCGGGCGCCGAGCCCGCGGCGCGCCCGTCGATGTGGCGGCTGTAGTTCTCGATGCCGGAGCAGAAGCCGACCTGCCGCATCATCTCCAGGTCGTACTGCGTGCGCATCCGCAGCCGCTGGGCCTCGAGCAGCTTCCCCTGCCGCTCGAACTCCGCCAGCCGCTCCTCCAGCTCGGCCTCGATCCCCTCGATGGCGCGGGCCATCCGCTCGGGCCCCGCGACGTAGTGCGTGGCGGGGAAGATCCGCAGATCCTCGACCTGGCGCACGATGTCGCCGGTGAGCGGGTGCAGGTAGTACAGGGCCTCGATCTCGTCGCCGAAGAACTCGATCCGGATGGCGAGCTCCTCGTAGGACGGGATGATCTCGACGGTGTCGCCGCGGACCCGGAACGAGCCGCGGGTGAAGGCCATGTCGTTGCGGGTGTACTGCACGTCGACGAGCAGCCGCAGCAGGGCGTCCCGGTCGACCTCCATACCCACCTCGAGCTGCACCGAACGGTCGAGGTAGCTCTGCGGGGTGCCGAGGCCGTAGATGCACGAGACGGACGCGACCACCACGACGTCCCGCCGCGACAGCAGCGACGAGGTCGCCGAATGCCGCAGCCGCTCCACGTCGTCGTTGATCGACGAGTCCTTCTCGATGTACGTATCGGACTGCGCGATGTACGCCTCGGGCTGGTAGTAGTCGTAGTACGAGACGAAGTACTCGACCGCGTTGTGCGGCAGCATCGCCCGCAGCTCGTTGGCGAGCTGCGCGGCCAGCGTCTTGTTCGGGGCCATGATGAGCGTGGGCCGCTGCACCTTCTCGATCAGCCAGGCCGTGGTGGCCGACTTGCCGGTACCGGTGGCGCCGAGGAGCACCACGTCCCGCTCGCCGGAGCGCAGCCTGCGCTCGAGGTCGGCGATGGCGGTGGGCTGATCGCCCGCCGGCTCGTACTCGCTGACCACCGTGAACTCCGCAGGGGCCCGCTCGATCTCCCCGATGGGCCGGTGCTCGGAGTGCGCCACCACCGGTTGTTCTGCCGCGAATGCCATGGGACCAGCCTAGGCCGACCCACCGACAAGTTTTCCGCGAGCGGACCGGCGGGGCTCAGTCCCTGCGCGCCACGATCACGTCCCGCGTGATCGCCCGGTCCACTCGGTGCCGCAGGTCGTCGTACCCCGGCCCGTCGAGCACCGTCAGGCCGGCGGACTCCAGGACCTCCGCGACCCGCGCCCGGGGCGCGACCCGGGTGTTCCACGCGAGCCCCATCGCGCCGCCTGTGCGGAGCCGCGTGGCCCAGCCGGGGAGGGCGGCGTTCAGCAGGTCGAGGGGGTCGCGCACCAGGCCCCGCGGGCCGCGGCTGCCGTGCTGCACCCCGTAGGGCAGGTCGCCGACCACCACGTCGACGGTGCCGGGCTTGATCAGCTGGGAGGTGAGCAGGGTGTCGGCGGCGTAGCAGGTGAGGGTCTGCTTCTCCCCTGCCAGGTAGTCGGCCTTCTCGGCGGCGAAGGCGGCCTCGTACTTCTTGGCGATCACCGACTTCTCGCGGCGCACCGGGGTGGTCGCGGCGGCGTGCTTGAACCGGTGGTCCTTGAGCCAGGTGGTGAAGAAGGAGCTGTAGAGCTCGAAGTCCTTGGTGTCCACGTCGATGCCCACCGCGTCGAGGCCGTACATGACGGCCTGGCTCAGCGTGGTGCCGCGCCCGCACACCGGGTCGAGCACGCGCAGCGTCCGGTCGAGCACACCGTCGGGGCGCGCGGTCGACGCCGCGGTGATGTTGAGCACGAGCCGCGTGAACTGCTCGTTCGTCTTGCCCTGGTACTTGAGGATCGTCAGCAGGTCGGACGGGTAGCGGTCGGGCGAGGGCACCGTCACGGGCCGCAGCAGGTCGCCGTCGGCCTCGAAGAGCGCGTAGAACGCGGAGGTGAGGCCGAGGAAGGCCAGGTCGCGCTCGGTCAGCGGATCGGCCTCGAAGGCGAGGTACTCGACGCCCGCGACCGTCGCGGTCTCGACAGGGCCGACCCGCCCCGCGAGGGCGGCGCGGCTGAGCACCGTCAGCTCGGCGCGCACCATCGACGCGGCGGCCTCCGCGTAGACGCGGTTGGCGGCGGGGGCGGGGAGGAGCAGGTACTGGGGCACGGCAGAGATCGTACGTGGGGTGTCCGGACCGAACGCCCCACGTGGTCCAGGTGACGCTGCCCCCCGGGAATCCTGACGAAGCGTCGTATCGTGGACGAATGGACGCGGACGTGACTTTCGAGCTCACCGTCGACGGGGCGGCGGCGATCGGCGCGGTGGGCGGCGGCTGGCTGGACCTGACGGTGCTCGACGCGGCGGAGGACGCCGTGCCCGCCCTGCTCGGAGCGGCCCGCGAGCGGGCGTCAGGGCTCGACGGGATCCTCGTCCGCACCCACGACGACGCGCTCGGCGCGCTGCTGCGGCGCCACGGCTTCCGACCCTCCGGCGCGGTCGCCGGCCGACCCCGGGGGCACACCGAGGTCACGCTGGTGCTGCGCCTCGCCGCCGATGCCGCGGTCGACGACGGCGCCGTGCACCCGCCCAAGCGCGAGGTCTTCGATCCGCCGGCGATGACCAACACCGACCCCAAGGGCTTCGTCCGCGAGGTCGAGGAGTTCCGGGAGACGCCCTTCGGGCTGTACGTCTTCCGGGGCGCGGACCACCCGAAGTTCGACGCGGTCGAGTCGTGGCTGCTCCCCGCGTTCGACCTGCGCGCGACGATCTTCCACTTCACGCCGGGCCACGAGCGCGATCAGCGCGTGTACCTCGACGTCGCCCGGATCCACCGGGACGGGAACGTCTGGCACACCGAGGACTGGTACCTCGACCTCGTCGAGCACCCGGGCAGGCCGATCGAGCTGATCGACGTCGACGAGCTGCTCGCCGCCTCCGCGGCGGACCTGCTCAGCGCTGCGGACGCCGAGCGGGCACTGCACGCGGCCGTCCGCGCCGTCACCGGCACGGCGACGCACGGACACAGCGTGGACGCCTGGCTGGCCGCGGAGGGCGCGCCGATCACCTGGCGCTGACCGCTACCCGTCCCGCAGACCGGGGATCCGCGATTCCAGGCCGTCGAGCAGCACCTGCAGGCCCAGCTCGAAGCCGGCGTCGGGATCGCCGGGCGCGCTGTAGTACTCGCCGACGACGGTGCCGACGCGGCCCGCGATCGGGTACTTCCCGGGCGGCATGAGCGCGGCGAGCTCCGGCCCGACGACCTCCCACCACTGCGCGTCGGTCATCGGCCGCGACGCGGCGCCGCGCGCCCCGGAACTGCGGGCGGCGCCCGCGGCGAAGCTCTCCAACAGCACGATCAGCCAGTCCCGCTCGAGGTCGCCGATCGGCAGGTCCTCGAGGAGCGCGAGCTGCGCCTCGTACTGCCCGATCCTCCCCGGCCCGAGCACGTCCCGCCACGAGGGCGCGTCGAGCAGCCACGTGTGCGCGAGGTACTCGTCGCGGCGCGCGCGGACGGCCGCGACCAGGGAGGCGCGCAGCGTGGCGAGCCGCTCTGCCGGCGGCTGCGCGAGCGCGACCGCGTCGACCATGAGCGCGACCAGCACGTCGCGGGTCGGCACGTAGGTGTACACGCTCATCGGCCCGACGCCGAGGCGCGCGGCGAGCGCCCGCATGGTCACCGCCGCGAGGCCCTCCGCATCGGCGAGTTCGATCGCGGACGCGACCACCTCGTCGACGGTGAGCCGCTGCTTGGGTCCCTTGCGCCCCGGCGCCGGATCCCCGGCCTCGGCGCGCCACAGCAGGCGGACCAGCGCGCGGCCCTCGTCCTCGGGATTCATCGACATTTTTCTCCGTACTGTGTACACTGTTCGAGTACTCCGTACAACGTACCCTATTCGACTCCCGCGAAGGACGCGCCCTGAGCCTCGAAGCCACGTACCTCCCCGACCTCCACCAGTTCGCCCTCTGGTCGTCTCACGACCTCGACGACCCCGCCCGCGCCACGGTTCTCCCGCTCGTCGTTCCGGTCGACGGTGCACTCGCCGTCGCGGACGTGCGCTGCGACGTCGTCGACGTCACGGCCCTGCCCGGCGCCGCGCGGCCGTCCGCCTCGCTCACCGCCTGGTCCGATCGGGCCCGGGGCGAGGAGGCGCCGCTGCCGATCGCCGCCCACGCCGAGCCGGATCCGACGGGGACCGCCGTCACCTCCGCCGCCTACGCGACCACCGCCTTCGCCGACACCGTCGCGACGGCCGCGTCCCTCGACGGCACCCTGGACGCGAACCCGCGGCCGTACCAGGCGGCCGGCGTGGCCTGGCTGCTCCGCACCCTGCACGATCACGGCGGGGCGTTGCTCGCCGACGAGATGGGCCTCGGCAAGACGCTGCAGGCGATCGCCGCCCTCACCCGGCTCGGCCCGGGCCCGCACCTCGTCGTGTGCCCCACCAGCCTCGCCACCAACTGGCGACGCGAGATCGCCCGGTTCGCGCCGGCCCTCCAGGACGAGGTCACCGTCGTCTCCTACGCCCGGCTCCGCCTCTCGGCGGCGGAGCTCGGCCGGACCCGGTGGACCGCCGTCGTCTTCGACGAGGCGCACGCGCTGAAGAACCCGCGGACCCAGGTCTCCCGCGCCGCGCGCGAGCTCGACGCGGACTTCCGCATCGCTCTCACCGGCACGCCGATCGAGAACTCGCTCGACGACCTCTGGGCGATCCTGCGCGTGGTCGCGCCGCGGATGTTCCCGGTGAAGGCGGTCTTCCGCCGCCGATTCACCCGGGCCGTCGAGTCCGGGGACGACGGTGCGCTGCGCCGCCTGCGCGCGGCCGTCGCGCCGGTGATGCTGGCCCGCACCAAGGACCGGGCGGCCGGGGCGCTGCCGCCGAAGATCGACAACCCGGTGCTGTGCGACCTCACCGACGAGCAGGCCCGCCGCTACGACGCCTGCCTCGCCCGGGCCGCGGACGACGGCTTCGGCAGCGGGCTGGAGCGGCACGGCCGGCTGCTCGCGGTGCTCACCGCACTCAAGCAGATCTGCAACCACCCGGGCCTGGCCGACGGTGCCGCGCCCTCCTGGGAGCCGGGCAGGTCCGGCAAGCTCGACGTGGCGATGGAGATCCTCGAGGCGAACGTCGCCGCGCACCGGCCGACCCTCGTGTTCACCCAGTACCGGGACACGGGCGAGTTGCTCGCCGCGGCGGCCTCGTCGCTCCTAGGCCGCGCGGTCCCGTTCTTCCACGGCGGGATGCCGGTCGCCGAGCGGTCCGCGATCGCCGACGCCTTCCAAGCGGGCACCGGCCCGGAGGTCCTGGTCATGAGCCTCAAGGCGGGCGGCACCGGCCTCACCCTCACCCGCGCGAGTGAGGTGCTGCATTACGACCGCTGGTGGAACCCGGCGGTCGAGACGCAGGCCACGGACCGCGCCCACCGCATCGGGCAGAGCCGTCCGGTCACGGTGACCACCCTGACGACGGCGACCACGATCGAGGAGCACATCGACGAGATGCACCGCCGCAAGGCACTTCTCGGCGTGCACGCCGACGACGGATCGATCGTGACCGAACTCGCTTCGCTCGACGACGAGCGCCTGATGGACGTCCTGCGCCGGAACCGGGAGAACTGACATGGCCACCAACCCCTTCGGATTCACCACCTGGGGCGCCGACCTCGTCCGCATCGCCGAGCCGACCACCGCGAGCACCCCGAACACGCACGCCCCGCGGGCCCGGATGCTCGCCCGCAACGGCGGCGTCACGCTGCAGTTCGACGGTGGCCGGGTCACCGCTCTCGTGCACAGCGGCGCGAGCGCGTCCGCGGCGCACCTCGAGTTCGCCGCGATGGCGCCGGCGACCGCGACGGCCCTGCGGGAGGAGCTGGGCTCCCGCACCGAGCCCGACGACGCGATCCACGCGGCGCTGCTCGCCCGCGGGCTACGACCCGCGCCCGTCCTCGACGCCGCCGACTGTTCCTGCAAGGCGCGCAGCACGATGTGCGTGCACGTGCTCGCCGCGGTGTACGCGCTCGCGACGCTCGTCGACCACGAGCCCGTGACCGCGCTGACGATCCAGGCGTACGGCACCTCTGCGCCCGCGGGTGACGACGAGGACGACCGGCCGGCGCCGCGGTGGACGCCGCTCGCCGCGCTGCACGTGCGGGACTACTACGCGGTGCCCTGAGTCGTGACCCGCACCGCCGCCGCGCGGCCCGGATCGGAGCTCGCGAACTCCCCCGGCCCCGTGGGCGCGAAGCCCGCCGCCGCCAGCTTCGCCGCGACCGCGTCGACGGCCACGCCGTCGGCGAGCACGACGAGCGCCTCGGCACCGTCGGCCGTGACCGCGGAGGCGTCGGCACCGAAGGTGACCCAGAGCCGCCCGACGAGCCGCTCGTCGTAGGCCGGGTCGTCCACCCGCGGGGCGCCGGTGGCCGGACGGTGCGCGGCGACGTTCGCGGCGAACGGGGCGATGCGATCCGCCCACAGCGCCCGGACGGCGGCGCGCGTCGCGTCCTCGGTGCCGGTGTTCTCCAGCCAGACGTCGGCGACGGCGCGACGCTGCTCGTCGGTGGCCTGGGCGGCGATGCGGGCGCGGGCGTCGTCCTCGGCCATGCCGCGCGAGCCCACGAGCCGGCGGACCCGCTCCTCGGCGTCGACCCAGACGATGATCACGAGGTGGAACATCGGCGCCACCTTGTTCTCCACGAGGAGCGGGATGTCCTGCACGATCACGGCATCGGGGCCGGCCGCCTCGATCAGCTCCGCGGACCGCGCGCCCACCAGCGGGTGGGTGATCGCGTTGAGCTTGGCGCGGGACTCGTCGTCGGAGAAGGCGATCGCGGCGAGGGCGGGCCGGTCGAGGCTGCCGTCCTCGGCGAGGATGCCCTTCCCGAACGCCTCGGCGAGGGCGGCGAGCCCGGGTGTCCCGGGCTCGACGACCTCGCGGGCGATCTTGTCGCCGTCCACGATCACCGCACCGAGGGCGGCGAGTTCCTTCGCCACCGTCGACTTGCCCGCGCCGATGCCGCCCGTCAGTCCGATCCGCAACATGCCCTCAGACTAGTGAGTGGTGCCGACCCCGGTGACGCCCGACACCTCGTCGGGCGTGTGCTCGAGGGTGCCGCGGCGCAGCTCCTTGCCGGTGGGGACGTCGATCGCGACGATCGACTTGGCCGACGGGTCGGTGACGTAGGCGGTCGATCCCAGGGTGTAGACCGCGGGGCGCGGCTCCTGCCAGTTCGCGTCCTCAGTCCAGGGCGCCGCGGCCTTGACTTCGCGGACGACGGCGCCGGTGTTGGGGTCGAGGACTCGGAGCACGCCGTCGGTGCCGAGCACGAGCGCCTCGCCGAACTGGCCCCGCGCCAGCGAGCGGAAGCTGTAGGAGGCGGGCAGGTCGACGAGCTTCACCGCGCCGGTACGGGTGTCGATGAGGCTGACCCGGGTGGGCCGCTCGGGCTTGGCGGCCTTGTCCACCTTGTAGTCTCCCAGGACGACGGCGTGCGCCTCGGTCGCGGCGACGTTGCCGGTGCGCGCGTAGCCGGGCGTGGGGGCCGCGGTCTTCACGATCTCGTTGCCGCGCACCACCAGCACGCCGTCCTCGCAGCCGAAGAGCACGACGCCGCCCTCGGCGGCGCCCTCGCCGTGCACGCCCGGGCACTGCTCGTTGCGCGCGATCTCCTTCCGGTCCTTGTCGAGGATCGCGACGCCGGTGCGGGTCTTCTCGTCGCCGAGCGTGATGAGCATCGAGCCGTCCGCCCGCTCGACCGCGACGCCGTGGTGCGGCTTCGGGGCGGTGTAGGTCGCGCGGGGCGCGTCGGGGTCGCCCACCTTGTCCGAGGCGATCGACGTGACGGCGCCGGTGCCGTCGGAGAAGAACACGGTGCGGCCGTCGTGGCGGACCACGTGGCCGGGCTCGGGTGCCTGGATCGTGATCTCGGTGCGCCGCGGCGCGGCGGTGTAGAAGTGCTGATGGTCGCCGTGCGGAACGGACCAGGCGCCGAGGTCCAGCAGGCGGAAGCCGTCGCCCTCGGAGAGCACGGCGTGGCGGCCGTCGCCGGCGGGGTTCACCCGGAGGTAGCCCGCGCCGGGGAAGTCCGCGACACGCTCGAACGTGGTGGCGTCGAGGACCTGCACCCCGCCCTCGTAGGTGATGGCGAGCCGCGGCGCCGCGCGGCGCTGTTCGGTCGCGCCGCCGGGCGCGTCGGCATCCGATCCGGAGGCCTTCGCCGACGACGGTGCCGGATCCGGCTGGGCGGAGCCGCATCCGGCGGCCAGGAGGGCGGCGGCGAGGAGGGGCGCGGCGAGGTGCAGGTGCTTGGGCATGAGGACAGGTGTAATCGTTGATGAAAATCATTGTCAAAGATCACCATGGCGATACGTGCATGGACGACGGGGCGGTCTGGGAGGATCGCCACCGTGCCCCTCGTCGCCGGAATCGATTCGTCCACCCAGTCCTGCAAGGTCGTCGTGTGCGATGCGGATTCGGGCGAGGTCGTCCGATCCGGTTCCGCTCCGCACCCGCCGGGCACCGAAGTCGCGCCCGCCGCGTGGCTCGATGCGTTCTCCGCCGCGGCCCGCGCGGCGGGCGGGCTCGACGACGTCGCCGCCGCCTCGGTCGGGGCGCAGCAGCACGGCATGGTGTGCCTGGACCGGGACGGCGCCGTGGTGCGGGACGCCCTGCTGTGGAACGACACCCGATCGGCCGCCGCGGCGGAGCAGCTCGTCGCGGACCTCGACGGCCCGGACCGGTGGGCCGACGCGGTGGGCGTGGTCCCCGTCGCCGCCGTCACCGCCGCGAAGCTCCGCTGGCTCGCCGACGCGGAACCGGCGCACGCGGACGCGACGGCCGCGGTCTGCCTCCCGCACGACTGGCTCACGTGGAGGCTCGGCGGGGGCGGGCTCGACACCCTCGCGACGGACCGCTCGGACGCCTCCGGCACCGGCTACTTCAGCGCGGCGACGGGCGAGTACCGCTCGGACCTCCTCGAACTCGCGCTGCGCGGGCGGCGGCCCGCACTCCCCCGCGTACTCGGCCCCGCGGAGTCGACACCCGTCGTCGCCGACGACGGCCCGCTCCGCCGGGGCACCCCGCTCGGCGCGGGCGCGGGCGACAACGCCGGCGCCGCCCTCGGCCTCGACGCCCGGCCCGGGGACTGCATCGTCTCCCTCGGGACGTCGGGCGTGGTCAGCGCCGTGACGGCGACAGCGCCGCGCGACCCGTCGGGCATCGTCGCCGGGTTCGCCGACGCCACCGGGCACCAGCTGCCGCTGGTCTGCACCCTCAACGGCGCCCCCGTTCTGGCGGCGACCGCGCGGATGCTCGGAGCGGACCTCGAGGAGTTCGCGCGACTCGCGCTGACAGCGCCTCCCGGCGCGGAGGGCCTGGTCCTGGTCCCGTTCTTCGCGGGTGAGCGCTCCCCCAACCTGCCGAACGCCACCGGATCGCTGCAGGGGTTGACCGGCGCCAACCTCACCCGCGAGAACATCGCGCGCGCCGCCGTCGAGGGCCTGCTCTGCTCGCTCCAGTTCTGCCTCGACGCGATCGCCGAGCAGGGCACGGCGGTCGAGCGGATCCTGGTGGTCGGCGGCGGCGGCCGATCGGGCGCGGTGCGCGACATCGCGCCCGCGATCTTCGGTCGCGCCGTCGACTTCCCCGCCGACGGCGAGTACGTCGCCCGCGGGGCCGCCCGGCAAGCGGCGTGGGCGCTCCGGGGCGACGGTTCGGCGCCCACGTGGCAGCGTCCGGTCGCCGAATCGCGCACGGCCGCAGCCACGCCGGAGGTCTACGCGCGCTACCGCGAGGCGGCCGCGCTGGTGCTCGACCGCCGCTAAGTCCGTGGCGCTTAGCGCGCGAGCAGCTCCCGCAGCAGGGCCCGCGCTCCCCCGTCGCGCAATACGGTGAGTGCCGCCAGGTAGGGCTCCATGAATCCGGGGCGGTCGGCGAGATCGCCGAAGAGGTCCGGCGCGGTCACGAAGGCGAGCGGCTCGGTCCTGGACCGGAGGGCCCGCTCCGTGAGGGCGTCCGCCTCGCGGTCGCCCTGCACGATCGGCGCCCCGGCGTCGTCGACACCCTCGCAGCCGCGAGTCCACGCGGCGACGACGGCGGCAGCGAGGGGCGCCGCGCCGCCGGCGTCGAGGCGCGAGACGATCACGGGCACGAGCCATTTCGGGATGCGGTCGGAGGCGTCCTGGCACAGCCGCGCGACGGTGTCGGCGATCGCGGGGTTGGAGAACCGCTCGAGCAGGGTCTCGATGTAGTCGTCGAGGTCGATGCCGGGGACGGGGCGCAGCGTGGGCCGCCCCTCGCCCTGCATGTACCGCCGGAGCAGCTCCCGCACGTCCGGGTCGGCCGCGGCGTCGTGGACGTACGCGTAGCCCAGCAGGCGGGCGAAGTGCCCGAGGGCCTGGTGCCCCGCGTTGAGCAGGCGCAGCTTCATGAGCTCGTAGGGCGCGACGTCGTCGACCACCTGCACGCCGACGTCCTCGAACCGCGGGCGGCCCGCGCCGAAGGCGTCCTCGAGCACCCACTGGGTGTAGGGCTCGGCGACCACGGGCCACCGGTCGTCGACGCCCGCCCGCTCCGCGACCTCGGCGCGCAGCCCGTCGGGGGTCGCGGGCGTGATCCGGTCCACCATCGAATTGGGGAAGCGCACGTGCTCGGCGATCCAGTCCGCGAGGTCCGGATCGGCCAGGCGGGCGAAGGCGGTGAAGGTGCGCTGCGCGACGTGCCCGTTGCCCTCGATGTTGTCGCAGGACATGACCGTGAAGGCCGGGACGCCGCGGTCGCGCCGACGCCGCAGTGCCTCAACGACGTATCCGAAGACGGTGCGGGGCGCCGCGCCGGGCTCCAGGTCGTGCCGGACGTCCGGGTTCCCGGCGTCGAATTCGCCGGTGGTCGCGGAGAAGTTGTAGCCGCCCTCGGTGATGGTGAGGGAGACGATGCGCGTCTCCGGCGCTGCGAGCCGCTCGATCACCGACTCGGGATCGTCTGGGGCGTACAGGTGGTCGACGATCGACCCGACGACCGAGGTCTCGACGGCACCGTCGGGATGTTTGAGGGTGAGCGTGTATAGCCCACCCTGCGGCACGAGGGCGTCGCGCATCGCGGCGTCGGCGGGCCGGAGCCCGACGCCGCAGATGCCCCAGTCCGCCGCGGCGGGGCCGGCCGCGAGCAGCCGGTCGACGTAGACGGCCTGGTGGGCGCGATGGAAGCCGCCGACGCCGAAGTGGACGATGCCGGTCCGCACCGCGGGGCGGTCGTAGGCCGGCACGGAGGCGCCCGTGATCGCGGGCAGGGCGGCCGGGTTCAGGTCGATCGGTGCGGTCATCACAGCTCCTCGGTGTGCGGTTCGGTCCCGGCGCGGCCGGGATGGACGACGGCCTTGATGCTGCCCGGCTCCCGGTCGGCGTTGAGGGCGTCCTCGGCGCGCTCGAGCGGGAAGCGCCCGGTGACCATGCCGTCGAGGTCGACGCGCCCCTCGGCCGCCAGCGCGATGGCCGTGGGCCACGTGTTCGCGTAGCGGAAGACGCCGGTGAGCACGAGCTCCCTGGACTGGATCAGCGAGACGGGCAGCTCGAGATCGTCGGCCCCCATGCCCACCAGCACGATCCGGCCGCCGGGGCGGACGGCGGGGATGCCCGCGCGGATCGCGGGCGGCGCGCCGGACGCGTCGACGAAGGCATCGAAGCCGTCGCCCACCGCGGCCCCGTCCACGCCGGGGTCGACGACGCGCGTGGCGCCGAAGCGCTCCGCGGCCGCGCGCCGCACCGGATCGGGGTCGGTCACCACGATCCGGGTGAGACCGGACGCGCGCGCGACCTGCGCGCAGAGGAGGCCGATCGGACCCGCGCCGGCGATGAGGACAGATCCTCCGAGGCCGACCGCCGCCTTGCGCAGCGCGGCGATCCCCACGGAGAGCGGCTCGAACAGCGCCGCCGCCTCGTCGGACACCGAATCCGGGACGGCGTGCGCGAACGCCGATCCGATGGTCACGTACTCGGCGAGGGCGCCGTCGACCGGCGGCGTGGCGTAGAACCGCATGGCCGGGCAGAGGTTGTACTCGCCGCGGAGGGACTCCGGACTGAGCGGGTCGGGCCGCTGCGGCTCGATGGAGACGCGCTCGCCGACCCTCTCCACGGGCACACCCGCGCCGACCGCCACGATCCGCCCGCACGCCTCGTGCCCGAGCACGATCGGGGCGGTCACCACGAACTCGCCGATGCGGCCGTGGCGCAGGTAGTGGGTGTCGGAGCCGCACACGCCGACGGCCGCGACCTCGACCAGCACGTCGCCGGGGTCGGGCGTCGGGACGGGCCTCGACTCGAGGGTCATCCGACCCCCGGGGTGCAGCACGCTGGCGCGCATTTCCTTCGAAACTGTTGCCTGGGTCACATCACCGATGTTAGCGTAGTGAGCAGAATCACCGCTAGTGAGCATTTGCTCACGCTATCGACGGAGCATCGCGTGACATCACCGCAGCGCACTCCCGGGGAACCCGGCCACGATCTGCGCCTGCTGGTGCGCGCGGCCACCATGTACCACCTCGAGGGCCTCACCCAGGCGCAGATCGCGGAGCGGCTGGGGGTCTCCCGCCCCACGGCCGGCCGCCTGGTCGCCCGGGCCCGGGCACAGGGATTGGTCACCGTCACCGTCGCGGCCCCCGCGCACCTCGCGGATTCCATCCACCCCGACCTCGAGCGCGACCTGGAGGCCGCCTTCGGGCTCACCGAGGCGCTGATCATCGCGGAGGACGCCGACGGGACACCGTCGGGCGACGCCGCGCTGGGCCGGGCGGGCGCCTCCCTGCTCGCCCGCCGCCTGCAGCCCACGGACACCTTCGGCTTCACCTGGGGCCCCGAGCAGGTGGCGGTGGCGGACGCGCTCGGCGGCGCGGCGGCCTGCGCCCGCGTGGTGCAGATGGACGGCTCGATGACCTCCGTCGAGTACCACACCGGCGTCGACCACGCCCTCGCCCGCTTCTCCGAACGCCTCGGCGCGCGGCCGGTCCGGCTCGTGGCACCGCTGTTCGCCGACCCCGACACGGTGCGCGCGCTCGAGCGCGATTCCATCGTCTCCCAAGCGCTCGCGGCCGCCCGCTCCGCAGAGGTGATGCTCTTCGGCGTCGGTTCCGTCTCCACCTCGACCACCCTCTTCGAGGGCGCGTACATCGACACCGAGGTCCTCGGCGAGCTGCACGCGCTCGGGGCCGTCGGCGAGATCGGAGGGCGCTTCTACGGGATCGACGGTGCGCCCGTCGCGTCCTCGCTCGTCGACCGCACCGTCTCGGTACCGCTGGAGGACATCCGGCGCTGCCCCACAGCGATTCTCACCTCCGGCGGCGAGCACCGCCGGGAATCGATCCTGGGCGCCCTGCGCGGCCGCTTCGCGACCACCCTGGTCACGGACCGTCCCACCGCGCAGTGGCTGCTCGCAGAACAGAAGGGATGACCGTGATCCGCAGATCCGCACGACGCCGCGCCGCGGCCGCCGGTGGCCTCGCCGCCGCGACGGCACTGCTCGCCGGCTGCTCCGGCGCGGGTGTCTTCACCGACGGGGGCGGCTCCGCCGTCACCGTGGCCATGGTGTCGAACTCGCAGATGACGGACGCGGTGGGCCTGGCCCCCGAGTTCGAACGCGCCAACCCCGGCGTGAAGCTCAAGTTCGTCACGCTCTCGGAGAACGAGGCGCGGGCCAAGATCACCGCCTCCGTCTCAACCGGCGGGGGCGAGTTCGACGTGGTGATGATCAGCAACTACGAGACCCGGATGTGGGCCCAGAACGGCTGGCTCACGGACCTCTCCTCGCTGATGGACCGCGACCCGTCGTACGACCCGGGCGACTTCATCCCGACGCTGCGCGACGCGCTCTCGTACCAGGGCCGGATGTACTCCGTGCCGTTCTACGGCGAGTCCTCGTTCCTCATGTACAACAAGCAGATGTTCGCGAAGGCGGGCATCACGCTGCCCGCCGAGCCGACCTGGCCCGAGGTCGCCGACGCGGCCCGCAAGCTGCACTCGCGCGACGTGGCGGGGATCTGCCTGCGCGGCAAGCCCGGCTGGGGCGAGGTGCTCGCGCCGCTGAACACCGTGATCAACGCCTTCGGCGGCCGCTGGTTCGACGAGCAGTGGAACCCGCAGTTCGACTCGCAGCAGATGCGCGACGCGGTGCGGTTCTACGTCGACACCGTGCGGAACTACGGCGAGGCCGGCGCCGCGTCCACCGGCTTCCAGGAGTGCGGAAACCTGTTGGCGCAGGGGCAGGCCGCGATGTGGTACGACTCCACGGCCGCCGTCTCCTCGCTGGAGAGCCCCGAGACCTCGAAGATCGCCGGGCAGGTCGGGTACCTCCCCGCGCCGAAGATGGCCAAGTCCGGCAACGGCTGGCTCTACACCTGGTCGCTCGGCATCCCGGCGAAGAGCACGCGCGCCGGCGACGCGTGGAAGTTCGTCTCCTGGATGACGAGCAAGCAGTACATCGCCGGGGTCGCCGACAAGCTCGGGCCGAGCCGCGTCCCGCCGGGCAGCCGGCTGTCGACCTACGAGCTGCCCGCCTACAAGGAGCTCTCGTCGACCTTCGCGAAGCAGACGCTCGACTCCATGCTCGCCGCCGACCAGTCCCGCCCGACGCTGGAGCCGGTGCCCTACACCGGGATCCAGTTCCTCGCGATTCCCGAGTTCCAGGATCTGGGCACCCGCGTGAGCCAGCAGATCAGCGCCGCCATCGCCGGCCAGATCTCCGTCGACGACGCGCTGGCCCAGTCGCAGAAGTACGCCGAGGTCGTCGGGAAGAGCTACCGCGACGGCCAGGAAAGGACGGGAGAGGCCCGATGACCACGACCGAGGTACGTCCCGCGGCGCCGTTGCGCTCCAAGCGCGACCGGATCACCCGCGCCGAGGCGTGGCGCCGCCGCGGGCCGCTGCTGCCCGCGCTGATCTTCATGGTGATCGTCACCCAGATCCCGTTCCTGGTGACGCTGTACTACTCCACCCAGTCGTGGAACCTGGTGCGGCCCGGGTCGCGGAAGTTCAACTGGCTGGGCAACTACGTCGAGGTGTTCCGAGACACCCAGTTCTGGACGGTCACGCTCAACACCGTGCTGCTCATCGTCGGCACCGTCGTGCTGTCGGTGATCCTCGGCCTGATCCTGGCCCTGCTGCTGGACCGGAAGTTCCTGGGGCGCGGCGTCGTCCGCACCCTGCTCATCACGCCGTTCCTGGTCACGCCGGTCGCCGCGGCGCTGCTGTGGAAGACGAGCCTGCTCTCCCCCACCAACGGCCTACTCGCCTGGGCGCTCGGTCCGCTCGGCATCCACGTCGACTGGCTCAGCGAGTACCCGCTCGCCTCCGTCGTCGCCGAACTCGTCTGGCAGTGGACGCCGTTCATGATGCTGCTCATCCTCGCGGGCCTGCAGTCCATGCCCCGGGACGTGCAGGAGGCCGCGCGGGTCGACGGCGCCACCAGCGTGCGGCTGTTCCGCGAGCTGACGCTGCCGCACCTGCGGCGGTTCATCGAGCTGGGCGCGGTGCTGGGCGCCATCTACCTGGTGAACACCTTCGACGCGGTCTACATGATGACCTCGGGCGGCCCGGGCGTCGCCAGCTCCAACCTGCCCTTCTACATCTATCAGCGTGCCTTCCTCGGCTTCGACATCGGCCAGGCCGCGGCCATGGGCGTCGTCACCGTGATCGGCACGATCGTCGTCTCGACGCTCGCGATCCGACTGATCTTCAAGAGCTTCGGCGCCGGAAAGGAAGCAGCCTGATGTCCACGACCATCGTTCCCCGCCGGCGGCGCGATCCCAAGGGCGGCGCGCTCACCGCGATCACCTGGATCATCGCCATCGGCTTCTTCTTCCCCGTGCTGTGGATGGTGCTCACCGCGTTCAAGCAGGAGAGCGACGCGGCCACGCGGCCGCCGACCCTGTTCTTCGTGCCGACCCTGGACCAGTTCAGGGCGGTGTTCGACTCCGGCATCGGCGTCCCACTGCTCAACTCCGTCTTCGCGACGGTCATCTCGACGACCCTCGTGCTGGTGCTCGGCGTGCCCGCAGCGTTCGCCCTCTCGCTGCGGCCCGTCCGCAAGACGCAGGATGCGCTGTTCTTCTTCATCAGCACGAAGATGCTGCCGATCGTGGCTGCGATCATCCCGCTGTACGTCATCGTCGGCCGGATCGGGATGCTCGACAACATCTGGACGCTGGTCATCCTCTACACCGCGATGAACCTGCCGATCGCCGTGTGGATGATGCGGTCCTTCTTCCTCGAGGTCCCGAGCGAACTGCTCGAGGCCGCCGGGATGGACGGCGCGGGCCTCTGGACCTCGGTGCGCGAGGTGATCCTCCCGATCATCTCGCCCGGCATCGCGGCCACCGCCCTGATCTGCGTGATCTTCTCGTGGAACGAATTCTTCTTCGCGGTGAACCTCACCGCGGTCAACGCCCAGACCATGCCGGTGGCCCTCACCGGATTCATGTCCGGGCAGGGCCTGTTCTGGGCCAAGCTGTCCGCCGCCTCCGTGCTGGCCGCCCTCCCCGTGGTCATCTGCGGGTGGATCGCCCAGAACAAACTGGTCCGCGGCCTGTCCTTCGGCGCCATCAAGTAGCCGCCACCACCTCTCGCCCCCTCGGATCCCCAGGAGGAACCATGGCTTCCATCACCTACGACAAGGCCTGCTGCGTCTACCCCGGCGCCGAGACCCTCGCCGTCGACTCCCTCGACCTCGACATCGCCGACGGCGAGTTCGTCGTCCTGGTCGGGCCGTCCGGCTCCGGCAAGTCGACCGCGCTGCGCATGCTCGCCGGCCTGGAGGAGATCGACTCCGGCGCGATCTCCATCGGCGGCCGCAGCATGGTGGGCGTCGCGCCCAAGGACCGCGACATCGCGATGGTCTTCCAGAACTACGCCCTGTACCCGAACAAGACGGTCGGCGAGAACATGGGCTTCGCGCTGAAGATGCGCGGCGTCCCGCTCGACGAGCGCAAGCAGAAGGTCGCCGAGGCCGCGAAGCTGCTCGACCTCACCGACTACCTCGACCGCAAGCCGGCCCGCCTCTCCGGCGGTCAGCGCCAGCGCGTCGCGATGGGCCGCGCGATCGTCCGCGAGCCGCAGGTCTTCTGCATGGACGAGCCGCTGTCGAACCTCGACGCCAAGCTCCGGGTGCAGACCCGCACGCAGATCGCCGCGCTCCAGCGCCGCCTGGGCACGACCACCGTCTACGTCACGCACGACCAGGTCGAGGCGATGACGATGGGCGACCGCGTCGCCGTGCTCAAGTTCGGGGTGCTCCAGCAGTTCGCGACGCCCGCCGAGCTCTACGACCGCCCCACGAACGCCTTCGTGGCCGGCTTCATCGGCTCACCGGCGATGAACCTGTTCACGGCGCCCGTCCGCGACGGGGCGATCGTCGTGGCGGGCGGCACCGTCGACCTGGATGCGGAAGCGCGGGCCGCGCTCCGCACCTCCGGCCTGGACCGCGTGACCGTCGGCATCCGCCCCGAGAGCCTCGGCCTCGCGGGACCGGACGCGGGCGTGGCCGGAACCGTCGCGATCATGGAGGACCTCGGGAGCGACACCTTCGTCTACGCGAGTGTGGAGGATCCCGGCGTGGCCGGCGTCGACGGCGCGCCCGTCACGCTGGTGGCGCGGTGCCCGCGGCGCACGGCGGCCCGGATCGGCGACGGCGTGCGGCTCGCCCAGATCGAGCCCGCGGTGCACCTGTTCCATCCGGACACCGGCGACCGCCTCAATTAGGAGCCCGGAAACGGGGAACGCCCCGCATCCTGCGAAGGATGCGGGGCGTTCAGCGTCGATGCGGTGAAGCGGATCAGGCGTTGCCCGACAGCTTCTCGCGGAGAGCAGCGAGCTGCGCATCGCTGGCCAGCGAACCGCCGGTGCTCTGCGGGGCCTCGTTGCCACCACGGTCGTTCGAGGACGACTCGCTCGAGTAGTTCGCGCCACCCGCGGCCGGACCACCGGCAGCGGCCTCGGCGGCCTCGTCGGCCGCGAACTTCTCCATCTGCGCGGTGTGCATCTTGTGGCGGCGCTCCGCCTCGGCGTAGCGACCCTCCCACTCCTCGCGCTGCTTGTCGAAGCCCTCGAGCCACTCGTTGGTCTCGGGATCGAAGCCCTCGGGGAAGATGTACTCGCCGTTCTCGTCGTAGCTGTCGGCCATGCCGTACTTCGACGGGTCGAACTCCTCCGCGTAGTCCTCGTTGGCCTGCTTGAGGCTCAGCGAGATACGACGACGCTCGAGGTCGATGTCGATGACGCGCACCATGGCGTCGTCGCCGACCGAGACGACCTGGTCCGGGACCTCGACGTGGCGCTCGGCCAGCTCCGAGATGTGGACGAGGCCCTCGATGCCCTCCTCGACGCGGACGAAGGCGCCGAACGGGACGAGCTTGGTGACCTTGCCGGGCACGATCTGGCCGATGGCGTGGGTCCGGGCGAACTGACGCCACGGATCCTCCTGGGTCGCCTTGAGCGACAGCGAGACGCGCTCGCGGTCCAGGTCGACGTCGAGGACCTCGACGGTGACCTCGTCGCCCACGGTGACCACCTCGGACGGGTGATCGATGTGCTTCCAGGAGAGCTCGGAGACGTGGACGAGGCCGTCGACGCCGCCCAGGTCCACGAAGGCACCGAAGTTGACGATGGAGGACACGACGCCCTTGCGGACCTGGCCCTTCTGGAGCTGGTGCAGGAACTCGCTGCGGACCTCGGACTGGGTCTGCTCGAGCCACGCACGACGCGACAGGACCACGTTGTTGCGGTTCTTGTCGAGCTCGATGATCTTCGCCTCGATCTCCTTGCCGATGTACGGCTGGAGGTCGCGCACACGACGCATCTCGACCAGCGAGGCCGGGAGGAAGCCGCGGAGGCCGATGTCCAGGATGAGACCACCCTTGACCACCTCGATGACGGTGCCCTTGACGGCCTCGTCCTTCTCCTTGAGCTCCTCGATCGTGCCCCAGGCGCGCTCGTACTGCGCACGCTTCTTGGACAGGATCAAGCGGCCTTCCTTGTCCTCCTTGGTGAGGACGAGAGCCTCGACGGCATCGCCGACGTTGACGACCTCGGACGGGTCGACGTCGTGCTTGATGCTCAGCTCGCGGGAGGGGATGACGCCCTCGGTCTTGTAACCGATGTCGAGCAGGACCTCGTCACGGTCGACCTTGACGATGGTGCCCTCGACGATGTCGCCATCGTTGAAGTACTTGATCGTGGCGTCGATCGCGGCGAGGAAATCCTCCGCGGTGCCGATGTCGTTGACGGCGACCTGCGGGGACGTAACGGTGGTGGTGGGCATTGGGTAAGTTGCTCCGGACAGGGTGCTAGTAGTTTGGTCGAGATCGCGCACGCATGGGCACACGCGTGGACTAGGCTACTCCACCGCGCGCAACCTGGGCAAACCGCCCTCGCCGCACCCGCCGCCGAGAGGTTCACTCCCGTGTCTCACCGCCCCAAACCGGACATGCGCCGCGACAGTGCCGGTTCCGAGGCCACGAACCGTTCCTGGTGGGACTCGGACGCCGAGGCCTACCACGCTGAGCACGCCGCCTTCCTGGGCGTGGACGCCGCCGACGGCGAGTTCGTCTGGTGCCCCGAGGGCGTGCGCGAGTCCGACGCCGGGCTGCTCGGCACCGTCGGGCCCGGGACCACGGCGGTGGAGATCGGCTGCGGCAGCGCCCCGTGCGCCCGATGGCTCGCCGCGCAGGGCGCGACGGTGGTCGGGATCGACATCTCGGCCGGCATGCTCCGGCGCGGGATGCCGCACGTGCGCGGCGGCAATCCCCTCCTGGTCCAAGCCGGGGCCGAGAATCTCCCCGTCGCCGACGGTGCCGCCGACGTCGTCTGCTCGGCCTTCGGCGCGATCCCCTTCGTCGCCGACTCCGCACGGGTGATGACGGAGGCGCACCGCGTGCTGCGCCCCGGCGGCCGCTTCGTCTTCTCCGTGAACCACCCGATGCGCTGGATGTTCCTCGACGATCCGGGGCCGGACGGCCTCGTCGCGACCCTGTCCTACTTCGACCGGTCGCCGTACGTCGAGACGGACGACGCCAGCCTCCCCACGTACGTCGAACACCACCGGACGATGGGCGACCGGATCCGGGAGATCGTCGGCGCGGGCCTGCAGGTGGTGGACGTGATCGAGCCGGAGTGGCCCGAGGGCTTCACCCGGGAGTGGGGCCAGTGGAGTCCCCTGCGCGGCGAGATGTTCCCCGGTACGGCGATCTTCGTGTGCGTGAAGCCCCACTGATTCGTTGCGATTACCGCACGGACCCGCGGCTCCCTGCCGACACTGGACCGGACCGTCGAACAGCCAGGTCAACGACGTCATCCACGCCGTGGATGCGCCCGCCAACGACAGCACTTACCCGGGTTTCAGTCGGACCCCACCGGGTTGGTTTTGCCCCTCGCCGTGCTTTCGCGGCCCCCGGCGAACCGGTAGTCTCGCGGGGCAGTCGTCACCGCCCCGAACAGGAGACAGTCATGAACCGGATCCGCATCGCCGCCGCGGTCGCAGCCCTCGCCGGAGCCCTCGCCGTGGTCCCCGCCGTCGCATCCGCCGCTCCGACCGACAAGGTCCCCGGCACCAAGTGCACCGTCGCGCAGGTCGAACGCGCCACCCAGGTCATCGCCCCCGAGGCGATCGCGGTCATGGACGCCACCCCGGGCGGCCGCGACCAGGCGACCGAACTCCTCACCGCCAAGCCCGAGGATCGCCAAGCGATCATCGACCGGCTGACCAAGGACAACCCGGCCGCGGCCGCCTACTACAAGGCCAACCGCACCGACATCGACGCGAAGATCGCCAAGGTCATCGCGACCTGCGACAAGTACTGACCCTTCACCTCCGAACGCCGCCACCGAAAGGCACCACCCGCATGACCTTCCGCCGCACCGCCGCCACTGCCGCCGTCCTCGGCGCGATCGCCCTGGCCGGCGCGCCGCTCGCCGCCGCCGCTCCGACGCCGAAGCCCGCGCCCAAGCCGAACGCCGCGTCGGCGCGCGCAGTGCCCGGCACCTCGTGCACGGTCGGCCAGCTGCGGGCCGCGATCGACCGTTCGTCCCCCGGCCTGGCCAAGCGCCTCGAGGAGGCCGCCGGCGGCCCGCAGGAGTTCGCGGACATCGCCGCCTCGGACGGGCTGACCCGCCAGCTCCGCGTTGCCGCCCTCGCCTTCCGCGGCACCGGCTCGGCCATGAGCCTGGCCGGCGAGCAGGCGAACGTGCAGCGCGCCGTCGCCGACGCCTACCGCACTTGCGGCTCCGCGAAGGCCAAGTAGCCCCTCGACGGTCAGCCCTCGTCGAGGGCTGACCGCAGCGTCGCCTCGACCGCCGCGATCGCCTTGCCCGACGCCTGTTCCGGCGAACGGCTCGCGACCCGACGGTCGAGATCCGGCATCAGGAGAGCCGGCGGCACGTCCAGCGCCGCCGCCAGCCGGTAGACCGTGGACATGTGCGGGTCCGAGACCCCGTCGTTCGAGCTCACGTTGCGCTCGATGTTCGAGATCTGATTCCGATGCAGCCCCGCCGACTCGGCGAGCTTCTCCTGCGACAGCCCGCGCGACTTGCGCAGCGTCACCAAACGGCGAGCCAGCGAGTCCCCGTAGGTGTTCCACTCGATCTTCCGCGCCTTCATCGGATATACGGTGTCCGATGCTCCCCCGATTGTCTGCCCCATAGGTTATGCAATATCAAACCCTGGGGCGAATGTCCAGTTCTCGGACGTTTTCAGGTGGCCGCGTAGTCGGGCAGCAGCGCGACGACCTCGGCCAGATGGCCGACGGTGCGCGCCGCCCCGGCCCGCAGAAGCGCGTCGTCGTCGAACTCGCCGGTGGTGACGCCGATGAACGGGCACCCGGCCGACCGCGCCGCCGCCGCGTCCTCCACGTGATCACCGAGGTAGGCGCGGACGTTCCCGAATCGGCGCAGCGCCTCCCCCTTCTGCTCCCCGAAGTGCCCGCCCACGACGGCGCTGACGTCGAGGCCCGCGTCTGCGACGGCGCGCTCCGCGGCGGCCTGCTGCTTCGCGGACACGACGACCGACGCACCGCCCGCCGCCCGGATCGCCGCGAGGAGTTCCTCCGCGCCCGGCAGAACGGGGACCGGCGTCGTCGAATCCGTGTCGTAGTGCTGCCGGTAGCGCCGCAGGAACCGGTCCGCATCGATCCCCGGAACCACCTCGCGCGCGACGTCGTCGATGGGGACGCCCATGTGCGGCAGGAGCACCTCGTCGTCCACCGCATGACCGAGATCCGCGAAGGCGCGCTGCGCCGCGGTGAGGATGCGCTGCCGTGAGTCGATCAGCGTGAGGTCGAGGTCGAAGCCGATGGTGAACACGGTCATCCACGCTACGCCCCGGTCGATGTCACCAGTACACGCGCGCGGCCAGGTTCAGGAGGCGCTCGCGCCTGTGCTCGTTCCCCTGTGCGACCCAGGCGATCCGGCCGTAGACGTGGGCGCGGAAGTCGGCATGGCCGTCGCGGTTCTGGCTCGCGGCGCCGAACCTTGCCGCGTTGTGCAGCAGGGCGCGGAGATCGTCGTACTCGCCCCGCGGGATCTGGGCACGCGCGTTGACAACCACGCCGGCGAGCTCCTGCCGGGCGCCGGCGCGCATGATCCGGGTCTTCCGCGGGTTCACCGAGAGCCCCTCCGACGCCACGATCTTCGGCACCACCCCGGCGATCAGCGACGAATCCAGTGCGCCGGAGAAGGCGAGGTCGTCGCCGTATCGGGTGTACCGCGCGCCCTGCGACCGCGCGAGTCCGGTCAGTCGGGCGTCCAGTCGCCGGAGCACGAGGTTCACCAGCGCGGGCGAGGTGGGCGCGCCCTGCGGCAGATGCCGGCCGCGCAGCGCCGCCGCCTGCCACGGGTCGAGGCCGCGGAGCTCGTCGCCGGGCGTGGCGACGGTGCACAGGTCCGCGAGGACCGCTGCCACCGGCGCCGGGTGACCGAGGCGGCGGAAGGCGGCCCGGACGCGGGGAGCGGTCACCGTCGGGAAGCAGTCGTGGAGGTCGAGCCGGACGACGGACCGCGTGCCGACGTGCGGGGCGGCGTAGGCGAGGACCGATCCGCCGGGCCGGAAGCCGCGGGCCGCGGGATGGGCGCCGGCGTCGTCGAGGACGCGGCGGAGGATCCGGCGCTGGGCCTCGGCGAGTCGCGGCTTGGGCGCTTCGATCACACGGACTCCCCCGGCGGGCTTGGCGATCCGCCGAACCCGATAGTGCCGCAGCGGCCGACCCGCGTGCCGGAGCCATTGCCCATGATCGGCGAACCACTCGAGCTCCGGGATGGTCAGGTCCAGCATGCGGGCGATCGACGCGACGTCGGGCAGAGCGATCCCTGGAGGAGTTCCGGACCCCTTCGATTCGAGCAGTTGGACGGTGCGGTGCGCCTCGAGCGCCGAGAGGAGTACGTTGCGGTCCGCCGCGACGGGGAGGTCGTCGACGATGCTGAGCGGCGGCGCCGGATGCTCTGCCAGGAGCGTCCGCGCGACGGGCACCGCGTGATCGACGGGCACGAGGTCCGCGACGGCCGCGGCGACGAACTCCTCGGTCCACTGCGCCGCAGTGAAGAACTCGACGCGGTCGGCGATCGCGTACCGCCACGCGCGCGGCAGACGCCGCGAGAGCTCGACGCCCGTCATGCCCGGGATGCGAACGCCGCTCGGGTGACCTGGAACAAGGTCCCGGAGCGCCGTGTGGTGCGCGCAGCGCACGCGCCGGCGTGGGACGCAGGGTGTGACTGTGCGGTGCCCCCAGCGGTTACCGCTGGGACGGATCGCGAGGATCCCTCCTCGCCCGAGCGGCGTCGCATGAATCCAGAGTGCCACACCCGGCCGTGGTGATGCACAGTTCCGGACGTCGACAGGCCCGCTCAGTGCGACTCGGTGAACCGGTGGCGGTAGGACGTCGGCGTGGTCGAGTAACGCCGGACGAAGTTCTGCCGGAAGGTCACCGTGCTGGCGAAGCCGCTGGCCCGGGCGATCCGGTCGATGCTCCAGGCGGTGTTCTCGAGCAGGCGCCGCGACTCGTCGAGGCGACGGCTGAGTACCCACTTCGCGGGGCTCACACCCACACTCTCCTGGAACCTGCGCGCGAAGTTCCGCGGGCTCATGTTCACCCGCGCCGCGAGATCGTCGACCGTGAGCGGGGCGTCGAGGTTCGCCAGCGCCCAGGTCGTCGCGATCCCGATGGGTCCCTCACCCGCGGCGGGCACGGGGCGGTCGATGTACTGCGCCTGGTCGCCGTCCCGGTGCGGCGCGATCACCAGGTACCGGGCCAGCGCCGTCGCCGCCGTCGATCCGAGCCTCGTCCGCACCACGTGCAGGCACGCGTCCAGCGCCGAGGCGGTACCGGCCGAGGTGAGGACGTCGCCGTGGTCCACGTAGAGGCCCTCCGCCCGCACCGTGACCGCCGGATACCGCTGCGCGAGCTCGGTCTCCGAGGCCCAGTGGGTGGTCGCGGTGCGGCCGTCGAGGATGCCCGAGGCGACGACCGGGAAGGCGCCGAGGCAGAGGCCGGCGATCATCGCGCCCCGGGCGTGCGCTGTGCGGATCTCCTCGAGCAGGTCCGTGGAGGGCTCCGGCAGATCGGTCGGCCAGGAGGGGAAGACGAGGAGGTCGGCCGCGTGGGCCGCCGCCCGGTCCGCGGTGGCGATGGTGACGCCGTCGAGCCCGCGGACGGGGCCTCCGCCCGTGCTCCAGATGCCGGCGTCCCAGTCGGAGGCGAGTCCCAGGCGCCCCACCTCGCCGAAGGCGATGAGGGGCGTGGACAGGTGGAACATCGAGATGCCGTCGAAGGCGTGGACTGCGATCTGCACCGGCGGTTGTCCTGAATCCATCGAAGATGAGTAATTCTGCCACTCACACTACCCCGCGGCAGGGCGCGAGTATGGAATCCGAGCGGAACAGCACCACCCGCCCACGCATCCGATTCCCATGGACAGGAGCAGATCCCATGACCGCACCCCGCCGCGCCCTCATCGTCATCGACGTGCAGAACGAGTACTTCGACGCGGACCGCCCGCTCGCCGTGGCGTACCCGCCTCGCGACGAATCGCTCAAGCGGGTCCTCACCGCGATGGACGCCGCGCGCGACGCGGGCGTTCCCGTGGTGACCGTCGCGCACGTCTGGCCCGCGGGTTCACCCGTCTTCGCGGAGGGCGCCGAGGAGACCCGCCTGCACCCGGACGTCGCCGCCCGCAGCGACGCGGTGGCCGCGCACGTCGTGAAGCAGCGCTCGAGCGTGCTCACCTCCGAGGGCCTGCCGGAGTGGCTGCGCAAGAACGCCATCGACACGCTGACCCTCGTCGGCTACATGACGAACAACTGCGTCCTGGCCAGCGCCGCCGGGGCGGAACCCGAGGGCCTCGCCGTCGAGGTGCTCTCGGACGCCACCGGCGCGATCCACCTCGCGAACGCCGCCGGCAGCGCCTCGGCGCAGCAGGTCCACGAGACGCTCATGGTGCTGCTCCACTCGAACTGGGCGGCGGTCGCCGACACCGACGCGTGGATCGACGCGGTCGCGGCGGGACGCCCGTTGGAGAAGAGCGACCTCGGCTCCTCCGCCGTGCAGGGCCGCGCCGAGCACTGATCCCCGAGACCCCTCGCGGGCGGCGCCTACCGCCCGCGAGGCGCGGTACCTCGCCGCGCCTAGTGCGCGGCGTCGTCCCAGCTGCGGCCGTAGCCGACCGAGACCTCCAGCGGCACCGAGAGCTCCGCGGCGCCGCCCATCGTGTCGCGGACCAGCGCTTCGAGCTGCTCCCGCTCGCCCGCGGCCACCTCGAGCACGAGCTCGTCGTGCACCTGCAGCAACATGCGCGACGTCAGGCCGGCGGCGGCGATCCTCTCCTGCAGCCGGATCATCGCGACCTTGATGATGTCGGCGGCGCTGCCCTGGATCGGAGCGTTGAGGGCCATCCGCTCGGCGGCCTCGCGGCGCATCCGGTTGGTCGACGTGAGATCCGGCAGGTACCGGCGGCGGCCGTAGATGGTCTCCGTGTACTCGTTGCGCGTGGCCTCCGTGACCACGTCCTGGAGGTAGTCCCGCACCCCGCCGAACCGGGAGAAGTACGCCTCCATCTGGTCCTTCGCCTCGTCGCGCGAGATCTTCAGCTGCGCGGCGAGGCCGAACGCCGAGAGCCCGTAGGCCAGGCCGTAGGACATCGCCTTGACCCGGCGCCGCATGTCGGGCGTGACCTCGTCGATCGGGACGCCGAAGGCCTTCGAGCCGACGAAGTTGTGCAGGTCCTCGCCGGTGTTGAAGGCCTCGATCAGCCCCTCGTCGCCGGAGAGGTGCGCCATGATCCGCATCTCGATCTGGCTGTAGTCGGCCGTCATCAGCGTTTCGAAGCCCTCGCCCGCGACGAAGGCGTGCCGGATCTGCCGGCCCGCCTCCGTGCGCACGGGGATGTTCTGCAGGTTCGGATCGGTCGACGAGAGCCGGCCGGTGGCGGCCACCGTCTGATTGAACGTGGAGTGGATCCGGCCGTCCGAGGCGACCGTCTTGAGCAGGCCCTCGACGGTGACCTTGAGCCGCGTCGCGTCGCGGTGCTCCAGCAGGTACTGCAGGAACGGGTGCGGCTCCTTCTCGTACAGCGCCTCGAGCGCCGCCGCGTCGGTGGTGTACCCGGTCTTGGTCTTCTTCGTCTTCGGCAGGCCCAGCTTCTCGAACAGGATCACCTGCAGCTGCTTGGGCGAGCCCAGGTTGATCTGCTCCCCGATCTCCTCGAACGCGGAGGCCTCGGCCGCGCGGATCCGCTCGCTGAACTCGCTGTGCAGCGACTCGAGGTGCGCGGTGTCGACCGCGATGCCGGTGGATTCCATGACGTCGAGCACGCGGAGCAGCGGCAGCTCCATCTCCGCGAGCAGCGGTCGCGACTCGATGTTGTCGAGCTCGCCGTCGAGCGCGTCCGCCAGGTCGGCGACGGCGCGGGCCCGCAGGATTGCCTGCTGCGCCTTCTCTCCCGCCGAATCGTCCGGATCGTCGAGGAGCGAGAGCTGCGAGTCGTCGCCCGCGGTCTCGACCCGCAGCTCGCGGTGCAGGTACCGCACCGAGAGGTCGTCGAGGTTGAAGGTGCGCTGGCCGGGGCGCACCAGGTACGCGGCGATCGCGGTGTCCGACGTGAGGCCGCCGAGCGTCCAGCCGCGGCTGGACAGCGCGTGCATGGCCCACTTGGCCTCGTGCGCGGCCTTGGGCTGCGCCTCGTCGGCCAACCAGGCGCCGAGCGCGGCCTCGTCGTGCGGGGTCAGCGAGGAGAGCTCGATGTACCCGCCCTCGCCGTCGGGGGCCGCGATCACGACGGCCTCCGCGTCACCGTCGACCACGACCTCCGGGCCGACGACGCCGAGCCCGGACCGCGCGCCCGAGGCGCCGTGCTCCGCGAGCCACTCGGCGACGGTGCCGGCCGCGACGATGCCGCCGGAGATCTCGAAACCCTCGTCGGCCTCCGGCTCCGTGCTGGCGAGCTCGGTGAAGATCCGCTCGCGCAGCACCCGGAACTCGAGGTCGTCGAAGAGCTGGTGGATGGCCTCGCGGTTCCACGGCTGCAGCTCCAGCTCCTCCGGGGTGTAGGGCAGCGTCATGTCCCGCACCATCTCGGTGATCTGTCGGTTGAGCTGGACGGTTGCGAGGTTCTCCCGCAGCGAGTCGCCGACCTTGCCCTTGACCTTGTCGACGTTCGTGACCAGGCCCTCGAGGTTCCCGTACTCGCGGATCCACTTGGCGGCGGTCTTCTCGCCGACGCCCGGGATGCCGGGCAGGTTGTCCGACGGGTCTCCCCGCAGCGCGGCGTAATCCGGGTACTGCGCCGGGGTGAGGCCGTACTTGGCCTCCACCTCCTCGGGGGTGAACCTGGTGAGGTCCGAGACGCCCTTGCGCGGATAGAGGACGGTGACGTCGTCGTTCACGAGCTGCAGCGCGTCGCGGTCACCCGTGACGATGAGGACCTTGAAGCCCTGCTCCTGGGCCCGGGTGGTCATCGTGGCGATGATGTCGTCCGCCTCGAAGCCCTCCTGCGCCATGGTGGGGATGCCCATGGCGCCGAGAACGTCCTTCACCACGTCCACCTGGCCGCGGAAGTCGTCCGGCGCGGAGCTGCGCTGCGCCTTGTACTCGGGGAACATCTCGGCGCGGAAGGTCTGCCGGGAGACGTCGAAGGCCGCGGCGACGTAGCCGGGCGCCTCCTCCTTGAGCAGCTTGATCAGCATCGACGTGAAGCCGTACACCGCGTTGGTCGGCTGCCCCGACTTCGTGCGGAAGCGGCCACCGTCGAGCGGGAGCGCGAAGAAGGCGCGGAACGCCATCGAGTGCCCGTCGATCAGCAGCATCGTGGGCTTGGTCGAGGAGTTCGCTGAAGTCACACCGGCAGTCTAGTGATCGCCCCCGACAGCTTTCGTCAGGTCGTCGTGGGCGGCAGTTGGGGCCGCACGACGACCGTGTCCGCGATGCGTCGCTCCAGGTCGGCGACGTCCGCGGTGGCCGCCTCGACCGCCGGGGCCTTCTCCGCCTCGGGCAGCGCGGCGATCGTCACGAGCCGGTCGTCGAGCTCCTGGGCGGCGACGGTGAGCGTCACCTGCGCGTCCAGCTGCGCCGCGGACAGCACGCCAGCGGGCTGATCGAAGGCGCGCAGCGCCTTCCGGATGCGGCGGTGCAGGCGCGCCTCGGGGACGTGCGAGCCGGACCAGGACAACGGGGCGCGCGACGGGAAGGGCATGGCGGCCTCGGCCTGCTGCTGCCGGCGACTGTTGCGCACCAGCGCGATCGCGAAGCCGGTGGCCGCGAGCACGGCCAGCACGACGACCGCGAGCACCGCAACGATGATCCACGACATGACGTTCCTCCTCGCCGCCGCGGCGGCTACCCGCCGCGGGCCTGCATGTACAGGTACACCGCCAGCCCGACGAGCAGCAACCCGAGGGTGACGGCGAAGGCGATCTTGATCGCGCTCCACGGTCGCTGACCTTGCACTTCGCCGGTCACGCCGTTGACGAAGACCTGGAAGGGCTTGCCTCCGAAGGTGACGGTGAGCAGCCACACCGGCATGAGCAGGTAGAGGAAGTCGATCGACTGGTACATCGGGTTCATCCGGGTGATCCGCTGCTCGTCGCCGCCGATGTCGCGGCGCACCGTGTTCTCGACGATGCGCTCGATCCGCGGCCGCGCCTGCGCCTCGAAGACCTGCGCCGCGTCACCGTCGTAGGTGCGCGCCAGGTGGCCCGCCACGAACTCCGGCGTGTAGGTGACGGATTGCTCGGTGGGCCAGGGCTCGAGCTCGCGGACCCGGTCGGAGTCCAGACCCGTGTTGGCGGACTCGGCGAGCTGCCGGATGCTGTCGTGCACCCGCCCGCTCGCCGGGTACCAGTCGGTGTAGGTCTCGATGTTCCCGTCCCGGTCGCGCCGGGTCCGGCGCTCGCCTCGTGCCCCCGAGTAGTCGGTGGTGACCTCGGCGTCGTAGCTGTAGTACGAGAGGTAGACGCTGGTGAACGAGCCGAGCACGCGGTACTTCTTGAACTCGCGCGGCGCGAACCAGCGGCTGTCGACCCAGGATTCGATGTTCTGCCGGGCCTGATCCTCGCCGACCCGCAGCGGGAGGATGCCGTCGACGGGCAGCCGCGCGGGCGCGACCTGCACGTCGGTCCGCTGGATCGGGGTGTTGCAGTACGGGCACCGCACGGCGGTGAGGGTGCCGCTGAACAGGGTGTGGCCGCCGCAGTTCTGGCAGACCACCTCGTGGTCGACGACGCGCACCTGCTCCGCCGACGCGGCACGCGCGTAGAGCGCGTTCATGGTGGGCCCCAACGGATGCGGGATCAGGGCCTTGCTCGTGTCGAGCATCACCGGATAGGTGCTGCCGCAGCTCGGCGAGCGCAGCTTCCCGATCGCCGGGTCGTAGACGAGGGCGTCGCCGCAGTTCCCGCACGGGTACGTGCGGGTCTGCTCGGTGACCTGCAGCATCTCGCGGTCGTTGGCCGACGGGACGCCCGGCACGAGCTGCTGGGGCCGCACGTCCGCCGGCGCGGCGGGTCGCGGCGGACGTGGCGGCTGTGGCGGGCCCGGCAGCTGCGGCGGGCGCGGCTGCTCCGGTGGCCGCCCGGCGGGGCCGGGCAGCGGGGGCGGCGTCGTCATGACTACGACCGGGGCGGCAGGGGCGGCGGCGTCTGCCCGAACAGCGACGCCAGGGCGGGCACCTGTCCGGCCGGGGTCCAGCCGGTGAGCGCGGGCGACCACACGAGCGTCTGCGGGGTGAGGTTCATGGCGCGGAGCTGCTCCACCGGGAACGGGCCGGCGGACTGCCCGTTCTGCTCCACGTGGAAGACCTGCGCGTTCGGCAACGGCGGCGGCCCGGGCTGTGCAGCGCCCGGCGCCGGCTGGGCCGCACCCTGCTGCGCGCCCTGAGCGGGTGCCTGCTGGTTCTGGAAGTTCTGGGCGAATTGCTGCCCCATCGCCATCCCCATGCCGGCGCCGAGGAAGTCGCCCGCCCCGCCCCCGCCCTCGTTGGTGGCGGCGCCGAGCATCGCGTCGGCGGCGCGGCCCTGCTGGAAGCGGTTCATGTCACCGACGTTGCCGTAGTAGCCCGTCTCCTCCACGCCGCGGGCGACGCCGCGGGTCATGGCCTGCGTGATCTCGTCGGGCAGGGAGATGTTCAGCTCGATGGCCTCGCACGCGAGCCCGTACTGCTGGTTGATCTTCGACTGCACGTACTCCTGCAGTTTCGCGGCGAGCTCCCGCTGCCGGGCCTGCAGGTCGATCGCGCCCACGCCGGTCTCGATGAGCATCTCGGAGAAGGCCGTGGTGATGGTGCGCCGCAGCAGCTCGGCGATCTCGTCCGAGTCGACGTTGGAGTCGGTGCCGATCACCTGGCGCAGGAAGGTCGGCGAGTCGACCACCCGCACGACGCAGAGCCCGTTGGCGCGCACCTGGACCATGCCGAAGTCCTGGTCCCGGATGGTGATCGGGTTCGCTGTGCCCCACCGCAGGTCGGTGATGGGCCTGGTGTTGACGAAGTAGACCTCGCTGCGGAACGGGCTCTTGAAGCCGTGCGGCCAGCCCTGCAGGGTGGACATGATCGGCATGTTCTCGGAGACCAACTGGTAGTTGCCGGGGCCGTACCGGTCGGCGAGCTGCCCCCGGTAGACGAACAGCGCCTCCTGGCCCTCGCGCACGATGAGCTGCGCGCCGTTCTTGATCTCGTTGTTGTAGCGCGGGAACCGCCACGCCATCGTCGAGCGGTTGTCCTCCAGCCACTCGATGATGTCGACGAGTTCGCCCCGGACCCGGTCCATGATCCCCATCTGCGCTGCCACCCCTGTCGTCGTTGCCGTTCGGATTCCACGATAGCCACGCTCCTTGGCATCGGCTGAGCGCTCGCTGATGCCGGTTCGGATCGGGGCGATCCTGATCCGGCGTGTCGGTCGCTTCGCCTCACATTCCCGTGGGCGACGTCATACGCTGCATCCGGCCCCGACGACGGGGATCACCACGAGAAAGGCGCTCCAGATGGCAGGCAAGTTCGAGGTGTACGAGGACAACGCCGGCAAGTTCCGGTTCCGGCTGAAGGCCGGCAACGGAGAGGTCGTGGCCTCGGGCCAGGCCTACGCCTCGCGCAAGGGCGCCCACGACGGTGCCGCCGCGGTCGCGCGTGCCGCCGAGGGCGCGAAGGTGGTCGACGTCGACAAGGAGTGAGCCGCTGACCTGCGGCGCTTGACCTTGACATCGTGACAGGGTCTGGAATCGAGCCACCGACGATTCAAGGAGGTGGCCACCATGGCCCGGACCCTGCTCGATCATCAGAACGCCTCGATCCGCCTGCGCGCGGCCCTCGACGCCGGGACCTCCCCCGGGAGCGTCGACGCCGCGGCGCTCGTCGCGCGCTGCGCGGTCGAGCCCGACTTCTTCGTCCGCGACATGCTCACCTGGGCCCTGACCCGGCTGCCCGCCGCGTCGACGGTGCCGCTGCTCCGCGCGGAGCTCGCCTCCCCGGTCGCGCAGGCCCGGAGCCAGGCGCTGCACTCGCTGTCGAAGATCGGCGGCGCCGAGTCCGCGGCCGCGTTCGGTGAGGTCACGGCCCTCGCGGGCGACGCCGACGACGAGGTCGCGAAGGCGGCATGGCGCACGGCCGGGTCGCTGGCCCCGGACGCCGAAGCCCGACGGTCCGCCGCCCGCGCCCTGCTCGGGCAGCTGGGGCGCGGCGGCGCGGAGACCCGCCGCAGCCTGAGCCGGGCGATCCTCGCGCTCGGCGACGAGGGCGTCGCCGAGCTGGGAGGCGCACCCACGACGACGGACGCCGCGCGGGAGCACGTGGCGCAGACCCTGCAGCTGCTCGAGGACCCGGACTCCGGGTTCGCGGGCTCGGTGCACGAGGCGCAGCGCGTGGCGGCCCTCGGCCGCCCGGAATGACCGACGGGACGGACGGGGCGATGCAGATCGGCGAGGTGGCGCGGCGCTCGGGCGTCAGCGCGCGGATGCTGCGGCACTACGACGCGCTGGGCCTGGTCCGGCCGTCCCAGCGGTCGTCGTCGGGGTACCGCGAGTACTCCGACGACGACATCCGCCGGATCTTCCACGTCGAGAGCCTCCGTTCGCTCGGGTTGTCGCTCAAGGAGATCGGGCGCGCGCTCGACGACCCGTCGTTCGCGCCGGAACGGCTGGTCGCCGACATGATCGCGCGGAGCCGGGAGCGGATCCGACTGGAGACGGAGCTGCTGGAGCGGCTGCGCCAGGTCGCCGCCGCCGGCCCGACCGACTGGGAGCAGGTCCTCGGCGTCGTGGGCCTGCTCTCCCGGCTCGACAGCGTCGCGCCCGCCGCGCGGCAGCTCGCCGCGCTCACCGGCGCGGGGCGGGCTCCCGCCGACGCGCTGGCCCAGGCCCTGCTGAAGGAGGAGAGCACCAACGTGGCGGGCGCCCTGCGCTGGGCGCTCGCGCAGGCCGACGGCGAGGACCTCGCTCCCCTCGTCGAGGCGCTCGACTCCGCCGATCCGGCCGTGCGGCACCGCGCCGCCCTGGCCCTCGCCGAGGTTCCCGGGCAGGACGGGCCACTGCGGGCCGCGCTCGACCACGACGACGGTGCGGTGCGCATCGTCGCCGCCGTCGCCCTGGGGGGCCGCGGCGACGCCGCGGCCGCACCGCAGTTGCTGCGCATGGTGCGGGACGGCGAGAAGGACGTCGACGCGGCGGAGTCCCTCGGGGTGATCGCGGCCGCGGATCCCGCCGGGGAGACGATCAGCGCCGAGCTCGGGGCGCTCGCCCGGGATTCGGGCGACTACCCGGTGCGCCAGCGAGCGGTGCAGGCCCTCGCCGAGATCCCCACGGCCGGTGCCGAGGAGGCGCTGCGCGAACTCGCCTGCGACGCCGACGCGCGGATCGCGGGCACCGCCGCGTTCATCCTGCGGCGGACGGCTCGCTGACGAACTTCCAGTGCTCGCCCGCGGGGCCGAGGACCAGAAGGTCGTAGTGCCCGCCCGGTGCGGGCACCACCAACTCGTGCTCGCCGAGCACGTCGGCGTGCAGCGGCACGGAATCCGGTGCGTGGTAGGGGAAGAGCGTGAAGTGCGCGGACCTCGTCCCCGCGTTGGACAGGCGGACGCGGACACCGTCGGGCCCGGGACTCGCGGTGGCCCCGGGGACGTAGGGCACGGGCCGGGCCGGGCGCTCGCCCGGCTCCTGGCCGGGCCGACGACCGACCGCCGGCGCGTGCGGCTTCCAGCGCGGGCTGAGCGACCCCACCGACTGCGGACGCGACCGCGCCGGAAGCGCCTGCGGTGTACGGAAGTCGAAGGCGCTGGAGAGGTCGCCGCAGACGGTGCGCCGCCAGCCGGAGATCGCCGGGACGGAGATTCCCAGCCAGCGCTCGAGGAAGCGCAGCGTGGAGGTGTGGTCGAAGGTCTCCGAGGCCACGTGCCCGCCGACGGTCCACGGCGAGACCACTGTCATCGGCACGCGGTCGCCGAGACCGAGCGGCAGGTCGCCGACCCACTCGTCGGTCCGGTCGCGGGGCGGTCGCGGCGGCGGGACGTGGTCGAAGTAGCCGTCGTTCTCGTCGTAGAGCAGGAACAGCGCCGTCTTCCGCCACACCTCGGGATTGCGCCCGAGCACGTCGAGGACGCGGTGCACCAGATTCGCCGACGCCCGCGGCGAGGAGCCGCTGGGGTGCTCCGACTCCCGCTCGGAGGCCACGACGTAACTGACCGTCGGCAGGGTGCCGGCGGCGATGTCGGCGCCGATCCGGTCGGTGAGCGTGCCGGTGGCCGTGCGGCGCAGGCCTCGGAAGAACAGGTCGCGGTCCTCGGCTCCCAACGTCCGGGCCCGCGCGTCCACCTCCTCCGACCGACGGTGCGCCTCGTCGGCGGGCAGGCGCCGGAGGCCCTGGTAGAAGTCGTCGATCTCCGTGCCGAAGTCCGAGAACACCGCCTTCGACACCGTCTTGAACCGGTGGAAGAACTCGATGTTGTTGTCGGTGAAGTTGTCCCACTCCTGGTACACCTGCCAGGAGATCCCCGCCCGCTGCAGGATCTCGCCGATGCACGGCCAGTCGTAGCCAGGGTGGCCACGGTCGTAGGCGGTGTTCTCGACGGCGCGCTCCCCCGTTCCGGGTTCGTAGCCGGTGGTGCCGGAGAAGAAGAAGTTGCGGTTGGGCGAGGTTGAGGTCGGCGAGCTGCAGTAGTAGTGGTCGCAGATGGTGAAGGCGTCGGCGAGCGCGTAGTGGAACGGGATGTCCGCGCGGTCGTAGTAGGCCATCGTCGAGTCGGTCTTCGCTGCGATCCATCCGTCGTGCCAGCCGTCCGCGAGCGCGGCGTGCCCGCCCTTCCACGTGTGATCGAGGGCGTCGATGTTCTCGGCGTCCATGCGCTGGCGGTCCGCCGCGCCCCGGACGGGGAAGGGCGGCACCGTCAGCCCCGATCGAGTGGGCTGCAGGAAGACGTCGTGACCGGAGCGCAGGCGGATCGCGGCGGGGTCGGCGAAGCCGCGCACGCCGCGGAGCGCGCCGTAGTAGTGGTCGAAGGAGCGGTTCTCCTGCATCAGGAAGATCACGTGCTCCAGGCCGTCGAGCCCGCCCGACGGGGCCGGCTGCGCCAGCACCTCGGTCAGCGACGACGGGAGCAGGCCCATGCCCGCGACGATACCGCCCGTGAGGGCTCCCCTGAGGAACGTGCGCCGATTCGCAGTGCTCACGATTCCACGCTGACGGATCCGGTTGAATCGGCGGTGGAGACGCCCTGAACGGACGTCGACGGTTCAGCGCCGGTAGCGCTCCGCGAAGCCCGTGCACAGCGCGTCGACCCCGGAGTGCAGTAGCGGCATCGCCGCGCACAGGTCGGGACGGTCCACTTCCACCAGCTCCTTGAGCAGCGGCAGTTCCTCGATGAGGGGATTGTCCGCCAGGTCTGCGACGAAGCCCGCTCCCTCGAGCGACGATCCCGGGGCGAGCAGGAGCCGGCCGACCGCGCCGATGCCCGCGCCCTGCACGTGATTCCACACGTGCAGTGTGAGCTCGGCGGAGTCGGCGACAGTACCGGTGAGGTGGGTGAACGCCTCGACGAGCCAGTGGAAGCAGGAGACCGCCGACGGGGCCATCGCGGCCCGGGGCATCGAGTGCGCCAGCAGCACCCACGGGTGATGCAGGTAGAGCCGCATGTCCGCCTCGGCGGCGACGTGGGTCCGCATCCGCCAGTCCGGATCCCCCATCAGTTCCGGCGGGTACAGGTACTCCGCGCCCACGGCCGCGGCCATATCGCGGACCAGCGTGTCCTTGTCGGGAACGTGGCGGTAGAGGGACATGGCACCGGCGCCGAGCGCGTCCGCGATGCGGCGCATGGACACCTTCTCGAGGCCGCCCTCGTCGGCGAGGCGGACGGCCTCGGCCACGATGGCCTCGCGGGTCAGAGTGGTCTCGGACACCAGCGTCCTTTCTCCGTTGACCGGGATCGACGATGCTGCGTACAGTGTACCCAGTCATCCTGCGTACGCCGTACGCGCCTGCCGTGAACATTCTGAGGAGTTCTTCGTGTCCACCACCCCGCGCCGCGCCTGGGCCGGTCTCGCCGCGCTGCTCCTGCCGGTGTTCCTGGTTTCGATGGACGCGTCGGTGCTGTACCTCGCGATGCCGCACCTCAGCGCCGCGCTCCATCCGACGTCGGCCGAGCAGCTGTGGATCCTGGACATCTACCCGTTCATGCTGGCCGGCCTGCTCATCACGATGGGCAACCTCGGCGACCGCTGGGGCCGTCGCCGCCTCATGACCTGGGGTGCCGGGCTGTTCGGCGTCGCCTCGGTGATCGCCGCCTTCGCGCCGTCCCCGGCTCTGCTCATCGCCGCCCGCGCCCTCATGGGCGTCGGCGGCGCGACCCTGCTGCCGGCCAGCCTCGCGCTGATCGCCAACATCTTCCGCGACCCGAAGGCCCGCGGCATCGCGATCGGCGTGTGGACCGCGGCGTTCTCCTTCGGCATGGCGGTCGGCCCGGTCATCGGCGGCGTGCTGCTGCACCACTTCTGGTGGGGCTCGGTCTTCCTCATCAACGCGCCGGTCTTCCTGGCCTTCCTCGTGGCGGGCCCGCTGCTGATCCCCGAGTTCCGCAGCGACTCCGCGGCGCGCTTCGACCTGGTGGGCGTCGCGCTGTCGATGGCCGCGATCTTCCCGCTGGTCTACGCGGTGAAGGCGGCCGCCGGGCACGGCGTGGACGGAACCACGCTGGCGGTCGGCGGCGCCGGCGCGATCATGCTGATCGCGTTCGTCGTGCAGCAGCGCCGCACGGACCACCCGCTGATCCCGTTCGACCTGTTCCGCAACCGGTACTTCGCGATGGCCATCGCCGGCACGATCCTGGCGGTCTCGACGCTGAGCTCGATGTCGTACCTCACGGGCATCTACCTGCAGTCGGTCGTGGGCTTCGACGTGCTCGCGGCGGCCCTGCTCGGCCTGCCCGCGGCCGCCGTGGTGGCGTACTTCTCCATGCGAGCGCCCTGGATCGAGCAGTACCTCGGCCGGCGCAGCACGTTCGTCGCCGCGCTCCTGTTCTCCGCCGCGGGTCAGCTCCTGCTGGTGCGGCTCGGCACCGACGGTCCCGCCTGGCTGTACGTGCTCGGGACGGTGGTCGCGGGCGTCGGCTACGGCACCCTGTTCACCTTCGTCTCCTCGGTGGCGCTCGCCGCGGCGCCGCCGGAGCGCGCCGGGCAGGCCTCGTCGATGTCGGAGATGAGCTTCGAGCTCGGGACCGCGCTCGGTCTCGCCGTGCTCGGCTCCGTGGCGACGGCGGTCTTCACCCGGCACGACGGCATGTCGCGCACGCTCGGCGACACCCTGTCGCGCGCGGACGGGATCGCGGGGCCGGACGGTGCCGCGCTCGCCGACGCCGCCCGCTCGGCCTGGGTCGACGCGGTCACCACGACCGTCGGCGTCTCGAGCGTGATCCTGGTCGCGACCGCGATCGCCGCCTTCATCGTGATGCGCGACCGGACCTCGGAGCCGCAGCCGGCGGGGCGTAGGGCGACGGGATCCGCAGACGCTATCGTCGTGGAATGACCCGCTCCCCCATCGATCTCGGTCCGCCGGCTGCGCTCTGGTCGACCACCGCGGTATGGGCGGCCCTGCAGGCCGCAGTCTTCCGAGAAACGGGCCTCGGCCCCGTCGCGGCCGGGATCGCGCACCGAGAGGACGGCGGCGGATCCTGGTTCGATCTGGCCCTGCTTCCCGACGGTCGCGCGTCGATCGTCGGCTTCGACCGCGATGTGGGCGCCATCGATCTCCAGGGCCGCGACGATCTGATCGCCGCCGGAGCGCTGGAGTGGTGGTTCGTCGCGCCGGACCCCGATATCGGCCACGCGAACTTCGCCTACGGCTACGACGGGGATGTCTGGACCGTCGTCGGTCACGTCGACGGCCTGACGATCGACGAACACTACATCGACAGCGCGTCGTGGGTCCTGGACTACGCGCAGGAGAGCTACGACGCGGAAGCCGACGACGATGACGACGAGTACTCGGCCGAGGAGGCCGACGCGCAGGCCGCCGTCGACGCCGGCGAGTACCTGGATGAGGCGCACCTGCGGAAGCTGTTGCCGGGCGACCACGTCGACGTGGCCCTGGGGGCGGCGACCGCGGCCCTCTACCGGAGGTGACCGAGACCTACGCGCCGCTGATCCGCCCCGGGACGTGCTCGTCACCTGCCCCTGCGGGTCAGCGCGGGGTCAGCCGGAAGACCGGGATCACGCGCCCCTGCGCCGCCTCCTCGTACTCGGCGAACCCACTCGACCGCGCGACGAAGCGGGCCCACGCCTCGTCGCGCGCGGCTCCGGTCAACTCCTGCGCGGTGACCTCCGCGGTGGAGATCCCGCCCTCGTCGTTCGGGTACTCGATCTCGATGCCCGGGTGGGCCTTGAGGTTGTGGTACCAGGCGGGGTTCTTCGGCGAGCCGCCCGCGGACGCCGGCAGCAGCCAGCCCTCGTCGTCGTGGATCGCGGCCAGCGGATTCACCCGCGGCTCGCCGGATTTGGCGCCCGTACTGTGGACGAGCGCGAGCGCCCGGCCGAAGCCCATGGCGGTCACGGTGCCGTTGTTGGCGCGGAACTCGTCGATGATGCCCTGATTGAAGTCGCTCACGGCTTCATCATGCGCCCGCACCCGCGCCATCGCCACCGAGGGCTGATCCGTGCCGTCGCTCATCGGACCATCATGCGCCCCAGTAGGGTCGGATGCTGTGCAACCCCTCGATGCGTGGCGCGGGCCCCTCGAACGCTGGGACCTCTCCCCCGACGGTGCGCCCTTCGCCACCCCCGGCAGCGATCTGCTGCCGGTGCGGTGGCGGGGCCGCGCCGCGATGCTCAAGCGCGCCAACACCCCTGAGGAGCGCGCCGGCGCCGCGGTGCTCCGCTGGTGGGGCGGCGACGGGGCCGCGGAGGTCTTCGCGGACGAGGGCGACACCGTGCTGATGGAGCGGGCGACGGGCACCGGCGATCTCATGGCGATGGCGCTGGAGGGCCGGGACGACGAGGCCACCCGGATCCTGTGCGTCACCGTCGAGCACCTGCACCGGCCGCGCCCCGGAGCCCCCGCGACCGAGTTGGTCCCCCTGCGGGACTGGTTCTCCTCGCTCGCGGCGGTCCGTGGCGACGACCCGCGGTACTCCCGGTCCTGGGCGGCGGCGGACGCCCTCCTCGCGGACCCGCGCGACGAGGTGGTCCTGCACGGCGACGTGCACCACGACAACGTGCTCGACTTCGGCGATCGCGGCTGGCTCGCGATCGACCCGAAGTGCGTCGTCGGCGAGCGCGGCTACGACTACGCCAACCTGCTGACCAACCCGGACCTGCCGACCGCGGCGGATCCGGTCCGCTTCGCCCGGCGGCTCGACGTGATCGCTGCAGAGGCGCGACTGCCTCGGGAACGCCTGCTGCGGTGGGTGCTCGCCTTCGCGGGGCTGTCGGCCGCGTGGTTCGACGAGGACGATGAGGCCGAGGAGCGGGAGCGGGACTTCGCGGTCGCGGATCTCGCCGCCGCGCACCTCGCGGGGGCGACGCCGTGACCGGCGGCCTGCCGGTCGTCCTGCTCCACGGCTGGCCCGTCACCGACCTGCACTGGCGACACCTGACCCCGCGGCTGAGAGACGCCGGGTTCGAACCGCTCCCGATCACGCTGCCCGGCCTCGGGTCCGGCGACGACGGAACGGGCGACTTCCGGAAGAGCGCGCTGGCGGCGCGGGTGCGGGATCGGCTCGCCGCGGACGGGATCGCGCAGTGCGCGGTGATCGGCCACGACTGGGGCGGGACGGTCGCGGTGCACCTGGCGGCCTCGGCGCCCGAGATCGTCGCCGCGCTCGTCGTCGAGGAGGAGATCCTGCCCGGGATCGACGTGGCGGTCCCATCGCCGGGGCGCGAGCACTATCCGGACTGGCACGGCGCGTTCAACCGCGCGCCGGGCCTGGCCGAGAGCCTCGTCCCCGGGCGGGAGGACGACTTCTACGGCGCCTTCCTGCAGCAGAGCGCCGGACCCGCCGGACTCGATCCTGCGGTCCTGGGCGCGTACGTCGATGCGTACCGCCCCACCGACGTCCACGTCGCGGGGCTCGCGCACTACCGCACCCGGGCGGACGATCTCGCCGACATCGCGGCACTGCGCGCCGACCCGATCCGGACGCCGGTACTGGCCGTCGGCGGACGGTACGCGATGGGCGCCGCGGTCGCGGAGGGCCTACGGCCGGTGGCGGCCGACGTCCGCGGCGTGGTGCTGGACGACTCCGGCCATTACCCGGCGGAGCAGGAGCCCGAGCGGACCGCGACGGTCGTCATCGATTTCCTGCGGCGGCACGGGGATCGGTGACGGAACCGGCGGTGTCGATCACCTCGTCGAGCACCTCCCGCGCCCGCTGCAGGTCGCGGATGCCCTCATCGATCCGGTCGCGCTCCGCGCGCAGGGTGGCGGCGAGCCAGGGCGTCGCGGTCGCGTTCGGCGATCCGTCCTCGTCGTGGATGCACGGCAGCAGCTGGGCGATCACGCCGCTCGCGAGCCCGGCGGCGAACAGCTCCTGGATGCGCACCACCCGGTCGACGGCCCGCTCGGGATAGACGCGCTGCCCGGCCGCGGTCCGCGTCGACGCGAGCAGGCCCTTCTCCTCGTAGTACCGCAGCGAGCGCACGCTCACCCCGGTGCGCTCCGCGAGTTCGCCGATCCGCATCGCTTGCCCCTCACATCAGTGTCAGGTTCTAGCGTACGGACATGTCACTCCTCACGCCCTACCGCAGTCGAACCCTCGACCTCCCGAATCGCATCGTCATGGCGCCGATGACGCGCCTGCGGTCCGAGCCCGACGGCTCCCCGACCGCGGACGTCGCCGACTACTACCGCCAACGGGCCGGCGCGGGCCTGATCATCACCGAGGGCATGTGGCCCCACTCCTCCGGGCAGAGCGAAGCCCGGGTACCCGGGCTCGCGACGGACCGTCACGAGCGCGCGTGGGCCCGAGTCGTCGACGCCGTGCACGCCGAGGGCGGCCGCATCGTCGCGCAGCTCATGCACGGCGGGCGCAAGGGTCACCCCGCCGCCCGGATCGACGGTTCGGTGCCCGCCGGACCGTCGGCGGTGCCCGACGGCGACGTGCTGCACCTGCTCGACGGCTCCAAGGCGACGTGGCCGCGCCCCGCAGCGATGTCGATCGCCGAGATCGAGGCCGCGGTCGAGCAGTACGCGGCCTCCGCGCGGCGGGCCGTGGCGGCGGGCTTCGACGGCGTCGAGCTGCACGGCGCCAACAGTTACCTGGTCCACCAGTTCCTCGCGGACAACACGAACCTGCGCGACGACCGCTACGGCGGATCGGTCGCGAACCGGATGCGCTTCCCGCTCGAAGTGGTCGACGCCGTGACCGACGCCATCGGCGCCGAGCGCACGGCCGTCCGGCTCTCGCCCGGGAACCCGCAGTTCTCCATGATCGAGCGCGATCCCGCCGAGCTGTACCGCGGCCTCGTCGACGAGCTGAACCGCCGCGGCCTGATGTACCTGCACCTGACCGACAACGACGACTACCCCGCGCTGGCGGACCTGCGACCGCGTTTCGACGGCACCGTCATCGCGAACGTGGGCGAGAACCGTGTTCCCACGTCGGCGCCCGCCGCCGAGCGGGCACTGGCCGACGGTGCCGACCTGGTCTCCTTCGGCCGCGCGTTCATCGCCAAACCCGACCTGGTGGAACGGATCCGGCGAGCCCTGCCGTTGTCGGCGATCCGCGAGGACGTGCTCTACGGCCGTACCGCGGAGGGCTACTCCGACTACCCGTGCGCCGCGGTCTCAGCCGGCGGGGATCGGTAGCGGTGCGGGCGCGGTTCCGGCGCCGAAGGGGCTGCCGCCCAGCGCCTCCCGGCCGTGCGGGGTGAACCAGTTCTGCAGGTCCGGCCCCTTCGGCACGATGCCCGACGGGTTGATGTCGCGGTGCACCTCGTAGTAGTGCCGCTTGATGTGGTCGAAGTGCGTCGAGTCGCCGAACCCCGGGGTCTGGAACAGATCGCGCGCGTACGCCCACAGCACGGGCATCTCGCTGAGCTTCTCCCGATTGCACTTGAAGTGGCCGTGGTACACCGGGTCGAACCGGGCCAGCGTGGTGAACAGGCGCACGTCGGCTTCGGTGATGGTGTCGCCCACCAGGTACCGCTGCGTGGCGAGGCGCTCGGAGAGCCAGTCGAGCCGGGAGAAGAGCTGGTCGTACGCGGCGTCGTAGGACTCCTGCGAGCCGGCGAAGCCGCATCGGTAGACGCCGTTGTTGACGTCGCGGTAGACCAGCTTGTTCACCTCGTCGATCTCGCCGCGCAGGTCCTCCGGGTAGAGCTGCGGCGCGCCGGGTCGGTGGAAATCCGTCCACTCGAGCGAGAAGTCGATCGTGATCTGCGGGAAGTCGTTCGTGACGACGGCACCTGTCGGCACGTCGACGATCGCAGGCACCGTGATGCCCTTCGGGTAGTCGGGGACGCGCGCGAAATAGGCATCCTGCAGACGCGGGATCTGCAGCACCGGATCGAGGCCGCCGGGGTCGAGGTCGAAGGTCCACGACCGCTTGTCGTGCGTGGGGCCGGCGATGCCGAGGGAGATCGCGTCCTCGAGGCCCAGCAGCCGCCGCACGATGATGGTGCGGGTGGCCCACGGGCAGGCGTACGAGGCGACCAGGCGGTACCGGCCCGGCTCCACGGGATAGCCGTCGCGCCCGTCGCGGGTGATGCGGGTCTCGATGTACCGGGTGTCGCGCTCGTACGGCTTGTTCTCGGTGACGTAGCTGCCCTGTTCCTCGCTCATGGCATCAAGGTTAGTGACGCCCGCGGGGTAACGTCGAGTGATCGTTACCCGATACAAGCAGTGCCCGTCGATGGAGCCCGCGTCGACCTCCCGTCATGGAAGGACCGAAGCCATGCGCAAGCCTCTGATCGCCCTCGCCCTCTCCGCAGCGGCCGCCGCCTCCGTCGCCGGATCGGTCGTCGCCGGGACGGGCGCCGCCGGTGCCTCGCCGATCGCCTGCCCCGAGCTCCCGCAGGACCGCATCGACGGCGCGATCCGCTCGATCGCACCGCCGATGCCCGGCGTCCCCTGGCGCGTGACCGGCATGGGCGGCTCCGTCGACTGCACCCTGAACTGGGTGCGCCTCGACACGGACCGCGGCACCGGCAGCTCGCCCGTGCAGATCCTGCTCTTCGACCACAAGAAGTTCGCCGGTACCCCGACGCCGAAGGGCGACGCCTTCACCTCGGTCGTCGGCAGCAATGGGCCCGGCCAGATCACCATCCGGTTCAAGTGGCTGGGTCCGAACGACGCGAACGCCGCCCCGTCGGGCTCGGCCGACGTCCGATTCCAGACGATGCCGCAGTCGCCGCCCCGGCCCCTCGACCCGATTCCCGCGCAGGTCGCGGACTGACGTCAGGCCTGCGCCGCGGCCCACTCCTCGACACGGGCGGCGCTCTCCTCGTCGCTGAGGTCCTCGACGCGGGTCAAGATCGACCAGCGCACTCCGAACGGGTCGCGGATGCTGGCGAACCGGTCGCCGGAGACGAAGTTCGCCACCGGCTCCCGGACCGTCGCGCCCGCGGCCTCGGCGCGCGCGACCACGTCGTCGACGCTGCTGCAGTACAGCCCCAGCGAGTAGCAGTCGGCGTCACCGTCGGGCATGGGGACGAGGCCGAACTGCGGGTTGGGCTCGCCGAGCTGGAGTCGCCCATTCCCGAAGTCGAGTTCGGCGTGGACGACGACGCCGCCCATCTCGGTGACGCCGAGCGAGCGGGCCCCGAAGACCGAGGTGTAGAAGTCGATGGCCGCCTTGGCGTTCGGGATCGCGAGGAAGGGCGTCAGCGAGGAGAAGGAGTGCGGGACGCCGTCGGTGGTGTGTGCGCCGCTCGCGGCGGTGATGTTCTCTGTCATGCCGGTAACGCTACGAGCGGCGGCCGCCCCGTCGATTGAACATTCGCGACAGACCTCGGGCCTACGATCGATCCGTGAACCCCCGCGGCATCCTCTACCCGGCACAGCTGCCCACCTTCGAGCGCCGGGCGGCCTCCCCCGCTGCGGACCCGCTGGTGCGGTGGTTCTGGATCTCCCAGTGGGAGATCGCACCCGGCCGCACGTCCCGGCAGGACGTGCTGGCCTTCCCCGCCCTCAACCTCGTGGTCGAGCCCGACCTCGTCGGGCTCGCGGGCGCGACCACGGAGCGCTCGCACCGCGACCTCGTCGGCACCGGCTGGGCCGTCGGCGCGCTGCTGCGGCCCGCGGCGACGCCGGCGGTCACCGACGACGCGCGCGCAATCCTGGACGCCTATCCCGCCGTCGACGCTCCGGAGTTGCAAGAGGCCGTCGCCGCGGCGATGCGCCGCGGGGACCTCGCAGGCGCGTGCGTCGCGGTCGAATCCTGGCTCACCGCACGGGTTCCGACGGTGTCCGACGACGCCGAGCTCGCCAATCGCCTGGTCGTGGCCATCGAGGAGGACGAGGAGATCCTCACCGTCGAGGACGCGGCGGCCACGATCGGGGTCTCACCGCGGACCGCGCAGCGCCTCACCCGGCGATTCGTCGGGCTCACTCCCCTCGCGCTGATCCACCGCCGCCGGCTGCAGCACGCGGCGCACCTGCTGAGCACGGAGCCGGGCACCGCGGTGGCCGACATCGCCGCCGAGCTGGGCTACGCCGACCAGTCGCACCTGGTGCGGGACTTCCGCAAGGTCCTCGGATTCACGCCCGGCGGGTACCGCCGGACCGCGCAGTGATCAGTCCTTGCGGGTCACCCTGTCGGCGACTCCATCCGACGCCTCGCGCGCCGTGTCGAGGTTCTCGCTCGCCAGCTTGACGCCCTCCACGGTCGCCTCCGTCGCGATGTCCGCCGCGCTGGTGGCCATCCGGCTGATGCCGCCCTTCAGGTCGCCCTTGAGCACCTCGCCCGCGCCCTCGACGATCTCGCCGGACTTGCGGACCGAGTCCGCCGCGATCTTGGTGACCGCCTCGATGTTGTCCTGGATCCGCTTGCCGATCATCGATTCTCCTTCGCCGCTGCTGCGCTCAGTCTAGTCCGCGCAGGTCAGCGCCTTCCAGTTCCGCACGGGAGGTGTCCTTGAGGTCGACGCCGGACCGGCCGAGACGCCGGGCCCCCACGACCAGACCGGCCGCGATGCGGGCGGCGTCCGCGTAGCCGAGGCCCTCGGGCGGGTGGATGTTGGAGATGCAGTTGCGGTGCGCGTCGGTGACGCCGGCCCCGAAGTCCTCGGGGTCGGCGCGGTGCGTCAGGTAGATGCCGAGGCTGTCGGCGACGGACAGGCCCGGCCGCTCGCCGATGAGCACGAGCAGAGTGCGCACCCCGAGCGCCCGCGCGACGTAATCCCCCAGCGCGACGCGCGACTGCGTCGCGACGACCGGCGGCGCGACGATCACGTCGGGTGGGAGGGCGTCGAGGATCGCCGCGGCCAGCGCGACGCCGTGGTCGGTGAGCGCGCGGGGCGAGAGCCCGTCCGCGAGGACGAGCGCGACGTCGGCGGCACCGTCGGGCAGCGGACCGAGGCCGGACAGGTCGGCGGGCTCCCGGCCCAAGTCGGGCCGACGCAGGTACTCGCCGCGGTCGGCGGCGCGGCTCGTCACGACGACGGGGACGCCGAGCCCCAGGTCGCGGGCGCGGGCGACGAGGTCGTCGGCGTCGAGGGGTTGGTGGACGGCGTCGCGTGCCGCGGCGTGGGCGGCGGCGAACTCGAGGACGCGGCGCGTGGGCAGCGCATCGCCGGTGCGCCCCAGCCCGATCCGCGACTGGGTCGTCGTGCGCAGGGCGTCCCAGAACGGCTCGTCGGACCGCTGGGGCGCGCTCACCGCGAGACCCCCGCCGCGAGCTCGCGCAGCGGCGACGCCTCGACGGCCACGTCGCGCAGGCCGCCGGCCTCGTCGGTCATGCCCTGCCGTGCCAGCCAGGCGTCGAACTCCGGCGCGGGCCGCAGCCCGAGCGCCCGGCGCACGTAGAGCGCGTCGTGGAAGGCGAGCGACTGGTAGCCGAGCATCACGTCGTCGGCGCCGGGCACCGTGATGACGAACGACACCCCCGCGACGGCGAGCAGCGTGAGCAGGTCGTCCATGTCGTCCTGGTCGGCCTCGGCGTGGTTGGTGTAACACACGTCGACGCCCATCGGCAGGCCCAGGAGCTTGCCGCAGAAGTGGTCCTCGAGGCCGGCGCGGGTGATCTGCTTGCCGTCGTAGAGGTACTCGGGACCGATGAAGCCGACCACGGTGTTGACCAGCAGCGGGTCCAAGTGCCGAGCCACGGCGTAGGCCCGGGTCTCGAGGGTCTGCTGGTCGACGGGCGCGCCGTCGGTGCCGAGGTGCGTGCCGGACGAGAGCGCCGAACCCTGCCCGGTCTCCAGGTACATGACGTTGTTCCCGACGGTGCCGCGACCCAGCTCGCGCGCCGCGGCGTTCGCCTCGTCCAACAGCGAGATCGTCACGCCGAACGCGGAGTTCGCGCCCTCCGTGCCGGCGATCGACTGGAACACCAGGTCCACGGGCGCGCCCTGCTCGATGAGCCCGAGCGTGGTGGTGACGTGGCTGAGCACGCACGACTGGGTCGGGATGTCGAAGCGGGTGCGCACCTCGTCGAGCAGGTGCAGCAGGTCGGACGTCGCGTGCGGCGAGTCGGTGGCGGGGTTGATGCCGATCACCGCGTCGCCGCAGCCGAGCAGCAGGCCGTCGAGGGTGGCGGCGGCGATCCCCCGCGGATCGTCGGTCGGGTGGTTCGGCTGCAGGCGGGTCGCGAGCGTGCCCGGCAGCCCGACGGTGGTGCGGAAGCCGGCGGTCACGCGGACCGCCCGTGCCACGGCGATGAGGTCCTGGTTGCGCATCAGCTTGCTCACCGCCGCCACCATCTCCGGGGTGAGGGCCGGGCCGAGCGCGGCGAGCCGGGCACCGGCATCGTCGGCCACGGAGATCCGCAGGAGGAGGTCCCGGAGGTCTCCGACGGTGAGGTGCGCGATCGGCGCGAAGGCCGCCCGGTCGTGGCTGTCGATGATGAGGCGCGTGACCTCGTCGGACTCGTACGGCACGACGAGCTCCTCGAGGAGTGCCGTGAGCGGGACGTCGGCGAGGGACCACTTCGCGGCGGCCCGCTCGGCGTCGGAGGCCGCCGCGCAGCCGGCGAGCTGGTCGCCGGAGCGCAGCGGCGTGGCCTTGGCCAGCAGGTCGGCCATCGAGGTGAAGGTGAAGGTCTCCCCGCGCACGGATTGGCTGCGGATCATGATTGCTCCGTTCGAGAGGTGGCTTCTAGTAGACGGTATCCGCGACGGAGCCCAGCGGGGCGCCGTCGGGGCCGCGGACCGGCACCTTCGCCCCGGCGGCGTCGGTGCCCGCGGTCGCGCACGCGTAGGGCTTCGCCTGCGGCTTGGGCTCGATGAACATGGGGTTCACCAGCCACTTGCCGTCCGCGTCGGCGTACGCCGTGCACATGAGCTCGGGGACGTTGCGGTTGATCACCAGGCGCAGGCCGGTCGCGTCGCCGAGGAAAGTGATGTCGGTGACCGAGTCGCCGGCGGAGAGCACCTGCCGACGGTCCGCGGGCGCCTGCTGCCAGGCCGCCGCCCCGGTGATGCCCAGGACCTCCTGGTTGACCAGGCAGCGCTTGCCGTCGATGTAGTTGATCATCGAGTCGTCGCCGTCGGGGACGTCTCCGCAGCCGCGCAGATGCGGGGCGATCTTCCCGTCCGCGACGACGGGGCGGATGCCGATCAGCTTGTCCGGGGCGAGGCCCACCTCGGGCGCCCAGGCCCGGACCACCGGCTGCGCCGACGCGGAGATGATCCGGACGTCGAAGCCGTTGGCGGCGAGCGTCCCGATGAGGTCTTTGATCTGGCTGTAGTAGCGGACCCAAGCGGCGACCTCGGTGGTGCCGACCCGCTGCTTCGCGCCCTCGGGAGCGGCCAGCGCCTCGGTGCGGGCGGTCTTCGCGAAGTCCTCGATCTCGGCCTCGGTGTAGCCGGCCATGAGCTGGACCACCCATGCGTACGCGGGCTCCATGCGGCGATGGTCGAAGCCGGCGAAGGCGGGCTTCCCGCCGATCTCGGCATCGTCGACCACCGCGACGAGAGCGTCGGCACAGCGGGTGTCGCGGTCGGTGGGCAGCGGGGCGCCCGGGGCCGCGAGCGCGGTCGGGCACGCCTCCGCGAGCGCCTGCGCCGCCTCGGGGACCAGGTAGCGGCTGGTCGTGCGCCAGTCGCCGTTCGCCGGCTGCCGAATCTTGCCGGTGCGGATCATCCAGTAAGCGGTCGCGGAGCCGATGTCGTTGCGCACCACTGTGTTGTCCCAGTCGAACAGGGCGACCGGGGCGGCGCCGTCGTGGCCGGTGCCGCAGTGGCCGCGCTCGGCGATCAGCTTCTGGAGGCGGTCGTGGTTGTCGCCGTACCAGCCCGCGTCCGGGGCCAGGGTGCGGCACTCGGCGGCCTTGTCCTGCGCGTCGTTCGTCGTGCAGGCCGCGATCGGGGCGAGCGCCAGGAGGGCGACGGCGGTGACGGCCGCGCGGATCCGCCTCACTTCAGGTCCCGTTCGGCGTCGGCGAGGGCGGCGAACTCCTCGTCGGGCGAGTTGGCCACCAGGTGATGGCGGCTGTACACGCCGAAGTAGACGAGGAAGGCAGCGAACGCCGCGAGGGTCAGGCCGGCCGCCGTCGGGTCGACGAGGAACGTCGCGACGACGGCGATGCACGCGATGACGAGCGCGAACGAGGTGGTCACGATGCCGCCGGGCGTGCGGTACGGGCGCGGCATGTCGGGCTCGCGGCGGCGCAGCACGATGTGGCTGATCATCATGAGCACGTAGCTGACGGCGGCGCCGAAGACGGCCATGTTGAGGAGCATCGCGCCCTCGCCCGTGAGCGACAGGGCGAAGCCGATGACGCCGGGGACGATCAGCGCGAGCACCGGCGCCTTGCGGGCGTTGGTGACCGAGAGGCTCTTCGGCAGGTAGCCGGCGCGCGAGAGCGCGAAGGTCTGGCGCGAGTAGGCGTACATGATGGAGAAGAAGCTCGCGACCAGGCCGGCGAGGCCGATGTAGTTGACCACCTTCGCGGCGGTACCGTCACCCAGTGCTTCCACGAGCGGGTTGCCCGACGCGGCCATGGCGTTGGCGCCGACGGCGCCGGGTGCGAGCAGGAAGACCGTCGCGCCGGTGACCACCAGGATGAGCATCGCGACGATGATGCCGCGCGGCACGTTCTTCTCGGGCTCGCGCGCCTCCTCCGCGGCGAGCGGGACGCCCTCGATGGCGAGGAAGAACCAGATCGCGAAGGGCACGGCTGCCCAGATGCCGAGGTAGCCGTGCGGAAGCCAGCTCGAGGCGCCCGCGGCGTCGGTGACCGCGATGTCGGTGAGGTTGTGGGCGTCGAACTTCCCGATGGCGAAGACCGCGAAGATCACGAGGCCGACCAGGGCGATCGCGGTGATGACGAACATCGCCTTGAGCGCCTCGCCCGCGCCGGTGAGGTGGATGCCGATGAAGAGCGCGTAGACGAACAGGTACACCCACCAGCCGTCGGTGATCCCGAACAGGTTCAGGGATTGCACATAAGCGCCGATGAACGTGGCGATCGCGGCGGGCGCGATGGAGTACTCGATGAGGATCGCGATGCCGGTGGCGTAACCGCCCCAGGGCCCCATCGCGCGGCGGGCGAAGGTGTAGCCGCCACCGGCCGCGGGCAGTGCCGAGGACATCTCTGCCATGCCGAGCACCATCGCGAGGTACATCCCGGCGATGACGACCGCGGCGATGGCGAGGCCGCCCAGCCGCCCTGCGCGAGCCCGTTGTTCCAGCCGGCGTAGTCGCCGGAGATCACGTAGCTCACGCCCAGTCCCGCCAGCAGCACCCAGCCGGCGGAACCCGACCGGAGGGTGCGTTTGGCGAGGTAGTCGTCGGACTCGATGGTGGCGTCCACCCCGTCGTGGTGGAGCTGGTTCGGCGCCTGGCGCTCGTTACTCATGTGGGCCTTCCTGATCACGGTCGATCCTGTTCCCGGCGTGTTTCCGGAATCGGATCGGCGTGTTTCACCGACGGGTCTTGTCGGTGTGATCTGGAACACTACGAGTCAAGAGTTGCAGCGGGGTTGCAGCGCAGGTCGAGGACCGCGGGGGCCACCCAGCGCTGCAGGTACGCGCGCAGTTCGTCCTGCGTGCGAGGCGGGTCGCCAGGGGAGATGAAGAAGGACTGCATGATGCGCAGTTGGAATTCGACGAGCTCACGCAGCCGCTGCTCGTCGTAGCCGTGGGCAGGCCAGTCGACGTCGAAGCGTTGGATCATGGTCATCCCGAACGCCATGGCCTGACCGGAGGCGATCGCCTCGGCGTGCGAGTGCTCCCCCGCCAGCATGAGCCGCAGATGCGGGGCGCGCGGCACCTGATCGAGGGTGAAGACGATGCCCTCGACGACCGCTTCGGCCGGATCACCGATGCCGCGCAGGTGCGCGGCGAGCCGGTCGAGGAAGGCGCCGACGGCCTGGACGGCCGCGGCCTGGAGCAGGGCGTCGACCGTCGGAAAGTACCGGTAGACCGTCTGCCGGATCACGCCGAGCGCGTCGGCGACCTCCGCGATCGACGTGGTGCCGCGCTCACCGATGAGCTCGACAGCGGCGGCAACGATGCGCGCGGCGGCCTCCTCGTCGCCGGCGGGCGGCGAACCACCCCATCCCCTGCGTGCCATCGCCCCAGGCTACAGCTTCGCGCGTTATCAACATACAGAACGTGTTCTATGTGTATGTTCGGTCCATGACGGACCTGCACCCCCGCAAGATGGACTTCCACTTCGATGAGGCGCCCGTGCCCTTCCTGTGGAACCCGGACAACCCCGCCTTCTCGTCGATGATGAACGCGGTCAGCTTCCTCGCCGTCGGCTTCGAGAAGATGATCGTCAAGCTGATCCTGCAGCTGCGCAAGGAGTTCGCCGACCCCGAGGTCGCCGCGGAGGCGACGGCCTTCATGCAGCAGGAGGGGCACCACTCGACCGCGCACCGTCGGCACGTCCAGGCCCTGATCGCCCAGTACCCCGGCCTGGAGAACACCCTCGACGCGGTGATCGGCGAGTTCGACCTGCTCACCGAGGCGACCTCCGCCGACTACCGGCTCGCGTACACCGCCGACCTGGAGGCGACGTTCACCCCCGTCTTCAAGCTCATGCTCGACAACGAGGCGGCGCTGTTCCGGCCCGGCGACGACCGGGTGGCATCGATGTTCCTGTGGCACTTCGTGGAGGAGGTGGAGCACCGCAGCTCCGCGCTGATCATCTACAACGCGATCGTGGGCAGCGAGGTGTACCGGATGCGGATGGCGCCGTCGATCTTCGCGCACGTGCTCAAGGTGATCCGGATCGCGTGCGCGGGATTCAACCAGCATGTGCCGCTCAGGGACCGGAAGGTCGACGCCCTGTCGATGTTCGGCCGGTACCGGCTCAAGCAGAAGATGCTGGTCGCGGTGGCTCCGCACCTGACGAAGGGCGCCATGCCGCGCGCCTTCGACGTGCTGCCGAAGGCCGAGCAGGCCGTCGCGATGAAGGGCATCATCCGCAGCCAGATGCCGCTGCACGATCCGGCGCACGAGAACCTGCCGGTTCTCGCCGGCGAGTGGCTGCGCCGCTACGACAGCGGCGTCGATTGCACGCGCTGGTACGCCTCGGACGCGGCGATCGGGGCCTGACCGATGGATCTGTGCACGCCGACCTTCGACGCGCTCGCGCGCCGGATGGGCTTCACCTGCGACGACACCGGCGGGCTCGTCTCCGTCCGCAGCCCGTTCGAGCTGGAGAACTGGACGCTGCCGGTACTGGAGCTGACGATCATCGCCGGCTCGATCCTCATGCTGGTCCACGCCTTCCGGCGGTGGCGCGCCGGCGACGCGACGAACCTGGCGGTGTGGTTCGGCGCGACCGCGTACCTGTTCGTCATCGAGCCGCCGCTCTACTTCCCCGGCGCCTTCGGCATCGACGGCTACGTGGACACGATGTTCGCGCACAACCTCTTCACGGTCGAGTTCCTGTGGGGCCGGCTGCCGCTGTACATCGTGGCGATCTACCCGATGATGGCGACGATGTCGTTCGAGATCGTCCGCATGCTCGGCGTCTTCCGACGGTGCGGGATCGTCCTCGGTGCGTGCACCGTCGGGCTGGTGCACGGCGCCTTCTACGAGATCTTCGACCACCTCGGCCCGCAGCTGCGCTGGTGGGAGTGGGCGCCGGAGAATCCCATCAACCTGCCGTTCTTCGCCTCGGTCCCGATGGGCTCGGTGGTCGTGTTCGCGGCGCTGTGGCCGATGTCGCTGGCGCTGTGCGTGCAGTTCATGGTCGGGCGGCACGTCGACGCGGGCGCGCGGTTCACCGGGCCGCAGCTGGTGTGGCGCACCGTCGTGATCGGGCTCGCGGCCTCCGTCGGCACGTTCGTCCTGCCCCTTCCCGCCACGATCCTGGGCCTGGCGGGCGATTCGGTGCGCGGCACCGTCTACGCCCTGGAGCTGGCCCTGATGGCCGGGGCCGCCCTGTACGCGATCCGACGGTGCCTGGCCCCCGGGGCCGGCGCGCCGTCGATCCCGGCGCACCGCAACCGCCAGGTCCAGGCCTACGCGGTGGCGTACCTGGCGGTCTTCGCCCTGCTGTGGGCGACGGCGCTCCCCGCCTTCTTCGGCGCGAAGGACGGTGTGACGGCGGCCGGTGACCCCGTCGGGAACCTGCCCTTCACCGCGCTCTGTTTCCTGATCGCGATCGGGGTCGTGACTGCCGTCACACGGCCTGGAACAGGGGTGAACCGAACGGTTCGTGACGATCCCACAAGACACGGGGGTGAAGTTCTCACCTGAGGACAGCCGGTTGGGCGGTCCGATCCTGTTTCATAGAGGGCATGGCAGACATCCGGAGTTTCAGCACGCTCGGTGGACAGTTCCCCAACGTCGTGGTCACCGCGATCGAGATGACCACCTCGATCGGCACCGACACCGAGTCCACGTGGGCGGGCCTCCTGGCCGGCAAGAGCGGCATTCGCGAGCTCAAGGGCGATTTCATCGGCGTCGACATCGCCGACCTCCCGGTCCGCTTCGGCGGCCAGCTCCTCGAGGACCCCACCTCCGAGGTCCCCGAGCGCCCCGACCGCAAGTACGCGGGCGACATCAGCAAGCAGCACGTCAGCAAGCGCCGCATGTCCTACGTGGAGCAGGCCGCGCACGTCATCACCAAGCGCCTGTGGGACAACGCCGGCCGCCCCGACGTCGACCACAACCGCCTCGCGGCGGTCGTCGGCACCGGTCTCGGCGGCGGCGAGTCGATGGTCGAGGCCGTCGACGCGCTGCGCGATCACGGCGTCCGCAAGGTCTCGCCGTTCACCGTGCAGATGGCCATGCCGAACGGCGCCTGCGCCGTCTCGGCACTGGAGATCGGCGCCCGCGCCGGCGCCATCGCCCCCGTCTCGGCCTGCTCGACCGGCAACGAGGCCATCGCCCACGCCTGGCGCCAGATCGTCATGGGCGACGCCGACATCGCGGTCTGCGGCGGCATCGAGGGCAAGATCGACAGCCCCGTCATCGCCCCGTTCGCCATGATGCGCGCCCTCTCGACCCGCAACGACGATCCGCTGCACGCCTCGCGTCCGTTCGACAAGGACCGCGACGGCTTCGTCTTCGGCGAGGCGCAGTGCCTGATGATCATCGAGACCGAGGAGCACGCCCTCGCCCGCGGCGCGAAGCCCATCGCGCGCCTGCTCGGCGCCGGCATCACCTCCGACGGCTACCACATGGTCTCCCCCGACGTGGAGGGCGGCGGCGCCGCTCGCGCCATGAAGCGCGCCATGGAGACGGCCGGCCTCAAGCGCGAGGACATCGACTACATCAACGCGCACGCCACCGCGACCCCGATCGGCGACACCGCCGAGGCCAAGGCCATCAACGCGGTCGTCGGCACCGACGCGGCGATCTACGCCCCCAAGGGCGCGCTGGGCCACTCCATCGGCGCCGTGGGTGCCCTCGAGGCCGCGCTGACCGTGCTGTCGCTGCGCGACGGCATCATCCCGCCGACCCTCAACCTGGACAACCAGGACCCCGAGATCGAGCTCGACGTGGTGCACGGCGAGGCGCGCAAGGGCGACTACAAGTACGCGCTGAACAACTCGTTCGGCTTCGGCGGCCACGACGTGGCGCTCGCCTTCGGCAAGTACTGATCTTCTTCACCAGGACCGGCGGTCGGGAATTCTTCCCGGCCGCCGGTTCTGTCGTTTCCGACGGTTCCTTCGGCCTACGCCGGGAATCGGTTGGCGACGGCTGAGGCGAACTCCTCCGGCGCAAACTCCTGCACCGCATGCCCGGCACCCGCGATCTCCACGACATCGACGTCGGCGAAATCGCGTTCGATCCCCGGCAAGTAGTCCTGCGGCCTGAAGACCTTGTCGCGCATACCCCAGATCGCGAGCGCGGGTTTGTCCCCCAGCATCGCCGGAACGGACTTCGCCAGTGCAGCAAGGAGTGGCTCCGCATCACGGATCTCACGGGGCATGACAGCCAAAGCGGCCCGCGCCTCCGGGGTCCGCTGCACTGCGCGATAGTGCTCGATCTCCTCATGCGTCAGGATCGCGCCCAGCTCGGATACGAGGATCCGATCGACCATCAGGTTCTTCTCGACGATGCGACGTTGCATCGCGCGGGAGCTCATGACCGCGCTGAAGAGTCGTTTCGCCAGAGCCGTATTCGGCCAGTAGGTCGTGTTCGCCAGCACGGTCCCGCGCACCCGGTCGCAGCGCTCCACCGCTGCACTCAGCGCAATCGGTCCGCCCCAATCGTGTCCGACGACGACGAAGTCACTCAATCCCAGATGATCGATCAGTTCCCCGAGAGCGACCGAGAGCTCGGGGATGGTGTAGCCGCATCCGTCCTGCCGCTCAGACAGCCCGAATCCGAGGTGATCGACCGCAATACAGCGGTAGCGACTCCGCAGTGAGCCGATGATTCTGCGGTAGAGGAAACTCCACGTCGGCGTCCCGTGGCAGAAGAGGAGGACGGGGCCGCAGCCTTCGTCCACGTAGTGCATCGCGCCCGCGCTCGTCGTGAACCAATGCGCCTCGAACGGGAAGAGATCGCGGTCGGGTATGAAATCGATGAACATGGCGCAACCTCCTCGACGAAGCGCTACAGGCGTAGCCTCCACTGAGGCTACACCTGTAGCATCGATATCGTGGTCGATGAAGTCAGCGAAGCACCAGCGATCAAGGGCCGGCGCGATCTGGTCAGCGCTACCGCGATCCGGATACTTGCCCGAGACGGTGTCCGCGCGCTGACCCATCGCGCGGTCGACGCTGCCGCCGGGTTGCCGCCAGGGTCTACTTCCCATGTGGCACGGACCCGCGAAGCACTGTTGACGCTGGTCGTGGACACACTCTCCGAACGGACTCTTACCGATTCCGATGACACCGCAGCGTCGTTGGCACGCCTCGCCGATCGTGGCGAGTTCTCGATCGACGAGCTCGCCGATCTACTCACGGCGCTCGTTGAATCGCTCGCGTCCCGGCGCGACGACATGCGCGCGCGGTACGCACTGATCCTCGAAGTCCACGACTCGCCCGCGCTGCACGCGAAGCTAACGACGGAGTCCGAAGTCCACAGAACGGCTCGCGCCATCGCCTCCTCGGCACTGGACCTCGCCGGGCTCCCCACGTCGAGCAGCGACGTCGACGCAGTGATCCGCCTCGCGGACTCACTGACCTTCCACCGCACAGCGGTCGACACGGATGCGCCGATCCGCCCCGTACTAGCCGCATTCCTCAAAGGACTCAGCGAAAGCTGAAAGCAGCCACGTCGCGTCTCGAACACCTTGGCCGACCTGCACACGGCGAGCCGGCGGATGGGTCGAGATCCGATTCGGCGGCCCCATCGACGCGATTCGACTGATCGATGAGCGCGGGATCCGTCGCGCGACGGATACGACGATGCAGCACGTACGGGAGTCGCCTGCCAGGAGTACGTCGATACGTACACCTCGTGCGTCGACCGCCCACCCACCTCGCGGTTGCCTACCTGTCTCCGACCTGGCTCGGCCTCGTCCGGCCCAGCTCGCCGTGCAAGTGCTCCAGCAGGTCCTGAAGAGACTCGGCGAGGCCACTCATGCGGTCCGGTGGCACCCCCGCGAGGAGGGCCTGTTCGCGCGTGAGAACCTCCGTGACGAGTCGGTCCACCTCGCGGTGGCCCGCCTCGGTGAGCTCCACGTCGACTGTGCGGCTTCCGGGTCTGTTCGCTCGACGCACGAGACCCGCGCGTTCGGCGCGCTCGATCCTCTGCGAGATCGCGCCCGCCGTCACCATGGCGGCCTGCCCGAGTTCTCGAGTCGTCAGCCGATAGGGCTGCCCCGATCGCCGGAGGGTCGACAGCAGATCCAGCGTCGCCGTGTCGGCTCCGTGCTCGCGCAGCAGCCGCGCCCGATCATCGCCGAAGATCTTGGCGGCTTGCCAGATCCGCGTGACGACGCCGATCGAGTCGACAGGGAGGTCCGGGCGCTCACGCCGCCACGCGAGGGCGATCGCGTCGACCGGATCGGACTCACTCAATTCCCTTGCCACAGGGCATCACTCTCTCTATGTTTAGGTCTAAACGTAATCTAGTGCAGGAGGATCGACATGTCCAACATCGCAATCGTCACGGGCGGCGGAACCGGCATCGGCCGGGCGATCGCCGAGCGACTCGCCGCCGAGGGGGCCGAGGTGGTCATCACCGGCCGCCGCGCCGAGGTCCTGTCGGCCGCGGCTGCTGAGATCGATGGCACCGTCCGAGCCGTGACTCTCGACGGCACCGACCCCGAGGCGATCCAGGCCTTCGTCGACCGCGAGATCACCGAGACGACCGTCTTGGTCAACAACGCGGGTGGAAACACCGATTTCGACCACCCCGAACCGGGTGATCTCTCCGCGCTCGCAGCATCGTGGCGGCGCAACCTCGAGAGCAACCTCGTCAGCGCCGTCCTGATGACCGAGGCGGTGCTACCCACCATGACCGGCGGCGGCGCGATCATCTCCATCGGTTCGATCGCCGCCGAAAAGGGAGCTGAGTCGTACGGAGCCGCCAAAGCGGGTCTCGCGTCGTGGAACATCGGCCTCGCGCGACGCGTCGGGGAGCGCGGGATCACCGCCAATGTGGTCTCTCCCGGCTACATCGCGCGCACCGAGTTCTTCCGGGACGCCCTCACCGACGCCCGCCGCGATTCCTTGATCGACGCAGCGATGACCAAGCGCGCCGGCGCTCCGACGGACATCGCGAACATGGTCGCATTCCTCGCACACCCGGACTCGCGCCAGATCACCGCGCAGACGTTCGCCGTCAACGGGGGCGAGTGCCCATCCCGCTGAGGCCGCCCCGGGTGGGCTCGTATTCTCGCTCACCCGGCCGCCATCCGTGATTTCGCCTACCGTTGAAGTTATGGCCGGTAACAAACGGAAGCCCACAGCACCGTCGACCGAACAGGCCAAGGGTGCGCCTCCCGCGTCTACGGAGGCGCTGCGGAGGTTCGTCCGCGCACGAGCGTCCGACTACCTGGCCGATCCGAACGTGACGTCGATGGGGATCGGCTACAAGATCGTCGACGGCAAGCCGACCGACACCGTCGCGGTGCAGTTCACCGTGCGCCGGAAGGTAGCGCCCGAGGCACTCGAGAGCCTGGGCACCTCGTTGCTGCCGGAATCCGTCGAGGTCGACGGTGTCGCGGTGCCGACGGATGTGCTCGAGCGCAGTTACGAGGCCTCGTACCGGGTGATCGCGGAACCCGAGGCGGCGCCGGCAGAGGCCAAGGCCCGCCTGGATCCGATTCGGCCGGGCATCAGCGTCGGCAACGTGAAGGTCTCCGCCGGCACCATCGGCGCGATCGTCTACGACCGCACCGACGACACGCCCCTGATCCTGTCGAACTGGCACGTCCTCAACGGCCCCGACGGGAAGATCGGCGACACCGTCGTCCAGCCGGGCGCGTACGACGACGACCGGTTCGACGACAATCGCCTCGGGGTGCTGCACCGCTCGCATCTCGGCGCCGCCGGCGATTGCGCCGTGGCGACCATCGAGGATCGCGGCTACTCTCCCGAACCCCTCGGACTGACCGTCGCGCCCACCGAGCTCGGCGAGCCCGAACTCGGCGACAAAGTGATCAAGAGCGGCCGCACCACCGGCGTCACCCACGGCCTCGTGCGCCGCATCGACGTCGTCGTGAAGATCGATTACGGCGGCAGCGTCGGCGAACAGCAGATCGGCGGCTTCGAGATCGGTCCGGACCCGCGGAACCCGGCCCCCGACAACCAGATCAGTGAAGGCGGCGACTCCGGAGCCGTGTGGCTGTTCAAAGCCGCCAACGGCCGCCCCACAGGAGTCTTCGCCGGCCTGCACTTCGGCGGGGAAGCCGCCGGCAGCCCCGACGACCACGCACTCGCGTGCCTCGGCAACTCCGTGTTCACCAAGCTCGGCATCACACTCACTCCACCGGACGGCGCTCCCACCGCTCAAGCCGCCCCGGCGGCGCGGATCGGCGCCGGATACGACCCCGATTTCCTGAGCGCCTCGGCGCCGGTGCCCACGGTGGATGCGAGCCTTTCCGACGACGCGGTCGACGTCGACGGCAGCCCGGTCATCGACTACACGCACTTCTCGCTGACGCAGAGCCGATCGCGGCGCCTCACCCGCTGGGTCGCCTGGAACATCGACGGCACCACTCTGACGAGCATCGACCGCGCCGGATCGAAGTTCGTCCTCGATCCCCGCCTCCCCGCGGACACGCAGGTCGGGAACGAGTTGTACTCCGGTAACCGGATCGACCGCGGGCACGTCGCCCGCCGAGCAGACCTCACCTGGGGCAGCCGGCCCGAGGCCGAGCAGGCCAACGCCGATTCGTTCTACTACACCAACATCTCCCCGCAGGTCGAGGACTTCAACCAGAGTGCCCGCCAAGGCATCTGGGGCCTGATCGAGAACGCTGTCCTCACCGACGCCGAGGCGGAGAACCTCAAGGTCAGCGTCTTCGGCGGACCCGTCTTCGGCGACGACGACCGCACGTACCGGGGCATCGCGCTCCCCCGCGAGTTCTTCAAGGTGGTCGCATTCGTCGGCGACGGGAAACTCATCGCCCGCGGGTTTCTGCTCACTCAGAACCTCGACCGGCTCGAAGCGCTCGATCTCGACGAGTTCCGCGCCTACCAGGTGAGCCTGGCGACCATCGAGGAGCGGACCAAGCTGCGCTTCCCGGACGAGCTCCACGGCGGTGACACCTACAACGCGCCGGAGAGTCTCGCCGAGCATCAGCCGCTCTTGAGCGTCGGCGACATCGCCTGGTAGTGCTCGTGGTGCCCCCGGTCAGACTCGAACTGACACTGGACGGGTTTTGAAAACCTGCGGTGTGCCGTTCTCCGAGATACGCCACCAGGCATGATGCGATTGGTGATTCCATAGACACGCAGGTGAGGGCAGCTATTTGCGCACCGGTTGAGCAGTAGCGGCCATCCGCCAACCACCGCCAAACTAGCGCCGGTGGGTAGCACGGGGGGTAGCACGGCACCGCTCCGTCAGGGATTCGCCGGCTCTGTTGCTTGAGCTACCGGGGCGTCGGAGGGTGGGCGTACGGTGGCGGTAGCCAGCGCGCCGTAGCAGGGGCAGTGCCTTACGCAGCGGCGGCGACCCTCGGTCGCATTGCGCATCGCGGCAAAAGAACACCGTTCGGTCAGAGATCGGACGTCGGAGCGAGTCGCCCCGACGAATCCCACAGACCAATCCGAACGGAGAAACAATGAACACGATCATCAGTCCCCGCGAAATGCGGGAGTCCCGCACCTCGCACGACCTGAGCGACTTCTTCGCCTGGGGTGGCGACGGCGCTACCGGCTACAGCACCGAGGGCGACGTCCTCGTCAATCAGACATCGGACGGCGTCGACCTCTCCACGATCTGGCAGCAAGCGCAGGCCGTCATGGCGGCGTGGAATTCCAAGCGCTCCGCCCTGGCCTCGCTCATCAGCTACCAGACGACCAATCCCGGTGACGCGATCCCGCAGGGAATCGGCGGCGATCACTTTGAAGAGGCTTCCGAGTTCGGCGAGCCCACCGGACTCCGCGCCGAACCTGACGCATTGGTTCTCGGATACACTTTTACGGATTACGATGTGGCAAGCCGTTTTTCATGGCGCTTCCTCCGCGACGCCAGCGCCGAGCAGGTTCGGAGCGTGATCGACCGCGTACTCGAGGCCGACAATCGCCAGACCACCGGCGCGATTCTGCGGCGTCTCTTCGACCCCACGCAGGGCGCGAACGAGTTCGGTACCCCGGTCTACGGTCTGTACACCGGAACCGACGGCCACACTCCGCCTCCGTTCGCGGGGCAGACGTTCGACCCGACCACGAATCACTACCTCGTCAGCGAGCAGACCTCGCTCGATCCGGGCGACCTCTCGATCGCGATGCGGCAGGTCACCAGCAAGGGATTCGGGATCGACGGCAATTCGCGCCTGATCATTCTGTGCAACCCGCAGGAGGGTGAGATCATCGCGCAGATGCGCGCGGGCTACGAGCTCAACGGAGTCGAGTCGAAGTACGACTGGATCGCCAGTGCTTCTGCTCCCGCGTTCCTCACGACGGAGAACGTCGTGGGCCAGGTAGCCCCGGCCGAGTTCGCGGGCCTGCCGGTCAGTGGCTCGTACGGACCCGCGTGGGTGATCGAGTCTCACTACTTGCCCGCTGGCTACATCGCGGTGGTCGCCACGGGCGGGCCGAACAGCCCGAGCAACCCCGTCGCGTTCCGCCAGCACGTCAACCCGGCCTACCAGGGGCTGCGGATCATCCCCGGCCGTGACCAGCGATACCCGCTGCAGGATTCGTTCTTTGCCAGGGGTTACGGGACCGGCGTTCGCTACCGGGGCGCGGCATGTATCACCCAGATCAAGGCGTCGGGACCGTACGAGGCCCCGACCTGGTCGTGGAAGTAGCCCACGATGACCGAGAAGCGGACACGAGAGAATCCGGCGGTGGTCGCGGCCGAGGCGTTGCCGTCGGAGTTCAGCCACGGCCCCGGCTTGGTCGCGCCTGAGTATCCGGGCGGCAGGCCGAGTACCCCCGCCGACGAGGTAGATCGGTACCTGACGCGCGGTGTCCCGCCCGCCGCATACACGGGTCTCTCGCCCGCGATGAACGCGCCGGGTTCGGGCTTTATCGACGAGCTGGCCGAGATGCGCGAGCGACGGAGCCGACGATGAGCCGACGAGGACGGGGAGCTCGCAATCAGCGCCGCGACCGTCTGGGCCGATTTGCTGGCAGCGGATCGAAGATCGCCGGCGGAGCCAAGAGCGCCCGTCGGGCGGCGTCCGCGGCGTCCAAGTCGAGCGCGCGCAAGGCGGGGCGGTCGGTCGGCAACGCGTACGTCAGGGGGAGCTTCGAGAAGCATCTCGTTGTCGGCCAGGGCGGCGCGTATCGCGGCGCGAAGGTGGGAGCTGAGTTCAAGACGCCGAAAGGGCGCGGCGTCTTGGTCAAGGGCATCGTCGGCTATCACGGCAAGCCGAACCGCAAGATCGACATCGAGCCCTCGCTCGACAAGGCGCAGCGCAAGCTCACCGTCTCCGCGAAGCCAGGCCCCGGCTTCAGGAAGACCACCGGCCGGAAGGTCCGGCGATGATCGCCGGCGACGCCCTCTCAGCTCGGACCAGCGGTCTGAGACGGGTCCGGGGGTACGCCGGTAACCGGTAGCCACCGCCAGGGCGAGGCACGAGAGCGCAGCGGGCAGCGATAGCCGTCTGAGCTCCTCAACTGCACAGCTGGCCGGGCAACCGGCCACGCAGACTCGGTGATGGCTCCCCAAGGTTTCACCGACTGCACCGTTGACTTGTCCGGTGCTGGGAGGGAACTCGACTGCTCGGCGTTCCCTTCCACGACGAAGCCCCGTCAAGGTCACGACCTGACCTTGACGGGGCTTCTGACTGGGGTGGCGCTACTTCAGGTAGCGCGGGCAGATGTTCCTCAAGAGAGGGGCAGTCACATATACCCCGGCCGAGTCTGCGCTCCACGGAAGCAGTTGCTTCGGGAAGTTGGTATTCAGGTAGTTCGCAAGCTGTTGATTGGCGTCGCGGAGTGACACCCCCGAGGCGCGCTGATCACAGATCCAGGTGCCGAGCGCCTTGATGTCAGCGTTGGCGAGCTCCTTGTTCGACGCTCGCACTTCCTGCGTCGCTCCGTACCAGTCCGCGTCGGGATACTTCTGCTCCGGAGACGCCGACGACGGCGGCTGCGTGGTTGTCACGGGCGCGGGTGTCAGTGTGTAGGTGAACGTGAACGTCGACCCGTTCGGCCCCACTGTGGTGCCGGTCTGCACGCCGGTCGGCCCGACCTTCGCGTTGGCCTCGTCGCCACGATCACCGCACCCTGTCAGTACGACCATCCCCGCCACCAGGCCGATCCCGGCCAGCTTCCCAACCTTCACGGCTGCCTCCTTCTAGACGTACGACCGTCTGGTCGCGCTCGCCGGAAGCCTAAACCATTTGGCCCGTTCCAGGTGGCTCTGGTCCACATGGCCTATCCCGTATGGACTTGACGGCGCTATGAGCCCCGCGAACGAACCGAAGCAAGCACTGAACGAAACCCTGGCGACGTTCGGCGCACGCCTGCGGGCGCGGCGGACCGAACTCGGCCTCAGTCAGGAGGCTGCGGCGATCCGCTGCGGCGTGCATAGCTCGTACTACGCGAGAGCGGAGCGGGGTCAGCGCAGCAGCAGGATCGAGACGGTCATGCGGCTCGCGGCGGGGCTGGAGACTACACCCGGCGAGCTACTCGACGGGCTTCCGATCGATTCCGACTAATCAACCAGGGTTGTCAGTTGACTTCTCGGCGGCGTACCGCCATGCCTTCACGCGCTGCGAGCACGCCTGCGGAGCTTCTAGACCCCAGGAAGCCACGCTCTAGCGTGGGCGAAATTCAGTTAGTGAGTGTTCTCGCGGCATAGAACCGGGAGTTGTTGCCCTCCAACGAGTTAGGCCCAGCGTCCCCTTGGCTACCGCTGGCCCCCTGTGGCATACTGGGTAGCGCACCGGCCAAGCGGTGTGGTTTGACCGTCATAACCCGGTTCGCGTAGGAGCCTCGCAGGGAAACCTCTGCGGTGAAGAGCACACATCGGACCCCTTGGATTTGGTTTCGGGCTGAGTAAACACATCTGCGCACGGAAATGCGGGTCGAGCGTCATCGCTCCCCGTCTCTCAATTTCGAACGAAGCAGATCGCTCTAGCCGTCTGAGACCGATCCAAGGAGACACAAGAAATGAGTCAGCTCACCCAATCGCGGCCTGCGGTCGCGCAGCCCAACGCAGGCGCACGGCCCGTCCGCCGCCCTGTCGTCCGCGAAGACCTGGAGTTGCTACCCACGATCATCGGCCGCGAGGCTGCGGTCCGGTACTGCAACGACGTTCTGGGCGTACCGATCACCCCTACGAGAATGCGCCGAGGCATGGAGCGGCGGGAGCTTCCGGTCGCGAAGATTCAGGGGCGCAACGGAATCGCACCGAGGGACCTGTACGACTGGATTCTCGGGATGCAGCGTCCCGCCGCCGAGCAGGCGGGTCCGGCATGAGCGCGGCGACCTTCGGTGGGCAAGAGTTCCCCGGGGTAGACCCCGACGATCCACGCAACTACGACGCCAACCCGATCGTGGATCAGTATCTAAGGGCGGCGGAGGGATTCAGCAGTCTCAAGGCGACCGCTCTAAGCGAAGAGCGGCGTGCTCGCGTGATCGAGATCCCTCTAGTTGCGGGGATCGTGGAGCGGTTCCACCGTCAAGGCGTACAGCAACACAAAGGGATGCCTTGGCCGCGTGAATACTCCAACACCGGGCGCGGCCTGCTGCCGAACGGCGGATACGGCGCGTCGTCCTTGCGGGAAGCCGACCTGAAGTGGGCTATCCAGATCGCCAAGGACGAAGGCTCCGACGAGACGCAGAGCGAAATCCGCGGACGACTGGAGCTGGCCGACGAGGAATATCTGGCGGCTGTGTTGGCGGTGGCGGATAGCGCGATGCCGCTGCAAACGGTGGTGCTGCTGTGTCCGCGCCAGGGCAACCGGAGCTACGACGTAACCCCCGGCTGGACTCAAATGCGTTTGGGCACGATAGCGCCGTACAGCGCTCTGGTCCCCGATTGCTATGGCTGCGGACACGCCGCCAGCTGTGCCCACGCGAGCGCCGACAACAAAAAGGCGAGCTTCTATCTTCACATCCCTTGTGGAGGAATGGAGTTGGTCGCTGGGCTCTGCTACGACTGCGAAGAAGAGATCAGGCACGCCGTTGCCGACAGTCCGTTCCCGATCTGGCCGCGAATGACCTTCCCCGAAGACCGCTGGTACGCGAGCGTCGGGTGGCCCGACGAGCGGTGGTGGTGACGATGAGCGCCTTCGAAGTGGCCGCGCTGGTCTGGCTGGCCTTTTGGGCGGTGTACGCGGCTGTGCGGGTTGCTAGTTCGCTACGGCCGAGCGCGGTCCGGGTCGGATGCAACAGCGGGCGCGGCGGTAACGGGCGCACCGTGTGCATCTCAACCGCATGTCCGAGCCTGGCGTACTTCTGCGTCTGCTCGAAAGACGGAGATGGGGATCAGCCGGAACGGGGAGCCCTCGTACCCGAAAAGGGCTCCCCTGTGGAAGCGAAGGTCGCGCCACATTTTCCGACTGCTGTTACTTGATCGGAGAGCGGATTCTCCTTGCCGTCCGTCGGGACTGACGGCCTGAACAGCTTACCGCACAGCATCTTCCACCCCTCTAGACGAGAACGCCCGCTGCGAATGTCAGCGGACGCAGCGGGCGATTTCTCAGCGCACAGGAGCAGCAAACTCATGCACCCACATACTACCTCGCCCGATGGCGGAGATGATCACGCTAATCAACTGCCGCCGAACCACTTTGGAGAACCCTCGGAGAGTCTCTACGAGGTTCTTCAAACCCTCGGCCACGCCGATGAGGCGGTTGTCAGCGTCGCAACTCGATCACCGGGTGAGCGCTTCCACGCGGTGACATGCTCAGTCGGTGAGGTCCGTGGGGTCTCGATGCCAGCCGATGCCGACGTGTGGTTTTCGCCGAATCCGCTGAGTCTGGAATCAGGGCTCTCGCGTAAAGGTGGCGAGGCGGACGTCGAGCGCGGTGTCGCGCTCTGGGCCGATCTGGACGTCGTCATTCCGGGCCTGAAGGACAAGGGCCTCGCGTCGCTCGCGGAGTGCGGACAGGTGATCGAGAAGTTGACTGCTGCGCTGGGATGCGCGCCTGCTGTGGTGATCGAGAGCGGGCACGGCCTCCAACCGATATGGCGGGTGCGAGACGCGCCTCTCATCACCGACAGAGCGGTGGCCTGGAAAACGATCAGCGCGCGATGGGAAGCTCTGGTCCGCCAGACTGCCGCCACCGTGAATCCTGACGCGCATGTGGACTCGGTCTTCAACATCGACCGCGTGCTGCGGTGCCCTGGATCGACCAATTGGAAGTTCCCGGACGAGCCGGTGCCCGTTCGGTGTTACGTGAGTTCCGGCGCAGGTTGGCTGGACGTCGCGGAGCTCAGTGCCACCTTGCCTGACGCTGATGCTGCGGCTCCGGTGCATCAGAAGGCCACCCTCGAAGCGGGAGAGGCGGTCTTGGCGACCTTTCGCAGTGGCCCCATGAGCGCGAAGGTCGCGGCGAAGGTTCATGACGTCGAAAAGGCTATGAGCGACGGAGCTGATCGACACGCCGCGATGAATCGCGTCACGATGGGGCTGGTCGGTCTCGGCGTCAAAGGCGAACCCGGCGTGCGTACTGCCCTGACCGCCGTTGAGGCATTGTTCAGCGAACTCGCCGGCTCCGCTGGACACGATCCCCGCGAGTTCCAGCGCTCGCTCGACGGTGCGTTACGACAAGTCGCCGGCGACCCCGACTATCGCCCGCTCGACTACGGCTCTGGGGCGAGGGTGTGGCTGCCCGACGGCTCGCTCGATCCTGCGTCGGCTCTGGGGCGTTCGTTCGCTGCGGCCAGGTCGCGGCCAGGCACCCCCGAGGGCGCGGGGGCGGTGTTCAAGCTGATGGGACCGGACGCCTGGGCGCAGCCCGTGGCCCCGCCCGAGTTCCTGGTGAAGGGCGTGCTGGTACGCGATACGTTCGGCGTGATCGCCGGGCCGAAGAAGTCGCTCAAGACGCACGAGAACCATGCTCTCGCGTTGGCGGTCGCCACCGGGCAGCCGCTCTACAACCACGCGCCGTTCGCGGTGCCGAAGGCTGGCCGCGTGCTCTATATCGTGGGCGAGGGTGGTCAGGGCGACGTGCAGCGCAAGCTTCAGCGGATGTGCCGTACCTACGGGGTTGACCCGCGCGACGTCGCGGAGGATGAGCAGTTTCCGTTGCACGTGGCGTTCGGCGCGACGTCGATGAACGACCCTAGGTTCCAGGACGAACTGAAGGCGATGCTCGACGCCACGCAGCCCGACTTGGTGCTGATCGAGAGCTTCTACAACTTCCATCCCGAGGGCGTAGAGACCGGAAACCTGTATCAGCGCGGGCAGGCCATCGATAGCTTCCACAAATTCGTTCGGGGCGAATGCACCGGGGCCACGTCTTTGATGACGGACCACTACCGCTCCACCGGAAACAAGGGCACCGACCTGGACATGATCGCGATGGCAGGTCAGGCGGAAGTCGCGGACTCGTGGATCACCCGCTACCACCGCGCTGAAGCTGACGTGGAGAACGGCGAGTTCCGGCTGCGGGTGGCATTCGGGTCGCGGCAGTGGGGTGGACGCGAGCTCGACATCGACTGGTCCCTGGGCCGGTTTGACCCCGAGACCGGATCGCACGTCGGCGCGGGCGAACACAGCGACGACGACAGCATCCGGTGGGCCATCCACAGGTCCGGCGGCACGTCGAGTCCAGAGGCTGAACGGGCGTCGTTGACGATGCAGATCTACAACCTGGTCAAGGCGCAGCCGGGACAGCTCACCAAGACCGGCGTGAAAGAGAGCGGGCACGTGAAAGGCCGCAAGGAGGCCATCGCCGCAGAGGTGGACCGGTTGCTCGAATCCGGGACCCTGCGAAGTGAAGGGCGGAAGCTGTGGGCCGGGCCGCTGACATTTCAGATGGGAGACGCGCGGTGAGGCGGTGCGCGGCGGCCAACCGGCTACAGGGCGGGGCCGTTCGGGGGCCGTTCTGTTTTCTCGGCCCCGTTGGGGCCGTTCGGGGCCGTTCCATCTGGCTTGACGGCACATATGTGCAGGTAGCGACGTGTTTTCAGATCGGCCCGAGAAAGGCCCCGAAAGGCCCCAGCCCACCAGCGAGGCACCGGGGCGGGCCGTGGGGGCCAAAAAGGCCCCACGGCCCCGGCCTATAAGGGGCCGTTTTTGGGGCCGTTTTGCCTACAAGGCACTTCCGAGGGCTCCACGAGCACTCGACAGCAACAGAATCCAGCGTGAAAGGACACCAAGATGAGCGAGACCAACCACCGTCAAGGGGAGCTCGTTTCTCCCGAAGAAGAAGTGTTCGACGGAGTGAGAGGGCGATGGGTGCCAGACCCGGACGACCCCGAGCAGGAGGTGTGGGAGGAACTGCCACCGAGGACAACGCCCGAGTCGGCAGCCGAGTGGGACGCGATGCTCGCGAAGAACGACGCCGCTCGCTGTGTGGCACATCGAAAGAACGGCGAGCGATGCAGGAGGCTAGCTATCCAAGGGGCGACGGTGTGTCGGGCTCATGGCGGTGCGTCTGGCCATGTGCGTAGGGCTGCTCGCGTCCGCCTGGAGATGGCCGCCGATCGCGTCGCCAAGGAGCTACAGAAGCTGGCCGTCAGCGACGACGCCCCGGACAACGTGAAGCTGGCCGCGATCAAGGACGCGCTGGACCGCGCTGGCCTCACTAGCAAGACGGCTGTCGAAGTCTCGGTCGATCCAAAGCCATTCGAGCAGTTGCTATCTGGGCTCGCCGGAGTTAGTGGAGGTAGCCGTGCCGCGTCTCGCATCGCACGCGGTGTCGAGGACGGAACCGACCCCGCCGAGCCCGACGACTGGCTGGAAGCGGAGATCGTCGAAGCGCAGGCCGACGACGAGGACGACGCTCGGCCGGTGCCGGTTCCTTCGCGGCCTGAGCCTCTGCCCGATCCCGAGCCGGCGAACGGGACGGGGATGCTCACGATGGAAGAAGCGCTCGAACAGCTGCGGAGCGTGCAGCCGCCACCAGCAGCCCCGGCCAACCGCAGGGCCATGCGGCAGCCGCGCCGGTAGCGCCGTGTCGCAGCGGCCCCAGCTCTCGCCAGCGGGGCCAACCCCGCCCCGCTGGCACGCGGGCTAGGCAAGCTCCGCGTCAACGGCACACGAGAGCACAGCACACGCCGAATCATTCAGCAGGACAGGGATATTCGGACAAGTGAGCTACATCACAGGGTGTTACCGTGGGGTGCGAGGGGTGCACTCGGGGCCGCACCCCCTGGACCACACAGCAAGGGAGACAACGGATGAGAGTCATCGGGTACGTGCGAGTGAGCACGGACAGACAAGGCGAGAGTGGCCTCGGCCTGGAAGCGCAACGCGACGCCCTGGCGCAGTGGTGCGCAGCGCGCGGGCACGAACTGCTCACGGTCACCACCGACGTGGTCAGCGGAGCCAAGAACGACGCGATGTTCGGCCGCGAGGTCGCCGTCGCCGCAGTGGAAAGCGGAGTGGCGCAAGGGCTTCTCGTCCGCGCCCTGGATCGAGTCACCCGCGACCAACTCGACGCCGCGCAGATCATGAAGCGCGCCAACGATTACGGCTGGCGACTCTTGGACTGCGAGGGCGCAGACAGCGGCGACCCGAACCAGCGGCTCGTCGCGGACGTCCGCCTGGCCGTCGCCGCGGAGGAACGCCGCAAGATCGGCACCCGCACCCGCGAAGCTCTGGACCAGAAGCGCAGCAAGGGCGACCCCGGCCTGATCAGCGTCTCCGCGCAGCGCCGTATCCAGGTGCTCGCAGCGCAGGGCCTCGGCGCTAAGGCTATCGCCAGCACTCTCACCGCCGAGGGAATCCCCACCGCTAAGGGCGGCGACACCTGGTCGTACTCGACCGTCCGCCGAGCCCTGGCTCGCATCGAACGAAAGGCAGCCTGACATGGCCTGGATCAAAACGAGGGACACAGCGGCGCGGCATCGCGGCAAGCCCGTGAAGGCATACCTAGTGATCTGGAAGGAGACCGAGCGCGACGACTACGGGCTGCCGATTCCCGCTGACCCCGCGAAGCCGAACGGTCGCAAGAAGACGACGAACCGGCAAGAGACCTTCTCGACCCGGGAGTTGGCCGAGGCCCGCCGCGACCAGTTGAACGCTGCCCGCCACTCCAACGGCACCTCCGCCCTGGCCGATCAGCGAATCGCCGGCGATCTACCGTTCGGGCACTACGCGCAGGCGTGGATCGAGAGCCAGGCGCTGAAGGTGGCGCAGGGCCGACTAAAGCAGCGGACCCTGGACGACTACGAGCGCGTCGTCAAGCGGTACGCCCTCGACCGGTTCGCGGCCAAAGCGGTCGCCAGCATCACCCCGCGAGACTGCGAGGTGTTCCTCGCGGACCTGGCAGCGCGCAAGCTCGCACCAAAGACGGTCAATCACGCCTGGCTCGGACTGAAGAACGTCCTCACGTACGCCACCCGCTACGGCGCGATTCCCGCGAACCCGTGCGATCAGGTGGACTTCAACACAGGCCGCGCCGTGGGAGACCGAGAGAAGTTCCAGCATCACCCGCTCACCGCCGAGCAGGTAGCCGCCACCGCGCAGATCGTCGGCAAGCTGTACCCCGTCTACGAGCTGCTGGCGTACTTCCTCCCCTACTCGGGCCTCCGGAAGGCCGAATGTGCGGGACTGGAGATTCAAGACCTGGAGTTCACCACCCGGCCAGCGAGCGCGGCGAACCACGGCGCCGACTCCTCTGTCCAGTGCGTCGTGCATGTCCGCCAAACCAAGGACCGCAAGGGCGGCGAGTGGGTCACCAGCACGCCTAAGAGCCGAAAGTCCCGCCGGTCGGTACCGCTACCGCCCTGGCTCGCAGAGCGGCTGCACGCGTATCTCCGCGACGTCCATCCCCACGCAGACGAGCCCACCGCTCCCCTGTGGCCGAGCCGCACCAACGGCGGGCACCGCGTCAAGGGCGAGCGCACCGTGATGCCCCTGGATTGGTCCCAGCCACCCGAGCTGGGAACCTGGTTCGAGACCATCCTCGCCCCGGCGCTCGTAGAGGCCGGACTACCGGTGAGCCGACCCGCCCGCGCCGCGAAGCCCGCTGCCGAGACCGCCCCGGCAGTCCCCGCGCAGCCAGCAATCCGAGGCGTGCGGCTTCACGACCTGCGGTACACGTTCGCGACGATGCAGCTGTCGGCGGGCACTCATTTCATGCAGGTTTCCGCATGGATGGGCCACGCGCAATACACCCTCACGCTCGACACATACGGCGACTGGATTCCCAGCCAGGACGGCGGCGCGCTCAACACGCTGCCCGCCCCAGCTCCCGTAGCCCAATTGACAGAGGCAACAGACCTCGCCCCGGTGATCCAACTATTCGGCCGCTGAATCATTCTCCATATCACTTTCAGTGGTGTAGGCAGCAGCGTATGCCAAAACCCGTGGGGCAAGCTGGTTGTATGGAGGAATCCCTACCCGCCTGGTGAATCCTGGGCCCGACTGCATGGCATGTAGCCCCTGTCTACCTTCGAAGCGCGCGATCAGTTCGCGCACGATTTCGACATCCTTCTCAACCTCCGGATACAGGACAGCGTCTAATTGGACCTGCAGATCGCTCAGGAGCGGCTGAACTGATTTGATCATCTCGAAGACACTCGGATCAGTATCCAATCCTTCCAATTCCTCGCGCATCAACCACTTCTCTCGCGCTTCCTTGTTGAATTTCAACATGTAATCGCGATCCATGAGAACGTCCGCTTTGCTTTCGCCATCCAAACTTGCATGCAGTTCAATCTTGAAGGCATTGATATCCCCGTGAAGAAGAGCGTCACGCATCTTGTTCAACCACCCATAGTCAAACGAGGATTTAAGCAGATCGTCGAACAACCCTTCGACCTTCGCCAACTCGGGGGTTTTGCGCCCGAACCGATCCCTCGCCATCCGCACCGACTGCTCCCGATGACTGTGGATCGCGCTCGTGAAAGAGATCAGGGCCGACCGAATCTTCCGTCGGCGCTCATCGAAGGCGTCTTGGTCGCTTAGAGGGATCCGTTTCTCAATTATGTCGTTGAGGACCGCGATCACGAGGTCACATAGCCTGTCACTCTCGTCCGACACGTGCTGCAAAAGCTCACTGTCGATCATCTTTCTGAGTCGCTCGTGAGCCTCACGGTAACGCTTGTCCTCATCTTCTGTAAACGAGCAAACTTTGGTGAAAATGATAGCCGCATCTCGTTTCGGATCGTAGTATCCTAATACCGCGCCGTACGGATCCGCGGCCGCAGCCGCATCCTCTTCGGCATCAGTCGCCATCTGCTTCTGCGCGGATTCGTTTAGTTCATTAAACCTATCCGCAGCAACGGCAATCAGCCGTGTCACCTCATCTAACGGCGGATACTTTCTTGCGAGCCAATCACGGGACTTATCCAGCACTTTTTCAAGGTTTTCCACGACGAGCCGTCGCGCGCGCACGTGATCCATCCTGTCTCGTGCATCCGGGGTGTCATAGTAGTCCACGACTGCTGCGCTCGTGGCCTCGGCGATAGCCAAGCATGTCTCAACCACAACGAGCGCAGCAGCGCTCTTCGGGGGAACTGAGCCCACAGACGACATCACCTTGAGCCAGCTATCCATGGCGTTCTCGGTGAAGTCAAACGGATCCTCACCAGGCAGGTGATCAACCTCAGCGAGTAGGGCGGCGATCCGTCCCACCCACTCTTCCAGAAGTGCCCGATCTTCGTCCTCATCCACGGTCAGATCATCCCACGCGGCTCCGACAGGTTCCGGACGTAATACCCCTGATCCGCGTCGGTTGGGTAGCACGGGGGTAGCACGGACGAGGCCAACGGGCGGTAGAAGTTGCGTGGCAAGCCGCCTACCTGCGGCGATGTGGTGCCCCCGGTGAGACTCGAACTCACACTGGACGGGTTTTGAATCCGTTGCCTCTGCCAATTGGGCTACGGGGGCGTCCGGCGGACCGTCGGAGACGGCCAGCCGACCAAGCTTACCGGGCGGGGTCGGCGGCGTCGGACTCGGCGTCCACGGACGCGAGGAAGGCGTCGATCACGGGCCAGGTCTCGCGGACGGCGTCGGGGCCGGCGACGAGGCCGAGGTGGCTGGACTCGACGGTCGCGAACTCGACGCGCGGCGAGCCGGTGAACAGATCCACGCCGTGGCGCGCGGTCTCCCACGCGCACAGGGCGTCCCGGTGCGATCCGAAGAGCTGGATGGGCACGTCGATGGAGTGCAGGTCGATGGTCCGCTCCCCCAGCTGCACCTCACCGGCGGCGAGCTCGCCGCGGAAGATCAGCCGCTCCCACAGCTGCGTCGCGAGCTTGCCGGGGTACCCGGGGAAGGTGCGCTGGAAGCGGTCGATGACCTCCATGCGCGCGAGCTTCTCGGGCTCGCCGAGGTTCTCCAGCACGAACTTGGGCTTCTTGAGCTCCCGGTCCCACGACGTGGCGCGGTAGGCGACCTGCACGATCGGGGCGGGGATGCCGCCCATGAGCGCGATCAGCGCGCCGGGGCCGAAACCGTCGATCGGCTTCATCAGCGAGGTCACCAGCGGGTACGGCGGCTGCGCGGCGTACTTCAGGGGCGTCGCGATCGAGACGATCGAGCGGATGGACTCCGTCGACGCGCCGGCGGCGAGGAAGGACAGCGTGCCGCCCAGGCTCCAGCCGTACAGGTCGACGCCGGCACCGTCGGGCACGTCCCCGCCCCAGAAGTCCTCCAGGGCGCGCGTGATGGCCTGCGGGATGATGTCGAGGGCGAAGTCCTCGAAGCCGAGACCGCGGTCGCCGTAGCCCATCTCGCCGAAGTCGATGACGTAGGGAACGCGCCCCGTCGACGCGAGGTGCGCGACGACGGAGGTCTCGGGCGAGAGGTCGTAGCAGGTGGCGGGCGCGGCGATCGGCGGCACCAGCAGCACCGGTGCGGCGCCGGGCACGGCGGCCGCGGCACGGTCGGAATCCGAGGCGAACCGGCGGAGGGTGCGGTGGTCACCGTCGGCGACGACGACGTGCGGGGTGCGCTCGACGGGGCGGATGCCCTCCCCCAGAGTCAACGCCCAGAGGTTGCCGGCGCGCTCGCGCAATTGAGTCAGGCTCAATACGTTCATGGGCCTACGGTACCGCGCGCGGCGGGCCCGATTTCCGCCGCCCGGTAACGTACCCCCTGATGAAGGACACCGAGCCCACCCCGCACCGCGTGCTCGTCGCCGAGGACGAGGCGATCATTCGCATGGACCTGTCCGAGATGCTTCGGGAAGAGGGCTACGACGTGGTCGGCGAGGCCGAGAACGGCCAGGTCGCCCTGGAGATGGCCCGCGAACTCCAGCCCGACCTGGTGATCATGGACGTCAAGATGCCGGTCCTCAACGGCCTGGAGGCCGCGCAGGACATCGCCCGTGAGCGGATCGCCCCCGTCGTGATGCTGACCGCCTTCGGCCAGCGCGAGTTCGTCGAGAAGGCCCGCGAGGCGGGCGCGATGGCGTATCTGGTCAAGCCCTTCACGAAGGCCGACCTGGTGCCCGCGATCGAGATCGCCATCAGCCGGTTCGCCGAGCTCAAGGCGCTCGAGAAGGAAGTGACGACGCTCTCCGGCCAGCTCGAGACCCGCAAGCTGGTGGACCGGGCGAAGAGCATCCTGATGCAGGCGCACGGCGTCTCGGAGCCGGAGGCGTTCCGCTGGATTCAGCGGACCGCCATGGACCGCCGCACCGACATGCGCACCGTCGCGCACCTGGTGATCGACACGCTGGGCACCCCCACCACCCCTACCGACGCGGCGGGAGCGCCCTGACGGTCGGCTAGACCGCGCGGACGGACCGCGACGGCGGCAGCTGCTGGCCCCGGTAGTACCCGGTGCGCGGCATGTTCTGGAACGCGGGCGCGTCGCCCGTGGCCTTGTCGTTCTGGCGGTCGATGACCTTCTTGACGGCCTGCGGCGACGTGCCCGTGTAGCGGGCGATGTGCACGATCGGGATCCGCGCGGCGTAGGCGGCGAGGATCGTCTTGCGGTACTGCTCCTCCGCGTTGGCCTTGAGGTGGGACCAGTGCGAAATGGGGCTGAGGAAGTCGCGGACCTCTTGAGGCGTGGGCTCGGGGACCTTCGGCATCTCTACTCCGTGCGTTCGAGCCCGGGGCGGGTACCCAGGCAATCTGACAGGGACGTTCGTCCCTTCATCGATCCTCCGCCGCGCTTTGTTACACGCCGGTTGGATTAGTTTGCCAGGGGTGGTACAACGGGCATCGATGTATCCCTCAGCAGTGGCGACCCAGTCGCCGGACGTGCTCCACACGTGGGTCTTCACCCCCGTGGTGACGAGCCTCATGGTCGTCGCTTCCATTCTCTACGTGTACGGCACCGTCCGGGCGCGGCGCGCCGGAGTCGCCTGGCCGATCTCGCGCATCCTGTCGTGGTTCGTCGCGATGGCGCTCCTGGTGCTCGCGGTCAACAGCGTGATGGCCGAGCTGGCCAAGCACCTGTTCTGGGCGCACATGGTGGTGCACCTCGTGCTGATCACGGTCGTGCCGATGTTTCTCGTGCTCGCGGAGCCGATCCGCCTGCTCGCGACGGCGACGGGCGAGGCCGGCGACCGCCGGGTGCGGGCGTTCCTCGGCAATCGGGTGGTCCGGCTGGTCACCAGCCCGATCGTCGGCCTGCCGCTGTACGCGTTCGCGCTGATCAGCACGCACCTCACGGGCTTCCAGGACCTCGCGCTCGACAATCCGTGGCTCAAGCAGCTCGAGTACGCCGGCTACTTCGTGATCGGCTGGATCTTCATGCTGCCGCTCATCGGCAACGAGCTGTGCGGGCCCACCAAACTCTCGCACCCGCTGCGCTTCGCGTCCTTCCTGCTGGCCATGGGCCCCGACACCCTGGTCGGCGTCACGCTCATGATGACCACCACCGAGCTGGCGCCCGGCTACTCGGCGTCGCGCCTGGGCTGGGGCCCGACCGGCCTCGAGGACCAGTCGGCGGCCGGCGCCATCATGTGGTTCGGCGGCGACGGCCTCATGATGATCCTGCTGCTCGTCGTGGCCTTCCAGTGGATCACCGCGGAGGCCACCGGCAAGCGCGGCGGCGGCATGGGCTCCTGGCTCGATTCCGCGCGCCGCGGGCAGCTCATGGGCGAGGGCGGCGAGGACGTGGACGTCGACGACGACGAGGCCGCCCTGGCCGCCTACAACGCGCGCCTGCGGGAGATGAACCGGGGCCACTGACGGCCCGTCCGCCGGCTCGCACCGCCCCGCCCACGGCCCGTCGGATCGGCTCGGCCTCAGCGCAGCGTGTACACGTCCGCACCCGGGAAGGTGCCGAAGCGGACGGCGATCGCCGCGACGACGACCGCGGCGATGACGCCGGCGCACGCCCAGCCGAGGCCCTCGACCTGCTGCCGGGTGCGCTTGTCCCGGAGAAGCAACTCGGGCGCGTAGACGAAGCCCGCGGCCACGAGAGCCCCGATGACGAAGCCGCCGAGGTGGCCGAGCCAGGAGATGCCCGAGATCGTGAACGACGCGACGACGTTCACGCCGATGATCATCAGCAGCGAGGTCGGGTTCAGCTTCAGCCGGAGGAAGAGCACCAGTTCCGCCCCGATGAGGCCGAAGATCGCGCCGGAGGCGCCCACGGTGATCGTGTTCTCCAGCCCGAACCACAGCACCGCCGCGCTGCCGCCGAGCAGCGCGATGCCGTAGATCGCGCCGAACCGCGCCCGCCCGAGTTGCTGCTCGACGCCCCGCCCGAAGACGTACAGCGTGAACATGTTGACCAGCAGGTGGATCGGCCCGAAGTGCAGGAATCCCGAGGTGACGGCCGTCCACCACCAGCCGTTCGCGGTGGCCTGCTCGGACAGGGCGAACCGCGCGACCTCGTACGAGGCCATGTTGTTCTCGATGCTGCCGGTCTGCTTCGCGCTGAACGCGAAGACGATCACGTTGACCGCGATCAGCGAGTAGGTCACGACGGGCTGCCAGTCGCGGCGGACCGTCGTTCCGAGTGCGGTCACCGGCGGCTAGCCCGCGAGCGAGACCATGAGGGTGCCCGACGTGGAGGCGAGCTCGCTACCAGCGACCGGAGTGGCCTGGGCGCCGCCGACGGTCACCGCGTAATTCACGTCCGGGTCCGCGTGCACCGACGAGAGCGTGAACGGGAAGACGCACCGGCCGGAGCGCAGCACACCCTCGCCGAGCTCGGTGTCGAAGGTGTCGGAGCCGCTCTTGAAGACGATGCGAGCCCCCTCCTTCACCCCCTCCGCGTCGCGGGCGCCGGAGCACGTGGTGGTCGTCGCCATGTATTCGGACGGCGTCAGCACCACGACGCCCTGCCGCTCGAAGGCGGTGGTCGCGAAGCCGAAGGAGACGGCGAAGATGCCGGCCCCCGCCATGACCACGAGCACGATCGCGGTGAGGACGCCGACCCAGGTGCGGGAACCGGGGCCGTGGCGGCGCCACGGCTGCTGCGGGCCCTGCGGGAGCGCCTGGGGCAGCTCCGCACGCCAATCGCGGCCGGGCGTGCCCTGCGGCACGTTCGGGATCGGACGCTGCTGCGTGTCCTGGCTGGTCACTTCGCCCCCTTCGACGGGAAGTACTTGAGCACGCCCTCCTGGGTCGTGCTTGCTACCAGAATGCCCTTCGAATCGAAGAATTGCCCGTTGGACATTCCGCGGCCGCCGTCGGCCACCGTCGAATGCGACGAGTACAGGTTGTACTGGTCGAACCGGACGCGACGGTGGAACCACAGCGACTGGTTGAGCGTGACCGCCATGATCCGGTCGAATCCCCACGACAGTCCGTGCCGGGTGATGATCGAGTCGAGGATCGTGGTGTCCGAGGCGTAGGCGAGCGCCGCGTCGTGGATCACCTGATCGTCGGGCAGCGGGCCGGCGGTCCGGATCCAGACGTTGTTGTCCTGCTGGATCAGGCCCTTGCCCTTGGCGATCCAGGCCGGATCGTTGGTGAAGCGCATGTCCATCGGCTGCGGCGCGTCGACGAACATCGTGACGACGTCCTCGTAGCCCTGGAGCGTGTCCTGGATGTTCGGCAGGCCGTCGGGGCCCGGCACCGCGGGCGCGGGATCCCCGTGCACGAGCGGGTTCCGGCCGTCGGTCTGGTAGGCGAGCTGCATCAGCGCGAGGACGGTGCCGCCCTGCTCCACCGAGACCAGCCGGTTCGCGACGTTGCGGGTGTCCCGCAGGCGCCGCACCACGAACTCCAGGTCGGCGTTCGTCTCGCCGCCGTTGATGAAGTGCGTGTGCGCGGCGTGCAGGAACAGCGAATCCCGAGCCCCCGGAACGGTGTTGCCCGAGGCCACGATCGCCTGCGAGAGGATCTGCCCGCCGAACGTGCGGGACGCGGTCTTGGCGGGGTGACGACCAAGATACCGGTCCTCCCCCGCCTCCGCGAGATCCAGGGTGCCGAGGAACTCGTCGAAATCGGTGAGTGTCTCCGTCATACGACGAGCGTATGTCAGTGGTCGTCCTCGCCGATCCGGTGCACCTGGATCAGGTTGGTCGAGCCGATGGTCCCGGGGGGCGCGCCGGCGACGATGACGACCTGGTCGCCCTTCGAGTAGCGGCCGATTCCCTCGAGCGAGTGGTCGACCTGCTTGATCATCGCGTCGGTGCTGTCGGCGCCGTCGACCAGGAAGGTCTCCGTGCCCCAGGACAGGGCGAGTTGGCTGCGCACCTCCGGCAGCGGGGTGAACGCCAGCAGCGGCAGGCGGGTGTGCAGGCGGGCCAGGCGGCGCACGGTGTCACCCGACTGGGTGAACGCGACGAGGGCCTTGGCGTTGAGCCGCTCGCCGATGTCGCGGGCGGCGTAGGAGATGATGCCGCGCTTGGTACGGGGCACGTGGTTCAGCGGCGGCACGGACGGTCCGCCGTCCTCCACTGCCTGCACGATCTTGGCCATGGTGCGCACGGTCTCGATCGGGTACTTGCCCACCGACACCTCACCGGAGAGCATCACCGCATCCGCACCGTCGAGGACGGCGTTCGCCACGTCGGAGGCCTCCGCCCGGGTCGGACGGCTGTTCTCGATCATCGACTCCAGCATCTGCGTCGCCACGATCACCGGCTTCGCGTTCTCCCGGGCGATCTGAATCGCCCGCTTCTGCACCAGCGGCACCTCCTCCAGCGGCAACTCCACACCCAGATCACCGCGGGCGACCATCACCGCATCGAACGCCAGAATCACCGCCTCCAGGTTCTCGATCGCCTCCGGCTTCTCCAGCTTCGCAATCACCGGAATCCGGCGGCCCACACGGTCCATCACCGCATGCACCCGCTCGATATCCGCCGGAGCCCGCACGAACGACAAGGCGATGAAATCCACCCCCAGCTCGAGCGCGAACTCCAGATCCTCGATGTCCTTCTCCGACAGCGCCGGAACCGAGACGTTCATCCCCGGCAGCGAGACACCCTTGTTGTTCGAGACCGGGCCGCCCTCGGTGACCTCACACACCACGTCGTTGCCGTCGACCGAGGTGACCTTCAGGCCGACCTTGCCGTCATCGACCAGCAGCCGGTCGCCCGGGCGGGCGTCCTGCGCCAACTCCTTGTAGGTGGTGGAGACCCGATCATGGGTGCCGACCACATCCTCGACGGTGATCCGCACCGTCTCACCCGTCTCCCACACGGTGCGGCCGTCGCCGGCGAACCGGCCCAGCCGGATCTTCGGGCCCTGCAGATCCGCGAGGATCCCGACCGCACGGCCGGTCTTATCCGAGGCGGCACGGACCCGGTTGTAGTTCACGCCGTGATCGGCGTGCTCGCCATGGCTGAAATTCAGGCGCGCAACGTCCATGCCCTCCTCGACGAGAGCAAGAACCTTCTCATCGGTTCCGACAGCGGGGCCCAGGGTGCAGACGATCTTGGTTCGACGAGTCACGGCGTCCACGTTAGTCCTCCTTATTCCGCTCTGTGGAGTCTCCCGCTAACCCGCCGGTATCCATCTGGCGAACATCAGCCTCCGCTTCGGCCTCCTCGTCGGCCTTCCCGAGGGCGACGGGCGCGTCGTCCTTCGCCGGTCCGTCCTGCTCGGGGGCGGTTTCCGACGGTGCCGCCGCCGGGTCGTCGACGAACACCGACTCCTCGCGCCCCTTCGGGGCGAGGAGGAAGTAGGCGATGGCGCCGGCGAAGACGAGCGCCGCGGTGAAGACGTTGATCCGGACACCGAAGATCAGGGTGGCGTGGTCGTCGCGCATCAGCTCGATGAAGAACCGGCCGAGGCAGTAGCCCGCGACGTACAGCGCGAAGAGGCGGCCGTGGCCGATGCGGAAGCGGCGGTCGACGATCACGAGGAAGGCCGCGACCAGCAGGTTCCAGATGAGCTCGTAGAGGAACGTGGGCTGCACGACCGCCAGGACGACGCCGGTGCTGTGCCCGTCGAGCACGTCGGGGCCGCGCTGGCCCACGTCGTTCGCGCGCTCGTAGATCTCCAGGCCCCAGGGCAGCGTGGTGGGGCCGCCGTAGAGCTCCTGGTTGAACCAGTTGCCGAGCCGGCCGATGGCCTGCGCCACGATGATCGCGGGTGCGATCGCGTCGGCGAACGGGCCGAGCTTGATGCCCATCTGCCGGCAGCCGATGGCGGCGCCGACGCCGCCGAGGGCGACGGCGCCCCAGATGCCGAGGCCGCCGTCCCAGATACGGAACACGGCGCCGAGGCCGCGGCCGTTCGGGCCGAAGTAGGTGCTGAAGTCGGTCAGCACGTGGTAGAGCCGGCCGCCGATGAGGCCGAACGGGACGGCCCAGACCGCCACGTCGAGGACCTGGCCGGGCTTACCGCCGCGGGCCACCCAGCGGCGGTCGCCCCACCAGCAGGCGACGACGATGCCGATGATGATGCACAGCGCGTAGGCGCGGATCGGGACGGGCCCGAGGTGCCAGACGCCCTGCGGGGGACTCGGGATGCTCGCGAGGATCACGCCCGTCACCCTACTGACCGCTCGCGCGGGCCGTCACTGCGAGCGCAGCTGCTCCCACAGCTCGGGCCAGGCGACGGTCCGTCCGGTGTAGAGCTGCACCACGGGATCCCCCGTCTCGCCGGGGGCCGGCACGGCCCGACGGTGCGCGAAGGCCCCGTCGAGCACGGGCGACGGGTCGCCGATCCAGAGCACCGCGCGGGCGTCCTCGGGCGGGCTGCCGAAGTAGTAGTACGCCCGGTGCCCGCTGTACGCGCGGGGAAGACCCTCGTCGCGGCCGAAGAAGTCGACGGCCGCGGCGAAGGGGTAGCTCTCGGCCACGATGACGGTGCCGTCGCGCTCCGCGGGCGGCAGCGTCCGGTACGCGGCGACGACGGTGTCGGACAGGCCGCGGAGCATCGTGTCCCCCTCGACGAGCATCGTCGCGGGCGCTCGCAGCGGGGGCGTGCCGATCCGCTCCGCGACGGCCGACGACCACACCGGCGACGCCGCGATCCAGCTGGCGGTGGAGCCGAGGAGCGCGAGGACCGCGATCGCGCGGAGCACGCCGCCGGTCCGGCGCCCACGCCGTGCCAGCCATCGCTCGGCGACGACGGCGCCCGCGGCCATCGGCAGCGCGTAGACCGAGGCCAGGTAGTACGAACGGCCGTGCGTCAGCACGATCGCGACCACGACCAACACCAGGGCGACGCCGAGGAAGCGGTACGGGCGCAGGTCGCGCGAGCGCAGCAGCGCGACGACGCCGGCGAGCAGCAGCGGCAGCCCGATGAGCAGGCCCGCTCCGAACAGCCCGACGAGCGCGAACCCGGCGCCGCCCGGCCACTCCGCCCGCACGACGGCCCCCATCCGGGTGTACGCCCAGTCGTGCCCGGCCTGCCACCACAGCGTCGGGGCGATCGCGACCACCGCGAGGGCGCCGCCCGCCCAGAGCGCGGGCCGGGTGAGCAGCCGACGGGGCCCGCAGGCCAGGGCGGCGAGCGCCACCGCGATCCACAGCGCGGGAACGAGGAACTTCGTGAGCAGGGAGAGCGCCGTGACGGCGCCCGCGAGGAGCAGCAGGCGGTCGTCGCGGGTGCGCACCCAGCGGACCAGCAGGTACACGAGGATCGTCCACCACAGCGGGTCGAGCGAGTAGGTCGCGAGCCAATGTCCGACGGAGCTGACCAGCGACATCGCGACCGCCGCCGCAGCGAAGGCCTGCGCGCCGGCGCGGCCGCCGAGCTCGCGGGCGAGGAGCCCGGCGAGCAGCGTGATCGCCACGACCGCGAGCGTCGCGGGCAGGCGCAGCACGACGAGGTTCCCGTGCGCGAGGTGATCGAGGCCGGCGGCGAGGAGGGGCACGAGCGGCGGCTGGTCGAAGTACCCGGCGGCGGGATGGTCGCGCCCGGCGACGACGAAGTAGGCCTCGTCGAAGAAGTAGCCGTAGTTGCGGCTGCCGAGCAGCATGACGGCGAGCACGACGGCGCCCACGAGGGCGAGCGGCAGCCGCGCGATCGGCGGGAGCGCGCCGCGCGGTCCGGCGGTCGGAGCGGTGTCGGGGGTGATGACCTGCGATGTCATGCCTTCGACCGTCGCCGATCGGGCGCGACGCCGGTAGCGCCGTTCGGCGGCCCGTCGACCGACGAAAGGAGGTACCGGCACCGTCGGGCCCCTCCCTACGATGGCTGCATGCCCCTCGCACCCGACGTCCGCACGCGCGCCGCCCACGCGGCGCTGCTCGTGGTGTCGGCGGCCGGGACCGTCGCGCTGGTGATGGCGCTGTTCCCCGCACTGCGGGGCGCCGGCCTGTGGCTGGGCGCGGCCGCGATGCTCGCGGCGTCCGCGGCGGTCGGGCTGCTGCGCCCCGTGCTCGCGGCGCCCGTCGTCGCGGCCGCCTGCTGCTACCTCGTGCTCGGCCCGTGGGCCGAGGCGACCGCCTCGGGTGCGGCGATCTGGGTCGCGGTGGCGGCCTCCCTCGTCGCCTCGGCGGCGGCGCAGACGGCCCGGAGCCGCCGCGAGGCGGTGATCGCCTTCGCCCCGTTCGTGGTCTTCGCGGCCGCGGTGGCGGCGTCCTCGCACTCCGTGTGGGGCGCGCTCGGCTCGCTGGCCCCGGTGTTCGGCGGCACGACCTTCGGGCTGGGGCTGCGGCTGCGCGACGCCCAGCGGGAGCGGCGGGCCCTCGCCGCGCGGCAGGCCCGCGCCGACGAGCGGCTCGCGCTGGCGGCCCAGCTGCACGACCTCGCGACGGCGCGGCTGACCCGGATCGTGCTCGCGGCGCGCGCGACGGGGCAGCCGGGGATCGAGGAGGACGCGCAGGCCGCGCTCGCCGACCTGCGCCGGGTGGTGGTCGGGCTGCAGACCGCCGACGCCCCGCCCGCCCCGCTGGCGGTCGGCGGGGTCGTCGCCCCGGCGGATCTCGACGGCACCATCACGGACGCGGTGGACCGGGCCCGGGACACGGGCCAGCGCGTCGACCTGAGCGGGAGCGTCGCCGCGCCGCTCCCCCGCGCGAGCGCCGACTGCCTGGCCCGCGTCCTCGAGGAGGGCCTGGCGAACGCGCGCAAGCACGCGGCCGGCGCCCCGGTCGAGGTGGAGGTCACGGACCGCGGTGTCCGCGTGCACAATCCGTCGGCCGCCCCCGATCCCGCGCTCGCCGCGACCGGGAGCGGCACGGGACTGCGGGGCCTCGCGGCCCGCACCGCGCTCGTCGGCGGCACGCTCCGGCACGGCCCCTCGCCCGACGGCGGCTGGACCCTGCAGGCCGATTTCCCGGCGGCCGCCCGGTGACGACGGTGCGCGTCCTGGTGGCCGACGACGATCCGCTCGTGCGGGAGTACCTGCGCTCGACGCTGTCCGCGGAGCCGGACCTCGACGTGGTCGCGACCGCGGCCGACGGCGCCGCCGCGGTGGAGGCGGGCATCGCCCACGCGCCGCAGGTCGCGCTGCTCGACGTGCGGATGCCCGGCGTCGACGGGATCGTCGCGACCCGGGCGCTGCGGGACCTCGATCCGCCGGTCGCGGTCGTGCTCATCACCACCCTCGACACCGACGCGGTGTTGGTCGACGGTCTGGCCGCGGGCGCGGCGGGCTTCGTGGTGAAGACCGCCGAGCCGGCGCTGCTGGCGTCGGCGGTGCGCACCGCGGCGGCGGGCGGCTCGCTGCTCTCCCCCGACGCCCTGGCGCGCCTCGTGCGCCTCGCCGGCGACCGGCCGCGCCGCGACCCGCGCATCGACGCGCTCGGCGAGCGGGACCGCGACGTGCTGCGCGAGCTGGCGACGGGCGCCTCGAACGCGGAGATCGCGGCGCGCCTGTTCCTCGCCGAGTCCACGGTGAAGGGCTACGTCTCCGCGCTGATGACGCGCCTGGACTGCGCGAACCGCACGCAGCTCGCGCTGCTCGGGACGGCGCTGTGAGCGCGCCCGACCTGGTGGTGCTGGGCCTCGGGCCGGCGGGGCGCGCGGTCGCGCATCGCGCCGCGGCGGCGGGCTTCCGAGTGCGGGCCTTCGATCCCGCGCCGGACGCGCGCTGGCGGCGCACCTTCGGGCTGTGGGCCGACGAGCTGCCGTCCTGGCTCCCCACCGACGTGGTCGCGGCGGTGTCGTCGCCGCAGGTGATCGCGCGGACCCGGCACGACCTGCGGCGCGAGTACGCGATGCTCGACGTGGACGCGCTGCAGGGCGCGCTGCCGCTGGACGGGGTGGACGTCCGCGCCGAGCGCGCGGGCCGCGACGGGCACGGCGCGGCGTTCGTGATCGACGCGCGGGGGCCGGCACCGTCGACCTCCGCGGACGTGCCCCGGCAGACCGCGGCGGGAGTATTGGTCCCGGCGGGCGCGCACGAGGAGCTGTGGATGGACTGGCGTCCGGCGCCCGGCGTGCCCAACGACGCACCTGCGTCGTTCCTCTACGCGGTCCGGGTGTCGACCGATGCGGTGCTGCTGGAGGAGACCTGCCTCGCGGGCGCGCCGGCGGTCACCGTCGACGAGTTGGAGGAACGGCTGCGGGCGCGGCTGGCGGAGCGCGGCGTCACCGCGGGCGAGCTGCACGAGCGGGTGGACTTCCCGCTGCTGCACGCCGGGCCGCGGCGCGGGCGCGGCTGGTGCGGGGCGGGCGTGCGCGGGACGACGCTGCACCCCGCAACGGGGTACTCGGTGGCGGGGTCGCTGGCGTTCGCCGATGACGCCGTCTCGGCGCTGAGCACCGGCCGGAATCCGGTGACCACGGACGCGGTGGCCGCGCACCGCCTGCGGGCGGCCGCGCTGCGCGCGCTGCTGGGGATGTCCCCGGCGGAGCAGCGCGACTTCTTCGAGGTCTTCTTCGGGCTCCCGGACCGGCGGGTGCGGGCGTTCCTCTCGCCGCGCTCCCCGGCGACGACGAACGCCGCAGCGATGGCTGCGGCGTTCGCGGCGGCGCCGTGGGGGCTGCGCCGGCGCTTGGCGCGGGGGGTTGCTCCTGTGGTTACTCCGCGGGCTTCTCGCCTGCGGCGTTGACCTCGGCCTGCTCGATGTCGAGCGCCTTGGCCTGGCCGATGAGGTCCTCGAGCGCGGCGGGCGGGAGCGCACCGGCCTCGTTGTAGACGAGGTTGCCCTTCTTGAAGACCATGAGGGTGGGGATCGACCGGATGTTCGCGGCAGCCGCCAGGCTCTGCTCGGCCTCGGTGTCCACCTTCGCGAAAACCACATCGGGATGGGTCTCCGATGCCTTCTCAAAGGTCGGCGCGAACGCGCGGCAGGGCCCGCACCAGGAGGCCCAGAAGTCGACCAGCACGATATCGTTGCCGGTCACGGTCTGATCGAACTTGTCTGCGGTCAATTCAACTGTCGCCATACCCCCTCCAACGATTTTGCCGACTCCATGATTCCCATTCGCCAAAATGTCGGATGGGATCGCTATTGTCTACTCGGGCGCGCACCCGCGCGCCGCATGTACACCGAGTACATCTACTAAGGGGATACACATGACCGACGTGCTTCGCGCAGGAAACCAGCTCGGCCTCGGGGAGACCCTGGACTCCGCCAACGGCGGCTACACGCTGACCCTGCAGAGCGATGGCAACCTCGTGCTCACCGAGGGCACCGGCACCGTGGTGTGGGCCAGCGCGACCGACGGCAAGGGCGTCGAGCGGGCCAACTTCCAGACCGACGGCAACTTCGTGCTGTACAACGGCGCCGGTGAGGGCGTCTGGTCGACCAACACCGAGGGCTCGGGCGCCGACCGCATCGTCCTGCAGGACGACCGCAACCTCGTGGTCTACGCCGGCGACGCCGACAAGTGGGCCTCCAACACCGCCACCGACCAGCCCGCCCCGGCTCGTCAGGCCGCTCCGGAGCCCGAGCCCGTCGCCGCCGAGGCGCCAGCCGCTCCCGCGCCGCGCACCCACACCGTCGCCTCCGGCGACACCCTGTGGGCCATCGCCGAGCAGTACCTGGGCGACGGCAACCGCTACACCGAGATCGCGCAGCTCAACGGCATCGCGAACCCGGACCTGATCAACGTGGGCCAGGTCATCACCATCCCCTGATCGCCGAAGATCACGCTCTGAATCACGAAACCGGCCTGCACTCGCTCAGCGAGTGCAGGCCGGTTTCGTCGTGTCGGGGCCGCGCGGCCAAGATCAGCGGTGGCGGGGATGGCAGCCGAGGGACGCGGAGACGACGGCGAGCGGCGTGCTCGCCAGCCGGAGGTTGTGGCGCTCCTGCGGCGTCATCGTCCAACGGGCGTGCAGACGACGGGCGAATGCGTACATGGTGCGGTTCCTTCTCGGCGGATCGGTGAAGCGTGATCCACCGAGTATCGAACCGAACCACCGAGCGGGGCAACGCTTGTCGCGTTAAGACCGCGTATCGGTCACGCTAACCGTCATTCGCCGCGCAACAGCCCCTTCGCCACGTGCGTCACCTGGATCTCGTTGCTGCCGGCGTAGATCATCAGCGACTTCGCGTCGCGCGCGAGCTGCTCCACCCGGTACTCCGCCATGTAGCCGTTGCCGCCGAAGAGCTGCACGGCCTCCATCGCCACCTCGGTCGCGGCGCGCGAGCTGTACAGCTTCATGGCCGAGGCCTGCGCCAGCGTCGGCGGCTTGCCGGCGCGCGAGGCCTCGATGGCGGTGAACAGCATGTTCTGCACGTTGATCCGCGCGATCTCCATCTCCGCCAGCTTGAGCTGGATGAGCTGGAACTTCCCGATCTCCTGGCCCCACAGGGTGCGCGAGCGCGCGTAGTCGATCGACAGGCGCTGCGCCTCGTTGATGATGCCCAGGCTCAGCGCCGCGATGCCGATGCGCTCGGCGGTGAAGCCCGCCTTCGCGGACGCCCCGCCGCCGCCCGGCGTCTCCTCCGTCTCGCCGAGCAGCCGGTCGGGGCCGAGGCGCACGTCGTCGAAGAACAGCTCGCCGGTGGGCGAGCTCATCATGCCCATCTTCTTGAACGCCTTGCCCTGCGTGAGCCCCTCCATGCCCGTGTCCAGCACGAACGTGAGCACCTTGCGGTCGCGGATCGGCGTGCCGTCGCCCTCGTCGAGCTTGGCGAAGACGACGATGGTGTCGGCGTGCGGGCCGTTGGTGATGAAGGTCTTCTGCCCCTTGAGGATGTACCCGCCGGAGCCGTCGCGGCGCACCGTCGTCTTCATGCCGCCGAGGGCGTCGGAGCCGCTGTCGGGCTCGGTGATCGCCCACGCGCCGACCTTCTCCATGGTGACCAACTCGGGCAGCCAGCGCTTCTTCTGCGCGAGCGTGCCGCGGGACTTGATGGTGGACACCGTCAGCCCCATGGAGACGCCCATCGAGCCGATGAGGCCGAGGCTGACGCCCGCCATCTCGACGTTGAGGATGAGGAACATCGACGAGCTGAGCGTGCTGGAGCCGCCGGCCTTGGACTTCTCCCCCGCCTCCTCGGCGGCCAGCTCGGCCTCGAGGTTCTCGCGGTTGACCTGGTCGATGCCGAAGGTCTGGAGCATTTTGCGGGTGATGTCGTACGGCGGCAGCGCGCCGGTCTCCAGCTCGTCGACGTGCGGGCGCACCTCCTTGTCGATGAACGCCCGCAGGGCGTCCCGCACCATCAGGTCTTCGTCGGACCACTCGAACACCGCAACCTCCATCAATAGAACGTGTTCTACATATTGGGGTCCATCCTCGCACCTCGCGCCGCCCGACGGAGCGCGAACCCCCGGGAAGGCCTTGACCTCAACCATCGTCGAGGAAATAGCCTCGGGGCATGGAGAGCTACACGGACGCCCGCATCCTCACGCAGCCGATCGGGTACTGGGCCGGCACGGCGAGCCGCGCGGTAGTGACCCGTATCCGCGCGACGCTGGAGGGCCACGGGCTGACGCAGCCGCAGTGGTGGGCCCTCAACTACATCGCGGTCCGCCCCGACGGGGTGCCGCTCGACGAGGTGGTCGAGTTCCACCGCGGCTTCGTCGACACCGGCGACGCACTGCGCCCCGACGTGGCGTGCCTGGTCGCGACGGGGCTGCTCGACGAGGCGGACGGCGCGCTCACCGTCAGCCCGGCCGGCGAGCGGCGGCGCGCGGAGACCTGGCCCGACGTCCACGCCACCCTCGCCGCGATCCGTGAGGGCGTCACCGACGAGGAGTTCATCACCACGATCCGCACCCTACAGCGGATGATCGACAACGTCGGCGCGACCGCCTGGCACGCCTGAGTCAGTTCACCTTGCGCTCCAACGCGTCCCAGAACGGGGCGCGGAGCACGAACTTCTGGATCTTGCCGGTGGCGGTCCGCGGGAGGGACTCGACGAAGTCGATCCGCTTGGGACACTTGTAGCCGGCGAGGTGCTCGCGGGTGTGCGCGATGAGTTCCTCCGCGGTCACCCCGTCGGCCACGACGATCGCCGTGACCAACTCGCCCCACTTCTCGTCGGGGATGCCGATCACCGCGACCTCGCGCACCGCGGGGTGCAGGGCCAGCGCGTCCTCGACCTCGATCGACGTGACGTTCTCGCCACCGGAGATGATCACGTCCTTCTTCCGGTCGGCGATGGTGAGGTAGCCGCCCTCGAAGGTCCCCCGGTCCCCGGTGTGGAACCAGTCGCCCTCGAGCGCCGCGGCGGTCTCGACGGGCTTGTTCCAGTACGCCGTGAGCGCGTGGTTGGTCCGGGTGAGGATCTCGCCGTCCTCGTCGATCCGCAACTCCACGCCGAGGGCGGGTGCGCCGGCGCGCCCGAGCCGGCGGGCGACCTCCATCGGGTCGTCGCCCGCCCACTCGGCGCGCTCGCGGTTCACCGTGATCAGCGGCGACGTCTCCGTGAGGCCGTAGATCTGGATGAACTCCCAGCCCAGCTCGAAGCGCACCCGGTGGATCACGCGCGTGGGCGGCGGCGCGCCCGCGCAGATGACGCGGACGGTGCCCGCGCCCGGGATCGGGCCGTCCCACTCGGCGGCGGCGTCCAGCGCCGCGGTCACCACGGCGGGCGCGGCGCACATGATCGTGACGCCCTGGTCGCGGACGCGGCGGAGGATCTCGGCACCGTCGACCTTGCGGAGGACGACGTGCTTGATCCCGACCCCCGTGGCGGCGAACGGCATGCCCCAGCCGTTGGCGTGGAACATCGGCAGGGTGTGCAGCAGCACGTCGTTGTCCGTGAGGGCGACGTGCAGCCCGAAGACCGTGGCGTTGAGCCACAGGTTGCGGTGCGTGAGCTGCACGCCCTTGGGCCGGGCGGTGGTACCGGAGGTGTAATTGATGGTGGCGGTGGCGGTCTCGTCGCCGGCCCACGGCTTCGGCTCCGACGGTGCACCCGCCGGGCCGAAGATCCGCTCGTCGTCGCGGCCGAGGACGAAGACGTGCTTCGCCGTGACGGTCTCGGCGAGGTGCTCGACCTCGGGATCGAGCAACAGCACGTCGGCGCCCGAGTCCTCCACGATGTACTCGACCTCCGCGGGCGCGAGCCGGAAGTTCACCGGGACGAGGATCCGGCCCCACCCGGAGACGCCGAAGAACGAGGTCAGCAGCCGCGCGGCGTTCTGGGAGACGATCGCGACGCGGCCGCCCACGGGGATGCCCAGCTCATCGAGGCGCGCGGCCTGCCCGCGGGCCAGGGCCGCCATCTCGGCGTAGGTCTTCTCGCCCCACGACGGTGCCGGCTGGTCCGGCTCGTCGACCATGCCGATGCGGTCGGGATAGACGATCTCGGCCCGGTTCAGGAAGTCGCGTACACCCAGATTGACGAACATGCCGTCAGGCTACGTGCGGGCCCGACGACGAGGGGTCAGAACGCGAAGGTGGTGTAGCCGGTGGGGCGGGCGGCGACGATCTCGTCGATCGCGGCGAGATCCTCGATCGTCGGTTCCCACTCGGAGGCCGCGACGTTCGCGGCGATCTGCTCGGCGCGGCTGACTCCGGAGATCACGGATCCGACGGCGGGCTGCGCCGCGAGGCCGCCGATCGCGACGTCGAGCAGCGAGACGCCGCGGTCGTCCGCGAACGCCTGGAGGCCCTCGATGATGTCGAAGTCGGCGCCCTCGAGCCGGTGCGTCTCCTGGGCGAGACGCGTTCCCGCGGGGGCGGCCTGGTCGCGCTTGTACTTGCCGGTGAGCAGGCCGTAGGCCAGGGGGAAGTAGGGCAGCAGGCTCATGCCCAGGCTGTCGAGCGCGGGCACGAGCTCCGTCTCGGCGCTGCGGTTGTAGAGCGAGTACTCGTTCTGGGCGGTGATGAAGTGGGGCGTCCCCAGGGTCTCGGCCAGCCAGTCGGCGCCCACGACCTCCCAGGCCGTGAAGTTCGAGCAGCCGATGTAGCGGACCTTGCCGGACGCCACCAGGCCGGAGAGCGTCTCGAGGGTCTCCTCGAGCGGCGTGACCCGGTCGGGCGTGTGCAGCTGGTAGAGGTCGATGTAGTCGGTGCCGAGGCGCCGCAGGCTGCCCTCGACCGCCTTGTGGATGTAGTTGCGGCTCGCGCGGACGCCGTGGTCCTCGCCGTAGAGGCCCTGGGTGTCCATGCCGAACTTGGTCGCGACGACCACCTGGTCGCGGCGCGATCCGAGGGCCCGCCCGAGCAGTTCCTCGCTGGCGCCGGAGCCGTAGCTGTCGGCGGTGTCGAACAGCGTGATGCCGGCGTCGATGGCCGCGCTCACCACCTCGTCGGTGGCGCGCTGGTCGATGCGGCGGCCGAAGGCGTTGCAGCCCACGCCGAGCGTCGAGACGATGAGGCCGCTGGTTCCGAGGGGTCGATAGCGCACGCCGACCACGGTACGCAGTTCCGGCCGGGCCGTTGCCGCCCCGTCATATCTCTGACTAGAGTCAGAGATATGACGGAGGACGTGGCGCAGGTACGACGGTTCAACCGGGCGGTCACGCAGCGGCTCGGCGTGCTGCAGGACCAGTACCTCGCGCGGGACCGCCCGCTGGGGCAGGCACGGCTCCTCTGGGAGATCGGCCGTGCCGACGGCGGCGTCGACATCCGGGACCTGCGCACCCGCCTCGACCTCGACTCCGGCTACCTCAGCCGTCTCCTGCGCGCGCTCGAGTCGGACGGGCTGGTCACCGTCGGGCAGGACGACGGTGACGGCCGCGTCCGGACCGCGCGGGTCACCCCCGCGGGCGCGGCGGAGTACGCCGAGCTCGAGTCCCGATCCGAGGACGCCGCGCACGCGCTGCTCGATCCGCTCTCGGCCGGCCAGCGGGGGCGGCTCGTCGCGGCGATGGCCGAGGTGGAGCGGCTGCTGGTCGCCTCGCTGGTGCGGGTCGACGAGGCGGACGCGATGTCGGCGGCGGCGCGCTTCGCGGCCCGGGCGTACTACGCCGAGCTCGGCGAGCGGCTGCAGGACGGCTTCGATCCGGGCGTCGGCGGCGCGGTCCGGGACGCGGCGATCACGCCGCCCGCGGGTCTGCTGCTGGTGGCGACGCTGCGCGAGGAGACCGTCGGCTGCGGGGCCCTCGCCTTCCAGGACGGCGGCTTCGCCGAGGTCAAGCGCGTGTGGGCGGCACCGTCGGTGCGCGGCCTCGGACTCGGCCGGCGGATCATGGCCGACCTGGAGGACCGGGCCCGCGAGGCCGGCGTGCGGACCGTGCGGCTGGACACCAACGGCAACCTCACCGAGGCGATCGCGCTGTACCGCAAGCTCGGATACCGCGAGGTCGAGCGGTACAACGACAACCCGTACGCGCACCACTGGTTCGCCAAGGACCTGTGAACCGCGCTCGCAGACCCGCGACGGGCCGGGCACGAAACCAGTCGATCAGCAAGATTCAAATCCGCGAGGCTCCCGCGCGGGTCGCGCATTAGCCACCCGCGAGGACGAAACAGCAGGTGAGGAGGCCCGCGCGCGCGACCCGACCGGCGGAATGCGACGCCCGCCCCGGTCCTTCGCCGGGGCACACACCTGAGGACGGCCGACACGGCCCGACCTGTTCCTATCGTTGCCGCATGCCAGCGACCGAACGACCGATCCGCGCCGATTCCGCGCGCATCGTCGCCGACGTCCTGCGCCAGGCGATCCACGACGGCACCTACCGCGGGACCCTGCCCGGCGAGGACGACCTCGGCGACCAGTTCTCCGTCTCCCGGGGCACCGTGCGCGAGGCCCTGGCGATCCTGCGCTCCGAGGGCTGGATCCGGCGGGGCCCCCGAGTGGGCACCGAGGTGATCGCCCGCACCGTCGACCACGGGCTCGACAGCCTGCGCGGGCTCCGCGAGACCCTCTCGCTGCACGGCGAGATCCGCAACCGGGTGCGCGCGGCGACGCGGCTGGTCCCGCCACCGATCGTGGCGGAGAAGCTGGGGATCCCCGCGGGCGACGAGGCGGTGTACCTCGAGCGGCTGCGGTTCCTCAACGACGAGCCCGTGAGCCTCGACCTGACGTACCTCGTCGCCGACATCGGCGACCTGCTGCTGGAACAGGACCTGGAGAACGAGGACGTCTTCCCCCTGATCGAAGCGGTCACGGGCCGTCGCCTGGGCACCAGCGACTACTGCCTGACCGCCGCGGCGGCCGATCCGCACACCGCCGCGAACCTCGAGATCGCCACCGGCTCGCCGCTCCTGCTCTACGAGCGCCTCACCCACCTCGAGGGCGGACGCCCCGTCGACCTCGAGTACATCCGCATCCGATCCGACCGGATCACCCTGCGCGGCACCCTGCACCGCGACTGACCGCACCGACACGGAGGAACACCCCCATGGCACAGGTCGAACAGCGCGTCGACGTCCCCGTCACCATCGACGCCTCCCTCTGCATCGAGGGCTGCAACATCTGCATCGAGGCCTGCCCCCTCGACTCGCTGGCCCTCGACCCGAGCACCAACCGCGCCCACATGTACGTCGACGAGTGCTGGTACTGCGGGCCCTGCGCCGCGCGCTGCCCGACCGGCGCCGTCACCGTCAACATGCCCTACCTCCTGCGATAGCCCGTCCCAGCCCGGAGAACCCAGCCATGACATCCACCCTGCGCGCGATCGCCGTCGTCGCCGCCACCGCCGCCCTCGCGTCCTGCTCCCTCGAGCCCGCGGCCGACGAGTCCACCCAGACCCTCGTGGTGGGCTACCAGTCCAAGACCATCAACACCGTGACCGCGGGAACCCTGCTGCGCGCCAAGGGCTTCCTCGAGAAGCGCCTCGCCGGGATCGGCAAGTTCCGCGTCGACTGGCAGGACTTCGACACCGGCGCCCCGATCACGAGCGGCATGCTCGCCGGCAAGATCCAGATCGGCTCCATGGGCGACTACCCGCTGCTGATCAACGGATCCCGCGCGCAGTCGAGCCCCGACACCGAGACCGCGATGCTCTCGGTGACCGGGTCGAGCGCGCGGGGCGCCCTCAACTCGGTGGTGGTCTCCCCCGGCTCGCCGCTGCGCTCGCTCGCGGACCTGCGGGGCAAGCAGGTCTCCGCGTCGGTCGGCTCCGCCGGGCACGGCACCCTCGTCGCCGCGCTGAGCCGCGCGGGCATCGCCGCCGGCGACGTCACCGTCGTGAACCAGCAGCCGCAGGTCGGGGCGAGCGCGCTCGAATCCGGCCAGGTCCAGGCGCTGGCGCAGTTCGTCGCCTGGCCCGGACTCCTCGTTCGCCAGGGCAAGGCCCGCCTCCTCTACGACGGCGGCGAGCTGAACACGCCCACGCTGCACGGGGTCGTCGCCAACAAGAAGTACGCGGCGTCGCACCCGGACGTGGTGCGCGCCTTCCTCGAGGCGCAGCTCGACGCCACCGACTTCCAGCGGGAGCACCCCCTGCAGGCCGCGCAGGACGTCGCGCAGGCCAGCGGCCTCCCGGCCGAGGTCGTCTACCAGTACAACGGCCCGGGCGGCACCGACCCCAACCCGACGCTCGCCGCCCCACTCCTCGGAGCGCTCAAGGGCGACATCGGGTACCTGCAGTCGATCGGCCAATTCGGCACACCGCTCGACGTCGACCGGTTCGTCGACCCGAAGCCCCTCGCCGACGCGCAGGCGGCGCGCGGCGGATTCCAGTACGACGCAGGCACTCCCGCGCCGAAGCCCACCGCGGAGATCTGGTTCGACGGCGCCGACGCCACCGAGACCGTCCCCGACGCGACCGCACTGATCCGCACGCTCGCCACGACCGACCGGAAGGTCCGCGCCGCCTACGTCTCCGACGCGCTCACCGGAACCCGCTGGTACGCCGACCAATCACTGTGGCTGCGCGACGGCGCGACGCTCGTGCCCTTCGCCGGCCCCGACGCCCGTGACCGCTACCGCGCGGAGCACCCCGGCGCAGTCCCCGTCGAGTACCGCGCCCTCCTCGAGGAGGCCCGACGGTGACCGCCCTCGACTCGCTCCCCGCCGCGGCGCTCCGGCGACCGGCCGCCGCTCCCGCCCGCCGCGCCGTGCTCCCGGCCTGGCCGGTGCGGGTGGCCGTCGTCGCCGCGGCGATCGGCGTCTGGCAACTGCTCACCACGCAGCACGTCGCGCTCGGCTGGATCCGGTTCGACACGCTCCCGTCGGCGAGCGCCGTCGCCGAGCGGTTCGCGCAGTCGGTCCGCACCGGCGAGTACTGGCTGGACCTCGCGCAGTCCCTGATCCGGATCGGCACCGGCTTCGCGGTCGCCGCGGCGCTCGGGATCGCCGCGGGCGTCGCGCTCGGCCGCTCCCGCGCCGCCGAGCTGACCTTCGGCACCCTCATCGAGCTCGTCCGGCCCATCCCCGCGATCGCGCTGGTCCCGGTGATGATCCTGCTGCTCCCGTCGTCCGAGGCGGGCATGGTCGCGATCACCGCGACGGCCGCGTTCTTCCCCATCGCGGTGAGCGTGCGGCACGCCGTCCGCGCCCTCCCGACCGTGTGGGAGGACTCCGTGCGCACCCAGGGCGGCGGCGACCTCGCCGTGCTGTGGCGCGTCGTGCTCCCCGGATCGCTGCCCGGCGTCTTCTCCGGGCTGTCGGTGGGCGTCGGCGTCGCGTGGATCTGCCTCGTCTCCGCCGAGATGATCTCCGGGCGCCTCGGAGTCGGCTACCGCACGTGGCAGTCGTACACGCTCGTCGACTACCCCGCGGTCTTCGTCGGCATGCTGACGATCGGCGTGCTCGGCTTCCTCACCTCCGCCGTCATCGAGCTGGCCGGCCGCCGGGTCACCCGCTGGCTGCCGCGGGGCGACCGATGAGCGCCCCGGCGGTCAGCCCGCCCGCGCAGCGCGACGGGCTGCGACTCAAACTCGACACCGTCGACCTCGGCTACCGCGGCGCGACCGCCGTGCGCGCGCTCGACCTCACCGTCGAGCCCGGCGAACGCCTGGTTCTGACGGGCCCGTCGGGCTGCGGCAAGTCGACCGTGCTGCGCGCGCTCGCCGGGCTGCTCCGCACCGACGCCGGTGTCGTCCTCGCCGACGGTGCCCCCGTGACCGGCCCGGATCGCGACCGCGCCATGGTCTTCCAGGAGGACGCCCTCCTGCCCTGGCGCACCGTCGAGAACAACGTGCGGCTCGCGCTCGCGCTGCGGGGCGTGGCCCGGCACCGTCGCGCCGACGAGGCCCGGCGGTGGCTCGCCGAGGTCGGGCTGACCGCCTACGCGAAGCACCTGCCCCGCGAGCTGTCCGGCGGCATGCGGCAGCGGGTCCAGCTCGCCCGCGGCCTCGCGGGTGCGCCCCGCGCCGTACTCATGGACGAGCCCTTCGGCGCGCTCGACGCGCAGACCCGCGGCGACATGCAGCGGCTGCTGCTGCGCACGCTCGACGCCCACCCCGCCACCGTAGTCTTCGTCACCCACGACGTGGACGAGGCGATCCTGCTCGGCGACCGCATCGTCGTCCTCGGCCGCCGCGGCGAACCCGTCCGCGCGTCCTTCGACGTGCGCCGCGCACCGTCGGCCTCCGCCCTGCGCGCGGGCGTCGTCGACGCCCTCACCGACCGCTGACCAGCATCAGGAGTTCCATGGACATCCCCGAGATCGCCGACCGCACCCGCCTGGACTGCGACGTGCTCGTGATCGGCGGCGGGACCGCCGGCACGATGGCGGCGCTCACCGCGGCCGAGGCCGGCGCCGACGTGCTGCTGCTCGACAAGTCGCACGTGCGGCACTCCGGCGCGCTGGCGATGGGCATGGACGGCGTGAACAACGCCGTCATCCCCGGCAAGGCCGCGCCCGAGGACTACGTCGCCGAGATCACCCGCGCCAACGACGGCATCGTCAACCAGAGCACCGTCTACCAGACGGCGACCCGTGGTTTCGCGATGATCCAGCGCCTCGAGCGGTACGGCGTGAAGTTCGAGAAGGACGAGTACGGCGAGTACGCCGTGCGTCGCGTGCACCGGTCCGGCTCGTACGTGCTGCCGATGCCCGAGGGCAAGGACGTGAAGAAGGCGCTGTACCGGGTGCTCCGCCAGAAGAAGATGCGCGAGCGCATCCGGATCGAGAACCGCGTCATGCCGGTGCGGGTGCTGACCACCGGCAGCGGGTCCGATCGGCGGGCCGTGGGCGCGGTCGCCTTCAACACGCGGACGGGCGAATTCGTCGAGATCCGTGCCGGCGCCGTGGTGCTGGCGACGGGGCCGTGCGGCCGGCTGGGCCTGCCCGCGTCGGGATATCTCTACGGCACCTACGAGAACCCGGCGAACGCCGGCGACGGTTACGCGATGGCCTATCACGCGGGCGCCGAGCTCAGCGGCATCGAGTGCTTCCAGATCAACCCGCTGATCAAGGACTACAACGGGCCCGCGTGCGCCTACGTGGCGAACCCGTTCGGCGGCTACCAGGTGAACGCCCAGGGCGAGCGCTTCGTGGATTCGGATTACTGGTCCGGCCAGATGATCGCCGAGGTGAAGTCCGAGATCGATTCCGCTCGTGGGCCGATCTACCTCAAGGTCTCGCATCTGCCGGAGGAGACGCTCGGCGAGCTGGAGTCGATCCTGCACACCACCGAGCGCCCGACGCGCGGCACCTTCCACGCGAACCGCGGCCACGACTACCGCACGCACGACATCGAGATGCACGTCTCCGAGATCGGGCTGTGCGGCGGGCATTCCGCATCCGGCGTGTGGGTCGACGAGAACGCCCGCACCACCGTGCCCGGCCTGTACGCGGCGGGCGACCTGGCGTGCGTGCCGCACAATTACATGATCGGGGCCTTCGTCTTCGGCGAGCTGGCGGGTGCGGACGCGGTGCGGCATGCGCGGTCGCTGTTGCCGGCGGCCGCGGACGGGCTGGACGAACAGATCGCGGGGGCGCACGCGCTGATCTACGGCCCGGCGCGCAGGCCCGACGGTCCGCCGCAGCCCCAGGTCGAGTACAAGCTGCGCCGCTTCGTGAACGACTACATCGCGCCGCCGAAGACCGCGCCGAAGCTGACCATCGCGATCGAGACCTTCGAGCGGATGCGCGGCGAGGTGGACGGCCTCGGGGCGCGGACGCCACACGAGCTGATGCGCTGCGTGGAGGTCTCGTTCATCCGCGACTGCGCGGAGATGGCGGCGAAGGCGTCGCTGGCGCGCACCGAATCCCGGTGGGGGCTCTACCACGACCGCCCGGATCTGCCGGAGCGCGACGACGAGCGGTGGGGTCGGCACCTGAACCTGCGGTTGGGCGCCGACGGCGAGATGGAGTTCCTGACGCGCCCGGTGTCGCCGTACGTCGTGGCGGTCGACGAGTTCGACCACATCCCGGGGTCGTCGGCCTCCGTCGAGGTGCTGGGGCCGCTGGCGGTGGCGCCGATCGGCGCGATCCCCGCCGCGGCCGAACGGCCGGCATCGGTGCCCGGGGTATCGCCACGGCTGCGCGAGCTGCTCGTGTTGGACGGCCCCTCCGTCGCGGAACTCTCTCCGTTCCTGTCCGATCCGGACACGACGGTGCGGCGCAGCGCGGTGTCCTTCCTCGTCGAGGGCGCGCCCGACGGCTTCCTCGCTCCCCTCGTCGCTGCGCTCGGCGACGCGGACGCCGCGGTCCGGCGCGCGGCCGCCGCGGGTCTGATCGAGTTGGTGGAGGTGCTGCCGTCGGCGGACGGGCTCGCCGAGTTCCTCGGCTCGGCGGACGCCGTGGTGCGGGCGGCCGTCGGCAACCTCCTGCGCTCGCTCAAGGCCGGGACGGCGGAGCAGTTCGCCGCCCTGCTCGGCGACGGCGACCATCGCGTGCGCGTGGTGGGCGTGAGCGGGCTGGTCTCCCACGACGATTGGGCCGCGCTGGCACCCGCGACCGACGACGCCAACCGGGAGGTGCGGATCGCCGTGGCCGCGGGCCTGGCGACCGTGGGTCGCGGCGGTGTCGACGCGGTGCGCGCCCTGGCCACCGACCACGACCCGCTGGTCCGGGCAGCGGCTTTCGAGGCCCTGGGCGTGCTCGGCGATGCGACCGACCTCGACCTGCTCGGTGCCGGCCTCGCCGATCGCGCGTGGCAGGTGCGGCAGGGGGCGGCGCGGGGCACCGTCGCGCTGGGGCCCGACGGTGCCGTCGCCGCACTCGAGTCCGCCCTCGGCGACCCGCACCTGGACGTGCGCAAGGCGGCCGTCGTGACGCTCCGAACGTGGCCGGAGGTGCCGGCGGTCGCCGCCGCACTCACCGCCGCGCTGGAGGACTCCGACGCCGACGTCCGCGCGCACGCGCGGCTGGCGCTCGCGGCAGTGTGACGCGCGCTCAGCCCGCAGAGGGGTGCGCGGTCACGGGCAGGCCGATCGCCAGCATGCGGACGATCGACGGCGGGGTGAGCAGGCGCAGCTCCCCCGGCGGTTCGGCCGGGGTGTAGCCCTCGAAGCTCCAGCGCAGCCAGGCGTCGTGCCACCGGAGGTATGCGTGCGTGCCGTCGGTGACCACGGCACCGTCGGGCGGCGTCGCGGTGACGGGCTCGTTCCCGGCCCGGCGTTCCGCGCGCAGCGCCCGGTCCATCGCCTTCGGCGTGTTCTCGACGTCGGGGTTCGCGACGGCCCAGAGCCGCTTGAACTCGCGGTAGTCGGCGTTGCGGCACTCGCCGCACGGGCGGTGGCCGGCGGCGTAGGCGGTGGCCTCGTCGAAGAGGAAGAGCTGGGTGTACTTGCGGGGCTCGGGTTCCCGCGGCGAGCGGTACCGGCCGTTGACGTCGAGCCGGCACGCGATCCACATGGCGTTCGCGTGCTCACGGACAACGGTGCCGGTCTCGTCGTGCAGGATCCCGCGGTTGCCCAGGAAAGCACCGCGGGCCGGATCGGCGACGATCCGGCCCCACGGGTCGATCCTGTTGCGCAGCGGCATCGCCGGCGGTCTCTAGACGGTGAAGCCCAGGGCGCGCAGCTGCTCGCGGCCGTCGTCGGTGATCTTGTCCGGGCCCCACGGGGGCATCCAGACCCAGTTGATCTTGGCGTCGGTGGCGAGGCCGGACGAGACCAGCGCGGCGCGGGTCTGGTCCTCGATGACGTCGGTCAGCGGGCAGGCCGCCGAGGTCAGGGTCATGTCGATGGTGACCGCGGCGTCGTCGTCGACCCGCAGGTCGTAGACGAGGCCCAGGTCGACCACGTTGATGCCCAGCTCGGGGTCGACCACGTCACGCATGGCCTCCTCGACGTCGAACAGGGTAGGCAGGTTCAGCGGGTTGTCGCCGGCCTGCGCCGGGTCGGCCGCGGTGCCGGCGGCCTCAGCAGTGTTCTCGCTCATGCCGTCTTCTCCTCCGAGTCGATGATCTGGGACAGCGCGTCCTTGAACGCCATCCAGCCGAGCAGTGCGCACTTGACGCGCGCGGGGTACTTCGCGACGCCGGCGAACGCGATGCCGTCACCGATGAGGTCCTCGTCGCCCTCGACCTGGCCCCGGGACTGCAGCATCTCCGTGTAGGACTGCAGCATCTTCAGGGCCTCGCCGACGGGCTCGCCGATCACCTGGTCGGTGAGGACCGAGGTGGAGGCCTGCGAGATCGAGCAGCCCTGTCCGTCGTAGGAGACGTCGACCACGGTCTCGTGGTCGTCGGACAGGTGCACCCGCAGGGTCACCTCGTCGCCGCAGGTGGGGTTGACGTGGTGGACCTCGGCCTCGAAGGGCTCGCGCAGCCCGCGGCCGTGCGGGTGCTTGTAGTGGTCCAGGATCACGTCCTGGTACATCTGCTCCATGCGCATCAGATCACCCCGAAGAACTTCTGGGCCTTGACGATCGCGTCCGCGAGCACGTCCACCTCGGCGGGCGTGTTGTAGACGCCGAAGGAGGCGCGGGCCGTGGCGGCCACGCCGAACCGGCGGTGCAGCGGCCACGCGCAGTGGTGGCCGACGCGGATGGCGACGCCCTCGTCGTCGAGCACCTGCCCGAGGTCGTGCGCGTGGATGCCGTCGACCACGAAGGAGACGGCGCTCCCCCGGTCCCGGTTCTCGGTCGGGCCGACGATCCGCAGCCCCTCGATGGCGTCGAGTCGGTCGAGCGCGGCGCCCACGAGCGCGTGCTCGTGCGCGGCGACGTCGGCCATGCTGAGGCCTCCGAGGTACTTCACGGCGGCACCGAGGCCCACGACCTGCGAGGTCATCGGCACGCCCGCCTCGAAGCGCTGCGGCGGCGCGGCGTAGGTCGAGCCCTCCATGGTGACGGTCTCGATCATCGAGCCGCCGGTGATGAAGGGCGGCAGCTGCGCCAGCAGCTCGCGCTTGCCGTAGAGCACGCCGACGCCGGACGGGCCGTACATCTTGTGGCCGGAGAAGGCCGCGAAGTCCACGTCGAGGTCCGCGAAGTCGACGGGGCTGTGCGGCACCGACTGGCACGCGTCGAGCACCACGAGGGCGCCGACCGCGCGGGCCCGCGCCACGAGCTCCGGCACCGGCGCGATCGCGCCGGTCACGTTGGAGGCGTGCGTGAACGCGACGATCTTCACCGAGTCGTCGAGTTCCAGCGAGTCCAGGTCGATGCGGCCCTCGCCGGTGACGCCGTACCACTTGAGCGTGGCGCCGGTGCGGCGGCACAGCTCCTGCCAGGGCACGAGGTTCGCGTGGTGCTCCAGCTCGGAGACGACGACGGTGTCGCCCTCGCGCAGGCGGTGCCCACCGAGGACGGCGGCCGAGCGATCGTCGCCGAGCGTGTACGCCACCAGGTTCAGCGACTCGGTCGCGTTCTTGGTGAACACCAGCTCGTCCGGCGAGACCCGCACGAACTCCGCGATCGCGGCGCGCGCGTCCTCGTAGGCGTCGGTGGCCTCCTCCGCCAGCTGGTGCGCGCCGCGGTGCACGGCGGCGTTGTGCGTGGTGAGGAACTCCCACTCGGCGTCGAGCACCGGGCGCGGCCGCTGCGAGGTGGCACCGGAATCCAGGTAGACCAGCGGCTTCTCGTCGCGGACCGTGCGGGACAGGATCGGGAAGTCGGCGCGGATCGCGTCGATGTCCAGGGCGGACTTCACCGAGGCGGTCATGCTCCGACGGCCTCGGTGAACTTCACGTAGCCGTTCTCCTCCAGCTCGTCGGCCAGCTCGGAGCCGCCCGACTCCACGATCCGGCCGTTCACGAAGACGTGCACGAACTCGGGGTGGATGTACCGCAGGATGCGGGTGTAGTGCGTGATGAGCAGGACGCCGCCGTGCTCGCGCTCGGCGTAGCGGTTCACGCCCTCGGAGACGACGCGCAGGGCGTCGACGTCCAGGCCGGAGTCGGTCTCGTCGAGGATGGCGAACTTCGGCTTGAGCAGGCCCAGCTGCAGGATCTCGTGGCGCTTCTTCTCGCCGCCCGAGAAGCCCTCGTTGACCGAGCGCTCGCCGAACTGCGCGTCGATGGACAGCTCGCCCATCGCCTCCTTGACCTCCTTGACCCAGTGCCGCAGCTTGGGGGCCTCGCCGCGGACCGCGGTGGCGGCCGAGCGGAGGAAGTTCGACATGGAGACGCCGGGCACCTCGACGGGGTACTGCATGGCCAGGAACAGGCCGGCGCGGGCACGCTCGTCGACGGTCATCGCGAGGACGTCCTCGCCGTCGAGGGTGATGGAGCCCTTGGTCACCTCGTACTTCGGGTGGCCGGCGATGGCGTAGCTCAGCGTGGACTTGCCGGAGCCGTTGGGGCCCATGATCGCGTGGGTCTCGCCCGAGTTGATCGTCAGGTCGACGCCCTTGAGGATCTGGATCGGCTCGGCGTTCTCGTCGGCCTGCACGACGTTGACGTGCAGGTCACGGATTTCCAGAGTGGACAAAATGATTCCCTATCAGTCTTAGACGCCGGCGGTGGCGAGTTCGTTCTCGATGGCTGCGGAGAGCCGCTCACGCAGCTCGGGGACGGAGATCCGGTCGATCAGCTCCTGGAAGAAGCCGCGCACGACCAGGCGGCGGGCCTCGTCCTCGGGGATGCCGCGCGAGCGCAGGTAGAACAGCTGCTCGTCGTCGAACCGGCCGGTGGCGCTGGCGTGGCCCGCGCCCTCGATCTCGCCGGTCTCGATCTCCAGGTTCGGCACCGAGTCAGCGCGGGCACCGTCGGTGAGGACCAGGTTGCGGTTGAGCTCGAAGGTGTCGGTGCCCTCGGCCTCGGCGCGGATCAGCACGTCGCCGACCCACACGGTGTGCGCGTCAGGCCGCTTCGAGGACGGATCGCCCTGCAGCGCGCCCTTGTAGACCACGTTCGACTTGCAGTTCGGCACCGAGTGGTCGACCAGCAGGCGCTGCTCGAGGTGCTGCCCGTCGTCGGCGAAGTAGAGGCCGAACAGCTCGGCGTTGCCGCCGGGGGCGTCGAACTGCACTCGCGGGGTCATGCGGACGAGCTCGCCGCCGAGCTGCACCGCGAAGTGCCGGACGTGGGCGTCGCGGCCCACGCGCACGTGGTGCTGGGTGACCCACACGGCGTCGTCGGCGAAGTCCTGCGCGTCGATGATCTGCAGCGCCGCACCGTCGCCGAGGATGATCTCGATGTTCTCGGCGACCGTGCCCGAACCGGTGTGATCGAGCACGACCACGGCGCGGGCGTGCCGCTCGAGCCGCACCTGGACGTGGGTGAAGGCCGTCTTGCCCTCGCCCGGTCCGGCGATCCGCACGAAGACGGGCTCCGCGACCTCGGCCTCCTTGGCGACGGTCAGCACGAAGGCCTCCGTCATGGAGGTGAAGGCCTGCGCCGCGACGCGGTCGAAGGGCGTGCCGCCCTGGCCGAGGCGCTCGTCGCCCTTGGCGACGGTCTCGAAGGTCACGCCCTCGGGCGTGGCGTCGACGGTGGCGGTCACGGCCCCGTCGGCCTGGGCGGAACCGTCGTGCAGCCCCTTGAGGCGGCGCAGCGGCGTGAACCGCCAGGCCTCGTCGCGGTGGCTGGGGATCTCGAAGGCGGCCGCGTCGAAGGACGTGAACAGCTCGCCCTTGTTGGCGACGGGGTGGGCCTCGACGGCCTCGTTGAGAGTGTTGCTCACTAGCCCACGGACCCTTCCATCTGCAGTTCGATCAGGCGGTTCAGCTCGAGCGCGTACTCCATCGGCAGCTCCTTGGCGATGGGCTCGACGAAGCCGCGCACCACCATGGCCATGGCCTCGTCCTCGGTGAGGCCGCGGCTCATCAGGTAGAAGAGCTGGTCGTCGGAGACCTTCGAGACGGTGGCCTCGTGGCCCATCGTCACGTCGTCCTCGCGGATGTCGACGTACGGGTAGGTGTCCGAGCGGGAGATCGTGTCGACCAGCAGCGCGTCGCACTTCACGGTGGACTTGCTGCCGTGCGCGCCCTTGTTGATCTGGATCAGGCCGCGGTAGCTCGCCCGGCCGCCGCCGCGGGCGACCGACTTGCTGACGATGTTGCTCGACGTGTTCGGCGCGAAGTGCACCATCTTGGAGCCGGTGTCCTGGTGCTGGCCCTCGCCGGCGAAGGCGACGGAGAGCACCTCACCCTTGGCGTGCTCGCCCATCATCCACACGGCCGGGTACTTCATGGTGACCTTGGAGCCGATGTTGCCGTCGATCCACTCCATGGTGGCGCCGGCCTCGGCCTTGGCCCGCTTGGTGACCAGGTTGTAGACGTTGTTCGACCAGTTCTGGATGGTCGTGTAGCGGCAGCGGCCGCCCTTCTTGACGATGATCTCGACGACCGCGGAATGCAGCGAGTCCGACTTGTAGATCGGCGCGGTGCAGCCCTCGACGTAGTGCACGTAGGCGTCCTCGTCGACGATGATCAGGGTGCGCTCGAACTGGCCCATGTTCTCGGTGTTGATCCGGAAGTAGGCCTGCAGCGGGATGTCCACGTGGACGCCCTTGGGCACGTAGATGAACGAGCCGCCCGACCACACGGCCGTGTTCAGCGCGGAGAACTTGTTGTCGCCCGCGGGGATCACCGAGCCGAAGTACTCCTCGAAGAGCTCCGGGTGCTCGCGCAGACCGGTGTCGGTGTCCATGAAGATGACACCCTTCTCCTCCAGGTCGGCGCGGATCGAGTGGTAGACGACCTCGGACTCGTACTGGGCGGCGACGCCGGCGACGAGGCGCTGCTTCTCCGCCTCGGGGATGCCGAGCTTGTCGTAGGTGTTCTTGATGTCCTCGGGCAGGTCCTCCCAGGACTCGGCCTGCTTCTCCGAGGAGCGCACGAAGTACTTGATGTTGTCGAAGTCGATGCCGTCGAGGTCACTGCCCCAGGAGGGCATCGGCTTCTTCTCGAAGATGCTCAGGGCCTTGAGGCGCTGGTTCAGCATCCACTCCGACTCGTTCTTCTTGCCGGAGATGTCGGCGACCACGGCCTCGGAGAGGCCGCGCTGCGCCGAGGCGCCGGCGGCGTCGGAATCGTGCCAGCCGTAGCCGTAGGTGCCCAGGGAGGCGATGGTCTCCTCCTGGGACAGCGGGCCGTTCTCGACCGTTGTCATCGAAGCTCCTTAGCGGGTTGCTCGCGGACCACGCGCTCAAGGGGCACGTGGGTGGTGCATGCGCGGTCACCATTGGCGATGGTGGCCAAACGCTGTACATGAGTTCCCAACGCCTGCTCGATCGCCGAAATTTCGGCCTCGCACAGTTCGGGGAACTCGGATGCGACCTCCGACACCGGGCAGTGGTGTTGGCAGATCTGGACGCCGTTGCCCACTTCTCGGGCATCGGCGGAGAATCCGGCGTCCGAGAGGGCCGCCGCGATCCTACGGGCACCGTCCACCGGGTCCGCGGACTCGGTGGGGCTGATGGTGCCGATGGCCTGCTCGGCCCGGCGCCGCGCGAAGGTGCGCACCGCCTCCTCGCCGCCGACCTCGCGCAGAGCGCGAAGGGCGTCGACCGCCAGGGCGTCGTAGCCCTGGCCGAGGCGCCGCCGCCCGGAGGGCGTGAGCAGGAACTCCTTCGCGGGACGTCCCCGCCCCCGGCCGCCCAGGCCCGACGGTGGCGCGACCGTCACGTCGCCCGCCTCGAGCAGATTGTCGAGATGGCGGCGCACGGCGGTGGTCGTGATCCCCAGGGCCTCGCCGATATCGGCCGCGGTGGCCTGGCCCCGGTTCATGAGCAGCCCGACCACGGCGTCACGGGTGTCCCCGTCACGCTGGGCCGATGAGGCGTGCGCCTCGTGCTGCTCGTATTTCACAACACGATTGTTTCCTAATTCGCCCAGCACTTCCAGCAAGGTCAGGCTAAGCTCAGCCCCCGCCGACCGACCGCCCGTCGGGCGTCAGCCGCCTCCCGAGGTGCTTCGTGGTGCGCAGCACCAGCGACCGGTCGACGATCGCGACCTCCGCGTCCGACTGCTCGATCACCGCCTCCACCCGCGCCACGTCGTCGAGCCCCGGCAGCCACATCGCCAGCACGATGTTGCACGTTCCGATCGACGTGGCGAGCAGCCGCACGTCCCGCAGTGTCCCGAGACGGCGCAGCACGCGGTCGGTGGACCGCGCCGGGGCCCGCAGGAAGAACCATGCGTAGACCGGCCGCTCCGAATACCGTCGGGCCACCTCGGTACGGACCACCACGCCGTCCGCCGCCAGGACCGTGTTCAGAGCGGCCCGCGCCCGGTCCACGCCGATGCCGGCTCGCTCCGCGAGATCGGCGGCGCGGATCCGCCCGTCGGCGGCGAGCGCCGACAGCACACCGTCGAACTCCGCCCCCGACAGGCCCGCCCGCTGCCGTCCGTGCGACCGCGGTACCGCCTCGAGCGCGGCGAGCTCCTCGTCGGAGAGGGTGCGCAGCCGCCACGACCGGGCGTCGGAGGCGATCGTGGTGCAGACGTGGGTCCGCGAGCTCATCACTCCGCGCACGCCGCCGAGCCGGTCGAGCAGGTACTCGCCGAGGCGGTCGTCGCCCTCGACGGCGACGGTGATCACCAGGTCGCGGCCGCCCGCGGTGACGTCGATCGTGATCGCCTCGGCGTCCCCCGCCAGCTCGGCGGCCACCTCGAGGGTCCGCCCGGGCTCGCACGAGAGCTCGACCAGCGCGAGCACGGTGCGCCGCGAGAACCGATAGGCCGTGACCCACGCGTAGCCGCCGTCGCGCAGGCGCGCCCACCGCCGCGCCGCGGTCACCGGATCGCAACCCAGAACGGCGCCGATCCGCGACCATGGCGCGCGCGGCACCACCTGCAGCGCGTGGATCAACCGCAGGTCGTCGGTGCTCAGACCGTCATGCCCCGCAGACGTGTCCTGGATCACTCCGGCGCTCGGAAACGGACCTTGCGCGGAGGAAACTGCGTTCATCGATCAATTCTCACCGGTTCCTGCACTGGTGCGGGGAAACCATCCGAAAGCCGGATCATTCTTCGCACCCCAGCCCACCGCCCGAAAGACCTCACCCATGGCACAGCCGATCACCACGGCCCGCTCCGACCACCGCACCGGGTTCACCGCGCGCGACCTGTGGCTCCCCGCACTCGCGGCACTCGTCATCACCGCGGTCTTCCAGTTCATCGGACCGTGGACCATCAGCCTCGGATTCGCGAAGATGACCGTCTACCCGATGGTCTGGGGCCTGATCGCGGGCGCGATCGTCTCCGCGCAGCGGCTCGTCCCCTTCACCCCGCGCATGTGGAAGGTGGCCGACCGCCTCATGGCGACCGCCGTCGCCATGCTGGTCACCCTGCTGGGCTTCACCATCGGGCCGAACCTGCCGACGCTGGCCAAGGCCGGACCTGCCCTGCTGCTGCAGGAGGTCGGCCACCTCTTCGGCACCATCGCCCTGGCGCTGCCGATCGCGGTGTTGCTGCGCATGGGCCGCGCGACGGTCGGCGCGACGTTCGCCATCGACCGCGAGGCGAGCTTCGCGATCGTCGGCGGGAAGTACGGCACGGACTCCGAGGAGTACCGGGGCGTGATGTCGATGTACGTCTTCGGCACCATGTTCGGCGCCATCGTCGTCGCGCTCGCGGCGTCCACCGTGACCTCGCTGAACATCTTCGACCCGCAAGCGCTCGCGATGGGCGTCGGCGTCGGTTCCACCTCGATGATGGCGGCCGGCCTGGCCGCGATCACCTCCGCGCACCCGGAGATGGCCGATCAGGTCAAGGCGCTCGCCACCACGTCGAACATGATCACGATGATCCTGGGCACCTACGTCGGAGTGTGGATCGCGCTCCCGCTCGCCGACAAGGTGTACCGCTTCCTGACCCGCAAGCGCCCCGAGCACGCCACGAAGGTGACCGCCGAGGTGGTCGCGGCCCGGGAAGCCGGAGCGCCCATCCAGGCGGAATCCACCGACGTCGCCGTGAACGTCCCGCTCAAGGTCGCGATGCCGATCGTCCTGGTGCTCGGCGTCGTCACCGCCACCATCGCCGCGAAGCGGTTCGACCCGTGGATCCTCCTCGGCTACGCCCTGGTCGCCGTGGTGACCCTCGCGGCGATCGGCCTCGGCCGGGCCGTACGGGACCGGATTCCGATGATCATCTGGGCCAGCGTCATCGGCACCGCCCTCTCGAGCCCGTGGTCCCCCGTGCAGGCGTCCATCGTCAAGGCCGGCGCGTCGATCAACTTCCTCTCGCTCTGCTGCGTCGTGCTGACGTGCGGCGGCCTTGCCATGGCCCAGAACCTGCCCGCCCTGCGCCGCATCGGCTGGCGGATCGTCCCCGTCGGGATCGTCGCCATCATCGCCTCGTTCCTCCTCGCCACCGTCATCGCCGAGTTCGCCCTCGGCCTGTGGCACTGACCTCCGACCGCACACCGAAGGAGAACCCCATGACCGTCACCGCCGGAACCGACCTGCACGCCGCCGTCGCGGCCGCCGTCGCCGAGGACGCAGCCACCCTCATCGTCCTGTCGCACGACCTGCACGAGCACCCCGAGCTCGCCTTCGAGGAGCAACACGCCGCCGAAGTCCTCGCCGACCTCTTCGAATCCCGCGGCTTCGCCGTCGAGCGGGGCGCGTACGGCCTGGACACGTCCTTCACCGCGACCACCGGCACCGGGGACCTGCACGCCGTCCTCTGCGCCGAGTACGACGCGCTCCCCGGCCTCGGCCACGCGTGCGGCCACAACGTCATCGCCGGGATCACCACGGGCGCGGCCCTCGCCCTCGCGCCGCTCGTCGACGAGCTCGGCCTCACCCTCACCGTGCTCGGCACGCCCGCCGAGGAGCACGGAGGAGGCAAGGTCGAGCTGCTCCGGGCCGGCGCCTTCGAATCGGCCGTGCTGTCGGCGATGGTGCACCCCATCAACGGCGACGCGGCCGCGGAGGTCTCCGCCGCGGACGTCACCATGCAGTGCGTCGACCGGTTCGACGTCGTCTTCCGCGGCCGGTCCGCGCACGCCGCGGCGGCTCCGGACCAGGCGATCAACGCCGAATCGGCGGCGGCCCTGGCCCAGGTCGCGATCGGCCTGCTCCGCCAGCACGTCCCCGACGGCATGCGCCTGTCGGTGGTGGGCAACGCCGCCGGCCGGGTCACCAACATCGTGCCCGCCGAGGCGCGCCTGTCGGCCGAGGTCCGGTCGGCGGACCTGGAGCAGATGCTCGCGATCAAGCAGCGGATGCTGGCCTGCTTCGAGGGCGCCGCCATCGCGACCGGCTGCACCTGGGAGCAGCACCGCGCCGAGCCGCGGTACCTCTCGATCACCCCCGACGCCGCCCTGGCGGCCGCCTGGGACGCGAACCTGACGCGCTCCGGGCGCGACGTCGCGCGACATCCCGCGGACGGCGGCGGGGGCTCCACCGACATGGGCAACGTCAGCCGCGTGGTGCCCAGCATCCACCCGGTGATCTCCATCGCCGACGCGGGCGGGCCGCCGCACACGATCGAGTTCGCCGCGGCGGCGCGCACCCCGCAGGCCGACGCCGCGGTGCTCGACGGAGCCACGATCCTGGCCGGCACCCTCGTCGACGTCGCGCGCGACCCGGAGGTGCGCGCCGACCTGCTCCGGCGCTTCGCCGCGCGGCCCGAAGGCGCGACGACGATCGACCAGAACATCGACTGACGCGGCGCACCGGGCCGCGCGGGCCCGGGCACCGTCTACTCTTGCGGACGTGCGCGCTACCCCCTCTCTCCCGGCTCCCGTGCGCACGTTCGCGGACTACCTCGGCCTGACCAAGCCCGGTGGGGCACCGTCGGGCATCGCGGCGAGCGGCCCCGGCGGCACGGTGAACCGCCTGCACACCGACGAGCAGCAGTACCCGGACCTCAACGCCCAGGAGAAGCGGACGGTCCGCACGATCGCGACCTTCGGCGGCGTCGGCGCCGTGCTCATCGCCTTCGGCGCGCTGGGCGTGGGCGCGTTCCCGGTGGTGCAGAACCCCATCGCCGGGCGCCGGCTCATCGGTCTCATGTTCCGCATGCAGTCGACGGCTTTGACGGTGACGATGGTCGGCACCGCGATGCTGATGATCGCGTGGGTGCTGCTTCGCAGGTACACGATCGGCTACCTCAACCCGAACGCGCACGCCGAGCCCGCGCCGCCGCGCCGGCTCACCCGCCGCGGCTTCGACCGGATCCTCGCGCTGTGGGTGCTGCCGTTCCTGTTCGCGCCCCCGATGTTCAGCAAGGACGTGTACTCCTATCTGGCGCAGTCGGAGATCACCGCGCGCGGGCTGGACCCGTACAAGATCGGCCCCGCCGCGGCGCTGGGCATCGACCACGTCTTCACCCGCTCGGTGCCGAACATCTGGCGCGACACCCCGGCCCCGTACGGGCCGCTGTTCCTCTACCTCGGTCGCGGCATCACCTGGCTGACCGGCGAGAACGTGGTCGCCGGGGTGGTGCTGCACCGCGTGCTCGCCCTGGCCGGCGTGGCGATGATCGTGTGGGCGCTCCCCCGGCTCGCGCGCCGCTGCGGTGTGAACGAGGTAGCCGCGCTGTGGCTCGGCGCCGCGAATCCGCTGGTCATCTTCCATCTCATCGCGGGCATCCACAACGAGGCGCTCATGCTCGGCATGATGCTCGTCGGCATGGAGTGGGCGCTGCGCGCGATCGACTCCGGACTTCCGTTCCTGAACGGCTTCAGCCCCACCCGAGCGGGCGGCCTGCTCACGGCGGGGGCCGCGATGATCGCCCTGTCCGGACTGATCAAGATCACCTCCGTGCTCGCGCTCGGCTTCATCGGCATGGCCCTCGCGCGCCGCCTCGGCGGCAGCTTCCCCAACATCGGCGGCCGGCTGCGCGACTGGCGCACCGCCCTGGCGGAGTGGAGACCGAACGCCGGCCGCACCCTCGTCGCGCTCGCGACGTCCGCGGGCTTCCTGGTGGTCGTGCTGGTGGTCGTGGTGGTCGTGGTCTGCCAGGCGACGGGCCTCGGCTACGGCTGGCTCGACGCCGGCACCCTCGGCACGGCCAACAAGGTCCGCTCCTGGCTCTCCATCCCGACGGTGCTCGGCCTCGGGACCGGGCAGGTCGGGGTGCTCCTGGGCCTCGGCGACCACACCACGGCGATCCTCGCCATCACCAGGCCGATCGCCGCCGCGCTCGCCGCGGTGATCGTGCTGCGCATGCTCATCGCCACCCTGTCGGGCCGCATCCACCCCGTCGGGTCGCTCGGCATCTCGATGGCCGCGCTGGTGCTGCTGTTCCCCGTCGTGCAGCCCTGGTACCTGCTGTGGGCGATCGTGCCGCTCGCGGCGTGGGCCACCGCGCCCGGCTTCCGCCTGGCCGCCGTGATCGTCTCCAGCGTGATCTCGGTGATGCTCATGCCCAACGGCGGCGAGATCGAGCCCTACGTGATCGCCAAGGCGGGCATGTCGACGGTCGTCATCGTCGCGCTGGCCGTCTACCTGGCGTTCGAGCTGCCCCGCCACCGCGAACGGCGCCGCCGGCGCAGCCGGGTAGTCTGACTTCCCGTGCCCGCACTGTCCGCGACCTCCGTCACCAAGCGATTCGGCGACGTCGTCGCCGTCGACGGACTCGACCTCACCGTGGAGCGCGGCAGCGTCCTCGCCCTGCTCGGGCCCAACGGCGCCGGCAAGACCACCACCGTCGAGATGTGCGAGGGCTTCGGCTCCCCCGACTCCGGCAGCATCGAGGTTCTCGGCCTCGACCCGGTGGCCGACGCCGCGCGCCTCAAGCCCCGGATCGGCGTCATGCTGCAGGGCGGCGGCGCCTACCCCGGCGCGAAGACCGGCGAGATGCTGCGGCTCGTGGCCGCCTACGCCGCCAATCCCCTCGATCCCGACTGGCTGCTCTCCACGCTCGGCCTGACCGACGTGGTGAACGTCAGCTACCGCCGGCTCTCCGGCGGCCAGCAGCAGCGGCTGTCCCTCGCGTGCGCGCTCGTCGGGCGCCCCGAGCTGGTCTTCCTCGACGAGCCCACCGCCGGCCTCGACGCGCAGGCGCGGCTGCTCGTGTGGGACCTCGTCTCCGCGCTGCGCCGCGACGGCGTCACCGTCCTGCTCACGACGCACCTGCTCGATGAGGCGGAGGCCCTCGCCGACCGGGTCGTCATCATGGACCGCGGCCGCGCGGTGGCCGACGGGACGCCCGAGGAGCTCACGCGCCACGGTGCCGAGCACGAGCTGCGGGTGACGGCACCGTCGGGCCTGGACCCCGCGGCCCTGGCCGCCCGGCTGGGCACGGGCTTCACCGCGACGGTGGACAGCACCGACGCGCACGGCTCCGTCTACGTGGTGCGCGGCGCCGAGGTGACCCCCGCGGTGATCGCCGACGCGGCGGCGCACTTCGCGGCGCAGGGCGCCCTGCTGACGGACCTGCGGGTGGGCACGCGGACCCTGCAGGACGTCTTCCTCGATCTCACCGGCCGCGACCTGAGGGGATGACGTGACCCGAACCGAGCCCCGATTCGCCCCCGGCACCTTCCTGCCGAACCCCGAGGCGGCGCGCCCCACGGCGATGCTCGCCGCGCAGACGCGCATGGAGCTCACGCTCCTGCTGCGCAACGGCGAGCAGCTGCTGCTCACCATGTTCATCCCGATCGCGCTGCTCGTCGGCTTCGCCGTGCTGCCCATCGGCGGCGACGCCACCCGCATCGACTCCCTCGTCCCGGCCGTGATGGCCGTGGCGGTGATGTCGACCGCGTTCACCGGCCAGGCCATCGCCGTGGGCTTCGACCGGCGCTACGGTGCGCTCAAGCGGCTCGGCGCGACGCCGCTGCCGCGGTGGGGCGTCATCGGCGGCAAGACGCTCGCCGTGGTGATCGTGGTGATACTGCAGGCCGTGATCCTCGGCGGGATCGGCCTCGCGCTGGGCTGGCGCCCGGAGCCCGTCGGGCTGCTGCTGTGGGTGCCGATCCTCGCGCTGGGCGTCTTCGCCTTCGCCTCGCTGGGCCTGCTGCTGGGCGGCACGCTCAAGGCCGAGATCGTGCTCGCGCTGGCGAACCTGCTGTGGTTCGTCATGGGCGCGATCGCCTCTCTCGTCGTCGTGCGCGAGCACGTCCCGGACGCGGTGCTGCTTCTCGCGCGACTGTCCCCGTCGGGCGCGCTGACCGAGGCGCTGACCCGGGCGGCGACGCTCGGCGCCGTCGACTGGTTCGGCCTGGCGGTGCTCGCCGCGTGGGGCGTCGTCGGCTCCGCTCTGGCCGTCCGCCTGTTCCGCTTCACCGGTTAACCACTACAGGTCGTAGTAGCCGCGCGGCACCCACGTACGATGATCGGCGTGTACCAGCTCTTCCTGCGCCTCGTCGACCGCCTGCCGCTCCCCAGCGTGAAGGCGCAGCAGCGGATCGCGCTCGCCGCTCTGCTCGCCCAGGCGCTGATCGCCGTCACCGGATCGGTGGTGCGCGTGACCGGCTCCGGGCTGGGCTGCCCCACCTGGCCCAAGTGCTTCGACGATTCCCTGCTCCCGATCCCGCAGGACGAGGTCCCGTGGTGGCACCAGGCCATCGAGTTCGGCAACCGGCAGATCGCGGTGTGGATCGTGGTCACCACGTCGATCGCGATCGTGCTAGCGGTGACGCGGGCCCGGCGGCGCCGCGAGATCCTGGTCTACGCGTGGATCCTGCCCTTCTCGACGTTCGCCCAGGGCATCCTCGGCGGCGTCACCGTGCTCACCGGGCTGCGATGGTGGGTCGTGGGCGCGCACATGCTGGTCTCCTGCGCGATGGTGTGGATCGCCGCGACGCTGTACGCCAAGGTCGGCGAACCCGATGACGGCGTCGAGATCGAGGCGGCGCCCTCCGGCGCCCGGCGGCTGGTCGCCGTCTCCGCGGTGGTCATGTCCTTCGTGCTCGCGGCGGGCGTCGTGGTCACGGCCGCCGGCCCGCACGCGGGCGACCGCACCAATCCGAAGGCCATCGACCGCCTCGACGTGTCGATCCCGCTCCTGTCGCTGACCCACGGCCTGCTGGTGGCGGCGTACGTCGCGATCCTGATCTGGGCGGCCGTGCTCATCGTGCGCGGGCCGTCGAGCGAGGCCGTCCGGCGTCGCCTGAAGATCGTCTTCGCGGTGGTCGCGGCGCAGTCGCTCATCGGCGTGGTCCAGTACTTCACCGGCGTCCCCGCGCTGCTGGTGGTGCTGCACGTGGCGGGCGCGATGTCGGTGATCACCGAGACCGCGATCCTCTACCGGCTGATGCGGGCGCGGGTGCTGCGCGCCTCCGACGTCACGCCCGATAAGCTGGCGGCATGACTGAGCAGGCCCCCGGCAACGTCGTCTCCCGCCTGAAGCGCTTCGCCGCCCAGCACGACGGGGCGACCGCCGTGCTGCAGAACATGGGCGAGGAGGGCGTGCGCATCACGCTCGTCGGCGGCGACGGGATCATGGGCGACCAGATCGTCGCGAACCCCGCGCAGGCGAAGGACGCGGCCGAGAAGGCCGGCCTCGACACCTCCGACTGGGACCGCGAGCTGGTCAGCAAGGCCACCACGGAGCCCGGCCACCACGAGCGGATGGCCGGCTACCGGGCGTCGTCCCGCTAGTACCCGCGCGATCCGGCCGCCGAGCGCGACTCAGGCGCGCTCGTACTGCGCCAGGATCACCCCGATGTCGAACGCGCGGTGCGAGACGAGCTTCCACTGCTGCGGGGCGAAGCCGCCCGCGAACAGCGGGATGCCGTCGCCCGCGGTCACCGGGTAGATCTTCAGCGCCAGCCTGTCGACCTCGGGCGCGAGGGTCGCGGCGAGCTTTCCGCCGCCGCACAGCCAGATGTCGCTGCCGTCCTCCTGCTTGAGCGCGCGCATGTGCGCGACGGGGTCCTCGGCGACTACCTCGACCTCCGGGAAGTCCGCGGCGGCCAGCGACCGCGAGTAGACGATCGTGCGCAGGTGCGAGTACGGGTCGTTCACGCCCATGTCGGTGCCCAGCGCGTACGTCGCGCGCCCCATCACCACGGTGTCCCACTTGGTGAGCGGCGGCGTGATGCCCAGCGCCTCGTGCAGCCCCGTCGGCAGCCCGTCGCCCCACTCCTCGTTCATCTGCCGCGAGTACTCCTCGTCGACGGGGTAGAAGTCGTACTGGCCCTCGGGGCCGGCGATCCTGCCGTCGAGCGAGACGGCGACGTAGTACACGAGTGAACGCAAGCGAGGACTCCTCGATCGACGGGATGAGCGCGGGCCGGATTCTGCAGCCCCGTCGACCCTGCCACACCGCGTGCGGTAGAGATGAGTCATGCGCGCGATCACGGTGACAGAACACGGCGGCCCGGAAGTCCTGACCTACGGCGAGGTTCCGGACCCGGCGCCCGGACCGGGCCAGGTGCTGGTCCGCACCAGCGCCATCGGCGTCAACTTCATCGACACCTACTTCCGCGAGGGCATGTACCCCACCGCGCTGCCGTACGTCCCGGGCAGCGAGGGCTCCGGCACCGTCGTCGCGCTCGGCGAGGGCGTCACGAACCGCGCCGTGGGCGACGTGGTCGCCTGGTGCGACGGGCCCGGCTCCTACGCGGAGCTCGTGACGGTGCCGGCGGAGCGCACCGTCGCGGTGCCCGACGGGGTGGCGCCCGAGGTCGCGGCGTCGGTCCTGTTGCAGGGCATGACGGCCCACTACCTGACCCACGACTCGCACCCCGTGCAGGCGGGCGACACCGTGCTGGTGCACGCCGGCGCGGGCGGCACCGGCCTGCTCGTGACCCAGATGGCGACCGCGCTGGGCGCCCGCGTGATCACGACGGTGTCGACCGACGAGAAGGAGCGCCTCTCGCGCGAGGCGGGCGCCTGGCAGGTGCTGCGCTACGACGAGGACGTCGCCGCCCGGGTGCGCGAGCTGACGGACGGCGCGGGCGTCGCCGCGGTGTACGACGGCGTGGGCAAGGACACCTTCGAGGCCTCGTTGCTCGCCACCCGGCACAAGGGCATCGTCGTGCTGTTCGGCGCCGCGTCCGGCCCCGTGCCGCCCTTCGACCTGCAGCGCCTCAACCCGTTGGGCTCGCTGTTCGTGCAGCGCCCCACGCTGGCGCACCACGTCGCGACGCCGGAGGATTTCGCCCGCCGCAGCGGCGCGGTGCTCGACGGCCTGCGCGAGGGCTCGCTGCGGTTCACCGTCGGCGCGACGTACCCGCTCTCCGAGGCCGGACGCGCCCACACGGACCTCCAGGCGCGCCGGACCACGGGCTCGGTGGCGCTACTCCCCTGACATCGCAGCGGCGGTGAGCGCGGCACCGTCGGCCGGGCGCGCGGCGAGCCAGCGGCGGTACCGCCCGAGGGCCCGCCGCACGACGGCGAGGTCGCGGACCAGCGCGAGCAACGGCAGGACGCCGGGGCGCGGGTCCTTCCCGGCGGCCATGCGCCGCAGCTGGTGGCGGACCTGCGCCATCGAGGCCATGGACGCGAGGGGCTTGTTCTTCCACGTCACGGGCCGCAGGGCGCCGACGGTGCCGTCGCCCGCGCGCCACCGGGCGGGCAGGTCCGGGGTCACGGACAGCGCGGTCCCAATGCCCACGACGGCGACGTTCTCCGCGAGGACGGCCTCGGCGGTCTCGCGGCGGGTGATGCCGCCGGTGAGCATGAGCGGGATCTCGCTGGTGACCGCGAGGTCGGCGGCGAGCTCGAGGAAGTAGGCCTCGCGCGCGACGCTGCGGGCGTCGCCGGGGCGGCCGTCGGCCGCGGGGCCGGTCGCGCGGCCGGTCATGGCGGGGCTCTCGTAGCTGCCGCCCGAGATCTCCACGAGGTCGACGCCGAGCGGCGCGAGCATGGCGATCACGGCCTGCGCGTCGGTGGCGTCGAAGCCGCCGCGCTGGAAGTCGGCCGAGTTGAGCTTCACGGCGACGGCGAATCCGGGCGAGACCTCGGCCCGGATCGCCCGGACGACGTCGACCAGGAGACGGGCGCGGTTCTCCAGCGAGCCACCCCACTGGTCGGTGCGGGTGTTGACCAGCGGCGAGAGGAACTGGGAGAGCAGGTAGCCGTGCGCGGCGTGCACCTCGACCCCGTCGAATCCGGCCTCCTCCGCGCGACGGGCGGTCGTGGCGAAGCGGGCGACGGTGGCGCGGATCTGCGCCTCGGTCATCGCGGTCGGCGTGGCGAACCGGCTCGAGAGGGCGCTGCCGAGGTCGACGGACTTCGCGGACGGCCCCCAGACGACGCCGGGCATGTCCTTCTGGATCTGCCGGCCCGGGTGGCTGATCTGCATCCAGATGCTCGCCCCGTTCTCCGTGGCGGCCGCGGCCCAGGCCCGGAACGGCGCGAGCGGCGAGCGCGCGTCGAGGACGATCGCGCCGGGCCCGGTGAGCGCCTCGGCGTGGACCATGACGTTGCCGGTGATGAGCAGGCCGGTGCCGCCGGCGCCCCAGCGGCGGTACAGCTCGACGGTGCGCCCGTCGGGCGCCTGCTCCGCGCCCGCGAGGCCCTCCTCCATCGCGGCCTTCGCGATGCGGTTGGGCAGGACGGCGCCGGAGCGGAGCGTGAGCGGGGAGAACAGGTCGGACATCGGGCGCCTTTCGCGACGGTGTAAGCATCGCTCACATCGTGTGAGCGGTGCTTACACTAGATCCACATGTAAGCGGTGTCAACACTGGGGTAGATTGATCAGCATGAGCACCACCTACCACCACGGCGACCTGCCCGGCGCGCTCGTCGGCGCCGCCGTCGAGATCCTCGACGAGGAGGGCGGCGCCACCGACCTGTCGCTGCGCGCCGTCGCCCGGCGGGCGGGGGTCTCGACCGCCGCGCCCTACCGGCACTTCCCCGACCGCGGCGCCCTGATCTCGGCCGTCGCGGCCGTCGGATACCGCGAGCTCGCGGCCGCCCTGACCGCCGCGTCGCCGGCACCGTCGGGCCCGGACGACCTGGCCGACATCGCGATCGCCTACGTGGACTTCGCCCTGCAGCGCACCGGCCTCTTCCGCGCCATGTTCGCCGAGCCCTGCGGCACCGACCCCGACCGCGTCGAGGCGGTGGAGCTGATCAAGGCGTACCTGACGGGCCTGATCGGGCAGACCCTGCAGGGCGCCGCGTCGGATTCCGAGGACACCGCGACGGCCGTCTGGGCCCTCGTGCACGGGCTGGCGTTCCTGCACCTCGACGGCAAGCTCGATGCATCGTCGCCGGAGGAGGTGCACCGGCGCGTCCGCGCGACGGTGACCGCGGCGCTCGGGATCGCGCAGGCCTGATCGCCGGGCGGCTCAGCGGGAGGCGAACTCCGCCAGGCCCGGGCCGCTCAGCTCGGCGAGGTAGTCGTCGCGCCCGGTGAGCGCCATGACCAGCGCGACGGTGGGCCCGGCGACCTCCGGGCCGTCGCCGACGGCGAAGGCGCCGTCGGTCGCGCGCAGCGCCAGGCCCCGGGCCCGGGTCGCCGACGGCAGCATCAGGTCCGAGCCGGCGTAGAACGCCGCGACGCGCTCGAGCACGCCCGCCGGGTACGCGCGCACGATGCCGAGCGGGCGACGGATGTCCTCGCCGTGCACCACGATCTCCCCGAGCATGGCGGCGACGGGGATGGGCGCCTTCGTCCGGCTGGTGCACACGCCGCGGAACTGCCGCAGCGTGTCCGCGGGGGCGCCGCCCAGCCGTTTGGCGAGCCGCTGCGCGACGTTGGCGTCGAAGTCGAAGCGGTTGCGCAGGACGCCCGCGAACCAGACGACGGGATTGTCGGACGCCCCGGCGGTGAGGTGGGCCAGGACCTCGCGGACCGTCAGACCCGCGCAGAGCGACGGGGTGCCCCACCGCTCGTCCGTCAGGGCGCCGAGATCCTCGGCCAGCGCGGCGCGTTCGGCGAAGATCAGCGTCCAGAGGTCGCGGTCGGAGGCGGCCATCAGTGACCGAGCAGCTGCCAGACGGTGCTGTAGTTGAGGATCGAGTCCACCGAGAGCGCGCAGAACAGCACCGCGAGGTAGTTGTTGGACTGCAGGAAGACCTTGAGCGGCTTGATCTCCTGGCCCGCCTTGGTCTGCGAGTACAGCTTGTGCACCGCGTAGAGGAACCACGCACCGCACAGCGCCGCGGCGATCGCGTAGACCAGACCGGCGGCGGGGATCAGCACCAGCGTCGTGATGACGGTGGCCCACGTGTACCAGACCATCTGTCGCGCGACGACGGTCTCCGGCGCGACGACGGGCAGCATCGGGACGCCGGCCGCCTTGTAGTCCTCCTTGTAGCGCATCGCGAGCGCCCAGGTGTGCGGCGGCGTCCAGAAGAAGATCACCAGGAACAGCACGATCGCCGGCCACTCGATGGTGCCGGTCGCGGCGGCCCAGCCGACGAGCGTGGGCATGCAGCCCGCGGCCCCGCCCCAGACCACGTTCTGGGAGGTGCGCCGCTTGAGCAGCATCGTGTACACGAACAGGTAGAACGCGATCGTGACCAGCACCAGCACCGCGGACAGCAGGTTCGCCATCTGCCACAGCCACACGAACGAGGCCGCGGCCAGGACGAGGCCGAAGATCAGCGCGTGCCGGACGGGCACCGCGTGCCGCGCGAGCGGGCGCCGCTCGGTGCGCTTCATCTTCTGATCGATGTCGGCGTCCGCGACCATGTTGAGCGTGTTCGCCGACGCGGCGCCGAGCCAGCCGCCGAACAGCGTCGACAGGATGAGCGGCAGGTTCACGTGGCCGCGGTCGGCCAGCAGCATCACGGGGATGGTGGCGACGAGCAGCAGCTCGATCACCTTCGGCTTGGTCAGCGCGATGTACGCGAGCACCGTCTGCCCGACGCGGCCGGCGAAGGATGCGGGGACCGGCGCGGCCGCCGAGCGAGCGTCTGGGGTGTTCGTCCCGTGCCCGCCCTTGAAAACCATCTGTGCCGCACTCTCTTCTGCCGTGTCCGGACGCGACCGGACGTGACGTTTCTTCCGCGGCCGGGGCTGACCGACCGCGGGCGGTGGGGCAGCTGCCCCGCCGCGGGCCCGCGACCGGCGCCGACCCCATCTACTACGAGCCATGGTAGTCCTCCGACTCCCCGGCGCCGAATCGGGATCGCCGCCGCGAACCGTGGCGGTGGCCACCCGTCGCCCTACCCGGTAGTTTCCGCAGACCGTGCGTCGCCGCCGAGTAGGGTTCACACTTGAGCACGCACGCCCCCCACGACCAGGAGAGTCCGCCAGCCGTGACCAGCACCGCCGAGATCCACACCCTCACCACTCCGCATCACCCCGCCGACTGGACCGATCTCGACACGCGCGCGGTGGATACCGCCCGGGTGCTGGCGGCCGACGCGGTGCAGAAGGTCGGCAACGGCCACCCCGGCACCGCGATGAGCCTCGCTCCCCTGGCCTACACGTTGTTCCAGAAGCTCATGGTCCACGACCCGTCGGACACCCACTGGATCGGCCGCGACCGGTTCGTGCTGTCCTGCGGTCACTCGAGCCTCACGCTCTACACCCAGCTGTACCTGGGCGGCTTCGGCCTGGAGCTGGGCGACCTCGAGGCGCTGCGCACCGAGGGCTCGCTGACCCCCGGCCACCCCGAGTACCGGCACACAAAGGGCGTCGAGATCACCACCGGCCCGCTGGGCCAGGGCCTCGCGTCCGCGGTGGGCATGGCGATGGCCTCACGCTACGAGCGCGGGCTGTTCGACCCGGAGGCCGCGCCGGGGCAGAGCCCGTTCGACCACTTCATCTACGTCATCGCCTCCGACGGCGACATCGAGGAGGGCGTCACCTCCGAGGCGTCCTCGCTCGCCGGCACCCAGCAGCTGGGCAACCTCGTCCTCTTCTACGACGACAACAAGATCTCCATCGAGCACAACACCGACATCGCGCTCTCCGAGGACGTGGCGAAGCGGTACGAGGCCTACGGCTGGCACGTGCAGTACGTCGAGGGAGGCGAGAACGTCACGGCGATCGAGGAGGCCACCGCGGCCGCCAAGGCCGTCACCGACAAGCCGTCGATCATCATCGTGCGCACCGTCATCGGCTTCCCCGCCCCGAACAAGATGAACACGGGCGGCGTGCACGGCTCGGCGCTCGGCGCCGACGAGGTGGCCGCGGTCAAGGAGATCCTGGGCTTCGACCCGGCGAAGAGCTTCGACGTCGCCCCCGAGGTCATCGCGCACTCGCGCGAGCTGATCAAGCGCGGCCAGGCCGAGCACGAGGCGTGGAACGTGCGCTTCGACGCCTGGGCCGCCGCCAACCCGGAGCGCAAGGCGCTGCTCGACCGGCTCGAGGCCGGAACCCTGCCCGCGGGCTGGGACGCCGAGCTGCCGACCTGGTCGGTCGACGACAAGGCCATCGCGACCCGCGCCGCGTCCGGCGCCTTCCTCGCGGCCGCCGGCCAGACCCTGCCCGAGCTGTGGGGCGGCTCCGCCGACCTCGCGGGCTCGAACAACACCACGATCAAGGGCGCCGACTCCTTCGGTCCCACGTCGATCTCGACCGAGGACTGGAACGCGCAGCCCTACGGCCGCACGCTGCACTTCGGCATCCGCGAGCACGCGATGGGCTCGATCCTCAACGGCATCGTGCTGCACGGGAAGACCCGTCCCTACGCCGGCACCTTCCTGCAGTTCGCGGACTACATGCGCCCCGCCGTCCGCCTCGCGGCCCTCATGGACATCGATCCGATCTACGTGTGGACGCACGACTCGGTCGGCCTCGGCGAGGACGGCCCCACGCACCAGCCGGTCGAGCACCTCGCCGCGCTGCGCGCGATCCCGGGCCTGAACGTGGTCCGCCCGGCCGACGCGAACGAGACCGTCGCGGCGTGGAAGGCCACCCTCGAGCGCACCGGCGGCAACGGCCCCACGGGCCTGATCCTCACCCGCCAGGGCGTGCCGATCCTGCCCGGCACGTCCGCCGAGGGCGTCGCGCGGGGCGGTTACGTCCTCAAGGAGGCCGACGGTGCCGCCCCCGACGTGATCATCATCGGCACCGGCTCGGAGGTGCAGCTGGCCCTGCAGGCCGCCGACCTGCTCGCGGCCAAGGGCATCAAGGCGCGCGTCGTCTCCATGCCGTCGGTCGAGTGGTTCCACGCCCAGGATCAGGCGTACCAGGACAGCGTCCTGCCGCCGTCGGTCAAGGCGCGCGTCGCCGTCGAGGCCGGCATCGCCCAGTCCTGGTGGCGCATCGTCGGCGGCTTCGGCGAGGTCGTCTCGCTCGAGCACTTCGGCGAGTCCGCCTCCGACAAGGTCCTGTTCGCTAAGTACGGATTCACCGGCGAGAACGTGGCCCAGAAGGCCGAGCAGTCCCTCGCCAACCTGAAGGGATAACCACACCATGGCTCAGAACCCGAATCTCGCCGCCCTGTACGAGGCCGGCGTCTCCGTCTGGCTCGACGACCTCTCGCGCGGCCTGATCCAGTCCGGCAAGCTCGCGGAGCTCCCGGAGACGGACTCCGTCACCGGCGTCACCACGAACCCGGCGATCTTCCAGGCGGCACTGTCCAAGGGCACCGAGTACGCGGCGCAGGTCGCCGAGCTCGCCGCCCGCGGCGCCGGGGTGGACGAGACGATCCGCACCGTCACCACCGACGACGTGCGCGCGGCGAGCGACGTGCTCGCCCCCGTCTTCGAGAAGACCGGCGGCGTCGACGGCCGGGTCTCGATCGAGGTCGACCCGCGCCTCGCGCACGACACCGAGGGCACCGTCGCCCAGGCGATCGAGCTGCACAAGATCGTCGACCGGCCGAACGTGCTCATCAAGATCCCCGCGACGCTCGCCGGCCTGCCCGCAATCGCCCGCGTGATCGCCGAGGGCATCTCGGTGAACGTGACGCTGATCTTCTCGGTGGAGCGCCACCGCCAGGTCATGGACGCCTACCTCGACGGCATCGAGGCGGCGGCCGCCGCCGGCCGGAACGTGGCCGACATCTACTCGGTCGCCTCGTTCTTCGTCTCCCGCGTGGACACCGAGATCGACAAGCGGCTCGACGCGATCGGCACCGACGCGGCGCTCGCGCTGCGCGGCAAGGCCGGCCTCGCCAACGCGCGCCTGGCCTACGCCGCGTACGAGGAGATCTTCGGCGCGGCCCGGTTCGCCGCGATCGAGGGCGCGAACGTGCAGCGCCCGCTGTGGGCGTCGACGGGCGTGAAGAACCCGGCGTACAAGGACACCCTGTACGTCGCGGAGCTGATCGCCCCGAACACCGTCAACACCATGCCCGGCGCCACGATGGCGGCCTTCGCCGACCACGGCACGGTCACCGACGGCACGATCATCGGCCGCGCGGAGGAGTCGGCGCAGGTCTTCTCCGACCTGCAGGGCGCGGGCGTCGACCTGTCGGCCGTCTTCGAGCTCCTCGAGACCGAGGGCGTGGAGAAGTTCGAGCAGGCCTGGCAGCAGCTGCTCGACGCGACCGCCGAGCAGCTCAAGACCGGGGCCTAACACCCGGTGACCTGGACCAACCCGCTCAGGGATCCCCGCGATCGTCGACTGCCGAGGATCGCGGGGCCCTCGTCCCTGGTGATCTTCGGCGTCACCGGCGACCTGTCCCGGCGCAAGCTGATGCCCGCCGTGTACGACCTGGCCAACCGCGGGCTGCTCCCGCCCGGCTTCTCGCTGGTGGGCTTCGGCCGCCGCCCGTGGACCGACGAGGACTTCGCGGCGACGGTCCGGGAGGCCGCGAAGGCCCACTCGCGCACCGAGTTCCGCGACGACGTCTGGGAGCGCCTGGCCGAGGGCATCCGGTTCGTCCAGGGCGCCTTCGACGACGACGACTCCTTCGACCGGCTCTCGGCGGCGCTGGCCGACCTGGACGCCGAACGGGGCACGGGCGGCAATACCGCGTTCTACCTCTCCATCCCCCCGGACGCCTTCCCCACGGTGTGCGAGCAGCTCAAGCGCTCGGGTCTGGCGGACCAGTCCGAGGGCTGGCGGCGCGTGGTGATCGAGAAGCCCTTCGGGCACGACCTCGAGTCCGCGCAGAAGCTCAACGCCGTGGTCAACGACGTCTTCTCCGAGCAGTCGGTCTTCCGGATCGATCACTACCTCGGCAAGGAGACGGTGCAGAACATCCTGGCTCTGCGCTTCGCGAACCAGCTGTTCGAGCCGACGTGGAACAGCCACTACGTGGACAGCGTCCAGATCACCATGGCCGAGGACATCGGCCTCGGCGGCCGCGCCGGCTACTACGACGGCATCGGCGCCGCCCGCGACGTGATCCAGAACCACCTGCTGCAGCTCATGGCGCTCATCGCGATGGAGGAGCCCACCAGCTTCCACCCGGCGGAGCTGCAGGCCGAGAAGATCAAGGTGCTCTCGGCCACCTCCCCCGTCGAGCCGCTCGCCGAGACCTCCGCGCGAGGCCAGTACGGCCCGGGCTGGCAGGGCAGCGAGAAGGTCGTGGGCCTGCTCCAGGAGGAGGGTTTCAGCGAGACCTCCACCACGGAGACCTACGCCGCGATCACCGTCGAGATCGCCTCCCGGCGGTGGGCGGGCGTGCCCTTCTACCTGCGCACCGGCAAGCGGCTGGGGCGCCGCGTCACGGAGATCGCGCTGATGTTCAAGCGCGCGCCGCACCTGCCCTTCGACGACACCATGACCGAGGAGCTGGGCCAGAACGCGCTCGTCATCCGCGTGCAGCCCGACGAGGGCGTGACCCTCCGGTTCGGTTCCAAGGTGCCGGGCAGCTCGATGGAGGTCCGCGACGTCAACATGGACTTCAGCTACGGCGAGGCCTTCACGGTGAGCTCCCCCGAGGCCTACGAGCGGCTGATCCTCGACGTGCTGCTCGGCGAGCCCTCGCTGTTCCCGGTGAACGCCGAGGTCGAGCTGTCGTGGAAGATCCTCGACCCGGTGCTCGCGCTGTGGGCCGAGGGCGGCAGGCCCGAGGAGTACGAGTCCGGGACGTGGGGCCCGGCGTCGGCCGACGCGATGCTGGACCGGACCGGAAGGACGTGGCGGCGCCCATGATTCTCGATCTGCCGGACACCTCCACCCAGGACGTCTCGAAGAAGCTCGTGCGCCTGCGCGAATCGGGCGGCGCGGTCACCCTGGGCCGCGTGCTCACGCTCATCATCTCCGCCGAGGAGGGCGAGCCCACCGAGAGCGCCATCGAGGCCACCAACGCCGCATCGCGCGAGCATCCGTGCCGCGTGATCGTCGTGGCCCGCGGTCCGCGCGCGGAGCGGACCCGGCTCGACGCGCAGATCCGCGTCGGCGGCGACGCCGGCGCGTCGGAGGTCGTGGTGCTGCGCCTGTTCGGCGAGCTGGCCGACCACGGCGCCTCGGTCATCGTGCCGTTCCTGCTCCCGGACACGCCCGTCGTCGCCTGGTGGCCCGGCGCCGCGCCCGCGGTGCCCTCCGCCGACAAGGTGGGCGCGCTCGCGACCCGCCGCATCACCGATGCCACCGCGTCCGACGATTCCGTCGCCGTGCTCGCGCGGCGCCGCGACGGCTTCGCGCCGGGCGATTCGGACCTCGCGTGGTCGCGGATCACCCCGTGGCGTGCGCTCCTGGCATCGGCGTTGGACCAGCCGCCGTTCGAGCCGATCACGTCCGCGGTGGTGACGGGACCGTCGAACAGCCCCGGCATCGACCTGCTCGCGGGCTGGCTGCGGGCCCAGCTCGGCGTGCCCGTGCGGCGCCGGGCCGGCAGCTTCGAAGTGCAGCTCGACCGCGCGAGCGGTCCGCTGCGCCTGGAGTTCGACCAGAACTCCACCGCCGTCCTCGTGCGGCCTGGTCAGCCCGACGGTCGCGTCGCGATCCGCCGGCGCGACGTGGCGGACTGCCTCGCGGAGGAACTGCGCCGCCTCGACGACGACGACATCTACTACACGGCGTTGGGCGGCGTGTCCGACGTGGACCGATCGGAGATGCCCTGATGACCGAGCCCACCGTCCGCACGTTCGACGATGCCGACGCCCTCGTCGCGGCGGCCGCCGACGACCTGGTCGCGGTGATCGAGCAGGCGCAGGCCGAGCGGGGCTTCGCCTCGATCGTGCTGACCGGCGGCACCAACGGCAACGCGCTCTCGGCGGCGCTGCGGGAGCGGGTGATCGACTGGTCGCGGATCGACGTCTTCTTCGGCGACGAGCGCTTCGTCGCGGGCGACGACCCCGACCGCAACGTGCTGCAGGCCGAGGACGCGCTCCTCGGGCACGTACCGATCCCCGACGCGAACGTCTACCGCTTCCCCGCCTCGGACGAGTTCAGCGGCGACGGCGAGCTGGCCGCCCGCGTGTACGCGAAGCGCCTGGCCGACAACGCCGCCGCCCGCGGCAACGCCGTGACGGCGGGCGAGGGTACGGTCCCCCGCTTCGACGTGCACCTGCTCGGCATGGGCGGCGAGGGCCACATCAACTCGCTCTTCCCCGACACCGCCGCCGTCCGCGAGACGGAGGCCGTCGTGGTGTCGGTGCGCGACTCCCCCAAGCCGCCGCCGCGGCGCCTCACGCTGACGCTGCCGGCGGTCGCCGCCGCGCGCCGCGTGTGGCTGCTCGTCTCCGGCGCCGAGAAGGCCGAGGCCGTGGCCGCGGGTGTCGGCGGGGCGTCGCCCGAGGACTGGCCCTGCGCCGGCGCGCACGGCTCCGAGGAGACCGTCTGGTACCTCGACGGTGCCGCCGCCTCCCGGCTCGGCTAGGACTGCTCCAGCACGATCGTCGGGACGCCCAGTGCGGGGTCCTTAACCGTCGCGACTCGCGTACCCGGCTTCGCGCCGCGCCGCACGTCGCTCACGGTGACCCCCTGCTCGGTCAGGCGGGCGTGCGTCGCATCGGCGTCGACGGTGCGCCAAGCGAGTCCCCACAGCGCGTCCGGGCCGGCGGGGTCGACGCCCTCGCCCTCCTGCAGGACCACCTCGACGAGCAGGTCGCCGCGGCGGAGGAACAGCTGGTGCACGCCCCACGACTGCACCCGGTCCAGGCGCAGGTCGAAGTCGAGCCGGCCGCACAGGGTGGCGATGATGCGGTCGCGGTTCGGCGAGGTGAGCACGACGTGGTCGACGCCGGTGATCTCCGCGCCGGGCGCGGCGCCGGGCACCGTCGCGCCGGCGTAACCGAGGGCGAGTCCGTCTGCGGGTCCGGCGAATCCGGTGCCGACGTCCGTCAGGGGCAGCCCTCGGCGTTCGGCCAGCTTCGCGGCCATGGCGGCGTCGTCCGCCGCGACGAGGAGGCCCGAGGCGCCCGCCCACGACGGTGCGCCGACAGCGACGTCGATGGCGCCCGCGGTGTGGATCTCGGCCGGATCGGCGCCGAGGAGCCGCGCGTGGGCGGCCCGCGCCTCGGCCGGGACGTCGAGGATGACCAGGTCACGTGCAGCTGCGGAAGTCACCCCGTCATCCTGCCGCATGGGATTCACGCGGGCTGCGTGCCGGTCCAGGTGGTCCACCCGTCACCCATGGCCTTGATCCCGCTGGTGCCCGCCGACACGGCGACCTCACCGACCGAGGAGATCGGGCTGTTTCCCGCGAGATGGAACGCTGTCTGGACGACGACACCGTCGTCGACGGCGCGCGTCGTCGCCGCGGCAACGTTGTCGATGCCGGTGCTCGTGCGGCGCAGCGCCCGCGCGGCCGTGCCGAGGGCGGCGAACTTGTCCGCGAGCCCCTCGAGCTTGGTGGTGAGCTTCCGAAGCACTCCGGCGAAGCGCTGGGCCAACGCTGCTCCGCGCAGCAGGATCGTGTTGGTCGCCGTGACGACCGACGCTCCTCCGGTGGGGACCGATGTCGCCGTGGCCAGTGCATAGGTCGCGCCGGCCCAGACCGCGAGCTTCGCCAACTCGTCGCGGATGAAGTTGCGGACCTCAACGACGAGGGCACCCGCGATGCTCAAGCCGGTCGCCGTAGACCTGGCCGCGGTCCCGAGGGCTTCGCTGTGTTCAGCAAGGGCCGTCGTGGCCGTGCGATACGCATCGGCGTCCACACCGGACCACCCGGACGACGTGGCGGACGAGGCCGTCCGCACGGCGTCGGCCACACCCGCGAGAGGAGTGGCGACCTTCTCGGTCCAGATTTCGCTCAGGTCCTCGATCTTGTCCGGATTTCCGGACACGGCGTCCAGAGAGGACTTCAGCGCCGGGATCGCCTCGATGACCCAGCCCACGCCGGAGGCGAAGAAGGTGCCGATCGGATCCTGCACCGCGCTGCTCACTTCGGAGCCGATGCTCACGACCGCGGCGAGAAGCCCCATCGCGCTCTGATCCTCGACCACGGCCTCCGCGGCGTCGACCACGGCTTCGGCGAGCGGTACACCGGCGACGGCGTCGCCGACGGTGCCGATCACGCCGTCGCCGCTCATCGTCGCCCGGTTTCCGTCAACGCGGTGGCGCCGCCCTGATCCGTCTCCTGGTTCACCGTGATGTTCCGCCGGAACTCGGTACGGTGCGTCTCGAGTTCGCCGCTATGCGTGGAGACCGATTCCGTGAGGTCGTCAAGAGCGGAGTTCACCCGGGTGGCCAGCCACCCGAAGAGGGCGCCGTAGTCACCGTCGCCCACACGGTTCGACGACGACGTCGTCCCGGCCGTACTCACGGTCGTCGCGATCGTCGTGAGCGCCTGCTCATGAGCGACAGCGGTGGCCGGCGTGATCACACAGTCCGTCACCGGTCCACCTCCCCCGTGTACTGATCCCAGAAGTCGAGCCCCGGATAGAACTCGGTGGCGATCGAGTGGACCTCCCTGGCCGCTGCCTTCTCGGCCAGGGAGGCCGCCGTCATGATCTCCGCGCTCAGAGCCTCCCCCGAGTACTCCATCGCGCGTCCCGCGATCACCACCCCCGTGAGTCGTCCCCCCATCCCGACGGTGACCCGCACATCCCCCCGTGCGGCCGTCCCCATGCCCGAAACTCGGGCCAATCGCTCACGGACCTCGTGCGCCTGCTCGAACGTCTTCTCCGCGTGAGCGACGTCCGACCAGACCTGCGGTGTCGTGTCCAACTCGTTCCCCCGATCTCGTTGGTTTTTCCTCCGCATGAATTAGACGCACCAACGCGACGAATGGTTCCAACTTTCTGTTTCCGCAGTTCACAGGCGATATCTCCCGCTACTCACGGCGCCGTGGGCAGACCTTCCGCGCACGCATCGCCGGCCGCCCTCGCGCCCTGCTTGGCGCGGTACATCTCGGCGTCCGCGCGCCGCAGGGCGTCATCGAGCCGGTCGGTTCCGGGGTCGAACCGCGTGATCCCCACGGACACCTCCGGCACGACGAATCCGCCCGACACGGGCACGCGGGCCCGGTAGGCGAGCGCGCGGAGGAGCGCGGGAGCGAAGTCGTCCGCGGTGGGCCGCGGTACGAAGGCGACGAACTCGTCGCCGGACCAGCGGCACAGCACGCCGTCGTCCGGCAGCGCGAGCGCCAGGGTCCTCGCGACCGCGACGATCACCTCGTCACCCGCGGCGTGACCGAAGCGGTCGTTGACGCACTTGAGGTGGTCCACGTCGAGCATCGCCAGCACGGACGGGAGGTTCTCCGGGTAGGAGACGGCCAGGGCCTCCCGGAAGCCGCGCCTGTTCAGCAGGCCCGTCAGGTCGTCGTGGCGCGAGGCGTGCTCCGACGTGTGCTCCTCGTCGATCCGGTCGATCACTGCGAGCGCGACCAGGGCACCGTCGGGGCCGCCCGGGTCGAGGACGTACTTGCGGATCCGGGCGCTGACGACCCCGCCGTCCTTGCGGACGATCCGTCCGAACAGCCGGGATTCCCTGCCGATCCCGGCGAGCCACTGCGCCGCGAACCGCGCGCTGGTGTCGCGTTCCTCGGGATGGACGACGTCCATCACCGTCATCACCTGGAGCTCCTCGAGCGAGTAGCCGAGCAGGTCGACCATCGCGTCGTTCGCGTGCACAAAGCGACGGTCCGCGCTGTGCAGCGCCATCGGGAGACCGGCCCGCAGGAAGACCTGCTGATACAGGGCATCGGTCAGTAGCGGATCAGGGCGCACGACACGCACTCCTTCGGTCGTTCGGCACGAACCCGCACGACCGGAATCCGCTCGCTGCATCATCGTGCTCGCGCTGTCGAACGTTACGACCGCGGGGAGGCGACTTCGGCGCATCCGAACACGCCGCGTCCGGGCGAATCTCCCGCTCCGACCTGCACCTATTCCCCGAATCCTGCACCCGTGCTTGTTTTCGTCGATCCGGTTCTGATTAAGTGGTGCGGCAACCCTCCGCAGAAAGGTGGTCACCCCATGGCCGCACGCCGCCGCTCGAGCTGGATGAACGAAGAGCTCGACGCCCTCCGCGACCTCGCGGACAAGTTCCTGGCGAAGGAACTCACCCCCAACATCGAGAAGTTCGCCGAGCAGCACCACGTCGACCGCGACCTGTGGAACAAGGCCGGCGAGCTGGGCCTGCTGTGCCTGTCGATCCCCGAGGAGTACGGCGGCGGTGGCGGCGACTTCCGCCACGAGTCGGTGCTCATCGCCGCGCAGGCGCAGGCGTTCGACACCAGCTGGGGCGTCTCGCTGCACAACGGCATCGTCGCGCACTACATCCTCGCGTACGGCACCGAGGAGCAGAAGCAGGCCTGGCTGCCGAAGATGGCCTCCGGCGAGGCCGTCGGCGCCATCGCGATGACCGAGCCCGGCACCGGCTCGGACCTGCAGAACGTGAAGACCCGCGCCATCAAGACCGGCGGCGAGTACGTGATCAACGGCAGCAAGACCTTCATCACGAACGGCCAGCAGGCCGACATCGTGGTCCTGGTCTGCAAGACCAACCCGGACGAGGGCGCCGCCGGCATCTCGCTCATCCTGGTCGAGGCCGACCGCGAGGGCTTCCGCAAGGGCAACATCCTCAACAAGATCGGCCAGAAGGGCCAGGACACCTCCGAGCTCTTCTTCGACGACGTGCACGTGCCCGTCGAGAACCTCCTCGGCACCCAGGAGGGGCAGGGCTTCTACCAGCTCATGCAGCAGCTGCCGCAGGAGCGCCTCATCATCGGCCAGGCCTGCGTCGCGGGCATGGAGGTCATCTTCGAGGAGACCCTCCGCTACACCAAGGAGCGGGAGGCCTTCGGCCGCCCCATCTTCGGTTTCCAGAACACCAAGTTCAAGCTCGCCGAGGCGCTCACCGAGACCACCATCGCCCGCGTCTTCGTGGACGACTGCATCGAGAAGCACGTCAAGGGCGAGCTCGACATCCCGACCGTCGCGATGGCGAAGTGGTGGACCTCGGACCGCGCCCAGGAGGTCGCATCCGAGTGCCTGCAGCTGTTCGGCGGCTACGGCTACATGGCCGAGTACCCCGCCGCGCGCTTCTGGGTCGACAACCGTGTGCAGATGATCTACGCCGGCACCAACGAGATCATGAAGGAGATCATCGCGCGCACGCTCTGAGCGCACGAGATCCCCGGCGCCCGGGTGCCATCCGTTCGGATGGCACCCGGGCGTTCCCGTCTCCGGAGTCTGACTCATCACGGCCGTTCCTGTCGGTCGATCCCGCTACGATCGGCGCAGCACCCAGCGGGAGGGGACGTCCATGAGCGAGGGCACGCGCAGCGGGAGCACGCTGGGGCCGTACGAGATCGGGCGCCTGCTCGGCCGGGGCGGGATGGGCGAGGTGTACCTCGCGCACGACGCGCAGCGCGACCGGGACGTCGCGCTGAAGCTGCTGCACGCCTCGGCGGCCGAGGACCCGCAGTTCCGCGAGCGGTTCTCCCGCGAATCGCAGACGGTGGCGCGCCTCGCGGACCCGCACGTCATCCCGATCCACGACTTCGGCGAGATCGACGGGGTGCTGTTCATCGACATGCGCCTCGTCGAGGGTCGCAACCTCGCGGAGGCCCTGCGCGACGGTCCGCTGCCCCCGGAGCGCGCCGTCGCCCTCGTCGAGCAGGTGGCCGGCGCGCTCGATGCGGCGCACGCCAAGGGCCTCGTGCACCGGGACGTCAAGCCCGCCAACATCGAGCTCACCGAGTCGGGCTTCCCGTACCTGCTCGACTTCGGACTCGCGGTGGCCGATACGCAGTCCCGGATGACCTCGGCGGGGCTGTTCGTCGGCTCGCAGGCCTACGCGGCACCCGAGCGGTTCGACGGTGACTCGGCCACCGTCGCGAGCGACGTGTACTCGCTGGCGTGCGTCCTGTTCGAGGCGCTCACGGGGCACGCTCCCTACCGCGGCGCGAGCCTGGGATCCATGCTCAAGCAGCACGTCACCGCCCCGATTCCCCGGGTGAGCGAGGAGGCTCCGGTCCCGGCGGCGATGGACACCGTGATCGCGCGGGGCATGGCGAAGGACCCCGCCGACCGGTTCGCCGGCTGCGGCGAGCTGGCGACCGCCGCGCGCGAGGCCCTCGCCGGCCACAGCGTGGACGTGCCGTTGCCCTCCCCCGCCTACGACCGCACGCTGATCCGGCCGCTCGCGGAGCCGTCCGATCCCACCGTGATCTCGCAGCCGTATCCACCCGCGGATTCCGACCTCACCGTGGTCTCCCAGCCGTCGCCGCCCGCGTCGTACCCACGCGCGGTGTCCTTTCCGCAGGCTCCGTCGTATCCGGCCGCTCCCTCGTACCCGGTCGCGCCGTCGTACCCGATGGCACCGGCCTACCAGCAAGCACCGCCGCCCGCGAAGAGCCGCGCGGTGCCCATCCTCGCGGTGGTCGCCGCCGTGCTGGTGGGCGCCACCGCCGTCCTGGGCTACGTCGCACTGTCGGACCGCCAGAGCTCACCGGTCGCACAGACCGGCGGCGCCACCGCCACGGCGACCGTCACCGCGACGGCGGCCGCGCCGACCACCACCGACGCGCCGCCCACCACGACGACCACCGCTGCACCGAACCCGCTGGCCGCCCTGCAGACCCGCGCCGCGGCGGACCGGCCCGTGGTGCTGGCGACGCTCAACAACCGGTGGGTGGCGCAACTCGCCTCGAAGTACCCCGGCGCGTTCGACGACGGCAAGACCTGGTTCGAGGCGGACATCCTCGGCGAGGTCGCGTACTTCGACCAGCGCCACGGGAGCGTCCGTCTCCTGCAGAGCGGCGGCTGGCCGGTCTTCGACCGCGACGACTCCTGGGTGCCGGTGTACGCCGGAGCCAGCTGGGACACCTACGAGCCCGCATTGGCGTGGTGCCTGCAGCAGAACTACGACGGGAAACACTGCGCCGCGAAGTTCGTCTCCGACACGATCCGGCCCGAGATCAGCACCCGGTACAACAAGTAGGTCAGCGCTGCAGGGGCGTCATCTTCCGCTGCGCGGCGGGGACCGCCAGCGCGAGCACGCCGCGCACGACGCCCTTGGCGATGTCCAGGTTGTCGAAGTAGTCGCGCCACAGCACGATCCGGCCGTCGTGCACGTCGAACCGACCGCACACCCAGAACCGCACGCGCAGCGGGCCCACCCGCAGCTCGTCGATGCGCTCGGTGAGGACGACGGCACCGTCGGACGCGATGGACGTGACCTCGACGCCGAAGCCGAGGGCGGGCTGCGCGAGCAGCCGGATCACGCGACCCGCGCGGTTGCGACCGCGCAGGGTCGCGAGGCCCACGTTCGTGTAGACCACGTCCTCGTCGAAGGCGGCGACCGCCTCCTCCGCCCGGCCGTCCTGCATATCGGCGAGGAAGGTCAGCACCGTCGCCTGTTCGTCCTGCACCACTACGTCAGTCATGCGGCCGACAGTACCGGCGCCGGGTCGTCCCGTCCTCCGCCCTGGGGCGGAGAATCCGGGGGGCGGAGGAGCTAGCCGGAGTTGCGCAGCGCCGTGGCGAGGCCGTTCATGGTCAGCAGGATGCCGCGCTGCACCAGCGGGTCCTCGTCGCCGGAGCGGTACCGGCGCAGCAGCTCCACCTGCAGGTGGTTGAGCGGCTCGAGGTACGGGAAGCGGTTGAACACCGAACGCTTGAGGGCGTGGTTGTCGGCGAGCAGGTCGTCGGTCTCGGTGATCGCGAAGTACGTCTCGATGGTGCGGCGGTGCTCGTCGGCGATCTTGCCGAAGACGCGCTCACGCAGGTCGGCGTCGGGCACGAGGTCGGCGTAGCGGGCGGCGAGGCCGAGGTCGGACTTGGCGAGGACCTGTGCCATGTTGGAGAGCACCGACCGGAAGAAGGGCCAGCGCCGGTACAGCGCGCGCAGCTGCTCGAGGCGGTCCGGGTCTCCCCCGATCCACGTCTCGAACGCCGTTCCCGTGCCGTAGAAGCCGGGCAGCATGACCCGCGACAGCGACCACGCCATGACCCACGGGATGGCGCGCAGGTCGGAGATCTTCGACGTCTGCTTGCGCGAGCTGGGCCGCGATCCGATGTTCAGCGAGCCGATCTCCTCCACCGGCGTGGCGGTGGTGAAGTACTCGACGAAGCCCTCGGTGCGGTGCACGAGGTCGCCGTAGGCGTCGCGCGCGAGGGCGGCGAGCTCGTCGAGCACCGCGTAGGCCTCGTCGGCGTCGTCGCCGAGGCCCTCCACGTCGAGCAGCGACGACTCCAGCGTCGCCGCGACGAGCGACTCCAGGTTCCGCACGGCCAGTGCGGGTTCGGCGTACTTCGCGGCGATGATCTCGCCCTGCTCGGTCAGCCGCAGCGAGCCGCGGACCGCGCCGGGCGGCTGCGCGAGGATCGCGTCGTAACTCGGACCGCCGCCGCGGCCGACGGTGCCGCCACGCCCGTGGAAGAGCCGCAGCGTGATCCCGGCCTCACGCGCCATCGCGACGAGGTCCAGCTCGGCGCGGTAGAGCGCCCAGTTGGCCGCGAGGTAGCCGCCGTCCTTATTGGAATCGCTGTAGCCCAGCATGATCTCCTGCAGCCCGCCCTTGCCGTCGACCAGCGAGCGGTAGGCCGGCACAGCGAACGCGGCGCGCATCGTCGCGGCGCCCTGCTGGAGGTCCTCGATGGTCTCGAAGAGCGGGACGATGTTGACCGGGCACTCGGCGCCGCCGTCGGTGTCGGGCCGCAGCAGCCCCACCTCCTTGAGCAGCACCGCGGCCTCGAGCAGGTCGGAGACCGACGTGCACATCGAGATGATGTAGTTCGGGATCGCCTTGGCGCCCAGCGATTCCACGGCGCGCGCCGCGGCGCGGAGCACCCCGAGCTCCTTCGCCGTCTGGTCGGAGAACTCCGCCCCCGGTCCCACGAGCGGCCGCCGCAGGCGGAGCTCGGCGGTGAGCAGTCGCACCCGCTCCTCCTCGTCGAGCGCCGCGTAGTCGGCGTGCACGCCGGCCCACGCGAAGAGCTCCGCGACGGTCTCCTCGTGCACGTCGGAGTTCTGCCGCATGTCGAGGCCGGAGAGGTGGAAGCCGAAGGTGTTCACGGCCTCCCGCAGCGACTGCAGGCGGTCGTCCGCGATGAGGCCGTCGCCGCCGGCCCGCAGGGAGGCGTCCACGACGCCCAGGTCCGCGAGCAGTTCCGACGGTCCGCCGTAGGGCTCGGCACCGATGTCGGTGCGCGCGTCCAGCTTCTCGTCGAGCAGGCGGTCCGCGGTGGCGGTGAGGCGGCCGCGGATGCCGTGCAGCGCGCGGCGATAGGGCTCATCGGCGCGGCGGGGAGAGTCGTCCCAGGCGGCGAGGTCCAGCAGCGCGTCGGCGACGGTGGTCAGGCGGGAGCTGAGCGCGAGCTCCTGCTCCAGCTGCAGCAGCTCGCGCAGGTAGTGCCCGATGGCGGTGGCCGCGGCCCGCCGCGAGGCCATCGTGACCACCTCGTCGGTGACGTACGGGTTGCCGTCGCGGTCGCCGCCGATCCACGATCCGGGGCGCACGATGGGCTCGGACAGCAGGGCGGTCCCGGGGTACAGCTCGCGCAGCCGGATCCGGGCCTCGCGGTTGATCGCGGGCATCACCTGGAGGAAGGCGGAATCGAAGTAGCGCAGGCCGTTCTCGATCTCGTCCTGGATGCGCAGCCGCTCGAGCCGCACCAGCGCGGTGTCCCACAGGGTGAGGATCTGGCGCCGGAGCGCGACCTGGGTCTGCTCCTCCTCACGCGCATCCAGCTGGGTCCGGTCGCGGTAGCGCATGAGCTCGGTGATCCGGTGCTGCGTGTCGAAGACGGTGCGCCGCCGGGTCTCGGTCGGATGGGCGGTGATCACGGGCACGACGAGCGCGTGCCGGAGCGCTGCGGCGACGTCCGCACCGTCGAGCCCCGCGTCCTCCAAGAGGCCATAGGCGTGCGCGAGGGACGAGGCCTGCGGCGGCTCTCCCGCGCGGACGTGGATGGCGCGCCGGCGCTCGCGGTGGAGGTCCTCGGCGAGGTTGGCGAGCAGCGCGAAGTGCGAGAAGGCGCGGATGACCGGGATCGCCTCGCCGGTGGGGACGTCGGCGAACAGCGCGGCGAGCTGCCCGCGGTCCAACTCGGAGCGGCGCACGGCGAAGGACTCCCGCCGGGCGCGTTCGACGAGGTCGAAGATCTGCGGCCCGGCCTGCTCGCGGACGGTGTCGCCGAGAATCCCGCCCAGCAGCCGGATGTCGTCACGGAGGGGTTCGGTGGCGGCGCGCGCTGGCTCACTGGTCATGCTCGGCAGTATTCCTACCGCCTGCTCAGATTTCGAGGCCAGCGCCCATATGGGCGCCCTGCTCGGCAGCACCCCGCCGACGACGAAGGCGCCCCGAACCCTGCGGGTTCGAGGCGCCTCGCCGAAGTCTTCGGGGCGACGTCTAGGACGTCAGCTTGATGCTCAGCGTCACGCCGACGATGCACACCGTCCAGATGATGCCGACGAAGATCGTCACCCGGTCGAGGTTCTTCTCCACCACCGACGAGCCCGAGAGCGACGACTGCACACCGCCACCGAACAGCGACGACAGGCCGCCGCCCTTACCGCGGTGGAGCAGGACGAGCACCACCAGCAGCAGGCTCAGCACGAGGATGGCGATCTTCAGCACCAGCTGCAATGTTTCCACGAGGATCCAGTGTACCTTCCGGTCGACGTCGGTCGTTCAGGGCGTGGCAGGCGCGTCGGCCTACAGCGGCCGGCTCCGGATCAGAGCGGCCCGCCCGCGGCGATGGCGCTGAGCGCGGCGAACTCGTCGGGCTTGAGCGAGGCGCCGCCCACGAGGCCGCCATCCACGTCGGGCTGCGCGACGAGCTCGCCGACGTTCTTGCTGGACACCGAGCCGCCGTAGAGCACGCGGATCCCCGCGGCCACCTCGGCACCGCCGAGCTCGGCGATGGTGGCCCGCACCGCGGCGCACACCTCCTGCGCGTCCTGCGGGGTCGCCACCTTGCCGGTGCCGATCGCCCAGACGGGCTCGTACGCGATGACCGTCTTGGACAGCTCCTCGGCGGTCAGCCCGGCGAGCGAGCCCTTGAGCTGCTCGACGTTGTACTCGACCTGCGTGCCCTGCTCGCGGATGTCGAGCCCCTCCCCGATGCAGACGATCGGGGTGAGGCCGTGCCGGAGCGCCGCCTTGGTCTTGGCGAGCACGATCTCGTTCGTCTCGCCGTGGATGGTGCGGCGCTCGCTGTGCCCGACCACCACGTAGGTGCAGCCGAGCTTGGCGAGGAAGGCGCCGGAGATGTCGCCGGTGTAGGCGCCGGAGTCGTGCGGCGAGAGGTCCTGCGCGCCGTAGGTGATCTTCAGGTCGTCACCGTCGACGGCCGTCTGCACCGAGCGCAGGTCGGTGAACGGCGGGATGACTGTCACGTCGACGTGCGCGAAGTACTTGTCGGGCAGCGCGAAGGCCAGCTTCTGCACCACCGCGATCGCCTCGAGGTGGTTGAGGTTCATCTTCCAGTTGCCGGCGATGAGCGGCTTACGGCTCATGCGTCACCCCTTTCGAGCACCTTCAGCCCCGGGAGCTCCTTGCCCTCGAGGTACTCCAGCGAGGCGCCGCCACCGGTGGAGATGTGGCTGAAGCCGTCCTCGTCGAGGCCCAGCGTGCGCACGGCCGCGGCCGAGTCGCCGCCGCCCACCACGGTGAAGGCGCCGTTGCCGGTGGCCTTGATGACCGACTCCGCGACGGCCTTCGTGCCGGCCGCGAAGGCCGGGAACTCGAAGACGCCCATGGGGCCGTTCCAGAAGACCGTCTTGGCCTGGGTGAGCACGGCGCCGAAGCGCTGTGCGGACTCGGGACCGATGTCGAGGCCCATCCAGCCGTCCTCGATGGCGTCGGCGGCGACGGTCTTCGACGCGGCGTCGGCGGCGAAGGCGTCGGCGACCACGACGTCGACCGGCAGGTGCAGCACGTCGCCGAACTCCTCCAGCAGCTGCTTGCAGGTGTCGATCTGGTCCTCCTGCAGCAGCGAGGTGCCCACGGAGTAGCCCTGCGCGGCGAGGAAGGTGAAGGCCATGCCGCCGCCGATCACCAGGGTGTCGACCTTGGGTGCCAGCGCCCGGATCACACCCAGCTTGTCGGAGACCTTGGAGCCGCCGAGCACCACGGCGTAGGGCCGCGACGGGTTCTCGGTCAGCTGCGCCAGCACCTTGACCTCGGCGTCGACGAGGCGGCCGGCGTAGGCCGGGAGCAGCTTCGCGACGTCGAAGACGGAGGCCTGCTTGCGGTGCACGACGCCGAAGCCGTCGGAGACGAAGGCGCCCTCACCGGCGTGCGAGGAGACGTCGACGAGCTCGGCCAGGTCACGGGCGAGCGCCTCGCGCTCGGTGTCGTCCTTGCTGGTCTCGCGCGGATCGAAGCGCACGTTCTCCAGCAGGAGGACGTCACCGTCGGTGAGGCCCTCGGCGCGCGCGAGCGCGTCCTGGCCCACGACGTCGCCCGCGAGCTGGACGTTGCGGCCCAGGCGCTCCGCCAGCTCCGCCGCGACGGGCGCGAGGGAGAACTTCGGGTCGGGTGCGCCCTTCGGGCGGCCGAGGTGCGCGGTCACGATCACCTTGGCGCCGGCCTCGGCGAGCGCCTTCAGCGTGGGCACCGAGGCGATGATGCGGCCCGCGTCGGTGATGGCGCCGGCATCGTCGAGCGGCACGTTGAGGTCGCTGCGGACCAGCACGGTGCGTCCCTCGACGCCCTCGGACAGCAGGTCGGAAAGAGTGGAAACGGTCATCAGAGCGATTTACCTACCAGATCAGTCACGTCGACGAGGCGATTGCTGTAGCCCCATTCGTTGTCATACCAGGACACGACCTTAGCCTGATCGTCGATCACCTTGGTCAGACCCGCGTCGAAGAGCGAGCTGTGCGGGTCGGTGACGATGTCCGACGAGACGATCGGAGCGTCGTAGTACTTGAGGATGCCCTTGAGCTTCCCCTCGGCCGCGGCCTTCATCGCGGCGTTGATCTCCTCCACGGTCGCCTTCTTCGCGAGCTGCACGGTGAGGTCGGTGACCGAGCCCGTGGGGATCGGCACCCGCAGCGCATAGCCGTCGAGCTTGCCCTCCAGCTCGGGCAGCACGAGCCCGATGGCCTTGGCCGCGCCGGTCGAGGTGGGCACCACGTTGATCGCCGCGGCACGAGCGCGGCGCGGGTCCTTGTGCGGGCCGTCCTGCAGGTTCTGGTCCTGCGTGTAGGCGTGGACCGTGGTCATCAGGCCCTTGACGATGCCGAACTCGTCGTTGACCACCTTCGCCAGCGGTCCGAGGCAGTTCGTGGTGCACGAGGCGTTGGAGATGACGTGCTGGCTGCCGTCGTACTTGTCGTCGTTGACGCCCATCACGACGGTGAGGTCGGCGCCGGCGGCGGGGGCCGAGACGATCACCTTCTTGGCGCCGGAGTCGAGGTGGCCCTGCGCTTTGTCGCGGGCGGTGAAGATGCCCGTCGACTCGATGACGACGTCCACGCCGAGGTCGCCCCAGGGCAGCGCTGACGGCCCCTCGCGGACCTCGAGGGCCTTGATCACCTGATCGCCCACGCGGATCGTGTCGCCGTCGGCGACCACGTCCGCGTCGAGGCGGCCGAGGATCGAGTCGAATTTGAGGAGGTGCGCCAGCATCGCGTTGTCGGTCAGGTCGTTGACCGCCACGATCTCCACGTCCGTGGTCCCCAGGGCCTTCTGGGCGGCGACCGCCCGGAAGAAGTTGCGGCCGATCCGACCGAATCCGTTGACACCTACGCGAACCGTCACTGTAGTGCTCCTTCGGGTCAGGAATACCTGCCCGTCAACGGTAGCCCCGGAACACCCCGCGCGCTCGGCGTTACAGAGACGCTCAGCCCTCGTCGAGCATGTCCGCGGTGACCGCGGACTCGGTGTCCGGCACCCCGTCGGTGGCGGCGCGCTTGTCCGCCATGGACAGCAGGCGGCGGATCCGTCCCGCCACGGCGTCCTTGGTCATGGGCGGGTCGGCGAGCTGCCCCAGTTCCTCGAGGGACGCCTGACGGTGCTGCACGCGCAGCGAGCCCGCCTGCGCCAGGTGGTCGGGCACGTCGGCGCCCAGGATCTCGAGCGCCCGCTCGACGCGCGCGGCGGCCGCGACGGCGGCCCGGGCGGAGCGGCGGAGGTTGGCGTCGTCGAAGTTGGCGAGGCGGTTCGCCGTCGCCCGGACCTCGCGCCGCATGCGGCGCTCCTCCCAGACGAGGCGGGTGTCGTTGGCACCCATGCGGGTGAGCAGCGCGCCGATGGCCTCGCCGTCGCGGACGACGACGCGGTCGGCGCCGCGCACCTCGCGGGCCTTGGCGGTCACGCCGAGCCGGCGCGCACAGCCCACGAGCGCGAGCGCCACCTCGGGGCCCGGGCAGGAGACCTCGAGCGCGCTGGAGCGGCCGGGCTCGGTGAGCGAGCCGTGCGCCAGGAAGGCGCCGCGCCACGCGGCCTCGGCGTCGTGCACCGAGCCGCCGACGATCTGCGAGGGCAGCCCGACGACGGGCCGGCCGCGCATGTCGAGCAGCCCCGTCTGCCGCGCGAGCGCCTCCCCGTCCTTGACCACCCGGACGATGTAGCGCGCCGCCTTGCGCAGGCCGCCCGCGCTGAGCACGTGCACGTCCGAGTTGTAGCCGTACAGGTCGAGGATCTCCTTGCGGAGCCGCCGGGCGGTGATCCCCGTGTCGACCTCGGCCTCGACGATCACGCGGCCGCCCTGGATGTGGAGGCCGCCCGCGAACCGCAGCAACGAGGCGACCTCGGCGCGGCGCGCACTCACCTGGGTGATGGACAGCCTGCTCAGCTCGTCCTTGACCTGGGATGTCAGCGCCACAGCTGGACCCTCCTAGGGAAACGTCGACTACATCGGATGGGGAAACGGGAAAGGTTGACTATTCGCGGTCCGAGAGTTCACTGTAGGCCACTTTCGCGATCGCGGCTGCCAGTGCCTCGGGGTCGTGCTGGTGCGTCCCGGGGACGCCGACGTCCACGAAGTGGGGCGTCGCACCCAGCAGCGCGGTGGCGCGGATGAGGTGCTCGCGCTCGGTGCCCGGGGGCACCGTCCGGGCGTCGACGAGGACGTCGTCGAACCGCAACCCGTCGGCGTGGGCCGCGAGCACGTGCAGGTGCCGCTCGGGCGAGTAGCCCCCGGTCTCCTCGGGCTCGGGAGCCAGGTTCAGGATCAGCACCCGACGGGCCGACGTGCGCCGCAGCGCGTCCACCTGCTCGGGCACGAGGACGTGCGGGATGACGGAGCTGAACCACGAGCCGGGGCCGAGCGTCACGACGTCGGCGGCGAGGATCGCCTCGACCGCGTCGGCGCACGCCTCGGGGTGCGGGGGCAGCAGCCGGACGCGGCGCACCTGGCCCGGCGTCACGGCCACGGCGACCTGCCCGCGGATCACGCGGGACAGTCTGGGGTCGTCCTCGAGCCCGGTCACGTCGGCCTCGATCCGCAAGGGCCCCGGCACCATCGGCAACACCCGGCCCTGAACGCCGAACCGGTCGGCGATCGCGTCCAGGGCGTCGACGGGGTCACCCAGGACCTCGCAGAGCCCGGCCAGCAGCAGGTTCCCGACGGGGTGCCCGGCCATCGCGCCGCCCCCGCCGAAGCGGTGCTGCAGGATCCCGGCCCAGAACTCACCGCGGTCGTCGTCGGGCATGAGGGCCGCCAGCGCCATGCGCAGATCGCCGGGCGGGATGATGCCGAGCTCGCTCCGCAAGCGGCCGGAGGATCCCCCGTCGTCGGCCACGGTCACGATGGCGGTGATCTCCGCGCCCAGGGCGCGGCCCGCGCGCAGGGTCGCGAACAGTCCGTGGCCGCCGCCGAGGGAGGCCAGTTTGAGGGCCGTCATTCGAGCCCCAGATCCCGGTGCGCGGCACGGACTTCGATGCCCGGCCGGCCCGCGAGCCGGCGCACCAGCTCCTCGGTCATCGCGACGCTGCGGTGCTTGCCGCCGGTGCAGCCGATGCCCACTGTGAGGTAGGTCTTGCCCTCGCGCCGGTACCCGGCGAGCAGCGGGTCGAGCAGCTGCGCGTAGGTGTCGAGGAAGTCGGACGCCCCGGGCTGCCCCAGCACGTACCCCGAGACCTCCTCGGTGAGCCCGTTGAGCGGGCGCAGCTCCGGCACCCAGAACGGATTCGGGAGGAAGCGCACGTCGAGCACCATGTCGGCGTCCAGCAGGATGCCGTTCTTGAAGCCGAAGGACTCGACGGTGACGGTGATGGTGCCGGAGCGGAGCGTGCGGAAGGAATTCTCGATCGTCTCGCGCAGCCGGGCCACGGAGAGGGTGGAGGTTTCGAGGACGAGGTCCGCGGTCGACCGGATGGGCTGCAGGATGCGGCGCTCCGCGGCGATGCCCTCGGCGAGCGTGCCGCTGCCCTGCAGCGGGTGCTTGCGGCGCACCTGCTCGAACCGGCGGATGAGGGTCTCGTCGGAGGCATCGAGGAACAGCACGCGGGGCTCGATGTCCTTCTCCGCCAACTCCCGCCGGATGTTCGCGAAGTCGCCCGTGAAGGTGCGGCTGCGCACGTCGGTCACGATGCACAGCCGATGGATCCGCGACTCGTCGGCCAGCGAGATGTCCACCATGTTGCTGATCAGCGCGGGCGGCAGGTTGTCGGCGACGTACCAGCCGAGGTCCTCCAGCACCTTGGCCGCCGTGCCGCGGCCGGCGCCGGACAGGCCGGTCACCAGGAGCACGTCCATGGGGCCGTCGCTGCGGTGTTCGCCGACGGTCCGCTCCTCGGCTCGGTCGTCCGGATTCCCGGTCGGGCGCACGGACCCTCCTCCTCGGTCGTCGGTACCCCGTCAGCCTAGCCATCGCGGCCGTTTCCCGCGGTGGTCTCGGCGGCCCGTTCACCGGGATCGCCGACCGCCTAGAGTCGTCGTCGTGTCCGTCTCCCGCGCCGCCTCCGTGACCGCCGCAGCCCTCGCCGTGGCGGCGTCCGTGCTGGTGGCTCCCGCGGCGTCGGCGGACACGGTGCCCGGCACCGCGGGTCTCGATCCGGCCCTCGCGGAGGCCTACTCGGCGGCGTACCGCGCCGCCGCCGCGAACGGCGTGGTGCTCAGCATCACGTCGGGCAAGCGCTCGTGGGACCAGCAGCAGTGGCTGTGGGAGGACGGCCTCGCCCGATACGGCTCGCCCGCGGCCGCGCGCCGCTGGGTGCTCCCGCCCGCCGAGTCCACGCACGTCGGCGGCGAGGCGGTCGACGTCGGCCCGTGGCAGGGCGCCGCGTGGCTGCAGGCGAACGGGAACCGGTGGGGCCTGTGCCACACCTTCGACAACGAGTGGTGGCACTTCGAACTCGTCGCCTCCCCGGGCGGAGCCTGCCCGCCGACGGTGCCCGACGCCTCCTACCGCTGACGTCTCGCCGAACCCTTCGCGCGGCTCACGGGCCGGTGTTAGGTTTCGATGACCCGATTCTCGTGGAGGACGTCATGCTCCGTCTCAGGTCGGCGGCCGCGGCCGCATTCGTCATTCCCCTCACGCTCACCGCGTGCGGGACGTCCGGATCGGACGGTGGCCCCTCCGGCGCACCGTCGTCCGTGACGATCGCGGCGGGCGGATGCGACGCCACCAGCCCGACGGGCACGATGTACCGGCCCTCGGCCACGGCGTCGCCGACCGGGCCGCGCGACATCAGCACCAATCCGGAGGGCGCGTCCGGGTACCGCTCCGGCCTGCCCGTCACGCACACCAAGGACTACGGCGTGGCCACCGCGAACCCGATCGCCACGAAGGCGGCGTGCGAGGTGCTCGAGCAGGGCGGCAGCGCGGCCGACGCGCTCGTGGCGGCGCAGACGGTGCTCGGCCTCGTCGAGCCACAGTCCTCCGGCATCGCCGGCGGCGCCTTCCTGCTGTACTACGACGCGAAGTCGAAGAAGGTGCAGGCGTACGACGGTCGCGAGACGGCGCCCGCGAGCGCCGACGAGAACTACCTCCGGTGGGTCTCCCCCGAGGACCGGACGGCACCCCAGCCCGACGCCCGCTCGTCCGGGCGCGCCGTCGGCGTCCCCGGCGCGCTGCGGCTGCTGGAGGCCGTTCACGGGGAGCACGGCAGCAAGACGTGGCGCGAGCTCTTCGACCCCGCGGTGAGGATCGCCGACGACGGCTTCGAGATCAGCCCGCGCCTCGCCGGCGCGATCGCCGACGAGGCGAAGAACTTCGCCAACGACGCCGACCTCCGGGCGTACTTCCTCGAGCCCGACGGTGCGCCGAAGAAGGCCGGCGTCAAGCTCACCAACCCGGCGTACGCGAAGACCCTGGGCGCCATCGCCTCCGAGGGCGCCAAGGCCTTCTACACCGGGCCGATCGCCGAGGCGATCGTCGCCTCCGTGCGCGACACCACCGGCGGCCGCACGGCCGGGACGATGACGGTGCAGGACCTCGAGCAGTACGCCGTGAAGACCCGCGAGGCGGTGTGCACGCCCTATCGCGACCGCGAGCTGTGCGGCATGCCCGCACCCTCGTCGGGCGGGATCACCGTGGCGCAGGCGCTAGGCATCCTCAACTCCTTCGACCTGTCGAAGCTCGGGCCCGACGCGGTGCACGGCGGCGACCCCGGACCCGACGGCGGCATCCCCACCGCGGAGGCCATCCACCTGATCTCCGAGGCCGAGCGCCTCGCCTACGCGGACCGCGACAAGTACATCGCCGATCCCGACTTCATCCCGCTGCCCGGCGGCTCCCCCGCCGCTCTGGTGGATCCCGCCTATCTCGAGGGCCGCGCCAAGCTCATCGACCGGAACAAGACCATGGGCACCGCGAAGCCCGGCGAGTTCGCCACCGCCACACCCGGCGTCACGACGACGCCCGAACACGGCACCAGCCACATCACCGTGCTCGACAAGGCCGGCAACGTCGCGTCGATGACCACCACGATCGAGTCGGCTTTCGGCTCGTACCACATGGTCGACGGCTTCCTGCTGAACAACCAACTCACCGACTTCTCCGCGGAGCCCGCCGATTCCGCGGGCCTGCCGGTGGCGAACCGGGTGCAGCCGAACAAGCGCCCGCGCAGCTCGATGTCGCCGACGATCCTGTTCGGCCGCGGCGCGGACGGCGCGCGCGGCGACGCGATCGGCGCGCTGGGCTCCCCCGGCGGCGCGGTCATCATCCAGTACGTGATCAAGACGATCATCGGCCTCACCGACTGGAAGCTGAACCCGCAGCAGGCCGTCGGCGTCGCGAACTTCGGCGCGGCGAACACGGCGAAGACGAACGTGGACAGCGCGCACCCGACGCTCAACACCGACGAGGGGCGCAAGGTCGTCGAGCAGCTCCAGGCGCTCGGCCACCAGCTCAACCTCGCGCCACAGGTGTCGGGGCTCTCGGCGATCGTCAAGCAGGGCGACGTCTACGCGGGCGGCGTCGATCCGCGCCGCGAGGGGGTCGTGCTCGGCGGCAGCTGATCCGAACCCCGGAGCTCACTGGCCCGGTCCAAGCGCCACGCAAGGCGCCGCGCTTACGATCTCGGCATGGGAATGAAGTGCAACTTCGTCATCGCGTGCCGATCCGATCCGGCGGAAAGCCTTCGGAACCTGCCGCCGCTGGACGTCGACGCGAGCGACGCCTTGGCGACCGCGGTCCTCGGCAAGCGTTCCTGGGGCCGATCGCGTCGATCGCACCGGACAGGTGATCTCTCGGTCGACGTCTACCCGAAGGACGGCGAGATCGCGGTGGCGGTCTACGGCGACCTCGTCATCGTCGCCAGCGACGACGTGCTGTCCTGGTTCGAGCAGACCGTCGAGGGCTGGGGCGTGGCGCTGATCGACGACTACGACGCGGACGTGTTCGTACTCCATTCCGTCGTCGACATGGGATGCTTCGCCGCCTGGCGCGGCGGAGAACTGATCCGGTCGTTCGCCGGCTCGAGTGACGACGGGGTGATCGTCGACGAGGGCGGAAGGCTGCCGTTCGAACGCGACCTCCACGGTGAGGACGACGATTTCGGCTGGATCACCGAGAACGCCATCCTCGACCGCCTCGGGTACTGCTACGAAGGTCCGTACTCCGCGGACAACATCGATCCGGCGACGGTGCCGCTCCTCGTCTACCGCTGAGCCGCGGGCGATTCGAGGATCACGGCCTCCCCCACCACCTGCAGCCGCACTTCCGCGCCGGGCGCGGGCAGCTCGGTGCTGGGGTGTCGGATCTCGATGCCGGTCCCGTCGGCGAGACTCAGCTCCACGGTGGCGTCCGGACCGAAGAACTCGACCCGGATGACGGTGGCGGGCACACCCTCCCCCGCGATCCGGATCTGCTCGGGGCGCAACAGGAGTGGCACTGACCCGCGCGGGGCGGCACCGTCGGTCCCGGCGACGGGGATCCGCCCCAGCACCGTCTCGGCCACCGCGCCGTCGAGCGCACCGTCGAGCACGACGACGTCGCCGAGGAACCGCGCGACGGACTCTGAGGCGGGCCGCGCGTAGACCCGCGCCGGCGGACCGACCTGTTCCAGGGCACCGCCGCGGAGCACCGCGACCTGGTCGGCGAAGGACAGCGCCTCGGACTGGTCGTGGGTGACCAGCACCGTCGTGATGCCAGTCGCGCCGAGCACCTCGGCGACGGCGGCGCGGGTCGCGACCCGGAGGCCCGCGTCGAGAGCGGAGAAGGATTCGTCCAGGAGCATGATCCGCGGCGCCCCGGCCAGCGCCCGCGCCAGCGCCACGCGCTGCTGCTGACCGCCGGACAGCTCGTGCGGATAGCGCCGGGCCAGAGCGGGATCCAGCGAGACCGTCTCCAACAACTCCGCGACCCGTCCGGCCGCGGCGCGCCGGCGTACGGGCAGCGAGGCACCGAGACCGAAGGCGATGTTGCGCGCGACCGAGAGATGCGGGAAGAGCGCGCCGTCCTGCGCGACGTAGCCGACGCCCCGCCGGTGCGCGGCGACCCACGCGGTGTCCGAGGCGAGCTCGCGGTCGCCGAGCCGAACGCTCCCGGCGTCGGGCCGAGCGAAGCCCGCGACGAGCCGGAGCAGCGTCGTCTTCCCGGAACCGGAGGGCCCGACGACGGCGGTGATCGAGCCCGCCGCCACCGTCAGGTCGACGTCGCGCAGCACGGTGTCGGCGCCGTAGCGCTTGGTGAGACCGCGCAGGGCGAGTTCGGCGCTCATGCGGCTCCTCTCGTCCGGGTGGTGCGTCCGGCGGCCCGTCGGGACTGGCGGAACAGCAGGTAGGTGGTGGGCAGCGACAGGAGCACCATCGCCATGGCGTAGGGCGCGGCGCCGGGATAGTCGATCTCGCTGCTGCGCGCCCAGAACTCGGTCGCGAGGGTGCGGGTTCCGTTGGGCGCCAGGATCAGCGTCGCCGTCAGTTCGTTGGTGACGGCGAGGAAGACGAGGGCCGCGCCCGCCGCCGACGCGGGCGCGGTGAGGCGGAGGGTGATGCGCGCGAAGGCGATCGGGGGCGGCGCGCCGAGGGCGCGGGCCGCCTCCTCCAGCGAGACCGGCGCCTGGGCCAGGCCCGCCCGCAGGCCCACGGCGGCGCGCGGCAGGAAGAGCAGCACGTAGGCGAGGATCAGCACCGTCGCGCTCTGGTACAGGTCCGGTACCGCCCGGATCGAGACGGTGACCAGCGCCAGGCCGATGACGATGCCGGGCATCGCGCTGCTGACGTAGGTCGAGGCCTCGAGCGTCCGGGTGATGCGGTTCGGCCGGCGCACGGCGAGGTACGCGAGCGGGAAGGCGGCGGCGACGGTGAGGACGGCGGTCGCCGCGCCGTAGCCGAGCGACGTGCCGAGCGCCTCGAGGAGGTCGGCCGGCACCGTCTGCGCGGCCCCGCGCACGGTCCAGCGGACGACGAACCACAGCGGGAGCCCGAGGGCGGCCCCGACGAGCGCCAGGAGCGCGACCTGTGCGCCGGCCTGGTAGCCGCCCAACGGGATCCGCTCCGGCGTCGCGACCGCGCCCGACCCCACCCGGGCGTACCTAGCGCGGCCGCGGGCGGCGACCTCGGCGACGAGCAGGAGCAGGCACAGCAGCGCCAGCACCCCGGCGAGCATCGACCCCGCGGCCCCGTTGAAGGTCGACTGGTACTGGACCATGATCGCAGTGGTGAAGGTGTCGAACCGGATCATGGCGAAGGCGCCGTACTCGGCGAGCAGGTGCAGCGCCACGAGCACCGCGCCGCCCAGGGCGGCGAGCCGCAACTGTGGGAGCACCACCCGCGCGAAGACCGCCCACCGCCCGAGGCCGAGCGCGGCCGCGGACTCCTCGAGCGCGGGGTCGAGCCGGCTCAGCGCCGCCGCGACCGGGATGTAGACGAGCGGGTAGTAGAACAGCACCGCGATCAGCACGCCCGACCACAGTCCGCCGAGCGACGGGATCGCCGAGACCCAGCCGTAGCTGCCGACGAACGCGGGTATCGCGAGCGGCGCCGCAAGGAGCAGCGACCACGCCCGGCGGCCCCAGAGCGTGGTCCGCTCGACCAGCCAAGCGCCGCCGACGCCGAGGATCACGCTGAGCGGCACCGCGATCACCGTGAGAAGCACGGTGTTGATGAGGAGCTCGGCGACGCGGGGCCGGAAGACGAGCCGGACGGATTCCGCCCAGCCGGTGTCGATCGTCGTGTAGACGACGAAGCCCAGCGGCACCGCCGCGACCGCCGCGATGGCGGCGGCCGCGAGGGTGAGCAGCCTCAGAGCAGGCCCGCCTCGGTCATCAGGGTCACGACCTGCGGGCCGTTGAGGGTGGCCGGGTCGACGGTCGGCGCCTGCAGGTCCGCCATCGGGACGAGCTTCGCGTTGGCCGGGACGCCGGAGGCCACCGGGTACTCGAAGGACGTGCCCTTCTCGAGCACCTCCTGGCCCGCCTTGGAGGTGATGAACTTGAGCAGCTGCTGGGCCTGCGCCTGCTTCTTCGACGACTTCAGCACGCCGCCGCCGGAGATCGAGACGAAGGCGCCCGCGTCCTGGTTCTTGAAGTAGTGGGTGCCCACGTTGCCCGAGTTCTCGCCGGTCTTCGCCTGGTCGCCGTAGAAGTAGTAGTGGTAGATGAGGGCGGTGTCGACCTCGCCGGCGTTGACGGCCTTCATCGCGGCGCCGTTGCCCTTGTACTCCTTGGCGTTCTCCTTCATCGCCTTCAGCCAGTCCTTCGTGGCCTGCTCGCCCTTGAGCTGCAGGTAGGCCGAGACGATCGCCTGGAAGTCCGCGCCGGACGGCGACGCGCTCCAGCGGCCCTTCCACTCCGGCGTCGCGAGGTCGGCCATCGACTTCGGGAGCTGCTCGGGCGTCACCTTGCGCTTGTCGTAGACGAGCACCGTCGAGCGAGCCGCGATGCCCGTCCACTTGCCCGTGGACGGCTTGAGGCCGTTGTTCACCTGCGCGAGCGTCGCCGGGTCGACGTCGGCGAACAGGCCCTTGTTCTCGACCTGGGTCATCGCGGGCGAGTTCTCGGTGAGGAAGACGTCGGCGGGCGAGCGCTCGCCCTCGGCGATGATCTGCTGCGCCAGTTCGGAATCCTTGCCCTGGCGGATCGTGACCTTGATGCCGGTCTCCGCGGTGAACTTCTCCACCCACTCCTTGGCGAGGGTGTCGTGCTGGGCGTTGTAGAGCGTCAGCTCGCCGCCCGCCGAGCCCGAGCTCGACGGTGCCGCACCGTCGCCGCTCGACCCGCAGGCCGTGATCGTGAGGGAGGCCACCGCCACCAGGGCGGCGGCCAGAGTGGAGCGCTTGCGCAACGACATCGTCGAATCCTTTTCTTGAGCAACGAAATCACTCACGACGGGCGAGAGTAAGGCGACGCTACACTAAGCCCGCCGAGATGGGGAGCAACCGGACATACCTGACGCGTCAGAGAACCAGAACCGCGACGACCGTCGCGGGAACGGCGAGCAGCAGGCCGTGGAACGCGAACCGGCGGGCGGAGATCCGCACTCCCGCGCGTGCGCACCGCTCCCGCCAGAGCAGCGTCGCCAGCGAGGCCCACAGCGTCACGATCGGCGCCACCCCCACCCCGATGAGCAGCGCCATGAGGCGTACGGGATCGCCGTCGGCGACCGGTTCGAGGGCCAGGTACGCGGGCAGGTTGTTCACTCCGTTCGCGGCCAGGGCCCCGACGCCCGCCACCCGCAGCAGGTCCGACGGTGCCGTGCCCGCCCCCGCGACGTCGCGCAGAACACCCTCGAGGCCCACCACGAGGAGCACCTGCACCCCGGCGAAGACGGCCGCCAGGATCAGCACCATCCGCCACGGCACCACGATCTCGCGGAGCCGCTCCGGCGCGCGAACGGCCACCGCCCCGGCCAGGACGAGCGCGGCCACCGTCGACGCCGCGGCGGGCGGGACACCGAGCGCGAAGGCCGGCCCCAGGGCGAGGCAGACGGCCGCGGCGACGCCGAACAGGACCCGATCGGCGGGCGCCTCGAAGTCGGGGATCTCGTACCGGCCGCGCAGGTCCCGGCGGTGCAGCAGCCACAGCACGACGACGGTGACCGCGATCGCCGCGATCGCGGGCCGCCAGGACAGCGCGACGTACGCCCGCACGCCGCCGTCGAGGTGGTAGACGGCGAGCAGGTTGGTGAGGTTCGAGACCGGCAGCAGTAGCGAGGCCGTGTTCGCGAGCCAGACCGTGGTCATCGCGAAGGGCAGGGGCGCCAGCCCGAGTCGCGACGCCGCGGCCAGCACGACGGGTGTCAGCAGCACCGCGGTGGTGTCGAGGCTCAGCACGATCGTCGCCGCGCAGGCGGCCGCAACCGTGCACAGCCACATGAGCGGCACCCGGCCCCGGCCGAGGCGCGCCGCGAGCACGCCGAGGGCGTCGAACACCCCTGCCAGCTGCGCGATCTCGGCGACCACGGTGATCGCGAGAAGGAAGACGAGAACCGGCGCGACCTGCGCCGCCACGTCGGCCGCGTTCACGCGCCGTCGGTGCGCAGGCCGTCGAGCACGGTGCGGGCGGTGGTCATCCCGATTCCGGGCACCTCCACGATCTCCTCGAGGCTGGCCTCGCGGAGCTTGGTCACCGAACCGAAGTGCTGCAGCAGCGCGGTCTTGCGGGTGTCGCCGAGGCCGGGGATCGCGTCGAGCGCGCTCGCGGTCATCCGCTTGGACCGCTTGCTGCGGTGGAAGGAGATGGCGAACCGGTGCGCCTCGTCGCGCACCCGCTGCAGCAGGAACAGCGCATCCGAGCTGCGGGGAAGGATCACCGGGTCCTCGTCGCCGGGGACCCACACCTCCTCGAGCCGCTTCGCGAGGCCCACCACGGCCACGTCGGTGACGCCCAGTTCGTCCAGCACCTCCTGCGCGGCGGCGGCCTGCGGCGCGCCACCGTCGACCACGAAGAGGTTGGGCGGGTACGCGAACCGGCGCGGGCGCCCCGTCTGCGGGTCGAGCGCGGCCTCCGGGGCGAGATCTCCCCCGTTGTCGTCGCCCTGCTGCCCTGCCTCCGCGCCGCCGGCGTCCTCGGTCTGCCGGGCGTCCGCGCGGTGGCGCAGGAAGCGGCGACGGGTGACCTCGGCGATGGACGCGACGTCGTCGCTGTGGCCGTCGCCCGCGGCCTCCTTGATCCCGTAGTGCCGGTAGTCGGACTTCTTCGCCAGGCCGTCCTCGAAGACCACCAGCGAGGCCACCACGTCGGAGCCCTGGATGTGGCTGATGTCGACGCACTCGATGCGCAGCGGCGCCTCGTCGAGGTCCAGCGCGTCCTGCAGGCCCTGCAGCGCCGCCGAGCGGGCCGTGAGGTCGCCCGAGCGCTTGAGCTTGTGCTGGTGCAGCGCCTCGACGGCGTTGCGCTCCACCGTCTCCATGAGGGTGCGCTTGTCGCCGCGCTGCGGGATGCGCAAGGACACCCGGGCGCCGCGGAGCCCCGACAGCCAGTCCTGCAGCTCGTCCGCATCGTCCGGCAGCACCGGCACGAGGACCTCGCGCGGCACGGGATTGACCGCGCCGTCGCCCGACTGCTCGGCGCGCTCGACCTCCTCGCCGTAGAACTGGGTGACGAACTGCTCCAGCAGCTCGGCGTGCTCGTTCTGCTCCGCGTCGCCCGGCTTCTCGACCACCCAGCCGCGCTGGCCGCGGACGCGGCCGCCGCGGACGTGGAAGATCTGGACGGCGGCCTCGAGCTCGTCGGCGGAGAAGGCGATGACATCGGCGTCGGTGCCGTCGCCGAGCACCACGGCCTGCTTCTCGACGGCCTTGCGCAGGGCCGCCACGTCGTCGCGCAGCCGCGCGGCGCGCTCGAAGTCCAGGTCCTCGCTGGCGGCGAGCATGTCATTCTCGAGCTGTTTGACGAGGTTGTCGGTCTTGCCGGCGAGGAAGTCGCAGAAGTCCTCGACGATCTGCCGGTGCTCCGCGGCGGTGACCCGCCCGACGCACGGCGCGGAGCACTTGTCGATGTAGCCCAGCAGGCACGGGCGGCCCATCTGGTTGTGCCGCTTGAAGACCCCCGCCGAGCAGGTGCGGGCGGGGAAGACCCGCAGGAGCAGGTCGAGGGTCTCGCGGATGGCCCAGGCGTGGCTGTAGGGGCCGAAGTAGCGCACGCCCTTGCGCCGGGGGCCGCGGTAGACGTACAGCCGCGGGTACTCCTCGTTGAGGGTGACCGCGAGCATCGGGTACGTCTTGTCGTCCCGGTAGCGGACGTTGAACTGCGGGTCGAACTCCTTGATCCAGTTGTATTCGAGCTGCAGCGCCTCGACCTCGGTGCCCACCACGGTCCATTCGACGGACGCGGCGGTGGTGACCATCTGGTAGGTCCGCGGGTGCAGGCCGAAGACGTCGGCGAAGTAGGAGTTGAGGCGGCTGCGCAGCGACTTCGCCTTGCCGACGTAGATGACGCGGCCGTGCTTGTCCCGGAACTTGTACACGCCGGGCTGCGTGGGGATGGTGCCCGGTGCGGGACGGTAACTCTGCGGATCGGCCACCCGTCCAGATTAGGACGGGTGGCCGACAGGTTCGGGCGCGGGCGGGGCGGAGGTCAGCCGATGGGGATCCAGATCGGGCCGAGCCAGAAGCCCCAGTGATTGCGGCCCTGATCCCAGACCGGGGTGTGCCAGGCGCCCTCGCGGTACACCGGTCCGGGCCGCCAGTTCGGGTTCTGCCCGTTCGGCCGCGGTGCGACCTGGCGGGGCACCTGGTTCGGCGCCGGCCGGGCGGCAGGCTTCGGCGCGGGCTTCGCGGCGGGGCGCGCGCCCTGCCCGACACCCGGGGCACCGGGCTGGCCGGGGTTCGGCGTTGCGGCCGCGGCGCCGGCGCCGACGGTGGCGAGGCCGCCGATCGCGGTGGCACCCAGGAGCGTGGATCCGATCATCTTCTTCATCGTGGTCATACGAGAAGGGTGACCGCCCGTCCTGCGCGCGAGCGGGGGACGACCTGGGCGTTCGCTGGGACTCGTCAGGCGGTCACCGTGGGCTCGACCGCGCTCCCGGCAGGACGACGGGGCGCGCGGGGACGCCGCGGGACCATGCTGCGCGAGGCGAGCGGGTCGTCGGCGGCCAGGCCGAACCGGCGGCGGTAGGCCTCCGCGTCGATGTCGTGCACCCCGAGGTGCGGGACGAGCATCGCCATCCATAAGCCGCACAGGTGGCACTGCACCCGGTCGCCATCGTCCTCCAGCCGTCCCGAGCGGGAGCGCAGCAGGTCGCCGAGGGCGTCGGCGTAGTCGCCGTGCGCCGGCATCCGCTCCAAGAGCTCGGCGACCCGCTGGTCCGTGGCGTCGATGCGGGAGCGGAACTGCGGCGGGCTCAGGTGCTCGAGGACGCATCGGCGCAGTTCGAGGTAGTGGTCGAGCAGCCCCTCGCGCTCCATCGCGTGCTCGAAGGCGGTGCGCGGGGCGGCGTGCCCGTCGTGCTCGGTCCGGGCTCCCCACCGCGCCTGCGTGCGGGTCGAGCCCCGTCGCCGCCCGCTGATCCGACCGTGCGCCGCGACGTGGTTGTCGACGCTCGCGAACCACAGTCCGCACGCCGGGCACTGTTTGAGCGCGCCGCCGGGGGCGTTGACGGCGGAGGGCACGGTGAACGCCGTGGGGTCGTGACTCCACGCGTCGATGATCGCGACCGTCACCGACGCGGCGTCGGTGCCCACCCGGTCCGCGAGCCGGCTCGGACCGAGGCCGTTGGCGGCGGCCCAGTTGGCCGCCTCCGCCCAGCTGTCCCAGGGCGCGTCCGGGGGCAGCTCGGTCAACGGGACTCCCCGCCCCGGCGGCGGGGCCTCCAGCGAGCCTTCCAGGGTGCTCGGAGAGGCACGTGGACGTACGGGTCGACCGCTCTGCCGCGCCGGGTCGACGGTCCGCTGCCGGTTGGCGCGCCGAGGGCGGGGCGTTGTGGAGCGCTGACGGCCCCGCCGGTGCACGACCCGGTGCGCCTCGACGTCCGAGAACCAGATCCCGCACTCGGGGCACTGCTCGACGCCGACCGGCGGCACGGTGGCGGGCGGCCGGGTGAACAGGTCGGGGAACCTCATCCACTCGTCGGCGATGGCCAGCAGAGCATCGATCCGGGTGACTCCTTCGCGCTGCGCGATCGCGCCCACGCCGAAGCCGCCGGCCGCCGCCCAATTAGCAGCGGCGACCCAGCGCGGATCGTGAGACTGCTCGGGCATGCCTTTCAGAATGCATCATCGTGTCAACCCCAGATGTTCTGACACGCCCGTCCGGTTCCTTATTCGTGGACGACGGACAGGTCTCCTGCGGCGTGCTGCGCCCGCAGGACCTTCTTGTCGAACTTGCCGACGGAGGTCTTCGGGACCTCCGCGATGAAGGCCCAGTTGTCGGGGATCTGCCACTTCGCGAACTTGCCGCCGAGGTGTTCCTGCAGCTCAACGATGGTGACCTCGGCGCCCGGCTGGAGCACGACCGCCACCAGCGGGCGCTCGTCCCACTTGGGGTCGGGCACGCCGATCGCCACCGCCTCGAGCACCGCCGGGTGCGCCATCACCTCGTTCTCGAGCTCGACCGAGCTGATCCACTCGCCGCCGGACTTGATGACGTCCTTCGAGCGGTCGACGAGGGTCACGTAGCCGTCCGCTGTGAGCTTGCCGATGTCGCCGGTGCGCAGCCACCCGCCCTCGAACTTGTCGGCGCCGACGGGCTCGGACCCCTCCGGGCTGTAGTAGCTGCCGGTGACCCAGGGCCCGCGGACCTGCACCTCGCCCTGCTCCCCGCCCGCCGGGACGACCTCGCCGAGGTCGTCGACCAGACGGCCCTGGACGCCCGGGAAGAACCTGCCCTGCGTGTTCCGGTAGGCCCAGGCCTCCTCGCCCGTCACGCCGCGCGGCGGCCACGCGATGCTCGCGAGCGGCGAGGTCTCCGTCATGCCCCAGGCCTGGACCACCTGCACGCCGTGCCGATCGAGGGCCTTCGCGAGGCTCAGCGGGACCGCCGACCCGCCGCACGCGATGTGTCGCAGATGGCTGATGTCCTGGGGGTGCGCGTCCAGGTGGTTGACGATGCCGATCCACACCGCCGGCACCGCGGCGGAGATGGTCGGCCTCTCCTCGGCGAGGAGGCGGGCCATCGGCTCCGGCTGCAGGTAGCGGTCCGGCAGGATCAGCGAGGCGCCCGACATGAGCGCCCCGAACGGCGTGCCCCAGCTCATGGCGTGGAACATCGGCACGATCGGCAGCACGGTGTCGTTCGGGCCCATGCCGAGGCCGTAGCTCGCGCACACCGCGGTGGAGTGGAGCCAGATGCTGCGGTGGCTGTACATGACGCCCTTGGGGTCGCCGGTGGTGCCCGAGGTGTAGCAGGCGGCCGCCGCCGCGCGTTCGTCGATCTCGGGCCAGTCGTACTCGTCGGCCTGCGCGTCGAGCAGGTCGCGGTAGTCGTGCAGCTGCACGCCCGACGGTGCCTCCACCTCGTCCTTGTTCCCGTCCACCACGATCACGTGCTCGATGGTGGTCATGCCGCCGATCGCGGCGTTGAGCTGCGGAATCAGGCTGCCGTCGGTGATGATCACGCGGTCGGCGGCGTGGTTGGCGATGTAGGTGATCTGGTCCGGGAAGAGCCGGATGTTGATGGTGTGCAGGACGCTGCCCATCGCGGGGATCGCGACGTACGCCGTCATGTGCTCGTTGTTGTTCCACTGGAAGGTGCCGACGCGATCGCCCGGGACGACGCCCAGCGCCGTCAGCGCGTTCGCGAGCCGCGCGGCCTCGCGCCCCAGCTCGCCGAAGCTCATCCGGGTGGTCTTCTCGGGTGTCCACGTGGCGACCTCGCCGGCGTCCGCGTACCAGGTGGTGGCGTGGCGGAGCAGCGTCGCCAGCGACAGGTGCTCGTCTTGCATCGTGGAGGCCAGGGGCAGGATCCGCTCGGTCATAGGGCATGCGTACCGCATGGCCGACGGTGCGCGGCCCGGTTTCGGCCAGCTCACGGGACGGCTCAGGCGACCGACCGGAACAGTTGCAGGTCCGTCGCGGCGCCGAGCCCCGACTCGAGTCCCGATTCCGGGCCCCGCCGGTCGCCGGGCCGCCGGTCGCCCGGGCGCCAGTCGTCGAGGAGGACCCGCACCATCCAGCCCGTGAACTGCCCAGAGTCCTCGTCGAAGCCGGACGGCTGGGAGACCTCCAGGCGAACCGCGGCGCCGTCGTCGCAGTAGAGGAGCACCCAGGTGCCGGCGAGCGCACCGCCGGACCGGGCCGCGGGGCGGAGGGCCGAGAGCGGGAACAGCACCTCGTCGGGCCGGAAGGAGTCGGCGGTGGCCATCCCCTTGCGCCGGACGACGTGCGGTCCGTGTATGGACCCGGCGCTGCCGGTGGCCGCGTCGCCGCTCATCACCGCGAGCGTGCGGCGGCTGGCGATGTGGCGGCTGGCGGGCTGGCCGCGCCTGTTGTCCGGGAACCATCGTTCCGTCGCCGCGAGCCGCCGGCGCAGCTCCGCGACGAGTTCGACCCAGCGCACGAAGCCCGGCGCCATGGGCGGGGCGAAGTGGTCGAGCGCCCCCGCGGCCCGCTCCCCCGCCGCCACCGCGGCGTACAGGTCCTCGATCTCGATGTCCATGGCGCGCAGGAAGTCCGCCGCCCGTTCGGGCGGGACGATCTGCGCGGTGAGCAGTGGCTCCAGGTCCGACATCGGTGCCCCCTTCGACGATGTCCGAACGCTAGCGCCGAGCACCGACAGGTTCGGTCTTCCGGTTCTGTCGGTGGGTCGTGCGACGCTGGTGCCGTACCCGGAGGAGGACCCATGACCATCGATGCGATCGCCGATTCCCTCGCGGAGGCCGCGCACGCGGGACAGACCGACAAGGCCGGCAACGACTACATCACCCACCCGCGTCGCGTCGCGGGACTGGTGACGCCGCAGACCGCGGAGAACCGCGCCGCCGCGCTGCTGCACGACGTCCTGGAGGACACGAGCGTGACGGCCCACGAGCTCGCTTCGGCCGGGATCCCCGCGCCGGTCGTGCGGGCGGTCGATCTGCTCACCCGCCGCGCCGACGTACCGAGCGAGGCCTACTACGCGGCGATCCGCGCCGACCCGATCGCCCTCGCGGTGAAGCGCGCCGACATCGCGGACAACACCGATCCGCAGCGGCTCGCGCTCCTGGATCCCGCGACGCAGGAGCGGCTGCGCGCCAAGTACGCCGCGGCGATCGCTGCCCTCGAGACGCCCGCGGGCGGATAGGCTCGCTCACGTCCCGGACGAGAGGAAAATCGTGCGCCGCACCTATGAGGGCCGTGACCTGCCTCGCCAGGACGAGGAACTCGTCGACCAGGGCCTCGGGTTCGATCTCGGCACGATGACCACCCGTCGCCGGATGCTGTCCCTCCTCGGGATCGGCACGCTCGGGCTCGGCGTGGCCGCGTGCGGAACGAGTTCCCCGGCCGGATCGCCATCGTCGGCCGCGGCTTCGACGACCTCGGCCGGTGCGGTTCCGACTCCGGGGACTCTCGCTGAGATCCCCGAGGAGACGGCGGGCCCGTACCCGGGCGACGGGTCGAACGGGCCCGACGTGCTGGAGCTCGACGGCGTGGTGCGCAGCGACATCCGGTCGAGCTTCGGCGCGATGTCCGGCACCGCGGAGGGCGTGCCGGTCACGCTCGAGCTGACGGTGCGCGATCTCGCGCGCGACGGTGCGCCCTTCGCCGGCGCCGCCGTCTACGTGTGGCACTGCGACCGCGAGGGCCGCTATTCGCTCTACACCGCGGGCGCGACGGACCAGAACTGCTTTCGCGGCGTACAGATCGCCGATGCGGCCGGCGTCGTGCGCTTCACCAGCGTCTTCCCCGCGTGCTACGAGGGCCGTTGGCCGCACGTCCATTTCGAGGTCTACCGCGACCGGGCCGACATCACCGACGCAGCGAAGGCCATCGCCACCTCGCAGCTCGCCTTCCCGGAGGAGGTCTGCGACACGGTGTACGCCACTTCCGGCTACGAGTCGTCAATCCGGACCTTCAGTCGCGTCTCGCTGGCCTCCGACAGCGTCTTCCGTGAGGACAGCGCCGAGCATCAGTCGGCGACCGTCGCCGGTGACATACGCGCCGGCTACCGGGTCTCGCTCCCGGTGGGTGTCGACACGCGGACCGCACCCGGCGGTCGCCCGCGGTAGCGCGGCGGTGCGTCTACATCAGGTGGGTCGGCTCAACAGTGACCGCGAAGGGCGCAACGGTCGTGATCTTCTGCTGAATCGGCGAGTGGCCCCGCTCATACTTGCCTCGCCTGCGCCGCCGAAGAACCTGATTGAGGCGGAGTGACGCCAAGAGCCCGGAACTCCCTGGCGATAAGGGATTTACAGTCCCTCCAGTGGTCAGCAAGACCATCCGGCGACGGCCACGCCGCCGGGTCGGAGGGCAGATCCATCCGTCGATAGTCGAGATCGCGATAGCGAGTCTCGGTGACCAGCGGAGACACCCGAATTCGGTACGCGCTATCCACCGCGATCAGAAGCGCATCGAACAGCGAGTGCAGGTCGGAACGAAGGAGAATCCCGTTCGACACCAGATTGCTGTGCTGCCCTCGATAGCAGTGGATGTGCGCCGCCTCAAGCACAATCTCGGTCGTCGTACGGGAGAACGCGCACTGCCGGCCGTATGCCCGCATGAGCTCCGCGCGGAACGCCTGCTGTCCTTGCCGGATCGCGAGACGCTGCATTGCGAACCTCCGGCGGTCCTCGTAGAGCGAATGTTGCTGCTTCGGCGATACCGAAACGGAGCGATCAATGACGCTCCAGCTAGGCGTGAACTGCGCCAGGACAAGGTCGATCGCGGCCGTCTGGTGAATCTCTACCACCGCACGTTGAGGCAGCCGCTTCTCCATGGCTACCTGTACCGCTCCCCACAGGAGGCCCTGGGTGACCTCGTCCGTCACCACGTCGAAGGTGAACCTGTGCGTGTAGACCCGCTCGTCCGGCTGCCCCCAGTTCCCGGAGGGGTCTCCGGGCCGGATCAGAGTCGGAACACTCGTCGCGACTCCGAGCACTCTGGGTCCGGGGTCCGCGCCCGGGCCACCGAGCTGCCAGAAGATCAGGTCGTCTCCCGGCATGATCTTCTGGTTACTCGTCATGTCCCAGAAGCCGTTCGCGACCGCTTGCGGAATGTTGCCGGGTCGGTCTGCGATCACCGAAATCACCCATACTGCCATCGCCCGTGCGCCCTTCAGGGTTCGCGTCGGGTGGAGGCATGTCCTCAAACGGAAGCCTGTCGGGCCGAGCTCGTTTCATTGCTACTGCTGCACGAGGCGCCGGAGCGCTTCGCGGGTCTCTTCGTCGGTCGAGTACAGGACGGTGCCGACCATGCCGCGGGTGAGCAGCACCTTGTAGGTGTTGCGGATCAGCAGGTCGAACCGCACGTCCGTGAGGTTCTTTTTCGACTTGAGGCTGGGATCGCGATTCTCAGCACGGCGCACGGCGAATCGGCCGTCGCGCCAGACGAGATCCGGCCCGAGGATTACGCCACTCCAGTCGTATTCGAAGCCCTGCGCCGTGTACACGCATCCGACCTGCCCGAAGCCGCCGTCCTCGGTGGCCCACAGCTGCGAGGGCGGAACGTCGCCCATCCGTCGGTCAGACTTGGAGTTCCACGGCCTGGCCCAATCGTCGATCACGACATCGGGTACCAGCGTCCGTTCGGGTGTGGGATCGCTCCACGGCCAGCAATAGCCGGCGGTCATACGCGCGGAGTAGCCCTTGTCCCGCTGCTCGCCGAGGATCCGCTCGAAGTCCCACGGCGTCTCCGCGATCCGCACCTCGAAGCCGTCGTATCCCGTCCATGTCCACGGCGCCCGCTCACCGAGTCCGACGAGGTCCAGTACCCATTCGACGTACCGTTCACTTCCCCCGCAGCGGAACTGGTCGTCGAGCGCGATGTGCAACGTCTCGAGTCCGAGCGAGGCGGCGTAGGCACGGATCTGAGGCAGCGAACCCAGTTCTCCGGGGCGCACCACCTGGTGCTCGTCGAGCAGGAACAGCGGAACTCGAGCGGCTGCGATGAGCTCGTCCACCTGCGGACGCCCGGTCCGGTCGGCCGCGCGCGTGTACCTGTTGGCAGAGGTCTCTCGGATCCGGTGCGCCTCATCGAGGATGAGCACGTCGAGCCCGTTGCGGTCAGCGGTGACGAACTGGTTGAAATACTTGAACATCGCTTTGACCCGGGGTGCCCGGGCACCCGCGACCTGGCGCAGGGTCGTGGTGAACGACCGGGACCCGGTGGCGTGCAGCACCGTCCGACCCCGTCGGGCCAGGTCACCGAGCAGGGCGAGTGCGATCGCGCTCTTGCCGCTTCCTGGGCCGCCCGTCACCACGAGCACCCGCTTCGTATCGGCTGCCCGGGCCCGCTCCACGTCGTGCAGCACCAGGTCGACCGCGAGCTTCTGGTTGCCGATCAGGTGGAAGACCTGCCGCTCGCGCACCTCCTCCGCAGCGACCGCGAGCAGTTGCTGCGACGGTGCGGCGGGCGAGTTCAGCAGGGCATCGGCTGCGTAGCCGGACGGCGCACCGGGCTTGAGCCGAGTGCGGAGGTACGCGAGCATGGCGTCGGTGTCAGCCCCGGTGAACAGACGCCCCTCAGCCGTTGCGGGGTAGGCACTGAGGTCGGCGACTTCGCCGGGATCGTGGACGTTGTGCAGGTACGCGATACCTGCCAGCGGATCATCCTGACCGCGCAACGCTCGGGCGAAGTCCCCGATGTACTCGCAATAGCCGGCCACCTGGGCGACAGGGTGTAGCACCGGACCACCGAGGTGCGGGACGGTCACCATGCCCGGATCGTCCTCGAACAAGGCAGCGGACGACCACTGCTTCAGCTCGACCACCACGTACGACGGTGCGCCCGTCTCGGGGTGGACACCCGCGAGCACGACGTCGGCGCGTCGCGAGGACAGCGGCAGCTTGTACTCGATCAGCATCTCGACGTCGCCGAGGCCACCGTGCCGCAGGTCCGCGGCGAACGACGGGAGGCTGTTCCCCCACGACCGCTGCTCGGCGCGGGCGACGGTGATTCCGCGTTCGAACAACATGCGCTCCAGCAGCTTCTCCACGAGCGACTCCGAGGTGTACTCCTCGAGCAGTCGGTTCGCGGTGACCCGCAACAACGTCACGCCAGAATCCCCCAGGGCAGCACGAATGATCGTGCGGAGGGGATCTGCCCTGGGCGGGAGTTCCGTCGAACCGCTGACCTGAGACTACCGCGATGCCGAAGACCGCCAGCAGAAACTTGTCAGTGGGCGGTGCGATGCTCCTTCCATCAGGTCCTGGGGAGGATGAAATGACCACACGCACAAGCATTCTGACTTGAACTAACAGTCATCACTTCTGACGGGCGCGGTCCGCGCACCGTCGGCCTGATCCAACGGAGCCGAGGGCTCCACTCACGACGTGAGGCACTTCCCGCCTCAGGTCGACTTCACAGATCCCAAGAATCGAGGATTCGTCATGCCTCAGCAGCCCTTCCCGCTGCAGCCCGGCCAGCCCGAGCAGCCCGGTCAGCCCTACGCCGGCCAGCCGTACCCGGGCCAGCCCGCGCCCTACGGCGCTCCGCCCGCTCCCCCCCAAGAAGAAGCGCAAGTGGCCGTGGATCGTGCTCGCGGTGATCGCCTTCCTGGGTGTCATCTCGGTCGCGACCGGCGGCGGCGACAAGGACGAGGCGACCGCCGCCGGCGGCACCACGGCCGGCATTGCCGCCACCGAGAAGGCGGACCCGAAGGCCGTGGGCCTGAACACCCCCGTCCGCGACGGGAAGTTCGAGTTCGTGGTGACCGGTGTCCAGCCCGGGCTCGCCGAGGTGGGCGACAACCCGTATCTCGCGAAGAAGGCCCAGGGCCAGTTCGTGGTCGTCGCGATGACGGTGAAGAACATCGGCACCAAACCGCAGGACTTCAGCCCGTCGTCGCAGAAGGTCAAGGATGCGCAGGGCCGCTCGTTCGAATCGGACTCCATGGCGCAGATCGCGCTCGGCGACTCCGACGTGCCGGTGTGGGACAACATCAACCCCGGCAACACGGTGCAGATCAAGGTCGTCTTCGACATGCCCAAGGACGCCGAGCCCGCCACCATCGAGCTGCATGACTCGATGTTCTCCGGCGGCGCGACGGTCGCCCTGAAGTAGTCGACAGGAGCTCCGGACCACCGTCTCGGCGGTGGCCGGAGCGCCACGACGGCGCCTAGCATTGTGTTATCGCATCGATCTGGTCGACGGAGGAGAACCACGATGTCGCACACAGTCCGAATCGCCGACGACATCGTCGAACACGCCCACGCCGAAGCCGCTCGACGTGGCCGATCCGTTGCCGACCAGATCGATCATTGGGTCAGGATCGGTCGAGAGATAACGCACGACACTCCCTCACGACGCCGTGTCGAGTCTGCTCGTGCTGGAACCGTTCCCATCAGTGCTCTCACCCGCGAAGAAGCGCGGCTGTACGGCGCACTCTTCCGAATGGAACTCCAGCAGAAGCTGCACGAGACCGATTTCGGCGAGATCTTGGCCGCGGAGGGAGTCGTCACAGTTGTCCTGGACGACCAGGGCCGCCTCGTCGAACACCACCCCGATGGCACGGAGGTCGTCCTTTCGGACGATTGACAATGGTCATCCGCGTCGACGCTGCCGAGCCAACGAAAATCTCAGCGCTACGAGACGCCGGTACATTCGAGGTAGGGATCTGGAGGAGGTTCGAGATGGCGGAGACGGTGCCCCAGGAGATCGCCCGCCGGGTGACCACGGCGGCGGATGCAGTTCCGGTCGGGCGGGAGCAGGCACAGGCCGCGGCGCATGACGCCGCCCACTACCTGCAGAACCTGCGCGCGACCGCGATCGACGACGCCTATCGGCGCTTCACCGCGAGCAACAGCCCCGGCTACCTGGCGCATCTGCAGTACGGGCCGCCGCCGCAGATCAAGAAGGGCGCTGTCGTCGCGATCGCGATGCTCGTCGGAGCCTTCCTGGTCAGCGATGCGATCGCGACAGTCGGCGTCGGGGCCTTCCTCGTACTGCTGCTCGCTCTGGTGGGAGTGGTGGGCGTTCACCGCTGGCGGGTGAGCAGACACCGTCGGGCGCTCGCCGAGCGGGAGCAGGCCCGCCTCGCCGCGAATCCGTGGCCGTTCCGCGCCGAGCGCACCCCCGCGTACAACCCCGACGCCGAACCGGGCCAGACCCGCGTGGAGACCCGCCTCCTGGGCGTCGCGGTCCTGCTCACCGAGGAGATCCGGCGCTCTCCCGCCTGGAACAACCCGCTCCTCGACCAGCACCGCGTCCGGATCAACCTCGACGCCACGCTGCAGGACATCAGCCACCGCGCCCACCGCGTGTGGCGCATGCGCACCGACACTCCACGCCCGTCGGGCGCCTCGCCGGCAGCGCCCGCGCTGGCCCAGCACATCGACGAGTACACGCACGCCGCACGCATGGCCGAGGACGCCCTCCGCGACCACGTGGCGGCCCTCGCCGAGTACCTGGGTGAACTGCGGCCCGTCGAACGGCTGCTCGGCGACCTCCAGATCCTGGACCGGACCAACAGCAGCGCCCACCGCGAGCTGCTCGACCAGCTGTACCGCGACGCGGTGGGCAACGAGGCCGACGCGCTGCGCTTCCAGAGCCACGCGAACGAGCTGCGCGACCTGCAGGCCAGCCTCGACGCCCAGTTCCACTTCCTGCGCGAGCAGGTGACCCGCACCAACCTGCTGCGCTGACCGCACGCCGACCCCACTGAGAGGCGCCATGATCGAGCGAGCACGCAGCGGCTCCCCCGCCGCGTCGAACGCCGACCTCACCGTGGACCCGTGCGCCGTGGACGAGGCCGCGCTCCCGCCCGAGGACCTGTTCTCCTCACTGGCGTGCCTGCGCTACGGCGCCTCGGACGAGCCGCCCCGCTGGCGCGACGGCGCCGCCCTGCTCGCGCGCGACCCCGGCATCGTCGACCGAAGTATCTGGGCCGCGGCCACCGCGGCTGACACGGACGCGCTCGCCGCGCACCTGCGCGCCGATCCGTCCCTCGCGACCACCGCCGGCGGCCCGTTCGGCTGGCACCCCCTCACCCACCTCTGCTACTCGCGGGTCCCGCTCCCGAGCGCACAGGACACCGCGCTGGAGGCCGCCGCGCTGCTCCTCGACGCGGGCGCCGACCCGAACACCGGCTTCCTGCACTCCGGGCTGCCCACCCCGTTCACCGCCCTCACCGGTGTCTTCGGCGAGGGCGAGCAGGGCGCCGGCCGCCAGCCTCGACATCCTCGGGCCCCGGAATTGGCGGCCCTCCTGTTGGACCGCGGCGCGCACCCCGTCGACCAGCAGACCCTCTACAACCGCATGTTCCGGCCCGACGACACGCACCTCGAGCTGCTCTTCGCGCACGGCCTCGCCGACGCCGGGCCGAGTCCGTGGGAGACCCGCGCCGGCGCCGAGACGGAGAACCGCGCGCAGGTCTGGCGCCGCCAGGTCGACTGGGCGGCGCAGCACGGCTTCGCCGCGCGCCTGAACCTCCTCGCCGAGCACGGCATCGACGTCGCGGGAGTCACCGTCACCGTTCCGACCGTCCCCGACGACCCGAACGCGAGGGACGACGAGGGCGCGACGCCGCTGCATCACGCCGCGTGGGCGGGCGATCTCGACCTGATCCGCACGCTCCTCGCCGCCGGAGCCGACCGCACCGTCACCGACCTGCGATACGGCACCACCCCGCGCGAGTGGGCCGAGCACGCGTACCAGCCGGAGGCGGAGCGACTCCTGCGCTGAGGTGCCACGCCGGGCGCCCCGGGCGTGATTACATCGACGAATGACCACCACCCCCGGTTACAAACCCGACACCCGCTTCTTCGGACATCCCTGGCCGCTGGTGAACCTGTTCGGCGTCGAGATGTGGGAGCGCTTCTCGTTCTACGGGATGCAGGCGATCCTCGCGTACTACCTGTACTACTCGGCGTCCGAGGGCGGCCTCGGCTTCGACAAGACCACCTCGCTCGGAATCGTCGGCGCCTACGGCGGATTCGTCTACCTCTCGACGATCGCGGGCGCCTGGGTCTCGGACCGTCTCCTGGGCGCGGAGCGCACGCTCTTCTACTCCGCGTGCCTGGTGATGGCGGGCCACATCGCCCTCGCGGCCATCCCGGGCGCGACCGGCGTCGCGATCGGCCTGGTGCTCGTGGCGGTCGGTTCCGGCGGCGTGAAGGGCAACGCCACCAAGGTCGTCGGCGACCTCTACCCGGCGGGTGACACCCGCCGCGACGCCGGCTTCTCGCTCTTCTACATGGGCGTCAACCTGGGCGCCTTCGTCGGCCCCCTGCTCACCGGCTACCTGCAGGACAACGTCGGCTTCCACTGGGGCTTCGGCCTGGCAGCGGTCGGCATGGCGCTCGGCCTCCTCCAGTACGGGCTCACCCGCAAGATGCTCCCCCGGATCAGCCAGGAAGTGCCGAACCCCGCCTCGCGCACCGATATCCAGCGCGTCGCCACAGGCGCCGTGGTCGCGATCGCGATCGTCGTGGGCCTCATCCTGACCGGCGTGATCACCGCGAAGAACCTGGTGGACGCTGTGATCATCACCGTCGCCGCGATCTCCCTCGCCTACTTCGTCTTCCTCCTCCGCAGCAACCGGGTCGACGATGCCGAACGCAACGGCGTCAAGGCCTTCATCCCCCTCTTCCTCTCCCAGGTCGCCTTCTGGGCGCTGTTCCAGCAGATGTTCACGTTCGTCGCGGTCTACGCCGACGAGCGCCTCGACCGCACCCTCGGCGGCTGGGAGTTCCCCGCCTCCTGGATCCAGTCCGTCGATCCGGTCTACATCCTCATCTTCGCCCCGATCTTCGCGGCGCTGTGGACGAAGCTCGGCCCGCGCCAGCCCAGCACGCCGATCAAGTTCGCCATCGGCACCATGGGCATCGGCGTCGCCTTCCTCGCCTTCCTGCTCATGCCCGCGGGCGTGAACACGGCGCCGCTGATCGGCCTGCTCGGGATCATGCTGATCTTCGCGCTCGCCGAGCTGTGCATCTCCCCCGTCGGCCTCAGCGTCTCCACGAAGCTCGCGCCGCGCGCCTTCGCAGCGCAGATGGTGGCGCTGAACTTCCTGTCCATCAGCCTCGGCACCGCCCTCGCCGGCCGCCTCGCGACGTTCTACGACCAGGACGACGAGGCGCCGTACTTCCTGATCCTGGGCGGCACCGCCATCGCCATCGGCCTGGTCGTCGTGGCCCTGACCCCGATGATCAAGCGCCTCGCCCCCGCCGTCGCCTGAGGGTGACCTCAGGGCACCGTCGAACCTGTCCAATCCCTTCACGCCCACGAGACTTCCGAGTAACTTCGTCACCAAGCACTGGAACGACGCGAGGAGCGGGTTTGCCGGCGGACGAGTACGACTACATCGTGGTGGGGGCCGGCAGCGCGGGCGCCGTCATGGCGGCGCGCCTGTCGGAGGATCCGGGCGTCTCCGTCCTGCTCCTCGAGGCGGGCGGCGAGGCGGATGCGGACGAGATCCACATCCCGCTCGCCTTCTCCGCGCTGTTCAAGACGAAGTGGGATTGGAACTACACCACCACCCCGCAGAAGCACCTCGACGACCGGCCGACGTACTGGCCGCGGATGAAGGCGCTCGGCGGCTGCTCGTCGATGAACGCGATGATCTACATCCGCGGCAACCGTGCGGACTTCGACGCCTGGGAATCGGAGTACGGCGCCACCGGCTGGTCGCACGACGACGTGCTGCCCTACTTCAAGAAGGCCGAGGGCAACGCCGCCCGCCGCGACGAGTTCCACGGCACCCACGGCCCCCTCAACGTCGAGGACCGGGTGTACACGCACCCGCTCGTCAACGCGTGGGTGGACAGCGCCGTCAGCTCCGGACTGAAACGGAACGACGACTTCAACGGCGCCACCCAAGACGGCGCCGGCCTGTACCAGGTCACCTGCAAGGGAGGTCGGCGCTGGTCGACCGACAAGGCCTACATCGAACCGGCGCGCTCGCGACCGAACCTCACGGTCGCACTGGGCGCCACCGCCCGGAGGATCGAGTTCGACGGTGACCGCGCCACGGGCGTGACCTTCAAGCAGCAGGCCGCGGAGCACACCGCGAAGGCGCGCCGCGAGGTGATCCTGTCCGGGGGCGCGATCAACTCACCGCAGCTGCTGATGCTCTCGGGGATCGGCCCGGCCGAGCACCTGGCCGAGTTCGGCATCGACACCCGGGTCGCCCTCGCCGGGGTCGGCGCCAACCTGCACGATCATCCGATCGTGCCGATCATCTTCGACACCCACGGCGCGAGCGACCTCATGGAGGCGCAGAACCTGCAGAACCTCCTGCGCTGGAAGCTGCTCGGCACCGGCCCGCTGGCGTCCAACGGCGGTGAGGCGGGCGGCTTCTTCCGCTCCCGCGACGATCTCGAACACCCGGATCTGCAGTACCACGTCATGGGATCGGGCTTCTACGACAACATGCTGCACGAGCCGACGAAGCGCGGATTCATCTGCGGCCCCACGCTGGTCAACGTCGCCAGCCGAGGTCAGGTGCGGCTGCGCTCCGCGAATCCCGACTGGCACCCGTCGCTCGAGCCGAACTACTTCGATCAGCAGGCCGACCTCGAGGCCCTCCTCGCGGGCACGCGCGCCGGCTTCGAGCTGTGCCGCCAGGGGCCGCTCGCGCGCAACCTGGGCAAGCCCTGGCACGTGCCCGAGGATCCGTCGGACGACGACTTCCTCGCCCTGATCCGGACCTACGCCCAGACCCTGTTCCATCCGGTGGGCACCTGCGCGATGGGGTCCGGCGAGGACTCCGTGGTGGACCCGCACCTGCGCGTCCGCGGCACCGAGGGACTGCGCGTGGTCGACGCCTCGGTGATGCCGATGATCACGCGCGGCAACACGAACGCCCCCACCATCATGATCGCCGAGAAGGCGGCCGACGAGATCAGGAAGTCAGCATGACCGCAGCGAACACGAAGACCTTCGACTCCCTCAACCCCCGCACGGGCGACGTGGTCGAGACGTACCCGATCCACTCCGCCGACCACGTGCACGCCGTCGTGGCGCGGGCCCGCGAGCAGGCCGACTGGTGGCAGGAGATCGGCTTCGACGGCCGCAAGCAGGCCCTCAACACGTGGAAGGGCGTGATCACCCGGCGGATCAACCAGCTGGCGCAGATCGTGCACGACGAGACGGGCAAACCGCACGGCGACGCCCTGCTCGAGGCCGCCCTCGGCATCGACCACCTGGCCTACGCCGCCAACCACGCGAAGAAGGTCCTCGGGCCGCGGCGCGTCGGCTCGGGCCTGGTCATGGCCAACCAGTCGGCGACGGTGCGCTACCACCCGCTCGGCGTCGTCGGCGTCATCGGCCCGTGGAACTACCCCGTCTTCACCCCGATGGGCTCGATCGCCTACGCGCTCGCCGCCGGCAACGCCGTCGTCTTCAAGCCCTCGGAGTACACGCCCGGCGTCGGCGTGTGGCTGGCCCGCACGTTCGAGGAGGCCGTCGGCCGTCCCGTGCTGCAGGCCGTCACGGGCCTCGGCGAGACCGGCAACGCGTTGTGCACCTCGGGCGTGAACAAGGTGGCCTTCACCGGCTCCAGCAACACCGGCAAGAAGGTCATGGCCGCGTGCGCGGAGACGCTGACGCCGGTGGTGATCGAGGCCGGCGGCAAGGACGCCTTCCTCGTCGACCGCGACGCCGACCTCGACGCCGCCGCCGATGCCGCGGCCTGGGGCGCCTTCGCCAACGCCGGCCAGACCTGCGTCGGCGTGGAGCGCGTCTACGTGCACAAGGACGTCTACGACCCGTTCCTCGAGAAGCTCGTCGCCAAGGCCCGCGAGGTCACGGCGAACGACTCCGAGGACTCCAAGATCGGCCCGATCACCATGCCGAGCCAGCTGGCGATCATCAAGTCGCACATCGAGGACGCCCTCGCCCGCGGCGGCCACGCCCTCGTCGGCGGCGTCGACGCGGTCGGCGAGCGCTTCGTCCAGCCGACGGTGCTCGTCGACGTCCCCGAGGACTCGATCGCCGTCACCCAGGAGACCTTCGGCCCGACGGTGACCGTCGCCAAGGTGGACACCATGGACGAGGCGGTGGAGCTCGCCAACGCCACGAAGTACGGCCTCGCGGCGACGGTCTTCTCCAAGGCCCGCGGCATGGAGCTGGCGGACCGGATCCGCTCCGGCATGGCGGCGGTGAACGGCATCATCACGTTCGCCGGCGTGCCGAACCTGCCCTTCGGCGGCGTCGGCGAGTCGGGCTTCGGCCGCATCCACGGCCCCGACGGCCTGCGCGAGTTCACCTACGCCAAGGGCATCGCCCGCAAGCGCTTCAACCCGCTACTCAACCTGACGAGCTTCGCGCGCACCGCGGCGCAGGAGGGTCAGCTCACGCAGCTGATGACGATCCTGCACGGGCGCGGAGGCACGATCAAGTAGCGGTTCAGCGCTGGTAGACGGCGGCGACCTCGCGGGCGCGATCCAAGGACTGCACCGCGAGCTCGCCGTCGCGGGCCTGGATGGCCCAGACCGCGACGAACTCGTCGCGCGGCAGTTCGAGGTGCGCGAACTGCGCGCCCTCGGGGAACGAGAAGCCCTCGACGACGTCCCACGGGTACGTGTTCTCGTTGAGCAGGTTCCGCACCGTTACCCCGTCGGGGCCGAGGCGCAGCCGGGGACGGGCGAAGAGCAGCGCGCCGCAGGCCAGGATGATCCCGATGCCCACCATGCCCGCCTGATCACCGGTCTTGAAGGCGATCCCCGAGTCGCCGCCGGCCTTGAGCAGCCAGGCGACGAAGGCGTGGCCCAGGACCAGCACCACGGCGAACGACCAGGCGTAGATCTTGATCTTGCGCGGGGTCACTTCGAGCACGGGCTGCGTGGTCGCGTCGGTCATCACGGGCGCCATTCTACGGAAAGCGGACAGCGGGCCGTCGCCCGCGGCCGCGGCTACGCGGTCGGCAGGGCGGCGTGCACCGTCAGGGTGGTGTCGACGGCGCGGGCGGCCTCGGCCCCCTTGCCCACGAAGTGCCGCTCGAAGTGGGCCGTGTGCTCGTCGTGCTCGTGGAAGTGGTGCGGGGTGAGCACCACCGAGAACACGGGCACGTCGGTGTCGAGCTGCACGCGCATCAGGCCGTCGATCACGGCAGTCGCGACGAACTCGTGCCGGTAGATGCCGCCGTCAACGACGAGGCCGGCGGCCACGACGGCCGCGTAGCGCCCGGTGGTGGCGAGCCGCTTCGCGGTGAGCGGGATCTCGTAGGCGCCGGGCACCTCGAAGACGTCGACCTCGGCACCGTCATGGCCGAGGCGCTGCCACTCCTCGACGAAGCCGTCGCGGGCCCGGTCGACGATGTTGCGGTGCCAGGTGGCCTGGACCAGGGCGATGCGGCTCATCGGACCGCCCGCAGCCTGCGCAACGTGAGCGCGGTGTCGAGCGCGGCCGACGCGGCCTGCTCGCCCTTGTCCTCGGCCGAGCCGGGCAGGCCCGCGCGGTCGAGGGCCTCGGCCTCGGTGTTCGTGGTGAGCACGCCGTTCCCGACGGGCACGCCGGCGTCGAGGGACACGCGCAGCAGGCCCGCGGTGAGCGCATCGCAGACGTACTCGAAGTGGGGGGTGCCGCCGCGGATCACGACGCCGAGCGCCACGACCGCGTCGTGGTTCTTGGTGAGCTCCTGTGCGACGACCGGCAGCTCGACGGCCCCCGCGACCCGCTCGACGGTGACGTGCCGTACGCCTGCCGACTCCGCGGTCCGCACGGCGCCCGCGAGCAGCGCCTCGCAGACGGTGTCGTGCCAGCGGGAGGCGACGATCGCGAGCCGCAGGTCGGCGGCACCGTCGAGGGCGATGTCGGGGATTCCAGCGCCGCTCACGCGGTACCTCCCTGGTCGAAGTGGTCGAGGTCGCGCAGGTCGTGGCCCATCCGGTCGCGCTTGGTGCGCAGGTAGTGGATGTTCTCGGCGTTGGCGCGCAGCGGCATGGCGACCCGCTCGGTGATCTGTAGTCCGTAGCCGTCGAGGCCCACGCGCTTGGCCGGGTTGTTGGTGAGCAGGCGCATCGACGTGATGCCGAGATCGACGAGGATCTGCGCGCCGAGGCCGTAGTCGCGGGCGTCGGCGGGCAGGCCGAGCTGCAGATTCGCGTCGACGGTGTCGGCGCCGCCGTCCTGTAGCTGGTACGCCTGCAGCTTGTGCATGAGGCCGATCCCTCGGCCCTCGTGCCCGCGCATGTAGAGCACCACGCCGCGGCCCTCCTGCGCCACCATCTCCATGGCGGCGTCCAGCTGGGGTCCGCAGTCGCACCGCAACGAGCCGAAGACGTCGCCGGTGAGGCACTCGCTGTGCACGCGAACGAGCACGTCGGCACCGTCGTCCGCGGTGATGTCGCCCTTGACCAGCGCGACGTGCTCGACGTCGTCGTGGATCGAGGTGTAGCCGACGGCCTGGAAGTCGCCGTAGCGGGTGGGGATGCGCGCGGAGGCGACCTGCACAACGTGCTTCTCGTTCTTGCGGCGCCAGGCGATCAAGTCGGCGATGGAGATCATGGCGAGGCCGTGGTCGTCGGCGAAGACCCGCAGCTCGTCGGACTTGGCCATGCCGCCCGGGTCCTTCTCCGAGACGATCTCGCAGATCACGCCAGCGGGGGCGAGCCCGGCCAGGGTGGCGAGGTCGACGGCGGCCTCGGTGTGGCCGGGGCGGCGCAGCACGCCGCCGTCCTTGGCGCGCAGCGGCACGACGTGCCCGGGCCGGGTGAAGTCGTCGACCGTCGAGCTCGGGTCGGCCAGCTTCAGCATGGTGGTGGCGCGGTCGGCGGCGGAGATGCCGGTGCCCACGCCCTCCTTGGCGTCGACGGTGACCGTGTAGGCGGTGCCGTGCTTGTCCTGGTTGGTGGAGTACATGGGCGGGAGGCCCAGCTTGTCGCAGGTGGCGCCGTCGAGCGGCACGCACAGGTAGCCGGAGGTGTAGCGGACCATGAAGGCCACCAGCTCGGGCGTCGCCTTCTCGGCGGCGAAGATGAGGTCGCCCTCGTTCTCCCGATCCTCGTCGTCGACCACGACGACGGCCTTGCCGGCGGCGATGTCCGCGATGGCGCGCTCGATCGAATCCATTCTCGTCATGGCTACTTCTCCTCCTCGCGCCCGGCGAATCCGGTCAGGCGCTCGACGTACTTCGCGACGATGTCCACTTCGAGGTTGACGACGGTGCCGGGCTCGGCCCCGCCGAGGTTGGTGAGCTCGAGGGTGGTGGGGATGAGCGAGACCTCGAACCAGTGCTGCGCGTCGTCGCCGGTCACCCCCTGCCCGAGGGCGGAGACGGTGAGCGAGACCCCGTCGATGGTGATGGAGCCCTTCTCGACGACGTAGCGGGCGAGCTGTTCCGGGAGGGCGAGCCGCACGACGGTCCAGTGCTCGGACGGGCTGAGGCTCAGGACGGAACCGGTGCCGTCGACGTGGCCCTGCACGATGTGGCCGCCGAGCCGGGAGTTGATGGCGGCGGCGCGCTCGAGGTTGACGCGATCGCCCGGGCCGAGCTTGCTCAGCGAGCTGCGACGGAGGGACTCCTCCATGACGTCGGCGGTGAAGGCGCCGCCCTCGACGGTGACGACCGTGAGGCAGACGCCGTTGACCGCGATCGAATCGCCGTGTTTCGCATCGGAGGTGACGAGATCGCCCTGGACCGTGAAACGGGCCGCATCCGGGAGGTCCTCGCGGGCGGTGATCACGCCCAACTCTTCGACGATGCCGGTGAACATCCGCCGCTCCTGCCACTTCGGCCTCAGGGCGGCACGACGACGCGGGGTACACCCGCGTAGTTCTCTTTCATCCGGACTATGACCGTCGGCTCCGGGATCGCACCGGAATCTGCTGACCCCCACCTCGCGGTGGGGCGCTCGCGGGCTCGAACACCGGGATCGCCCGGAGTCCATCACCGCCGGTGGGGAATCGCACCCCGCCCTGAGAACTTCCGCTTCCGAAGGTAGCACTCACCGGCCGCGGCCCCAAGTGTTGGGCTCACGCAGAACGCAACAGGGTGACCAGCAGGTCGTCGCCGAGCCGCTCGACGGTGTCCAGGCGCAGCCGCGTCGCGTCGGTCAGGGTGCCCACGCCGGGCACCGTCAGGGCGGGCAGCCCGGCGCCGAGCAGCACGGGGGCGATGTAGGCCTGGACGCGGTCCACGAGGCCGGCGGCGACGAAGGCGCCGATCACCGTCGCGCCGCCCTCGACCTGCACGTGCACGGCGTCGCCGGCGGCGTCGAGCGCGGCGCGCGGGTCGCGGCTGCGGACGACGCGCGCCTCCCCGGGACCGGTGAGTACCTTCGCGCCGGCGGGGATCTCCCGCTCCCCCAGGACGATCCGGATCGGCTGGTGCGCCAGCGGCTCGCCGTCGGCATCGCGGGCGGTGAGCGCCGGGTCGTCGGCGAGGACGGTGCCGGTGCCCACGATGATCGCGTCGAGCTGGGTCCGTTCGGCGTGCGCGCGTCGTCGGGCGGCGGGTCCGGTGATCCACTGACTGGTGCCGTCGGGGGCGGCCATCCGGCCGTCGACGGTGACCGCCAGCTTGACGGTGACCATCGGGCGGCCGTGCCGCTGCCGGAACAGCCACTCGGTGAGCGGCCACGGTTCGACGGCGAGGTGCTCCACCTCCACCCCGGCCGCGCGCAGGGTGTGGGCTCCCCCGGCGGCGAGCGGGTTCGGGTCGGCGGCTGCGTAGGCGACGCGCGCGACCCCGGCGGCGATCAGGGCCTGCGTGCAGGGCCCGGTGCGGCCGGTGTGGTCGCACGGCTCGAGGGTCACGACGGCGGTACCGCCGCGCGCGGCCTCCCCGGCCTCGGCGAGCGCCACGACCTCGGCGTGCGGCCCGCCGGCGGGGGCGGTGCGGCCCCGTCCGGCGACGGTGCCGTCGGCCGCGAGGATGACCGCACCGACGGGCGGGTTGGGGGTGCTGATCCCGCGGGCGGCCGCCGATTCCTCGACGGCCAGCGCGAGCGCGGCCTGCAGGTCCACCGTCAGGGGCGCGGGACGGCGGCGGCCTGGGTGCGGAGCTTTCGCAGCGCCTCGGCCGGGTCGGCGGCGTTATAGACGGCGGAGCCCGCCACGAAGCAGTCGACGCCTGCGGCGGCGGCCTGCTCGATGGTGCCGGCGTTGATACCGCCGTCGATCTCCACGAGCAGGCGCAGCTCGCCCGAGTCGACGAGGCGGCGGGCGGCGCGCGCCTTCTCCAGCACGTCGGCGATGAAGGACTGCCCGCCGAAGCCGGGCTCGACGCTCATGACCAGCAGCGTGTCGAAGCTCTTGAGGATCTCGATGTAGGGCTCGAAGGCGGTGCCGGGCTTGATCGCGAGTCCCGCCTTGCCACCCGCGGCGCGGATGTCCTTGGCAACGGCGACCGGGTCGTTGGTGGCCTCGGCGTGGAAGGTGACGTTGTAGGCGCCGGCCTCGGCGTACGGGGGCGCCCAGCGGCCCGGGTCGTCGATCATCAGGTGGCAGTCGAGCGGGATCGTCGTCGCCTTGAGCAGGCTCTCGACCACGGGCAGCCCGAGGGTGAGGTTCGGCACGAAGTGGTTGTCCATGACGTCGACGTGCACCCAGTCGGCGCCCTCCGGTCCGCCCACGGCCTCCACTTCCGCCCCGAGCCGGGCGAAGTCGGCGGAGAGGATGGACGGCGCGATCATCGGCGAAGACATGCGTCGGATTCTACGTCTGCGATTCCGCGGCGCTGCGCACACACGAGGCCGGATTCGGCGTCGCGAGGCCGTTCGGCCGCGGATTCACGGGCGCGGACCGCGACGTCGTTGTGTTTCATTTGTCACTCTAGTAACGTCAGCACCACTAATCACACGGGTAACTCTCGTGTCGTCGATTGTTGAGAGGTCGTCATGCGGATCGCACGCACCACCTTGACCACGTTCGTGGCGGTCGCCGCGGCCGCACTCGTTGCCGCGGCGCCCGCCATGGCAGATCCCGCGGCACCCGCCGTGCCCGCGGTCCCCGTCGCCCCCGCGCCGGCGCCGGCCGCCGCACCGGCAGTCCCGGCTGCTCCGGCGGCGGCTGCTCCCGCCGCTGCGGCCCCGGCCGCCGCGCCCGCCGCAGCCGGCACCCCGCTGGTCTCCACCGCGAACGCGGTGCCCGCCTCGGCGCAGCCCGCGCTGACCGAGCTGGCGAAGATCCCGGGCGTGCAGCAGATCCTCGCGACCGGGCAGCTGCCCACCACCGACGTGGCGACGCTGGTGAAGATGTTCGGCAGCGACCCGAACGCGCAGAAGCTCCTCGGCCAGCTCCTCGCCGGCCAGGCCGCGGCCACCACGCCCGCCGCCGACACCAAGCCCGACGAGCCGCTGAAGTTCGCGGTCACCGGAGCGATCAACGACACCTTCACCAAGGACGGCGGCCAGAAGAAGTACGGCCAGCCCCTCGGCGTCGAGAAGGACGTCGCAGGCGGCTCCAAGGTGCAGGAGTTCACCAACGGCACCATCTACTGGAACCCGAAGGTCAACGGCGGCAAGGCGGCCGGCGTGTCGGGCGCGATCCGCGACTTCTACCTCAAGCAGGGCGGCCCCACCGGCAAGCTGGGCTTCCCGCTGATGAGCGAGCTCTCCGTCGGCGGCCCCACCGCGGGGTCCGTCGCGGGCGCCTACAACGACTTCCAGAACGGCTCGATCGTCTGGTCGCCCGAGAACGGCGCGCACGTCGTCTCCGGCAAGATCAAGGACCAGTGGGTCAAGGGCGGCGGTGCCTTCGGCATGGGCTACCCCAAGGGCGACGCGAAGCCCGGCCCCGGCGGCGTCCTCACCCAGGAGTTCACCAAGGGCGGCGTCCTCAAGGGCTGACCCCCTCCCCAATTGAACGACGTTCTGGAGAGTAAAATCGCACGTCGGACTCTCCAGAACGTCGTTCAATTGGTCTCGTAGGGATCCGATCGCAGGGCTGGTGCGTCCAATTGATGTGATGGGACGCAGGCGGGAACTCCTCGGCGGGCGGACCGAGCATGCGCTCCGGCAGGAATCGACCCCCGTCATCCACGGCATTCGCCACGACGGCGCTGCGACGCCGTCGAACGACGACGTTCTCGATGCACTCGAGTCCGCCTACCCCGATCTCGTGTTCGTCTGCTGGAGCGCTGCGGCTCTGCACGGTGCCGAGTACGCCGCCGGCCACAGACCGGAGATCTGGCTTCCCGCGCAGGGGAGGCGACACGGCGTGGTGATGCGCTGCGGTCACCTTCCGGCTGAGGACGTCGTCACCGTGTCCGGACACGTCGCGACCTCGATCGTTCGCACCGCCGTCGACCTGGCGCGCTTCGCCGAGGGTGACGAGAAGATCGCTGGGGTCGATCAGTTCATCCGCGTCGATCGGCTCGGCAGATCCCTGACCACGAAGGCCGCCATTCTCGCCTATCTCGACACGCATCCCGGTCTGTACGGGGCGAATCGGGTGCGCGACGTCATCGCCGAGGCCAGCAATCGCGCGCAGTCCCCTTGGGAGACCTACTCACGCCTCGTCGTTCATCGATCCGGCCTCGACTTCTTCCGGCCGCAGCAACCGGTCCCCAGTACGCCCTTCCACGTCGACCTCGGTTCCGGCAAGTACCGCATCGCCATCGAGTACGACGGCGACTACCACCGCTCGACAGAGCAACAACGCATCGACATCGCCCGCTGGAACGCCATCACCGACCAGAAATGGATCATCATCCGCGTCACCTCACCGATGCACCTCAGCGGCCGCTCTGCGTTCCTCGAACGCGTCGCCCGCGAGCTACGGACGCGGGGCTGGAGCGGACCGTCGCCCACGAACCCGCCCCTCAAACTCCCCAAGATCCACCGATTGAACGACGTTCCGGAGAGCAAAAGCGCAGGTCATAGTCTCCAGAACGTCGTTCAATCGGATTAGGGGAGCTTGCGGAGGGCCTGGAAGAACATGCCGTCGGTGCCGTGGAGGTGGGGCCAGAGCTGCACGTGCGGGCCGTCGCCCAGCGGGAGGTCCGTCTCGGGGACCAGCGGGCGGGTGTCGATCCGCTCCAGCCCGGCGGCCGCGAGCAGGTCCTCGTCGCCGACGATGCCGAGCGTCTCGGCGACGTGCGGGGAGCAGGTCGCGTAGAGCACCACGCCGCCCGGGCGGGTGAGCTCGGCAGCGGCGGTGAGCAGCTCGCGCTGCAGCACCGTCAGGCCCGCGACGTCGGAGGGCTGCTTGCGCCAGCGCGCCTCGGGCCGCCGGCGTAGGGCGCCGATGCCCGAACACGGGGCGTCGACCAGCACCCGGTCGTAGCCCGGCTCCAGCCCCGACGCGCGGCCGTCGGCCACGTGCACATCCACGGGGAGCCCGCGAACCGCCTTGTGCACAAGCTCAGCCCGGTGCTCGGCGGGTTCGACGGCGTCGACCCGCGCGCCGTCGATCGAGGCGAGCGAGCCGAGCAGCGCGGCCTTCCCGCCCGGCCCGGCGCACAGGTCGAGCCAGCGGCCACCGTCGGGCCCCTCGAGCGGCGCGACCGCCGCCGCCCGGGCCACCAGCTGCGAACCCTCGTCCTGCACGCCGGCGAGGCCGTCGCGGACGGGGTCCAGCGCGCCGGGATCGCCGCCGGGAAGGTACACCGCGTAGGGCGAGAGCCGGCCGGTCTCCCCCTCGACGATGAGCGCCAGCTCCTCGGCGGAGATCTCCCCCGGTCGCGCGACGAGGTGCACGGGCGGCCTGGAATCGTCGGAGGCGAGCAGCGCCTGCAGCTGCCCCATCGAGTTGATGCCGTTGGCGCGCAGTGACTCCCAGAACGCCTCGGCGATCCACCGCGGGTGCGCGTACTGCATGGCCAGATGCCCGAGCAGGTCGTCCGCGGCGGGCGGGGCGACGCGGGAGACCCAGGTGTCCTCGTCGTCCTTGGACACCTTCCGCAAGACCGCATTGGCGAAACCGGAGGCGCCGCGGCCGGCGGTCGCCTTCACGGCGTCCACGGTCTCGGAGACGGCGGCGTGCGCCCCCACCCGGGTGCGCAGCAGCTGGTAGACGCCCAGGCGCAGCGCGTCGAGCACGGGCCCGTCGATCTCGGCGACCGGGCGCCCGGAAGCGTTCTCGATCACCGCGTCGAGCAGGCCCTGGGCGCGGCACGTGCCGTAGGTGAGCTCGGTGGCGAACGCCGCGTCGCGGCCCTTGAGCCGCTTGTCCCGGAGCAGGCCGGGCAGCACGAGGTTGGCGTAGGCGCCCCGCTCGCGGACGGCGGCGAGGGTCTCGAGTGCTGCGCTGCGCGCGGGATCGGTCACTGGTCGCCTCCGAGGATCGTGCCGGACTCGACCCGGGCGCCGCGCGCCCAGTCGGCGGCGGGCATGGGCTTCTTGCCGGGCGGCTGGACGGTGCCGAGCCGCAGGGGCGCCGTGGCGGTGCCCACGAGGACGTCGCGCTTGGTGACCCGCAACTCGCCCGGGGCCAGGCGCTCCGCCTCGGGGGCGACGACGGCGGGCCCGAGCTTGAGCCGCGCCTCGCCCAGCGGCACCCACGCGCCCGGCGCGTCGGTCATGGCGCGGATGTGCCGGTCGACGGCGCCCGCGGGCAGGTCGAAGCGCACCCGCGCGGCGTCGACGGTGACCTTCGGCGCGTGCGAGACGCCATCGGCGGACTGGGGCTGGGCCTGCAGCGCGCCGGCCTCCACCCCGTCGACGGTGCGCGTCAGCAGCTCGGCGCCGTGCTCGGCGAGCCGGTCGAGCAGCACCGTCGCGGTGTCGTCGGGCCGGATCCGCTCGGTGAGCACGCCGAACACCGGGCCGGTGTCGAGGCCCGCCTCGATGCGGAAGGTGGACGCGCCGGTGACCTCGTCGCCGGCCTCCAGCGCGGCCTGCACCGGGGCGGCGCCCCGCCACGCGGGGAGCAGCGAGAAGTGCAGGTTGATCCACCCGTGGACGGGGACGTCCAGGAGATCGGGCGGGATCATTCCGCCGTAGGCGACGACCGGGCAGCAGTCCGGCGCCAGGTCTACGATCGCCGCCCGCGCCTCCGGGTCCCGCAGTGTGGCGGGCGTGAGCACGGGGATCCCGGCCTCGTCGGCCACCTGCCCGACGGGCGAGCGGCGCACGCCGCGGCCGCGGCCCGAGCGGGCGTCGGGGCGGGTGAGCACGCCCACGACCTCGTGGTCCGAGGCGAGGAGGGCGCGAAGCGCCGGGACGGCGGGCTCGGGGGTGCCCGCGAACAGCAGCCGCATCAGGCGCGTCCGCCCGCGCCACCGGCACCGGCGGCCAGGGTGGCGGCCGGATCGGTGAACCACGGAGAGCTGCGGATCACCCGCATCACGGCCTTGCGCTCCTCGGGGTCGAGGCGGCTCAGGTAGAGCACGCCGTCGAGGTGGTCGCTCTCGTGCTGGATGCAGCGGGCCAGGATCTCGGTGGCCTCGAGGGTGACGGGGGCGCCCGTGACGTCGACGCCCTCGGCCACGACGTTCATGTGGCGGGTGCACTCGCCGCGCACCTCCGGGATCGACAGGCAGCCCTCGGCCGCGGTCTGCAGCTCGTCGCCGACGGCGCGCCACACCGGGTTGATCAGGTGGCCCTCGCGGCCGCCGCAGCCGTACACGAAGACCCGCTTGCTCACGCCCACCTGCGGCGCCGCCAGGCCGGCGCCGTTGTGGTGGTGCATCGTGTCGATCATGTCGTCGACCAGCCGCGCGAGATCGGCGTCGAAGACCGTCACCTCACCCGCGGGGGTGCGCAGTACGGGGTCCGGATAGATGCGAACGGGGAGCACACTCATCCCCCCATTATCCAGCCCGGACCGAACACGGGGCAGCGGCACCTGTCACAGCGGCGCGCCCGCACTAGCAGTTCGAGCCAGGGTTGCCTTAGGATTCCGGACGGAAACGCCATGAACCGCCCCGCCGGGCGAGAGAGGGTCGACGTGCAGTTCGCGCGCGCCCGGCGGCCGCTGATCGGCGCCGTCGTCTGCCTTTCCGTGCTCTTCGGCACGGGGTGCACCACCACCGTCACCGGTGGCAAGGGTGCTCCTTCGTCGTCGGCACCGGCGTCCCCGTCGGCGTCCTATCCCCCGATGAACCCGGCCTCGCTGGTCGGAAAGTTCCCGGTCACGCAGCCGCAGCGCATCGTCTACCCCGTCCCGGACGGGGTCCCGGATCCCGAGCAGAACTACGGCGAGCTGTACCTGCCCGCCAATCCGGCGCTCCAGCAGAACCCGTCGGGCGGCCCGCTCAGCGCCCGCACCACGATCCAGCTGCCCGCGCAGATCCCCGTCGTTGTGCTGCTGCACGGCGGCGGCTGGCGCACGCCCTCGGCGGCGGGATCGATGTCGGAGATGGCGCGGTCGCTGGTCAGCCACGGGGTCGCGGTGTGGAACGTCGAGTACCGGCGGATCGGCGCCGGTGGCGGCTACCCCACCACGCTCACCGACACCGCCGCGGCGATCGACTTCCTGCAGACGGTGAAGGCGCAGTACGCACCGAACCTGGACCTGAACGACGTCGTCGTCGCCGGGCACTCCGCGGGCGGTCAGCTCGCCGTGTGGGCGTCCGCGCGCTCGATGCTCACGCCCGGGGCGATGGGCAGCGTGCCGGCGGTGACGCCCGCCGCGGTCGTCTCGATGGGCGGCGTCCTCGACATGCGCCGCGCGGTCGCCGACGGCAACGTCAACACCCGGCTCTTCCTGGGCCTGCCGGACGAGTTCCCGCAGCAGTTCGCCGTCGCCGACCCGATCCAGAACATCAACCCCAAGGTCCCCGTGACGTGCTTCAACGGCACCGCGGACCGCATCGTCCGGCCCGCCGGCTGCGAGGCCTTCGTCGCCGCGCTGAAGGCCAAGGGCGGCCGCGGCGAGACGGTGCTGCTGCCCGGCGCGGGCCACAACATCTACCAGCCGTCGCAGTCGCAGAACCGGTACTGGCCCGTCGTGCAGAAGGCGATCCTGGGCTACGTCGACGAGTTCCGGCCGCGCGGATGACGGCGGCGGGACCGCGGTCCCGCCGGGCGCAGGGCGCGAGCCTGCTGCAATCGCTTACACCGTAATGTGCCCCTGACGGTCATTACGGACAGAAGGGACTGTGCAATGGCGCACGTTGAGGGCACGCTGGGGACGCTGTACGACGAGGTCCTCCGGCGGAACCCCGGGGAGACCGAGTTCCACCAGGCCGCAAAAGAGGTCCTCGATTCGCTCGCGCCGGTGGTCAGCAAGCACCCCGAGTACGTCGACGCGGCCGTCATCCGCCGCCTCTGCGAGCCGGAGCGCCAGATCATCTTCCGCGTGCCGTGGCAGGACGACAACGGCAACGTGCAGCTCAACCGCGGCTTCCGCGTCGAGTTCAACTCCGCGCTCGGCCCCTTCAAGGGCGGCCTGCGGTTCCACCCGTCGGTGTACCTGGGCATCGTGAAGTTCCTCGGCTTCGAGCAGATCTTCAAGAACTCGCTGACCGGCCTGCCCATCGGCGGCGGCAAGGGCGGCTCGGACTTCGACCCCAAGGGCCGCAGCGACGGCGAGATCATGCGGTTCTGCCAGTCCTTCATGACGGAGCTCTACCGCCACATCGGCGAGTACACCGACGTCCCCGCGGGCGACATCGGTGTGGGCGGCCGCGAGATCGGCTACCTGTTCGGCCAGTACAAGCGGATCACCAACCGCTACGAGTCGGGCGTCCTCACCGGCAAGGGCCTCACCTGGGGCGGCTCGCAGGTGCGCACCGAGGCGACCGGCTACGGCGCGGTGTTCTTCCTCAACGAGATGCTCAAGACGCAGGGCGACTCCTTCGAGGGCAAGCGGGTCGTCGTCTCCGGCTCCGGCAACGTGGCCGTGTACGCGACGGAGAAGGTCGAGCAGCTGGGCGGCACCGTCATCGCGTGCTCCGATTCGTCGGGCTACGTGGTGGACGAGAAGGGCATCGACCTGGAGCTGCTCAAGGACGTCAAGGAGCGCCGCCGCGCGCGCATCGACGTCTACGCGGCCGAGCGCGGCGCGATCTTCGTTCCCGGCGGGTCCGTCTGGGACGTGCCGTGCGACATCGCGCTCCCCTGCGCCACCCAGAACGAGCTCGACGGCGACGCCGCCGACCGGCTGATCAAGAACGGCACGAACTTCGTCGCCGAGGGCGCCAACATGCCGTGCACCCCGGAGGCAGTGAAGCTCTTCGCCGAGGCGAAGGTCTCCTTCGCGCCGGGCAAGGCGGCCAACGCCGGTGGCGTGGCCACCAGCGCGCTGGAGATGCAGCAGAACGCCTCCCGCGACTCCTGGTCCTTCGACTACACCGAGGACCGGCTCGCCGACATCATGCGGGGCATCCACGACCGCTGCCTGGAGACCGCCGACGAGTACGGCAGCCCCGGCGACTACGTGACCGGCGCGAACATCGCCGGCTTCATCCGCGTCGCGAACGCGATGCTCGCGCTCGGCGTCGTCTAGCCCGCAGCACGCGCACGACGAACGACCCGGCCCACCTCCAGGGGGCCGGGTCGTTCGCGCTATCCGACGGTGCCCGGATCGGGCGGGCCGAGCGCGCCCGGGCCGTCAGCCTCGTCGAAGATCAGCCACGTGCGGGTGGACCGCACGCCCTCCAGCGCCTGCAGACTGACGAGCACCACGTCGCGCAGGGCGGCGTTGTCCGGCGTCCGCACCAGGAGAAGCACGTCGAAATCGCCGCCGACCAGGGCGAAGTGCTCCACGTAGGGCAGCTCACGCAGGTGCTCGGCGACGTCCTTCCACGCGTCCTGGCGAATCGACAGCCCGATGTACGCCGAGGTGCCGAAGCCGGCGCGCTCGTGGTCCACACGCGCCGCGTAGCCGCGGATCACCCCGCTGCGCTCCAGCCGCTCCACCCGCACGTAGGCGTTGGCCCGCGAGACGTGCACGCGCTCGGCGAGCGCACGCATCGAGATCCGGCCGTCCTCCGCCAGCACCTGCAGGATCCGGCGATCGAAACCGTCCAGAGCGGGGTGCTCGGTGCCATCCGCCATCCGTCCAGCTCCGTCCCGCGTCCCGCATCGATTCCGGATGATCTGCTCATGATTCATCCAATCCTACGACGATCGTCTCGCTACTCACCGGTTCCGTAGGAATCCCGTCCGCGCGGTGCGACTCTCGACGAGCAGCCGACCAGGGAGGACGACGTGACCACGACCAGCGATCTCACGAGCGAGCCGACGTACCGGAAGTTCCTTCCGGCCGACACGCCCGTGCAGTACCTCGACGAGGCGGGCGAGCTCACCGACTCGCACGCCCGCTACCCCCATCCCGACGACGACCGCCTGGTCGAGATGTACCGGCTCATGGTGCTGGGCAGGCGTTTCGACGCGCAGGCCACCGCGCTGACGAAGCAGGGCCGGCTCGCCGTCTACCCGTCCTCGCACGGGCAGGACGCGTGCCAGATCGCCGCGGCGATGTGCCTGCGCCCCACGGACTGGATGTTCCCGACGTACCGCGATTCGGTCGCGCTGGCCGCCCGCGGCGTGGATCCGGTGCAGGTGCTGACGCTGCTGGCCGGCGACTGGCACTGCGGCTACGACCCGGCGGCCCTGCGCACCGCGCCGCAGTGCACCCCGCTCGCCACGCAGCTGCTGCACGCGGCGGGCGTGGCGCACGGCGAGGACCTGCGCGGCACCGACACCATCGCGCTCGCCCTGTGCGGCGACGGCGGCACCAGCGAGGGCGACTTCCACGAGGCGCTCAACTTCGCCGCGGTCTTCCACGCGCCCGTGGTCTTCCTGGTGCAGAACAACGGCTTCGCGATCAGCGTGCCGCTCTCCCGGCAGACCGCCGCCCCGAGCCTGGCGCACAAGGGCGTCGGCTACGGCATCGGATCCGAGCAGGTCGACGGCAACGACCCGATCGCCATGCTGGGTGTGATGCAGGAGGCCGCCCACTTCGTCCGCTCGGGAAACGGGCCGGTGATCGTCGAGGCGCACACCTATCGGATCGACGCGCACACCAACGCCGACGACGCCACCCGCTACCGCTCCGCGGCGGAGGTCGAGGAGTGGATCCGTCGCGACCCGATCACCCGGCTGGAGACCCATCTCCGGGCGCGAGGCCGGATCGACGACGCCGCCGTCGCCGCGGTCGCCGACGAGGCCGAGGCCGCCGCCGCGGACCTGCGCTCGAAGATGAACGCCGACCGCCCCGTCGACCCCGCCGACCTGTTCCGGCACGTCTACGCCGAACCCACCCCGCAGCTACGCGAGCAGCAGGCGCAGGTCGAGGCCGAACTGGCCGCCGCGTCGGACGCCCAGGAGGACTGAGAGATGTCGCGACACACCATGGCCCAGGCCCTGAACACCGCGCTGCGCGACGCGCTCGCGGCGGATCCCGACGTGGTCGTCTTCGGCGAGGACGTCGGCACGCTCGGCGGCGTCTTCCGCGTCACCGACGGCCTGACCCGCGAGTTCGGGGCCGACCGCTGCTTCGACACGCCACTCGCGGAGTCGGGGATCGTCGGCTTCGCCGTCGGCATGACCATGGCGGGCTTCAAGCCCGTGGTCGAGATGCAGTTCGACGCCTTCGCGTACCCCGCGTTCGAGCAGATCGTCTCCCACGTCGCCAAGCTCCGCAATCGCACCCGCGGCGCGCTCGCGGTGCCGATGGTGATCCGCGTGCCCTACGCCGGGGGCATCGGCGGCGTGGAGCACCACTGCGATTCGAGCGAGGCCTACTACGTCCACACGCCCGGTTTGAAAGTCGCGGCCCCCGCCACCGTCGACGACGCGTACACCCTGCTGCGGCGCGCGATCGACGATCCCGACCCCGTCGTCCTCCTGGAGCCCAAGCGCCTCTACTTCGCCTCCGCGGAGGCGGATCTGACGGTCGGCGCGCCGATGGGGCGGGCCGTCGTGCGGCGCGAGGGCACGGACGCGACGCTGGTCGCGTACGGCCCGTCGGTCGGCGTCGCGCTCGACGCCGCGGCGGCCGCGGCCGAGGACGGGATCTCGCTCGAGGTGGTGGATCTGCGCACACTCGTCCCGTTCGACGACGAGACGGTGGCGGCGTCGGTGCGGCGCACCGGGCGGTGCGTGGTGGTGCAGGAGGCGCAGGGCTTCGCCGGCGTCGGCGCCGAGATCGCGGCCCGCGTGCAGGAGCGCTGCTTCCACCACCTGCACGCGCCCGTGCTGCGGGTGAGCGGCCTCGACATCCCCTATCCCCCACCGAAGCTCGAGCGGCTGCACCTGCCCGGCGTGGACCGGATCCTGGACACCGTCGACCGGCTGCAGTGGGACGACCGCGTCGACGCGCGCTGGGCGGTGACGGCATGAACGACCAGGTCTTCCTGCTCCCCGACCTCGGCGAGGGACTGACCGAGGCCGACATCCTGTCGTGGCGCGTCGGCGTCGGCGACACCGTGACCGTCGACCAGGTGGTCGTCGAGGTGGAGACCGCCAAGGCTGCCGTCGAGGTGCCGGTCCCGTTCGCGGGCACCGTCATCGCACTCCACGGCGAGCCGGGCGAGACGCTGCGCGTCGGCGCGCCGCTCATCTCGGTCGGCGTCCTGACCCCGACCACCACCGCCGCCCCGCCCCTCGACGGTCCGCCGCTCGACGGCCCACCCGCCGACGGCCCGTCCGGGAACGTGCTCATCGGCTACGGGACGAGCGCGGACAGGCCCACCCGCCGCCGACGCGCCGCGGCCCCGAAGACGGTGGCCCCGACGGCCGCACCCGCGCAGGCTCCGGCCCGCGAGCAGGCGGCGCCGGCCGTCACGCGGGTCATCTCCCCGGTGGTCCGCGACCTCGCCCGCGAGCGCGGGCTGGACCTGTCGACGGTGCGCCCCTCGGGCGTGGGCGGCGTCATCCGCCGCGCGGATGTCGACGCGGCCCTCGCCGCTCGCACGGCCCCGCCCGTGCCGGAGCAACCGATCGCGGGCAGGAGCGACGTCCGGATCCCGCTCAACGGCATCCGGAAGGCCGTGGCGGACAAGCTGACCACGAGCCGGCGCGAGATCCCGGAGGCCACCACGTGGGTCGACGTCGACGCCACGGAGCTCCTCGCGGCCCGGGCCGCGATGAACGCGACGCTCCCCGACGCGGATCGGGTGAGCCTGCTCGCGCTGCTGGCGCGCCTCGCGGTCGCGGCGCTGCGGCGGTTCCCCCAGCTCAACTCCTCCGTCGACGCCGATCGCCGGCAGATCGTCCAGCACGGTCGGGTGCACCTCGGGATCGCGGCGCAGACGCCGCGGGGCCTCGTCGTGCCGGTGGTCGCGGACGCCGCCACCCTGACCACGGTCGAGCTCGCACGACGGCTGGCCGAGACCACCGCGCTCGCGCGGGACGGCGCGCTGCCACCCGCCCGGCTCACGGGGGGCACGTTCACGCTCAACAACTACGGCGTCTTCGGCGTCGACGGCTCCGCGCCGATCATCAACCACCCCGAGGCCGCGATCCTCGGGATCGGGCGGATCATCGACCGGCCCTGGGTGGTCGACGGTGCGATCGTCGTCCGCAAGGTCGCCCAGGTGTCGCTCGCGTTCGATCACCGCGTGTGCGACGGCGGCGAGGCGGGCGGCTTCCTCCGGCTGTTCGCCGACTACGTCGAGGACCCCGTCCGGGCGCTCGCGCACCTCTGAGCGGAGACGCGCCTAGGCCACCCGGACAGTGGCCCAGGCGTACCGGCCCGGCACGGCCTCGGCGTAGCCGACGCGGTACTCGCCGGGAACTCCACCGAGGTCGACGGTGACCGTCGCCGTGAACGCGGATCCTCGTCGACGCCAGGTGATCTCGGTCGATGGGGCGTCGTCGTCGGCGACGGGCACCCAGCGGTCACCCTCGCGCCGCTCGACCCGCGCGTAGCTGTCGGGGATCACGCGGTTCGGGTGCGGGCAGTCGAAGTCGACGGCGAGCCGGCCCCCGTCGACCGGCGTCCGCACGGCCGCCACGCGGACCGGGCGGGGCCGGCTCAGCATCGTCGAGCCCGACGGCGACCCGATCCGTGGGGCGCGCTGCCGCGGCGGGGGCGTGCCCGGCTCCGAGGGGCGCCCCGCGGCGAGGTCGGCGGCGAGTCGCTGTGCGGCCTCCGTGAAGGCGGCCAGCTGATTGCGCCCGAAGACGGTGCTCCCGGCCTCGTAGCGCTGCGCGTCGTACTCCTCGGGCGTGGTGAGGTAGTGCGCGTAGCCGTTGGCGTAGCCCTGGACCAGCACGTCGTGCGGGTCGATCCCCGCCGCCGCGGCGACCGCGTCCCGGAGGCGAGCGCCCGCCGTGACGGTGACCTCGACGGGCAGGCAGAGCAGGTGCAGCTCCCCCAGCCGGATCAGCTGGACCGGGAGCACCTCCTGCACCCAGCCGAGCGCGCCGGCGGGCAAGAACAGCTCCTTCGGCGCCTGCTGCGCCGCGAGCACCGGGCGGCGGCGGTACAGCGCCCGGCTGATCAGGCCGATGCGGTTGCCCAGGCCCTGGTGGAACGCCGGTGACCCGATCCCGTCGGTCGTGCCGGCGGCGAAGGCGGCGCCGAGCACGGCGCGGCCGGTGGGCCCCGTCGCCGTCTGCGCCGCGCCGAAGTCGACGTGGGTGAGGCGGTGGCCGATGACCGGCGACAGCGGGCGGCCGGGTCCGTCGGCGAGCCGCCGGGCGGCGTCGAGCTGGCGCCTGCCGATCTCGGCGGTATTGGCCCGCTCGTCGTCCGTGGGGCCGTGGCCGGCGGCGCCCCCGAGATTGGGCGACATGTCGCCGGAGTTGGTCTGAGCGAAGGCGCTCACGAAGTCGGGATGAACGTCGCGCTCGGCGGTCTCCCAGGCGGCCGCGGCCCAGCCCTTGTTGTCGGAGCTGACGAGGCGGTTGCCGTTGCCCATCGACGTGCAGTGCACGGCGAACCAGTCGATCGCGGCGCGGAGCTCGCCGTCGCGCTCGTAGCGGAGCAGGGAGACCGCGGGATCGATGCGCCCGGGCAGCCGGTCGCGGTCCGGATTGCGGTCGAAGGAGCTCGCGCTGCGGTTGACGGAGGCGTCGTGCAGCTCGCCGCGGGCCGACGACAGCGCGGTGGGCGCGAGGGCGGCCTCGGCGTCGAGGACGGCGCGGACGACCCCGTCGACCAGGCGGTAGAAGGTGCGGCGGTGGTGCCCCAGGGTGGTGATGTTGTAGAGGCGGTGGCGGCCGTGGCCGCCGGGGCCGCAGTGGGTGTGGGTGGCGGTGAGCACGACGTTCTCGGCCGACAGCCGGCCGGCGGTCGCGGCGGCCAGCCGATCGGTGATCTCGTCGACGGCGGCCTGGAAGAACATCCCGATGTCGGCGACCACGTAGGCCACCCGGTGCGAGGGGGTGGCGACGACGAAGGCACGGGCCCACTGCCGGGTGAGCAGGCCGCGGCCGCGCTGGCCGGGCATGCCGTAGCCCATCAGCCCCACGCCCCAGGGCTCCCCCGTGATGTCCGTCTTCGCCCATCCGGCCCGCCACCCCGTCGTAGTCACGGCTTCGAGGTTAGAACCTCCCCTGCGCGTCGCCGTCGACCGGCGTAGGGTCGGTCGCGCGATGAAGGAACGGTCGCCAGCCACCGCAGCCGACACCAGGACACCGACATGCGCACTCTCGCAGCAATCGTCGCCGCCGCAGCCATCACCTTCTCCGGAGCCGGGATCGCGTCCGCCGCCGACGAGGAGACCGACAAGCCGTCCACTGCGACCATCGACACCGGGAACGCACCCCGCGAGGTCGGCACGCCGGCCGAGTCGCCCGGCATCATCGAATCGGCCGCCGAGCCCGAATCCGCCTCCGACCCCATCGAGCCCGTCGCCGAACCGGAATCCGCCGACGAGCCGCGCCCGGACCCCGAGGCGGCGACGGCGGACGAGCTGATCGAGGCCACCGCGGCCGACGAGGAGGAGTGACCCGAGGGGTCAGTCGTCCAGCCGGGGCGGCGCGGTCCGCGTGAGCCTCGGATCCGGCGGGCCGCTCTGCATCCGGAGGGCGCCGACCAGGACCCGTCCGAGCGTCAGCAGACCCTTCGGGCTGCGCAGGTTCAGGCCCCCGATGAGCTGCCGCAGGATGGTCAGCTGGTCGAAGTAGATCCGCTCGGCGACGAGGCGCTCCTCCTCGTCGAAGACGAAGTACGCCGTCATCCGCGTGCGGTGGCGGCTCCCGGTGGGCGGGATCGCGCCGAGCGGCCCGCGATGGGTCCCGAGCAGCCAGAACTCGACGATCACGGCGTCCACGCTGTGCCGCAGCGCGATGAGCTCGTGGTCCTGGTCGGGGAAGGCGACCCTGGTGTCCGCGTAGTAGCCGCGCACCTCGTCGTCGCCGTCGTGCACGGTCATCTGCGCGACGAGCTCGTAGTGCGGATGCGGGAAGGTCGCCAGGGTCGCGTCCCAGTCCTGGCGCACCTCGTCGTGGAAGTGGTCGAGCACCAGCTTCTCGCGCGCCCGGAGGACGGACGCGGGCGGCATGACGAAGCGGGAGGTGTGGGCGATCATCCCGCCATATTACCCACAGCGTGGATATTTTCGGGTGCCGAATGTAGGGGATGATGGGGTTCATGACCACGCCGCGGCCCCGACGGGGGCGCCCCGCCCTCGGAGCACCCAGGCTGTCGCGCGCCGCGGTCGTCGAGGCGGCCCTCGCGCTCATCGACCGCGACGGCGTCACCGAGGTCGGGATGCGCGCGATCGCGCGGCACCTGTCCGTGGACGCGAAGAGCCTCTACAACCACGTCCGCGACAAGGACGACCTGCTCGACGCGGTCACCGAGCACCTGCTCCGCTCGATCGTCGTGCACGTGCCGACCGGTGACCTGGGCGCCGATCTCGCCGGCGTGGCGCGCGCCTTCCGCACCGCGGCCCAGGCACACCCCCGGGCCGCCACGCTCGTGCTGACCCGCCAGGTGCAGTCCGTCGCCGCACTGGCGCCGACGCAGTCGATCCTGGACGTCCTGCTCAGTGCGGGATTCGCCCCCGCGGAGGCCGTGCACCTGATGCGCTCCCTGCTCGCCTCCCTCATCGGCACGCTGCTCCGCGAGTTCGAGGCGGCGCCGACCTTCGGGATGACGGACGCCGAGGCCATCGAGCGCCGCCGGGCGGGGCTCGCCGCGTGCGGCCTGCCGGCCGTCGAGTCGGTGGCTCCCGACCTCGCGCGGTTCGACGCGGACGCCGAGTTCGAGTACATGATCGGTCTGTCGATCAGCGCCGTCGAGGCCCGGCTGCCGCATCGCTGACCGAATCGGGACTGGCTCGCAGTACACCACGCTTCGGCTACTGTCGGCGACCATGGGGGATCGGATCATTCGTCGGGGCCTGACGGTCCTGATCGCAACAGCGCTCGTGACGTCCTGCTCCACAAGTATCGAGGGAACGCCGATCGCCGGGACGAGCACACAGCGGCTGGCCACGGGCAACTACCCGACCGCACCCCGGAGTGTGACCGCCCTTCGCGCCGCCGACGCCTGGCAGCAGGAGGCCTGGCGGATCGCGGACGCGGTGATCGGGCCGTGGGAGGTCGATCCCAAGTTGTTCCGATCCGTTGCGGGTGAATCCGGCGATCCATTGGTGTCCGTTGCACAACTCGCGCCGGAGGCCGACGGTCCTGGCCTATTCACCTCCGCCCAGGTCACAGCGATGCGTGGAGCGCCGTTCCAGGCGGGATTCATCTCCATCGCCGGCGACACCGATCCCACGACCGCGATCCTGCGCGTCGGCATCCTCCGGTACGAGGACCCGGGCGCCGCGACTCGGGGACTGACTGCCATCCTTGCGGGCAGCGAAGGGAAGCCTCCAGCCGCATTCGACGGCATCGCCGGCGCGCGGCTCGTCTTCAGCGGGACAATCCGCGACGCAACCCGTGTCACCGCTGTGGTACCGCAGGGCAACCTCCTGATCGTCGCATCGACCGATGCGCACGAACCAAGACGAGCAGAGACTCTGTCCGCCACCGCCCTAAGGAAGCAGTCCGCAAAAGCACCGTCGTACCGACAGACGTCGGCGGGCGGCGCGAACATCACGATCCCGCCGGTACCGATGGACTCTGACGGGCTGATGTCGCTGACGATTCCCGCAACAACCACGTCCGATAGCAACGACCAGCGAGCCGGACTGTCTCCGGGCGTGTCGCTCGGCGACGGGTACAGGTCCATGGCAGCGCAGGGCGTTCGCTACCCCATTTCGCACTCCCGTGTCGCGCAAACGGCGGCAGAGTACGGGATCCAGGCAACTGCAAGTACCCGTCTGACCACGGTCGTCCGGACCCGCGACACGGCGGCCGCGCGCCTGTTCCTCCTGAAGTTCGTCGCGCCCACCGACGAGGCCCGCGCGAGCGGGGTACCGGGACTGGCACCCGACGTCGCACGGTGCGCGTTCATCGACAACTTCGTCGACGAGCGCGGGACCCGGACGCCCCAGTACCGGTGCGGGGTTCAGGTCGAAAGTTACGTCGCGACCATCACTATGCCCACGCTCACGCAGGCCCAACAGGCCACCGCCGCCGAGTATCTGATCCTGCGGCAGGCCCCGTAGCCGCCTCCGGTCACCCGATCCGCAGCGGGTCGATCTGGATGCGGACGGGGTTGCCCTCGCGCCGCAGGCTCCGGCCCACCTGCGCCAGGAACAGCGCCCGCGCCAGGGCGCGACCGTCCCGGCGCGCGACGCGCACCAGGAGCCGCTGCGGCGGCGGTCCCTCGTCGGGTGCGCCGGGGATCCGCACCCCGGGCGGCAGGTCGACGGGGCCGAGCACCTCGGCACCGTCGGGCAGCGTCGCGGCGTCCGCGACGGCCCGGATGTCGGCCTCGGCACCGTCGAGCGCGGCGAGGTGCGTGGCCGGCGGGAACCCCACCTCGGCCCGCTCGGCGAGCTCCGCGGCGGCGAAACCGGCCGCGTCCCACCGGATCAGCGCCTGCACCGCGCGGATACCCGCATCCGCGCCGCAGACCACGGCACCGTCGGCGGCGACCAGCGCGGTCGCGTTCATCCAGCGGCGGAAGGTCTCCTCCGCGGCCCGCAGGTCCGCTCGGCCGAGCAGCAGCCAGCCGTCGAGCAGCAGCGCCGCGCCGTAGCCGCCGTCGACCACGGGCTCCGCGCCGGGCGTGGCGACCACGATCCGCCGGCCCGCGGGCGCCTCGGCGTGCACCGTCTCGCCGCCGGAGACCGTGACGGCCGCCCCGGGGAAGGCCCGGCCGAGTTCCTCGGCGGTGCGCATCGCGCCCACGATCACCGCGCGCATCGCGGTGCCGCCGCAGGCGGGGCATCGGTACCCGGGGTCGTCCTGCGCGCACCACCGGCAGCGCAGGACGACTCCGCCGGCCTGCTCGAGCGGGCCGTGACAGCGCCGGCACCGGGCCGGTGTGCGGCAGCGCTCGCACGACAGCGCGGGCGCGTACCCGCGGCGCGGGACCTGGACGAGCACGGGGCGTTCGGCGTCGAGCGCCTCCCGCGCGGCGGCGAAGGCCGCGGCGGGCAGCCGGGCCGAGCGCGCGAGCGGGTCGCGGGCCAGCGCGATGTCCGAGTCCGCGGTCCCGGAGATGCGGGGCGAGCGGCTGCGGACCAGCTCGCGGGGCGCCGCGATCTCCGCGGCCCACCCCGCCTCGACGAGGGCCTGCGCTTCGGGGGTGCGGGCGAAACCGCCGATGACCAGCGCCGCGCCCTCCTGGTGCGCCCGCAGCGCGAGCACCTCCCGCGTGTGCGGGTACGGGGCGCGCGGCTCCACGAAGGACTCGTCACCGTCGTCCCACACGGCCACGAGACCGAGGTCGGGCAGCGGCGCGAACGCGGCGCTCCGCGTGCCGATCACGACCCGGGTCCGCCCGAGCAGCGCGAGCAGCCACCGCCGGTACCGGGCGGAGGGCCCCAGGCCGGCGGCCAGCACCGCGGGGTCGAGGTGGGCGCACGCCGCGGCGAGCCGGTCGAGATCGGCCTGATCGGGGACGATGAGCAGCGCCGTGCGTCCGGCCGCGACGACGGTGGCCGCGAGCTCGGCCAGGCGCGCCGCCCAGTCCTCGCCCGGGAGGGCCTGCCAGACCGCGCGCGGCGACCGTCCGGCGACCGCCGCCGCCGCGAACTGGGTGCCGTGGGTGTACTCGGCGAGGGCCGCCGGGGGCGCCTCCGGCGGCGCGGGTTCGGCGGGTTCCTGCTCCAGCAGGGACTTCTCGACGCGGGCGTGTCGCGGCGGGATCGCGAGCCGCAGCACGTCGGCCCGGGTTCCGGCGTAGCGTGCGGCGACCTCGGTGACGAGCTTGAGCACCGGCGGGGTGAGGACCGGCAGCGGGGAGACGACGCGCTGCAGCGGCGCGAGCTTGCCCTCGTGCTCGGTGCGCGGGAGCCGCTCGAGGAGATAGCCGTCGACGAGCCGGCCGGAGAACCGGATCCGGACCCGGACGCCGGGCCGGGCCTGCTCGTCCAGCTCGGGCGGGACGAGATAGTCGAACTCCCGATCGAGGTGGCTGACCTGCAGCAGCGGCAGGACGCGGGCGATCGGGAGTTCGACGGCCGCTTGCGCGGCCTCGGCGGGGCCGGGTGCGGTCACACCGGTCGGGGCGGGTGTCAGAGGCCGGCCGCGGAGCGCAGGGCGTCCACGCGGTCGGTGCGCTCCCACGGCAGGTCGATGTCGGTGCGCCCGAAGTGGCCGTACGCCGCGGTGGGCGCGTAGATCGGCCGGAGCAGGTCGAGGTCGTTGATGATCGCGCGGGGACGCAGGTCGAAGACCTGGGCGATGGCCTGCTGGATCTTGATCGGGTCGAGCTGCTCGGTGCCGAAGGTCTCGACGAACAGGCCGACGGGCGAGGCCTTGCCGATGGCGTAGGCGACCTGGACCTCGATCCGCTCCGCGAGGCCCGCGGCGACGGCGTTCTTCGCGACCCAGCGCATCGCGTACGCGGCCGAGCGGTCCACCTTCGACGGGTCCTTGCCGGAGAAGGCGCCGCCGCCGTGGCGGGCCATGCCGCCGTAGGTGTCGACGATGATCTTGCGGCCGGTCAGGCCCGCGTCGCCCATCGGCCCGCCGAGCACGAACTTGCCCGTCGGGTTCACCAGCAGCCGCACCGCGGAGGTGTCGAGGCTGGGCAGGTTCAGGTCGGCGATCACGGTGTTCAGCACATGGGTGCGCAGGTCGGGGGCGAGCATGCCGTCGATGTCGATGTCGGCGGCGTGCTGGCTGGAGATGACCACGGTGTCGAGGCGGACGGGCTGCTCGCCCGCGTACTCGATGGTGACCTGGGTCTTGCCGTCCGGGCGCAGGTAGGGCAGGGTGCCGTTCTTCCGCACCTCGGTGAGGCGGCGCGAGAGGCGGTGGGCCAGCGAGATCGGCAGCGGCATGAGCTCGGGGGTGTCCGAGCAGGCGTAGCCGAACATCAGGCCCTGGTCGCCGGCGCCCTGGGCGTCGATCTCGTCCTGCGCGCCGTCGACGCGGTGCTCGTAGGCCCGGTCGACGCCCTGGGCGATCTCGGGGCTCTGCGCGCCGATGGCGATGTTCACGCCGCAGGAGTTGCCGTCGAAGCCCTTGGCGGAGCTGTCGTAGCCGATCTCGAGCACCTTGTCGCGCACGATGTGCGGGATGTCGGCGTAGGCGGAGGTGGTCACCTCACCGGCGACGTGGACCTGGCCGGTGGTGACCAGGGTCTCGACCGCGACGCGCGAGGTCGGATCCTCCGCGAGGAGGGCGTCGAGGATCGAGTCCGAGATGGCGTCACAGATCTTGTCCGGGTGGCCCTCGGTGACCGACTCGCTGGTGAACAGGCGGTGGGCGGAACTGGCGAAACCGGAAACCACTTCGGACGTCCTCTCGATGATGTTTGCGATTGGAAATGCTAGCGCGCTGCCGGCACGCGGGAGACCGCGGCATCCAGTATGCGCGCGGCCATGGCGGCCTTCGAGCCGAGGGGCAGGGCGGTCTCGCCGCCGTCCGCACCCAGCAGCCAGCCGGAGTTCTCGTCGACCTCGAAGGCGCGGCCGTCGCCGACCGCGTTGAGCACCAACAGGTCGCAGCCCTTGCGGCGCAGCTTGGCCCGGCCGTAGTCGAGGACGGAGCCGTTGGCGTCGCCCGTCTCCGCGGCGAAGCCGACGATGACGGCGTCGGAGCGCAGGGAGCCCTCGCGGCGCGCGGCCACGAGCCCGGCGAGCACGTCGGGGTTTTCGATCATGGTGATCGATTCGAGGGCCTCGCTCTTGCCGTCGGCGCCCTTCTTGAGCTTGGTGGTGGCGACCTCGGCGGGCCGGTAGTCCGCGACCGCGGCGGCCATGATCGCGAGATCGGCGTCGGCGGCGTGCTCGGCCATGGCGGCCTGGAGGTCCAGCGCGGAGGCGATGCGCACGACCTCGACGGCCGACGGGTCGGCCAGGCCGACGGTGTTCCCCGCGACCAGCGTCACCTGCGCGCCGCGCTGCGCGGCGAGCCGGGCGAGGGCGTAGCCCTGCTTCCCGGAGCTGCGGTTGGTGAGGTAGCGGACCGGGTCGAGCGCCTCCTTGGTACCGCCCGCGGAGACGACGACCTTCCGGCCCTCGAGGTCGCGGTTCAGTGCTCCCGGGTGCTCCAGCAGGACGTCGGCGAGGGCGCCGATCTCGTCGGGCTCGGGCAGCCGGCCGGCGCCGGTGTCCTTCCCGGTGAGCCGGCCCGAGGCGGGCTCGATGACGACGGCGCCGCGCTCGCGCAGAGTCGCGACGTTGGCCCGGGTGGCGGGGTGCTCCCACATCTCGGTGTGCATCGCCGGAGCGAAGACGACCGGGCAGCGGGCGGTGAGGAGGGTGCCGGTCAGCAGGTCGTCGGCGCGGCCCTGGGCGGCGCGCGCCATCAGGTCGGCGGTCGCCGGGGCGATGACGACGAGGTCGGCCGACTGCCCGAGGCGCACGTGCGGCACCTCGGGGATCGACTCGAAGACCCCCGTCTGGACGGGGTTGCCCGACAGCGCCTCGAAGGTCGCGGCACCGACGAACTTGAGCGCGGACTCGGTGGGGATCACCCGCACCTCGTGCCCGCGTTCGGTGAAGTGCCGGACCAGAGCGCACGCCTTGTAGGCGGCGATACCGCCGCCGACGCCGACGATGATCATGGGCGCGTCAGCTCTACTCGCCCTCGGTGTGCTCCAGGAGATCCTCGTGGATCTCGCGCATGGCGATCGACAGCGGCTTCTCGTGCAGGCCCGGCTCGACGAGCGGGCCGACGTACTCGAGGATGCCGTCGGACAGGCTGTTGTAGTAGTCGTTGATCTGACGCGCGCGCTTGGCCGCGTAGATCACCAGGGCGTACTTCGAGGAGGTGCGCTCGAGCAGCTCGTCGATCGGCGGGTTGGTGATGCCGAGCGGCTGGTCGTACACGGTCTCAGTGGTGGTGCTCACGCTTCTCCTACGTCACAAACTTCACGATTATCGCTGGTCCGCCCAGTCTACGCCCGCAAGGCGGCAGGGCTAGGCCGTCGGGTCGCCGGCGCCGACCAGCAAGGATACCAAATCCGACACGGCGCGGTCCAAGTCGTCGTTCACGACCACCGCGTCGTAGTCGTCCCGCGTGGCCATCTCGGCCCGCGCGGTCTCGAGTCGGCGCTCGATCTTCTCGGCGCTCTCGGTGCCCCGGCCGCGGAGCCGGCGCTCCAGCTCGTCCCAGCTCGGGGGGCTCAGGAAGACGGTGACCGCCTCGGGCAGCGCGGCCTTGACGCTGGCCGCGCCGGCGAGGTCCACCTCGACCAGCACGGGCCGCCCGGCCTCGAGCGCCGCGTACACGGGCTGCGCGGGCGTCCCCGACCGCTGCAGGCCGCCGTGGATCTCCGCCCACTCGAGGAGCGCACCGTCGGCGATCAGGCGGTCGAAACCTCCGTCGCCGACGAAGTGGTAGTCCCGGCCGTCCACCTCACCGGGGCGCGGATCGCGCGTGGTGGCGGACACCGAGAAGAACAGGTCGGGAACCTCCGAGCGGAGCTTGCCGACCACAGACGACTTACCGACGGCGGAGGGGCCGACCAGTACAACCAGTCGGCCCCTCCGGCCCGCGGGAACTTCTCCGGACACTACGTGTCAGGCGGAGAACTTCTCGAGCAGCGCCTTGCGCTGCCGGTCGCCCAGACCCCGCACGCGGCGGGTGGGGGCGATCTCGAGCTCGGTCATCAGCTCCTGCGCCTTGACCTTGCCCACCTTGGGAAGCGCCTCGAGCAGTGCCGAGACCTTCATCTTGCCGATGACCTCGTCGGTCTCCGCGTCCTTGAGCACCTGCTGCAGGGTGGTGGTGCCGCCCTTGAGCCGGTTCTTCAGCTCGGCGCGTGCACGACGAGCGGCAGCTGCCTTCTCCAGAGCAGCGGCGCGCTGCTCGTCGGTCAACTGGGGAAGGGCCACGATTCCTCCGTCTTCGATGTACTTAGGTCTTTGCCGCGTACTTGCGACTCCTGCGACGGTACCCACGTTTCGCGCGGGATGGGAACCCCACCCCCCTCTCACCTGCGGTTTGGCGGTGTTGTAGGCGTCCCGGCCGGGCGACGACCCGAACAGCTGCACACAGTGTGCGTTGCAATCGAGAACCGTTGCACCACAATGCTTTCAGATCGGTAGAACCTCGCGACGAGCGACCGACCGATGTGACAGGTGAAACTCAAGTGACCTGCGAAAATACCTGCACTTCGCGGCGGGCCCGGGCGTGTCGGCGCCCCGTTCGCCGTCGACGAGGGCCCGCCGTCACCCCGCCGAGGGCGATGCGCCGGAACGCACGCGCCGCACCGTCCGCTCCCCCGCCCGGACCACGGGCTCGACGACCCGGGCGATGATCGGCCCCACCACGGCCATGATCAGGACGTACGTGGTGGCGAGCGCGGCGACGCGGCCGTCCACGGCCCCCGCCGTGACCGCCAGTCCGGCGATGACGATGGAGAACTCCCCGCGCGCCACGAGGGCCGCGCCGGCGCGGGCCCGGCCCATCCGCTTCACGCCGACCCGCTTCGCCGCCCACCACCCGGTCGCGAGCTTCGTCGCGGTGGTCACGACGGCGAGCAGGACCGCCCAGCCGAGCACGGGCGGGATGGCCCGCGGATCGGTGTTCAGCCCGAAGACCACGAAGAACAGGGCCGCGAAGAGGTCGCGCAGCGGCTCCAGCAGGCGCGTCGCCTCGTGCGCGATCGACCCGGAGATGGCGATGCCGAGCAGGAAGGCGCCCACGGCCGCCGAGACCTGCAGCGCCGACGCCACACCCGCCACCAGCAGGGCGGCGCCGATGAGTTTGAGCAGGAAGACCTCGCGGTCGTCGCTGTAGACCAGCGCCGATACCCGGTGGCCGTACTTGACCGCCGAGATCAGCACGACGCTGACCACCACCACCGCGATCGTCACCGCGGAGACCTCGCCCGCGAGTCCGAGACCGGCCAGGATCGCCGTGAGGATCGGGAGGTAGATCGCCATCGCCAGGTCCTCGAAGACCAGCACCGAGAGCACGACGGGCGTCTCGCGGTTGCCGAGCCGGCCGAGGTCGCTGAGCACCTTCGCGGCGATGCCCGACGACGAGATGTAGGTGACGCCCGCGAGTACGAGGGCGCCGGTCGGCCCCCAGCCGAGGACGAGCGCGACGACGGCGCCCGGGGTGGCGTTGAGCACGATGTCGGCCACACCGGCGAGCCAGGACTGCCGCAGGCCGGTGGTGAGCTCCGCCGCGGTGTACTCGAGGCCCAGCATGAGCAGCAGCAGGATCACGCCGATCTCGCCGGCGGTGTGGCTGAACTCCGAGGCCTCGCCGAGCGGGATCACGCCGCCGACCCCGAAGGCCAGGCCGCCGATCAGGTACAGCGGGATGGGCGAGACCCCCACCTTGCTGGCGGCGCGGCCGAGGAAGCCCAGGACGAAGAAGATGGCGCCGAGTTCGATCAGCGCGACCGTGTTCTCGTCGAGGTGGAGGGTCACCCGTTCGTCAGGATCTGCGCGGCGGCGTCGAGCCCCTCGGCCGTCCCGACGACCACCAGCAGATCGCCCGCGGTGAAGACGAACTCGGGGCCGGGCGAGGGCTGCACCTCGCCCGCCCGCATCACCGCCACGAGCGAGACCTTGGTCCGGGTCCGCATCTGGGTCTCCCCCAGGGTCCGCCCGTCGTACGGCGAGCCGGCGAGGATCGGCAGCTGCCGCGTGTTGATGCCCTCGAGTCCGCGCTGGTCGGCACGCAACTGGTTGACCAGCTGCGGCGCGCCGAGGAGGTTGGCGAGCACGCCGGCCTCCTCGCCGGACAGGGGCACCTGGGCGGCGCTCGCGTCGGGATCGTCGCGTTCCGAGAGGAACAGTTCGACGGTGCCGTCGCGGTGCGCCACGACCCCCACGCGGCGGCCGGTGGCGAGCTCGAAGTCCTTGCGCACTCCGATGCCGGGGAGCGGTGTCACATCGACGTTCACCCCGTCGACGATAGCCGCGGCGGATCGGGCGAGGATCGGATCGGGCGAGGACGGATCAGCCGAGCGCGCGCTCGACCTCGTCCCGCACGGCCAGCGCCGCGGACCGCAGCGCCGCGGCCTCGGGGCCCGCCCCGAGCACCTGCCGCGACGAGTTGGGCAGCACCGTCGCACCCGTGCCGAAGATCGCCGCGAGGTCCGCCGGAGTGGCGCCCTGCGCGCCCAGTCCCGGCGCGAGGATCGGCCCGGCCAGGCCGTCCAGGTCCAGGCCGTGCTCGCGGGTGGCACCCACCACGAGGCCGACGGTGCCGGTCCCATCGGCGTTGTCGGCCCGGGCGTCGTCGACGATCCGCTGCCCGACGCCGTCGGCCTGCACCTGCGCGCCCTCGGGGTTGGAGGTGCGGGCGAGGACGAAGACGCCGCGCCCGGCGGCGCGGGCCGCGTCGATCGCCGGTCGCAGCGAGCCGTAGCCGAGGTAGGGCGAGAGCGTCACCGCGTCGGCGGACAGGGGCGAGTCGCCGAGCCAGGCGCGCGCGTAGCCGGCCATGGTGGAGCCGATGTCGCCGCGCTTGGCGTCGGCGATCACGACCGCGCCCGCCTCGCGGCACGCGGCCATGACCTCCTCCAGCGCGAGCATCCCGGCGGCGCCGAACTGCTCGAAGAAGGCCACCTGCGGCTTGACGAAGCCGACCTCGCCGGCGAAGGCCTCGGCGCAGCGCAGCCCGAAGGCCCGCACGCCGGCGGCGTCGTCGGACAGGCCCCACGCGGCGAGCAGCGGCGGGTGCGGGTCGATGCCCACGACCAGCCGCCCCCGGTCGGCGACGGCGGTGGCGACGCGCGCGGCGAAGGTCACCGGTTCACCAGTGCCGCGTGCATGTCCTGCAGGCTCTTGACGCCGATGCCGCCGCGCAGCGCCGCCTCGATGCCCTGCACGGCCGCCGAGGCGCCCTGCACCGTGGTCACGCACGGCACGGAGGCCTGCACCGCGGCGGTGCGGATCTCGTAGCCGTCGACGCGAGGGCCGGCGTTGCCGAACGGAGTGTTGATGATCAGGCCCACGTCGCCGGCCTTGATCTTCTCGACGATGGACTGCTCACCCTCGGGGATGACGTCCGAGTGCTTGAGCACCGTCTCCACCTGGACCCCGTTGCGCCGCAGCACGTCCGCGGTGCCCTCGGTGGCGAGGATGGAGAAGCCGAGGTCGGCCAGGCGCTTGATCGGGAAGATCAGGGCCCGCTTGTCCTTGTTCGCGACGGAGACGAAGACGTTGCCGGTGGCGGGCAGCGAGCCGCTGATCGCCGTCTGCGACTTGGCGAAGGCGGTGCCGAAGTCGCGGTCGACGCCCATCACCTCGCCGGTGGACTTCATCTCGGGCGAGAGCAGCGAGTCGACGCCGGTGCCGTCCGCGCGCCGGAAGCGGTTGAACGGCAGCACCGCCTCCTTGACGGAGACCGGCGCGTCGATCGGCATCTGCGAGCCGTCGCCCTCCGCGGGCAGGATCTGCTGCTCGCGCAGCTCGGCGATGGTCTGGCCGAGCATGACCCGGGCACAGGCCTTCGCGAGCTGGACCGCGGTGGCCTTCGAGACGAAGGGCACGGTCCGCGAGGCGCGGGGGTTGGCTTCGAGGACGTAGAGCACGTCGTCCTTGAGCGCGTACTGCACGTTCATCAGGCCGTGCACGCCGATACCGCGGGCGAGTGCCTCGGTGGCGGCGCGCACCGCGTCGATGTCGGCGCGGCCGAGCGTGGTGGGCGGCAGGGTGCAGGCCGAGTCGCCGGAGTGGATGCCGGCCTCCTCGATGTGCTCCATGATGCCGCCGATGAAGACCTCGCCCGTGGCGTCGCACAGCGCGTCGACGTCGATCTCCACGGCGTCCTCGAGGAACCGGTCCACCAGCACCGGGCGATCGGGCGCGAGCTCCGTGGCGCGGGAGATGTAGTCGAGGAGCGCCTGCTCGTCGTAGACGATCTCCATGCCGCGGCCGCCGAGCACGTACGACGGGCGCACGAGCACGGGGTAGCCGATCCCGGCGGCGACCTCGCGGGCGCCCTCGGCGGTGGTGGCGGTGCCGAACTTCGGCGCCGGCAGCCCGGCCTCGGTGAGCACGCGGCCGAACTCGCCGCGGTCCTCGGCGAGGTCGATGGCCTCGGGCGAGGTGCCGACGATGGGCAGGCCCGCGGCCTTGAGGCGCGCGGCCAGGCCCAGCGGCGTCTGCCCGCCGAGCTGCACGATGACGCCGACGACGCCCGGGCCGCCCTCGCCGGAGCGCTGCTCCGAGTGGTAGACCTCGAGCACGTCCTCGAAGGTCAGCGGCTCGAAGTAGAGCCGGTCGGCGGTGTCGTAGTCGGTGGAGACCGTCTCCGGGTTGCAGTTGATCATCACGGTCTCGTAGCCGGCCTCGCTCAGGGTGAGCGCGGCGTGGACGCACGAGTAGTCGAACTCGATGCCCTGGCCGATGCGGTTCGGGCCCGAGCCGAGGATGAGCACCTTGGGCCGCTCCGTCTGCGGGGCCACCTCGCCGGTGGCCGACGGGTCCAGCTCGTAGCTGCTGTAGTGGTAGGGGGTCTTCGCCTCGAACTCGGCGGCGCAGGTGTCGACGGTCTTGTAGACCGGGCGCACGTCGTGCTCGTGCCGGAAGGCGCGGATCTCGTCCTCACCCACCCCGCGCAGCTCGGCGATCTGCAGGTCGGAGAAGCCGTGGGTCTTGGCCAGCCGCACCAGGTCCGGCGTCAGGTCCGCGTCGCGGACCTGCGTGCCGAGGTCGATGACCGCCTTGATCTCCTCGAGGAACCAGGGATCGATCGCCGTGGCGTCGAAGACCTGCTCCACGGTGGCGCCCAGCTCGAAGGCCCGGCCGATCAGGTAGAACCGGCCGTCCTTGGGGACGGTGATCTCCTGCAGCAGCTCCTCGAGCGTGCCCTCGACGGGCGCACCCGTCCAGAAGCCGTGGCGCTTGGTCTCCAGGGAACGCATCACCTTGCCGAAGGCCTCGGCGAAGCTGCGGCCCAGGCTCATGGCCTCGCCCACCGACTTCATCGTGGTGGTGAGGGTGTCGTCGGCGCCGGGGAACTTCTCGAAGGCGAAGCGCGGGGCCTTGACCACGACGTAGTCGAGCGTGGGCTCGAAGCACGCCGGGGTCTCGCCGGTGATGTCGTTGAGGATCTCGTCGAGCGTGTAGCCCACGGCGAGCTTCGCGGCGATCTTGGCGATCGGGAAGCCGGTGGCCTTCGAGGCGAGCGCCGAGGAGCGCGAGACGCGCGGGTTCATCTCGATGGTGACGAGGCGGCCGTCGCGCGGGTCCTGCGCGAACTGGATGTTGCAGCCGCCCGTGTCGACGCCCACCTCGCGGAGGATGGCGATCGACTGGTCGCGCATGATCTGGTACTCGCGGTCGGTGAGCGTCATCGCCGGGGCCACGGTGACCGAGTCGCCGGTGTGCACGCCGACGGGGTCGACGTTCTCGATGGAGCAGACGACCACCACGTTGTCGCGGCCGTCGCGCATGAGCTCGAGCTCGTACTCCTTCCAGCCGAGGATCGACTCCTCGATGAGCACGTTCGCGGTCGGCGAGGCGGCGAGGCCCGCACCGGCGATGCGGATCAGGTCGGCCTCGTCGTAGGCCATGCCCGAGCCGAGGCCGCCCATGGTGAACGACGGCCGCACGACGACCGGGTAGCCCAGGTCGGCGACGGTCTCCTTGCACTCGTCCAGGGTGAAGCAGACCTTGGACCGCGCGGACTCGCCACCGATCTTGGCGACGATGTCCTTGAACTTCTGCCGGTCCTCACCGCGCTGGATGGCGTCGAAGTCGGCGCCGATGAGGTTGATGCCGTACTTCTCGAGGATGCCCTGCTCGTGCAGGCCGACCGCGGCGTTGAGCGCGGTCTGGCCGCCGAGGGTGGCGAGCACGGCGTCGATCGGGAAGCCCTTGTCGCGCTCGGCGACGATCACCTTCTCGATGTACTCGGGGGTGATGGGCTCGATGTAGGTGGCGTCCGCGAACTCGGGGTCCGTCATGATCGTCGCCGGGTTCGAGTTCACCAGCGAGACGCGCAGGCCCTCGGCGCGCAGCACGCGGCAGGCCTGGGTGCCGGAGTAGTCGAACTCGCAGGCCTGGCCGATCACGATCGGGCCCGAGCCGATCACCAGGACGTGCTGGATGTCGGTGCGCCGTGGCATTACTTGTCTCCCATAACAGTCGCGAACTTGTCGAAGAGGTAGGCGGCGTCGTGCGGACCCGCCGCGGCCTCCGGGTGGTACTGGACCGAGAAGGCGCGGCCGTCGAGCAGCTCGACGCCCTCCACGACCCCGTCGTTGGCGCACACGTGGCTGACGCGGCCGCGGCCGAACGGGGTGTCGAACTCGGCGCCGCGCTCGCCCTCGAGGGCGAAGCCGTGGTTCTGCGCGGTGATCGAGATCCGGCCGGTGGCGTGCTCCACGACGGGGATGTTGATGCCGCGGTGGCCGAACTTCATCTTGTAGGTCTCCAGGCCGAAGGCACGGCCCAGCAGCTGGTTGCCCAGGCAGATGCCGAACAGCGGCAGCCCGGCGTCCAGGACGCCGCGGGTCAGCTCCACCTCGTGCGCGGCGGTGGCGGGGTCGCCGGGGCCGTTGGAGAGGAAGAAGCCGTCCGGGTTGAACGAGCGCACCTCGTCGAGCGTGATGGTCGAGGGCACCACGTGCACCCGCATGCCGCGCTCGGCGAACATCCGCGGCGTGTTGGTCTTGATGCCGAGGTCGACGGCGACCACGGTGAAGCGGGCCTCGCCCTCCGGCTCGATGGTGTAGGACTCGGTGGTCGAGACCTCGCCGATCAGGTTCTGCCCCTTCATCGACGGCTGCTCCCGCACCCGGTCGAGGAGCTCGGCCTCGGGAGCGAGCGCCTCGCCGGAGAACACACCGGCGCGCATGGAGCCGTTGTCGCGGAGGCGGCGCACCAGCGCGCGGGTGTCGATGCCGGCGATACCGACGACGCCCTGGTCCACCAGCTCGCCCTCGAGGGTGCCGCTGGCGCGCCAGTTGCTCACCCGGCGGGTGGGGTTGCGCACGGCGTAGCCGGCGACCCAGATCTTGTCGCCGCGGGACTCGTCGTCCTCGTCGTTCCAGCCCGTGTTGCCGATCTGCGGGGCGGTCGCCACCACGATCTGTCGCGCGTACGACGGGTCGGTCAGCGTCTCCTGGTAGCCGGTCATCGCGGTGCAGAAGACGGCCTCGCCGAGGGTCTGCCCGACGGCGCCGAACTCGACTCCGCGGTGCACGGTTCCGTCCTCGAGGACCAGCAGTGCTTTGTTGTCGGCAGCCATCTAACTTTCCCTCACGTCCATCAGTTTTCGATACGTCGTCTTGTCGTCGGCGCGGAAGCCCGTGTCCACGACGGTGCCGGTGGGGAGCTCCCAGCGGAACACCAACAGTCCGTCGCCGGGCATCACCTTGCCGGCCAGCTTGGAGGCTCGCCGCACCTCCACCAGGTGCTCGTCGGCGATCCACATCGGGTTGCCCCTGCCGCGCTCCATCAGGTAGCCGTCGGCGTAGCGGCTCAGGTTCACGGTGGCGCGGTAGCCCCAGTCCCCCACCGCCACCCGGTCCTGCCAGTGCGGCGCCACGGTGCTGCCGACGTACACGCCGGAGACCGGGCCGAAGACCAGCTCGCTGAGCTGCTCGGGCGTGCTGGGGATCTCGCCCACCGACGCGGCCTGGCGCTGCCCGCGGCGGCGCCAGCCCAGCGCCATCAGCGCGAACAGGGCGGCCAGCACCACGAGCACGAGCAGCAGCGTGGCGAAGTCGCTGACGCTCACGCCCGCACCCCGGTCCCGGGCTGCGCGGCCGCGCCGTCGCGGGCGGTGACCCGGCCGCGGAGCAGCGTGAGCACGGGCTTGGCCCGGAAGCTCAGCTCCGCGAACGGGGTGTTGCGCGAGCGGCTGGCGAGCTCGTCCGCGCGCACCGTCCACCCCAGGTCGGGGTCGACCAGCGTCAGGTTCGCGGGCTCGCCGACGCCGATCGGCCGGCCCTGATCGTCCAGGCGCGCGATCTGCGCGGGCTTCTCACTCATCACCCGCGCCACGTCGCGCCAGTCGAGGTCGCCGGTCTCCACCGAGACCTGCGCGACGATCGCCAGCGCCGTCTCCAGTCCCAGCATGCCGGGGCGGGCGGCCGCGAACTCGCAGCACTTGTCCTGCTCGGCGTGCGGTGCGTGGTCGGTGGCGACGCAGTCGATCACGCCGTCCCGCAGCGCCTTCCGCAGGGCGGCCACGTCGGACGCTTCGCGCAGCGGCGGGTTCACCCGGTTCACCGCGTCGTAGGTCTGCAGCCGCGAGTCGTCGAGCAGCAGGTGGTGCGGCGTCACCTCGGCGGTGATCGCGATGCCCTGCCCCTTGGCCCACTTCAGCAGTTCGACGGTGCCCGCCGTGGAGGCGTGGCAGATGTGCACGCGCGCACCGGCGTCGCGGGCCAGCAGCGCGTCGCGGGCGACGATCGCCTCCTCGGCGGCGCGCGGCCAGCCGGCGAGGCCCAGGCGGGCGGCTTCGGGTCCCTCGTGCGCCACGGCCCCCTTGGTCAGGCGCGGCTCCTCGGCGTGCTGCGCGATGACCACGCCCAGCGACGCGGAGTACTCCAGCGCGCGGCGCATGAGCAGCGGATCCGACACGCAGACACCGTCGTCGGAGAACACCCGCACCCGACCGGGGCCGGCGGCCATCATGCCCATCTCGGCGAGCTTCTCGCCCTTCAGGCCGACGGTGACGGCGCCCACGGGGTGCACGTCGACGAGGCCGACCTCCTGGCCCCGGCGGTAGACGTGGTCGGTGACCACGGCAGAGTCGGCGACCGGACTGGTGTTGGCCATGGCGAAGACGGCGGTGTAGCCGCCGAGCGCGGCGGCGGCGGAACCGGACTCGATGGTCTCGGTGTCCTCACGGCCGGGCTCGCGCAGGTGCGTGTGCAGGTCGACGAAGCCCGGCAGCAGGACCTTGCCGCCGCCGTCGATCACCTCGGCGCCCTCGGCGGGCGTGAGACCGGCACCGATGGCGGTGATCTCGCCGCCGGCGATCGCGACGTCGACCGGATCGCCTTCGCCGTACGGCCGGACATCAGTGAGCAGCACACTCATTCAGGGCCTCCCTCAGTGGCGAGAAGATGGAAGAGGACCGCCATGCGGACGTGCACGCCGTTGTTGACCTGCTGCAGGATCGCGGCCTGCGCGGAGTCCGCGACCGAGTAGCCGATCTCCATGCCGCGCAGCATCGGTCCGGGGTGCAGTACGACGGCGTGATCGGGCAGCATGGCCGCGCGCTGCGGGTTGAGGCCGAAGCGCACCGAGTACTCGCGCTCGCTGGGGAAGAAGCCGCCGTTCATGCGCTCGGCCTGCACGCGCAGCATCATCACCGCGTCCGCCCCGGGGAGCTCGGCCTCGAGCGAATCGGCGACCGTGACCGGCCACGTCTCGACGCCGACCGGCAGCAGCGTGCGCGGCGCCACCAGGACGACCTCGGCACCCAGCGTGGACAGCAGCAGCGCGTTCGACCGGGCGACCCGGCTGTGCAGCACGTCGCCGACGATGACGATGCGCCGGCCCTCGATGCCGCCGAGCCGCTGCCGCAGGGTCAGCGCGTCGAGCAGGGCCTGGGTGGGGTGCTCGTGCATGCCGTCGCCGGCGTTGATCACCACGGGCCCGGGCAGGCCGTCGAGCGCGGCGGCCGAGTGGGTCCAGGCCGCGATCTGTTGCGCCGCACCGGATGCCGGGTGCCGGACGATCAGCGCGTCGGCGCCGGCGGCGTGCAGGGTGAGCGCGGTGTCGCGCAGCGACTCGCCCTTCGCGACGGAGCTGCCGGACGCGGAGACGTTGATCACGTCGGCGCTCATCCACTTGCCCGCGACCTCGAAGGAGACGCGGGTGCGGGTGGAGTTCTCGTAGAAGACCGTCATCACGGTGCGGCCGCGCAGCGTGGGCAGTTTCTTGACCTCGCGGCCCATCAGCGCCTGCTGCAGCCGGTCCGCCTCGTCGAGGATCTCCTCGGCCTCGGCGCGGCTCAGGTCCGCGGCGGAGAGCAGGTGCCTGGTCACAGCGCGTCCTCCGTCGTCTCCGGTGCGGGCAGCTCGGAGATCACCACGGCGTCCTCGCCGTCCTTCTCCTGCAGCCGCACCTGCACGTCCTCCTGCCGGGAGGTGGGGATGTTCTTGCCCACGTAGTCGGCGCGGATCGGCAGCTGCCGGTGACCGCGATCGACGAGGACCGCGAGCTGGACCGCCGCGGGGCGCCCGATGTCGCGCAGCGAGTCGAGCGCGGCGCGCACCGTCCGGCCCGAGAACAGGACGTCGTCGACGAGGATGACCAGCGCACCGTCGACCCCCTGCGGCGGCACCGTGGTGCGCTCGAGGGGACGGTGCGGCTTGTGCCGCAGATCGTCGCGGTAGAGGGTGATGTCGAGGTGACCGACGGGCACCGCCACGCCCGAGAACTCCTCGATGTCGGCCGCCAGCCGGGCGGCGAGAACCGCACCGCGCGTAGGGATGCCGAAGATGACGACGCGGGGATGCGATTCATCACCCGCGGCCCTGGTGTCTAAGGCCGTCTTCTCGATGATCTGATGCGCGATCCGAGCCACCGTTCGGGTGACATCGGCCGCGGACATGAGTTCCCGAGCCACGTGACCCCCTTCTCCGCCTCTCCGGACGGCTCGCTCCGCCTCACTGGACGGACTGAAAAGGATGCCTTGATGCGACACGAAGCATACCAGTACGTTCAGGTCATGGAATTGTCGACCAGGCAACGCACGACGCTGTCCGCGATCGTCGACTCCTTCGCCCCGGGGGACGGGGTGGCGATCCCCTCCGCGAGCGACCTCCGGGCCGGTGACCTGGCCGTTTCCTACGCCGACCGCAGTCCGCGCGACAGCGACGGCGTGACGCTCGCGCAGTCCCTGTCACTCTTCGACAACCGCGTGTTCTGCACCACTGTGTTGGGGACCCGGGGGCAGCGCTTCGCCGACCTCTCGGCCGCCGAACGCGAGCGGGTGCTGATCGATCTGTCCCGGTCGCGGTTCGTCCAGAAGCGGATGTTGTTCAAGCGCCTGCGCAACATCGCGCTGCTCGCCTACTACGCCGCGGGCGGGGCCGACGGCGAGCACGGCCCGGGTGCCGAGCTGATGGCCGCGATCGGCTACCCGCGGCAGGCGCCCATGAAGAAGCCGCGGGCCCGCGCCCTGCGCGCGCAGCGCCCGCTCTCCCCCGCGCGCTACGAGATCGACGCCTCGACCGCGTGCGACGTGGTGGTGATCGGCTCCGGCGCGGGCGGCGCGGTGGCCGCGGCGGCGCTCGCCGAGGCGGGGCTCGACGTGCTGGTCCTCGAGCGCGGCGACTACGTCGCGCCCACGGAGGTGGGCGACTCCGACCTCGACAACCTGGCGCAGCTGTACGCGCCGGGACCGTTCTGGACCGAGAACGCGCAGTCCTACCTCCTGACCTCGCGCTGCCTCGGCGGGGGCACGACCGTCTCGCACGGCGGCTACTTCCTCCCGCCCGAGGAGGTGCGCGCCGACTGGGCGGCGCGCGGCATCGACACCGGGCCCGCACTGGACGCCGCCCTCGCGGAGGTGTGGCAGCGCTCGGGCGTGACCGACGGCGCCGGCACCCCCTCCGCGCGGGACGTGATCCTGGAGAAGGGCTGCCGCGCGCTCGACCTGCCGGTACGGCCCGTGAGCCTGGCGGACGACTTCGAGTCCGAGGGCCGGTGGGGCCCGTCCAGCCGGGTCGCGGCCAAGCAGGACGCCGGCCGTACGTGGCTGCGCGACGCCGAGAAGAAGGGCGCCCGCATCGTGACCGGCGCACAGGCCCGGTCGATCGAGACGCAGGGCGGGCGCGCCCGCACGGTCATCGCGCGGACCTCGGGCGGCTCGTGGCTCACGGTGCGCTGCAGCGCCGTCGTGGTGGCCGCGGGCGGCTTCGAGACGCCGGCGCTGCTCTCCCGCTCGGGCATCGGCGGGCAGCACGTGGGCAAGCACCTGCACCTGCACCCCACCGCCACCGCGGTCGGCCTGTTCGGCGAGACCGTCGACCCGTGGCTGGGCGCACCGTCGACCCGGTTCAGCGACGCGCACGCGAACCTCGACGGCAACGGCTTCGGCGTGCGCTACGAGACCGCGCCACTCACCCCCGCGCTGGCGTCGAGCTTCGTGCCCTGGCGCAACCCCGTCGAACACCTCAACGTGATGCGGCAGTTCCCGCACCTGTCGATCGTGCGCGTGGTGCTGCGCGACCGGGGCGCGGGCGAGGTAGTGATGGACGTCTCCGGCGAGCCCTCCGTGCGGTACGACCTGGCGGAGGCCGATCGGACGAACCTGCGGACGGGCGTGGACACCGCGGTCCGCATCCTCGAGGCCGCGGGGGCGCGGCGGATCTTCACCGGCCAGCAGCGCGGGGGCGATCACGTTCCCGGCGACCGCCCCGTCGAGCGGTTCCTGGAACAGTCGCACGCGGCCGGGTACGGCGTCGGCGAGATCGCGCTCGGCGCGCAGGACCCGATGAGCACCGTCCGGATGGCGTCCTCGGAGCGGCGCGGCGCGGCGAACCCGGAGGGCGCGCTGTGGGACGTGCCGAACGTGGTGATCGCCGACGCCTCGGCCCTGCCGACCGCGAGCGGCGTGCACCCCATCGGTGTGGTGCAGGCCCTCGCGCTGCGCAACGCCCGCGCCCTCGCGGAGCGCCTCAAGGGCTGAGCGGTTATTCCGGGCGGTCGGCCGGCTGGGCGGCGGCTGCGGCCCGGACCTGCGGCGCGAGCGCCGCGACCTTGCCGAGCACCCCGTTGAGGTAGGTCGGCGAATCGTCGGTCGAGAGCTCCTTGGCGAGCTCGACGGCCTCGTCGACCACGACGGCGGGAGGCACGTCGACGGCGTTGAAGAGCTCCCAGACGGCGATCCGCAGGATCGCCCGGTCGACGGCGGGCAGGCGCGTGAGCGTCCAGCCCGTCAGGTGCGAGGAGATCACCGAGTCGACCTGGGCGCCGTCGAGGCCGACGCCGGTGACCAGGGTCGCCGTGTACTCGGACACCGGGGCGACGGAGGCGTCGTCGGCGGCGAGCTGCCGGCGCTCCGCGAGCAGGCCGTCGAGGTCGGTGACCCCGCGGGCCTCCGCCTCGAACAGCAGGTCGACGGCGCGCTTGCGCGCCCGGTGTCGGGCGCCCGACTTCTTCGGGCGCCGGTTGTCAGACTGCTCGGGCACTTAGGAGTTCACGCGCCCCAGGTAGCCGCCGTCACGGGTGTCGACCTTGAGCTTGTCGCCGGTGTTGATGAACAGCGGGACGTTGATCTCGGCGCCGGTCTCCAGGGTGGCGGGCTTGGTGCCGCCGGTGGAGCGGTCGCCCTGCAGGCCCGGGTCGGTGTGCTGCACGACGTACTCGGCCGACAGGGGCAGCTCGACGAAGAGCGCCTCGCCCTCGTGCATCGAGATCTGCACGCGCATGCTCTCGAGCAGGAACTTCGCGCCGTCGCCGACCTTGGCGTCGTCCAGGTTGATCTGGTCGTAGGTCTCGGCGTCCATGAAGACGTAGTCCGAGCCGTCGTGGTACAGGTAGTCGAAGTCACGCCGGTCGACGGTGGCGACCTCGACCTTGACGCCCGCGTTGAAGGTCTTGTCGACGGTCTTGCCCGACACGACGTTCTTCAGCTTGGTCCGCACGAAGGCGGGGCCCTTGCCCGGCTTCACGTGCTGGAACTCGATGATCTGCCACAGCTGGCCCTCCTGGTTGAGGACCAGGCCGTTCTTGAAATCAGCAGTCGATGCCACGTTGTGTCGATTCTCCTAGAGTGCGATCAAGTCTTTGGTGGTGCGCGTCAGCAGTTCCGGTCCGTCCGCACGGACCACGAGGGTGTCCTCGATGCGGACTCCACCACGACCCGGGAGGTACACACCCGGCTCCACGGTGACCACAGCACCGTCGGACAGTGTACCGCTGCCGAGTTTGCCCAGCGTCGGGGCTTCGTGGATCTGCACACCGACGCCGTGACCGAGGCCGTGCAGGAACTGCTCGCCGTAGCCCGCGGCCTCGATCACCGCGCGGGCCGCGCCGTCGATCGCGCGGACGTCGGCGCCCGGCACGAGGGCCTCCCGCCCGGCGGTCTGCGCCGCCCGGACCACGTCGTAGATCTCCCGCTGCCAGGCCGCCGGCTCGCCGAGGACGAAGGTGCGCGTCTCGTCCGCGTGGTAGCCGCGGAACCGCGCGCCGAAGTCGATCTTGACGAAGTCGCCGGCCGCGAGCACCGCGTCGGTGGGCCGGTGGTGCGGGATCGCCGAGTTCGGCCCGGCGGCGACGATGGTCTCGAAGGCGACCGCCTCGGCGCCGAACTCGTACATCAGGTGCTCGAGGCGCCGCGCGACCTGCGCCTCCGTGGCCCCGGGGCGGATCGCGCCCTCCTCCACCAGCGAGGCGAGGGCCTGATCGCTGATCGCGCAGGCGCGGCGCAGAAGGTCGATCTCACCGTCGTCCTTGACCTCGCGGAGCTTCTCGACGAGCCGGGTCGTCGGGACCAGGCGCGCCTCCGGCGCGAGCCGGGCGTGGTCGGCGTAGCTCAGGGCCGTCGCCTCGAAGCCGACGGTGCCGTTCGCCTCCGCCAGGAGGGCCTTCGCGACGTCGCGCTCGATGATCGCGCGCAGGTCGCCGGACTGCTCCGCGACCTGGGTGAGGTAGCGGCCGTCGGTGGCGATGGCGTCGGCGGCGGGATCCGAGGCCACGAGCAGCGCGCCGTTGGAGCCGGTGAAGCCCGCGAGGTAGCGCACGTTGTCGAGATCGGTGACGAGCAGTGCGTCGAGGGCGGGGTCGTGGCTCGCGAGCGCGGCGCGGAGGGTGTCGCGCCGGCGGGCGTGGTCGGTGATCGTCTGCGGCATCCTGCCACGGTATCGCGGCGCGACGGTCGCGCGCCGCCGCGCGGCGTCGGACCGTCCCGCTGCGTCAGACCGTCGCGCGCGCGACGACCGTGACCTCGTCGGCCACCTGCAGGGTGCCCATCATGAGCGAGAAGGGCTTGATCCCGAAGTCCGTCTGCCGCACCGGGACGGCCGTGGCCAGCGCGGGAGCCGGCTCGGCCTCCTCGTACGCGAGGGCGAAGTCGCACGGGCGGGTGGTGCCGCAGATCGTCAGGTCGCCGCGCACGCGGAAGCCGTTCTCCGTGGCCTCGATCGCCGCGGACCGGTACTCGATCGTCGGGTTCGCCTTGACCTTGAGCGAGCGGTGCGCGTTGGCGGTGGCCACCGCCCGCTCCGGCGAGGTCAGCGGCGTGAGCCCGCCCTCGCCGGAGACGACCTCCAGGGAGTCCGCGTCGACGGTGACGACGAGGGAGACCGGCTGCTCGCCGTCGACCTCGATCGCCGCCCGCCACGTCGTCGGCGCGAGCACCAGGCGGTGCCCCAGCCGGGCCGACCGCCCGGCCACGCCGGTGTGCACCTCCAGCACGCCGCTGGACTGATCGATGGTCCTGGTCTCGGTCACAGACCCGAATGTACCGGCGGTCGAGCGCCGGCACCGGTCACGCGGGCGCTTCCTGCAGCGCGCGGACCTCCACCCGGCTGCGCAGCGCGCGGGACGCCTTCTTGGCCCACTCGATCGCGTCGTCGTCGTTGTCGGCCTCGATCACCCAGAAGCCGCCGAGGTACTCGGGCGCCTCCACGAACGGGCCCGGGGTGAACACCGGCGCGTCGCCCGAGGCGTCGACGGTGGTCGCGGTCGACGGCGGCTGCAGGCCGCCGGCGAAGACGAACGCGCCCGTCGACTGGAGCTCGTCGTTGAACGCCCCCACCTCGGCGAAGAGCGCCTCCAGCTCGGCGGGGTCGATGTCGGCCATCGTCGTCTCCTCCGCGGAGTCGTGGGGAAGGCTGAGGAAGTACTGCGTCATGATCGCTCCTTGGTGCGGTTGTCCGGTGTGGGGCCGAATGCCCTACGGAGAACGCTACGAGCGCACAGCGGCGGGCGGATCAGTCACGATGACCGGGTTCCGGGTGCGACGTACCGGTACCGCTTCCCTGCGCGACGAGGGCCGCCAAGTCGCCTCGGGCGGCGACGCCGAGCTTGGGATACGCGTTGTAGAGGTGGTAGCCGACCGTGCGCGGGCTGAGGAAGAGGCGGGCCGCGATCTCCTTGTTGGTGCAGCCGGCCGCCGCGAGCTGCACCACCTGCAGTTCCTGCGGGGTGAGCCGATTGAGCGGGCCCGCGCTGCTCCGGCCCGCATCCGCGCCCCCGAGCGCCACGAGCTCGGCGCGGGCGCGGTCCGCCCACAGCGCGGCGCCGACGTCCTCGAACCCGGCGAGCGCGGCCGCGAGCTGCGCCCGCGCCTCCGTCCGCCGGCGCCGGCGGCGGAGCCACTCCCCGTGCACCAGTCGGGTGCGGGCCAGGTCGTAACCGCCGGCGGCCTCCTCGTGCAGCCGCAGCGCGGCGCGGTACAGGTCCTCGCCCTCGTCGTCGGGGGCGAGGAGGGCACGGCAGCGCAGCACGAGGCCGCTGGTCACGGGACGATCGACCACCTCCGCCCACTCCACGAAGCCCGCGAACGGCGCGGCCGCCCGCTCGGGCACCCCGCCCCGCGCGGCGGCCTCGACCAGGTCGGGGACTGCGCGCAGGAGGACGTCGCGCCCTGCGGGTCCGGTGCACACCGACTCCAGCACGGTCAGCGCGTCCGCGTATCGCGCCGCGGCGAGATCCAGTAGACCGGTCCCCCACGCCCCGATCTCGGCGTCGACGCGATGCCGGTTCCGGGCATCGGGCAGAGTCCGTTCGGCGAGGGCGCGACACGCGTCCTGCTCGCCCGCCACCGCGAGCAGCCACACCTCGAGCGACCTGTGCGCGAGGTACTCCGTCCGGTTCCCCAGTTCCTCGCTGACCGCCGCACCCTCCGCGACGCACACGCGGGCGTCCGCGAACTCCCCGCGGAGCAGCCGGGCCACCGCCAGGACGCCGAGGCAGTACGGGATCCAGCCCAGGGCGCCCTCCGCGCGCGCGGCGTCCAGCATGTCGGCGACGAGGCCGACGACCTCGTCCTCCCGGGCGGTGAGCAGCCCGCTGATGGCGGCGGTGATCGCGTGAGTCAACGGGGCGTCCGCCCCCGCCGCGAGCGGACGCATCCGGGCGACTGCCGGTCCCGGTCGCCCGTCGGCGAGCTCGGCCCAGCCCCGGATCGCGTCGATCACGAGCGCCCACCCCACCGGCGGCGCGAAGTCGCACAGCATCGCGGAGACCCGGCCGAGCAGATCGACCTCCGCGCCGTGCCGGGCTGCGTGCCCCGCCTCGTACAGGGCGAGCGCGGTCCGCTCGGGGTCGCCGTCCTTCGTCGACGCGGCCGCATCGAGGGTGAGCTCGGCGTCGGCGCGCGGAGAGTCGCGCTCGTAGGCGACGGCGCCGAGCACGTAGACCGCGTCGGCGCGGACCCCAGGGTCGCTGCTGAGCGACAGGGTCTCCGCAGCGAGCCGCTGTGCACGGTCGGGCCGCCCGCCGTCGTAGGCGGCCTGGGCGGCGCGCGCGATCCGCGCGGCTCGGCGCGGATCGTCCTCGCTGAGTCGCGCCGCGCGGTCGTACGCGATCGACACCGCCATGGCCCCGCCGCGATGCCGGGCGCGCTCCGCGACCCCGTCGAGCGCGACGGCGACCGACTCGGACGGCGTCGGTGTTCCCGCGGCGAGATGCCACGCGCGCCGGTCCGAATCGGCCTCGCAAACGCGCGCGAGGACCCGGTGCACCTCGAGCCGGTGCGGCAGGGGCTCGCCCCGGTACGCCGCGGACCGCACCAGCGGATGCCGGAAGGAGACGCGGTCCCCGATCCCGATCAAGCCGGCGCGTTCCGCGGGCGCCAGGTCCGCGACCGCGCCGCCGAGCCCCTCGACGGCGCGCACGATCGTCGCCAGCGGGGCCGCGGAGTCCGCCGCGGCCACGAGCAGGGCGCGGCGCGTCGGCTCCGGCAGGGCCGCGATCTGTCCGCGGAAGGCCTCCTGGACGCGCAACGGCGCGGCCAGCGCGCCCACGGGGCCGACGGGGTCCGACGGTTCTCCGCCGCCCGACCGCGGCACCGCACCGAGTTCGATGAGCGCGAGCGGATTGCCCGCCGATTCCTCGAGCACCCGGGCGCGCAGGGCGTCGTCGATCCCCGGCGCGTGCGCGTCGAGGATGCGGGCCGCGGCGTGCGCCTCGAGGCCGTCCAGGTGCAGGGTGTCGATTCCGGGGGTGGCGAAGGGCATCGACGTCTCGCGCACCGCGAACAGCAGCGCGATCGGATCGGCGGCGAACCGGCGCGCCGCGAACTGCAGCGCCTCCGCCGATCCTCGATCGAGCCACTGCAGGTCGTCGACCACGCACAGCAGTGGCGCCTCGTCGGCGAGGTCGGAGAGCAGTGCCAGCACGCCCGCGGACACCAGGAAGCGATTCGGAGCAGACCCCTCGGCGAGGCCGAACGCGGTGCGCAGTGCCGCGGCCTGCGGGACCGGCAGTCCGTCGAGCCGGTTCAGATACGGGTGCAGGAGCTGGTGCAGGCCGCCGTGCGCGAGTTCGGAATCGGACTCGATGCCCGCCCCGCGGACGACCCGCATGCCGGCGTCGGACGCGAGCCCCACCGCATGATCAAGGAGGGCGGTCTTGCCGATGCCCGGTTCGCCGCGCACGACGAGAGCCCCGCCGCGGTCGGCGCGCGCCCCGGCGAGCAGCCGGTCGATCCGCGCGCGCTCGTCGTCCCTGCCCACCAGCGCCACGCGGCCACCCTAGCTGGGCAGGCGCGCCGCCGGGGTCGCCTCAGGGACGGTGGAGCACGAAGACCGGGTAGCGGACCGCGGCGGCGGCGAGCTCGTCGTCGGAACTGTCGGCGGAGAGGCCGGGGAAGAAGGCGCCCACCTCCCAGGCCCACTTGCGCAGGTAGGCGCGCAGCACTGGCACCTTGGCGGCCGGATCCGTGACCTCGGTGGCGGTGAAGGAATCGGCGTTCCGCCCGAGCCGGAGCTCGCCCGAGCCCGCCACGCGCATGTTCCGCACCCACTGGGTGACGCCGCGCGCGGCGACAAGGTACTCGCCGCCGTCGACCGCGAGGACGTTGACGGGGGTGGTGCGCCACTCCCCCGAGGTGCGCCCGCGGACCGCGAGTTCCCTGCTGCCGTAGAGGGAGACGCCGCGCCGGGCGAGCCAGGCGACGGTGGTGTTGAACGCGGTCGCGGTGCGGCCGGGGCGGACGTGGTCGGCGGCGGGTGCGGTCATGAGATCCTCCAAAGTGTGAGCACTGCTCTCGTTTCGATTCCATGCTCCGTCTTCGACGCGCCGTTGTCAAGAGCAGCGCTCTTGTTTCGGATCAGTGCAATGATCGAGGGGTGAACGCCTCCCTGACCGCCCGCGAGCGCGCCCGCGCCGAACTCACCGCCGAGATCACCCGCAGCGCGCGGGACCAGCTCCGCGAGGTCGGCGCCGCCGCGCTGTCGCTGCGCGCGGTCGCCCGCGACCTGGGCCTGGCCTCGTCGGCGGTGTACCGCTACTTCTCCAGCCGCGACGCGCTGCTCACCGCGCTGATCACGGACGCCTACACGGCGCTCGGTGACGCGGTGGAGGCGGCGGACGCGAGCGCCGAAGCCCCGCGGGCGCGGTGGCTCGCCGCGGGACGGGCCCTGCGCGCCTGGGCCCTGGCGAACCCGCACGAATACACGCTGCTCTACGGCTCGCCGGTGCCCGGCTACCACGCGCCGGCGGAGACGACCGCCGCCGCGATCCGCACGTCAGGCGCCTTCGCGCGGATCGCGGTGTGCGGGAAGGGCGGTGGCCCGGCACCGTCGGGCGGGCTCGACGAGCAGCTGCGCGCCGCGGCGGAGGTCGTGGCCCCGGACGCCGATCGAGCCCAGCTCGCACTGGGCGTGCTCGCCTGGACGCAGCTCTTCGGCGCCGTGAGCTTCGAGCTGTTCGGCCAGTACGCGAACACCTTCGAGCCCGCCGACGCGCTGTTCGACTACACCCTGGAGCGGACCGCGGACCTACTCGGGCTGGACTGATCGATGGGGCGAGGCGCCCTCCGCCTCAGCGGCGGATCACGACTGCGATGAGCAGTGCCAGAACCGACATGAGCACGAGATCGATGGTCGCGACCGTGTGCAAGCCCGCCGTGAACGCCTCGCGCGCTGCCGCGATCAGCTCGCCGCCGGCGGCGGGCGGCATGAGATCGGCTGCCACAAACGCACCGGACAGAGTCTCCGAAGCACGTGCTGCCACCTCGGCCGGGACCTCCGTCACCGACACGTCGGACAGGCGGCCGCGGTAGACGACCGCAGCGGCACTGCCGAGGATCGCGACGCCCAGCGCTCCACCCAGTTCCGGCGCCGTCTCGGACAGCGCGGAAGCCTGCCCCGCACGGGCGACGGGCACGGCTCCGACGACGAGGTCGGTGGACAGTGTCATCATCGCCCCCAGGCCCAGTGAGACGATCACCGAACCGACGACCGGAAGCATCACTCCGCCAGCGGGGTCCACGCGCATCAGCACCGCGAAGCCCCCGGCGGCGACGAGGAGCCCGGCGACCACGACGTTGCCGGGCGGCCAACGTCGTGCCGCGACCGGCGCGGCCGTCGCCGCTGCGAGCACCCCGAGCGCGGCGGGGACGGTCCAGAGCCCGGCGGCGAGCGGGGAAAGCCCGAGGACCAGTTGCAGATACTGGGCGAGGAGGAAGTTCGTGCCGAACAGGGCGAAGATTCCGAGCAGCAGGGTGACGATCGCGAGCCGGAACCGCCTGGAACGGAACAGGGTCAGATCCACCAGCGGATCGTCGATTCGCCGCTGGCGCCGGAGGAAGACTCCGGCCGCGACCACGCCGAGGCCGAGCGTCACGGTCGCCGGCAGACGGATACCGTTCTCCGCCATCTCCTTCAGACCGAGAATGACCGACAGGACGGCGACCAGAGAGAACGCGACACTGAGGAGATCCACGCGCCCCGCCCCCTGCGAGCGTCCTTCGGGAAGGACGAACGGGCCGATCACGAGGAGGGCGAGCACCAACGGCACCACGGTCAGGAAGGTCGCACCCCACCAGAAGTGCTCGAGAACCCAACCGCCGATCAGGGGACCCACCGCGGTGCCTCCGGCGACGCTCGCGATCACGGCGCCCACGGCCGACGTCCGTTGGCGTGGATCAGCGAACATCGTCGCGACGAGTGCGAGCGCCGTCGGCATCAGAGTCGCGCCCATCACCCCGAGCAGCGCCCTGCCGGCGATGAGCGCCTCAACACTCGGCGCGTACGCGGCGAGGACCGATACCGCTCCGAATCCCGCGGCACCGAACAGGAGCAGCCGACGACGACCGACCCGGTCACCCAATGCCCCCATGGCCATCAACGACCCCGCGAGCAGGAAACCGTAGACGTCCACGAGCCAGAGGGACTGAGAGGCCGAAGGGCCGAGATCCCGCGCGATCGCCGGCAGGGCGAGATTGGGCAGGGTGAGCTCGAGCGACGCCACCGACGTCGGCAGGACCAGCACCGCGAGCCCCGCCCACTGCTTCCGCCCCGCTCGCGCCGGTGCGACATCCGTCATGCGGCCACGCTAAGACCACAACGACGGTTGAGGTCAACTGCGCAGCAGCGCTCAGAGGAGCACGGCGCCCGCGGGCTGCGTCCCCTCCTTGGCGACGGCGGAGTAGGCGGCGACCAGCAGGGACGGGTCCGGGCCCTCGAGCCGGCCGGGACGGGCCAAGCCGTCGAGCACGACGAACCGGAGCAGGCCCGCACGGTTCTTCTTGTCCTTTCCCATGTACTCGAGCAGCTGCCCGAAGGCGTCGGCGTCGTAACTCGTGGGCAGGCCGACGGATTCGAGGACCCGACGGTGCCGGTCGGCGGTCTCGTCGTCGAGGCGGCCGGCGAGGCGGCCGAGCTCGGCGGCGTAGATCAAGCCGACGGAGACGGCCGCGCCGTGGCGCCAGCGGTAGCGCTCGCGGCGCTCCAGCGCATGTGCGAGAGTGTGGCCGTAGTTGAGGATCTCGCGCAGCGAGGACTCCTTGAGGTCGGCGGAGACCACTTTCGCCTTGACCTCGATGGAGCGGCGGACCAGCTCGGGCAGCACGTCGCCGGTGGGATCGAGCGCGGCCTCGGGGTCCTTCTCTATCAGCTCGAGGATCACCGGGTCGGCGATGAAGCCGGTCTTGATGACCTCGGCCATGCCGGCGACGATCTCGTTGCGCGGCACCGTCTCCAGCGTCACCAGGTCGACGATCACGGCCCGCGGCTCGTGGAAGGAGCCGACCAGGTTCTTGCCGGCGTCGGTGTTGATGCCTGTCTTGCCGCCGACGGCCGCGTCGACCATCGCGAGCAGCGTGGTGGGGACGTGCACCACCGGCACGCCGCGCATCCAGGTGGCCGCCACGAAGCCGGTGACGTCGGTCGCGGCGCCGCCGCCGAGGCTGTAGATCACGTCCTGGCGGCTGAGGCCGATGCGGCCGAGCACCTCCCAGCAGAACCCGGCGACCTGGAGGTCCTTGCCGGCCTCGGCGTCGGGCAGCTCGATGCGGTGCGCATCGATCCCCTTGTCCGCCAGGGCCTGCCGCAGTACCTCGGCGGTCTCGGCGAGGGTCGGCTGGTAGAAGATCGCGGCCGTGGTCGCCTCGCCGGCCGCGGCGACGGTCTCGTCGAGGAGCCCGCGACCGATCACCACGTCGTAGGGGCTGCCCGCGTCGACGCGGACCTTCACCGGATTCTCGCTCATCTACTACTCCGATCGATTCTTGGCGGACGTGCGGAGGACGGTGGGCAGCTTCGGCCAGGGGCCGCGGCGTTCCCGCCCGGGTGCGGTGTCCTTGAGGCGCCGCTGCACCTGCCGGACGACGGACGACGGTGCGCGCCCCACGGTGGAGACGCGGATCGTCGCGAGTTCACGGTAGATCGGCGTGCGCCGCGCCATCAGGGCGCGGTACGCCGCGGCGGGGTCGTCGCCCTTGAGGAGCGGGCGGTTCGACGCGGCCGGGCTGACGGTCCGCCGGATCCCCTCCTCCTCGGTCAGTTCGAGGTAGACCACCTGGTGCCGGCGCAGCAGCGTACGGGTGGTCTCGGAGAGAACGGCGCCGCCGCCGAGCGAGACGACGCCGGGATGGTGCGCGACCACGTCGGCCACGACCTCCTCCTCGATGGCGCGGAAGGCGGGCTCGCCGTCGCCGGCGAAGATCTGCGGAATGGTGCGGCCCTCGCGGCGCTCGATCTCCTCGTCGATGTCGAGGAACTCCACCCGGAGGGCGCGCGCGAGCCGACGGCCGATGGTCGTCTTCCCCGCCCCGGGCGGGCCGATCAGGATCGCCGCGGGCCCCGGCTCGCGGCCGGGCGCGGTGCCCATCAGATCGCCTCGGGCGTCACCCGCTGCAACCGCGCCGCCACCTGCTCGGAGTACCGCTCGAAGTTGCTGCGGGTCTCGTCGAGGCTGTCGCCGCCGAACTTCTCGAGCGCCGCCTGGGCCACGACGAGCGCCACCATGGCCTCGGCCACGACGCCGGCGGCGGGCACGGCGCAGACGTCGCTGCGCTGGTGGATCGCCACGGCCTCGGTACCGGTCTGCATGTCGATGGTGCGCAGCGCGCGCGGCACCGTGGAGATCGGCTTCATCGCCGCGCGGACGCGCAGCTCCTCACCGTTGGTCATGCCGCCCTCGACGCCGCCCGCGCGGTTGGTCGAGCGGAGCACGCCGCCCTTGTCGGGCAGCATCTCGTCGTGCGCGGCGCTGCCGCGGCGGCGGGCGGTCTCGAAGCCGTCGCCGACCTCGACGCCCTTGATCGCCTGGATGCCCATGAGCGCGGCCGCGAGGCGCGCGTCGAGGCGGCTCTCCCCGGACGCGACGGAGCCGATGCCCACCGGCAGGCCCGTGACCACGACCTCGACGACGCCGCCGAGGGTGTCGCCGTCCTTCTTGGCGGCCTCGATCTCGGCGATCATCGACTGCTCGGCGGCCTCGTCGAAGGCCCGCACGGGCGAGGCGTCGATCTTCTCGAGGTCGTCGCCCGACGGGGTCGGCCCGACGTAGGGCTCGGACGCTCCGATGGAGATGACGTGGCTGACCACCTCGGCGCCGAAGGCCTGGCGCAGGAAGTTCCGGGCGACGGTACCGGCGGCGACGCGGGCGGCCGTCTCGCGGGCGCTGGCGCGCTCGAGGACGGGACGGGCGTCGTCGAAGCCGTACTTCAGCATCCCCGAGTAGTCGGCGTGACCGGGGCGCGGCCGGGTGAGCGGCGCGTTGCGGGCCATGCCGTCGAGCAGCTCCTGGTCGACGGGGTCGGCCGACATGACCTGCTCCCACTTTGGCCACTCGGTGTTGCCGATCTCGATGGCGACGGGACCCGCCTGGGTACGGCCGTGCCGGACACCACCGAGGATGGTGACCTTGTCGGCCTCGAACTTCATCCGCGCACCCCGGCCGTAGCCGAGGCGTCGCCGCGCCAACTGGGCGGCGATGTCCGACGACGTGACCTCGACGCCCGCGACCATGCCCTCCATGAGGGCCACGAGGGCGGGGCCGTGCGATTCTCCTGCGGTTATCCAGCGCAACACGCGTCCCATCATCCCAGATCGACCCGCCGGACCGTGAGTTCGGGTGGCCGAAATCTCGGTCGCAGGGTAGAGTGAACTCCATGACCACAGTCGCCGCATCCTCGACTTCCGACCGCCGTGCAGCAGCACAGCGGTCCACCGTCGACGTTTTCGGTGTCGCGTGGCCCCGCTACAAGGCCGAGGCGCTGGTCGCCGCGCTGGTCGTGCTCGCCCTGGGCGTCGTGCTCACGCTCGCCACGGGTGCGGCCTCATTCGCGCCCGCCGTGCTCGCCGCGGCCGGAGTCGGCGTCGCGGTGTGGTGGGCGGCGCGCGCAGTCCACGCCCGCGCGTAACTGCACCTCCGGCGCCTTGCGCCTCGACCGCCTCCCCCCTAGGATCGCCTAACCAAACCGGTCCTCATCACGGGAGTCGTCGTGCCACGAACGCTGCGCAGCCGCCGCTCCTTCCTGCACTTCGCGGGGGCGGGCGCCGTCGCAGCGACGCTGGGCACCGCCGCCTGCGGGAGCACTGACTCGTCGGGGTCCGGGGCGCCGACCGTCGACGTCCGGTACCTCGACCTGTCCTTCGCCGTCCCTCGCGAGCCGAAGCGGGTCGTGGTCATGGAGGGCCGCGGCGACCTGGAGTTCGCCCTGCTCGCGGGCTATCCCGTCGTGGCCACCGCGAACGCCTACGACCAGGGGAAGCGGCCGTCGGGGCAGTTCGCCGGCAGGCTCGGCGACGACGTGACGATCCTCTCCCCCGCCGCCGGGGCGCGTCCCAAGGCCGAAGAGGTGCTGATCCACGCGCCGGACCTGGTGGTGATGCGCGCCAACGCCTACCGCGGCGACTGGTACAACAACTCCCAGCTCTCCGGCGCCACCGCGATCCTGGCCGTCGAGGTGAACCGCCCGCAGTGGCGCGAGGACATGAACGCACAGCTCGCCGCCGTCGGTCGCACGGCGAACGCGCAGCAGTACGTCGCCGACTACGACGCGAAGGTCGCGGCGACCAAGCGGGACCTCGCCGGGACGCTCGCGGGCAAGCGGATCGCGATGGTGACCACGACCGGGAGCAAGGCCCGCGGCACCGTCCTGGTGTGGGCGCAGACCTTCGGTACCGCGATCGGGCGCGAGATCGGCATGGACGTCCTCTTCGGCGACCGGCAGGTCGACCCGTCGAAGGGCTCCTTCGAGGCGAGCCTCGAGAACCTCGACGTGCTCGCCGGCGCCGACCTGATCCTCCACCAGGACACCGACGGATCCATCGCGGACGTCCAGACCTGGCGCACGCTCCCCGCGGTCCAGGCGGGCCGCGTGGCGAAGCTGAACCCGCAGTACAACAACGGCCTCGTCCTGACCGCGTCCGCGCTGGTCGACGACCTGGCCGCGGCCGCGCAGTCGCTACGCTGAAAGGAGATCCGGACCGATGGCCCGATTCGACGGGTACTACCAGGCGGAGGTCGTCGCGGCGCACCGCGTGACACCGAACATGGTCCGCGTGCGGTTCGGTGGGCCGGAGCTCGCGCAGTGGGTCAGCAGCGGCGACCCCGACGAACGCCTGACCATCGCGTTCCCCAGTCCGGGCAGGCGTACGCCCCCGCGCCCCCGGATCGCCGGCGGCGCCTGGCACTTCGACGACGCCGCCGCGCCCGAACAGCGCAGCTACACGGTCCGCCGGGTCGGAACGGGAACGCTCGACGTGGACTTCGTGGTGCACGAGGGCGGCGTCGCCGCCGAGTGGGCTATGCGAGCCGGGCCGGGCGACGCGGTCGGACTCTCCCAGGCGGGAGGCTGGTACCGCCGCCCCGCCGGCGTCACGTCCGTCTTCCTGGTCGGCGACGCGACCGCGCTCCCCGCGATCGGCCGGATCGCCGAGGAACTCCCCGCTGACGTCCGCGCCCACGCGATCGTCGAGGTCGCCTCCGACGACGACGTCCAGGACCTGCCGTCGGCGGCGGACCTCACGACCACGTGGCTGACGGGCAGCGGGATGGGCCGCGCACCGTCGGGCCTCCCCGATGCGGTCCGGAACCTCGCGCTCCCCGGCGACGGGGTGTACGTCTGGGCTGCCGCGGAGACATCGGCCACGCGCGCGATCCGCAAGCACCTGCGGCACGAGCGCGGCCTGCCGAACGCGGCGATGACCGTGATCGGCTATTGGCGCACGCAGAAGGAGGCGTGGCTGCAGCGGTACGAGCCGGCGAGGCCCGGCCTCCGTCGACGACGGGACGCCCTCGAGGCCGCCGGCCTGTCCGGCCAGGATCTCATCGAGGCGTGGGACCAGGAGATGGAGCGCGCGGGCCTGTAGACCGCGGTCACGCCGCCCAGCACGGCCCTTGCCCCCGCGTTCGCCGCGGACGTACGGTCGAAGAACCGGCGGACCTCGTGAGGCGCCGCCGCCACACCCGCCGGTCGGCCCGTGACGACACGGACGAGAGCGGAGGTGCGCCGTGGACTCCCCCTCCCTCTTGGGCGCGCCCGCCGTCGAGGCCCCCGTCCGGGACCCCGCGTACTTCGCCGATCTGGGACTGGACCGCATCATCGCCGAGGCCGCGGCGCACGACTCGGGCATCGCGCCCCTGTTCCGCGCCCCGGCCCCGACGGTGGCCGCCGCGCGGTACCGGCAGGACGTATGCCGGGTGCTGCGCCGGGACGCGCGCCTCACCACAGCGCTGCGCGGGTTCTGCGCCACGATGGCCGGGATGCGCGAGGCCGCGTCGAACGCCGAGCGCCTGCGGCTGCGCCCCGAGCGCGACGCCTGGGCGCTCGACGGTGCCCGCCGCTACCTCGCCGCCGTCGCCGACCTCCGCGCGGCCCTCGCCGAGACGACGGACCCACCCGCGGCCGTAAGCGACCTGCTGGCCCACCTCGACACGCTGTCGGACTCGCCCGAACACCGACGGCTCTCGCACGATGCGGCGGAGGTCACGGCGCTGATGGATGCGGTCGAGTACACCGTCCGGATCAAGAAGTCCGACGTCCGCGTGGGCCGCTACCACGGGGAACCGGACTACGGCGCCGAGGTCGCCGCCGTCTTCGAACGGTTCCGGGTCGACGGTGCCACCCGCCGCGCGGAGGACGCCCCCGTCCGCCCCGGACTCGACGGCGTCGAGGCCGCCATCCTCACGGACGTCACCGCCCTGTTCCCCGAGACGTTCGCCGCCCTCGCCCGGTTCCGGGACCGGCACTCCGGCTACGGCGACCCGGTCGTGACCGCGGCCGACCTCGAGATCCGCTGGTACCTCGGCTATCTGGACTTCGCAGCCCGCTCGGAGGCCGCCGGAACACCGTTCACGCTCCCGACCATCGCCGACGATCCCGTCCTCGCCGCGCGCGGCATCGTCGACCTCGCGATGGCGATCGACCTGCACCGCCGCGGAACGCCCGTCGTCGGCAACGACCTCCGGCTCGACGCGGACGAGCGCGTCCTCGTGGTGACCGGCCCCAACCACGGCGGGAAGACGGCGCTCGCGCGGGCCTTCGGCCAGATCCACCACCTGGCGGCGCTCGGCCTGCCCGTGCCCGGCACCGCGGCCGAGATCGGGCTCTTCGACGCGCTGTTCACGCAGTTCGAGCGCCCCGAATCCGCCGACGACCGGCACGGCAGGCTGGAGTCCGACATCGCGGGTATGCGCGAGATCCTCACCGCGGCCACCGATCGGAGCGTCGTGGTGATGAACGAGACCTTCGCGTCGACCTCCCTGGAGGACGGGATCCGCCTCGGCTCCGCCGTCGTCCGCGGACTGGTGTCGACCGGGGCGCGCTGCGTCTACGTCACCTTCGTCGACGAGATCGCCCTGCTCGGCGACGGGGTGGTGAGCATGACCGCCGACGTCCCCGCCGATCCCGCAGAGCGCACCTACCGGGTACGACGGGGCCGGCCGCAGGGGCTCGCCCACGCCGCGGCCCTCGCCCGCCGGCACGGCCTCGACGCCGAGACCCTGCGCCGCAGGATCGCGTCATGAGGACGCGCCTGCTGTACCGCGACCGGGATCTGCACGACACCCCGGCGGCGCCTCCGCGCTCCGAGGAGCTGCGCCGCAACCTCGGGCTGGACCGCCTGCTTCCGGTCATGGCCGCCGGCGACGACGCGCTGTACCGCGTCGCGGAGAGCCTGTTGCTCGGCGACGTCGCCTCCGCGGCGGACATCCGCTACCGGCACGAGGTCCTGCGGGACTGCCTCGTCCACCCCGACGCGGTCGACGAGCTGCGCCGGATCGCAGCAGCCGCGGTCGAACGGGAGCGGCACAACTACTTCGGGCTCTTCACCCGCGCGACGCCCGACAAGGTGCTCTACCGCTCCCTCGACGTGCTGGACATGTTCGTGGACGCGTTCGCCGAGCTGCGGGCGGCCTGCGACCGGTGGCGCGGCGACTTCTCCTCGGCGGGCTTCGACGCCTTCTTCACGTGCATCGCGACCGAGCTCGACGACGAGTACCTGGCGACGGTGCGGGCGCACCTCAAGGAGCTCCGGTTCGCGAAGGGAGAACTGATCAGCGTGCGCCTCGGGGCCGGGGCGCACGGAACGGATCACGTGCTGCGCCACCCGGACCACTCGACGTGGCGCCGCCTGCGCGGACGGGACGGAACGATCGACCTCGACGTCGACGACCCCGCCGCCGCGGAGGCCCTGGCCGTGCTGGCGGGCCGCGGCATCCGGACGGCCGCGGACGCCGTCGCGCAGGCGGCGGAACACGTGGCCGCGTACTTCCGGACCATCGCCGACGAGCTCGGCTTCTACCGCGCCGTCATGAACCTCGTCGCCGCCCTCGACGAGCGCGGCGCGCCCTGGTGCCTGCCCGAGCCGGCGGCGCGGGGCCTGACCTGCCGCGGGCTCTACCACCCCGTGCTCGCCCTCGAGGCCCGGGAGCCGGCGGTCGGGAACGACATCGACACCGAGGACGCGGCGGTCACGATGATCACCGGCGCGAATCACGGCGGGAAGACCACGCTGCTGCGGAGCATCGGGACGGCGCAGCTCATACTGCGCTGCGGCATGCCGGTCCCCGCGCGCGAGTACCGCGGCGCCGTCCACCCCCAGGTGCTCACCCATTTCGGCGGCGAGGAGCGCGAGGGCGGAGACACCGCGGGGCGGCTCGAGGAGGAGCTGGGGCGCATGAGCGCGATCGCCGACGTGATCCGCCCCGGCGCGCTGCTGCTCTGCAACGAGTCGCTCGCGTCGACGAACGAACGCGAGGGCGCGGCGCTGGCGCGGCAGATCGTCGAGACCATGCGGGACTGCGGGATCACCGTCGTGTACGTGACCCACATGTACGAGCTCGCGCGCGGTCTCGCCGACGCGGCAGATCCGCGGCACGCCTTCCTCCGCGCCGAACGCCTCGACTCCGGCGACCGCACCTTCCGGGTGCTACCCGGCCGCCCCCTCCCGACCAGTCACGGAGAGGACCTGTTCCAGCGGATCTTCGGCGCCGGAGCGGGAGTCTGACGCGGCGAGCGCGGCCGCGTCCACGTCAGGAGAGGGTCACGAGAGGCAGTTGGGCCCCAGCAGCGCCTTCAGGTCACCCATCAGCGACGACGACTGGTTCACCCGCAGGGTGTCGTCGAGCCGGAGCGTGGTGGCCTTGTCGCCGCTGACGAGCTTGACGTGCACGTCGGAGACGCCCGGGTGGCGCTGCAGCACCTGCTTGAGCGCGGAGACCTTGTCCTGCGTGCACACCCGCGTCTGCATCGTGAGCGACAGCGGCTTCGCGACCCCGATCTGGGAGAGGTCGATGGGCGCGATGTCGTTCGCGATCAGTGTGACCTTGTCGTCGCGGAAGTTCACGCGGGCCTTGATCAGCACCACCGCGTCCTCGACCACCTCGGCGCCGAACGCGGCGTAGGCCTGCGGGAAGAAGAAGACCTCGATACCGCCGGAGAGGTCCTCGAGCTGCGCCGACGCGAACGGGGCGCCGTTCTTGTTCACGCGCCGGTTCACCGACTGCAGGATGCCGCCGACGGTGACCTGGGTGCCGTCCTTGACGTCGCCCTCGACGATCGCGGGGATGGGGGTGTCGGTCTGCGCGGCGATCACGTGCTCCACCCCGTCGAGCGGGTGCGCGGAGACGTACAGGCCGAGCATCTCGCGTTCGAGGGCGAGCTTGTGCTTGCCGTCCCACTCCTCCTCGGGCACCTTGATGGTGAAGACGTCGTCGATGGGACCGGCGGCGCCCTCCTCCTCTCCCATGGATCCGAAGAGATCGAACTGGCCCACGGCCTCGGCCTTCTTGGTGGACAGCACCGATTCGATGGCGTCGCTGTGCACCAGGAACAGGCCCTTGCGCGGGTGCTCGAGGGAGTCGAAACCGCCCGCCTTGATGAGCGATTCCGTGACCTTCTTGGAACAGGCCGCGACCTCGATCTTGGCGAGGTAGTCGGAGAAGGAGGTGAAGTTCCCCTTCTCGGCGCGGCTGCGCACGATGGACGCGACGACGCCCTCACCGACGTTGCGCACCGAGCCGAGGCCGAACCGGATGTCCTCGCCGACCGAGGTGAACTGCAGGTGCGACTCGTTGACGTCGGGCGGGAGCACCGTGACCCCGAGGCGGCGGCAGTCGCCGAGGTAGATGGCGGCCTTGTCCTTGTCGTCACCGACCGACGTGAGCAGCCCGGCCATGTACTCGGCCGGGTAGTTCGCCTTGAGGTACGCGGTCCAGTACGAGACCAGGCCGTACGCGGCGGCGTGCGACTTGTTGAACGCGTACCCGGCGAAGGGCAGCACGGTGTCCCAGAGCGCGGTGATCGCGGCCTGCGAGAAGCCGTTGTCGAGCATGCCCTGCTGGAAGCCGCCGTAGGCCTCGTCCAGCACCGACTTCTTCTTCTTACCCATCGCGCGGCGCAGGATGTCGGCCTGGCCCAGGCTGTACCCGGCGACCTTCTGCGCGATGTGCATGATCTGCTCCTGGTACACGATCAGGCCGAACGTGTCCGCGAGGATCTCCTTGAGGGGCTCCTCCAGCTCCGGGTGGATCGGCTTGACGTCCTGCCGCCCGTTCTTCCGGTCCGCGTAGTCGTTGTGCGCGTTCATGCCCATCGGGCCGGGGCGGTACAGGGCGCCGACGGCGACGATGTCCTCGAACTTGGTGGGCTGCATGCGGCGCAGCAGATCCCGCATCGGGCCGCCGTCGAGCTGGAAGACGCCGAGGGTGTTGCCCTTCTGCAGCAACTGGTACGTGGTCTCGTCGTCGAGCGGCAGCTCGTCCATGTCGAGCTCGATGCCGCGGTTGGCCTTGATGTTCTCCAGGGCGTCACCGATCACGGTGAGGTTGCGCAGGCCCAGGAAGTCCATCTTCAGCAGGCCGATGGCCTCGCACGACGGGTAGTCCCAGCCGGTGATGATGGCGCCGTCCTGCGCGCGCTTCCACACCGGGATCGCGTCGGTGAGCGGATCACAGGACATGATCACCGCGCAGGCGTGCACGCCGGCGTTGCGGATCAGGCCCTCGAGCCCGAGCGCCATGTCGTAGATCTTCTTGACGTCCGGGTCCGTCTCGATGAGCTGCCGGACCTCGACGGCCTCTTTGTACCGCTCGTGCGAGGGGTCCGTGATGCCCTTGACCGAGATGTCCTTGGCCATGATGGGCGGCGGCAGCGCCTTGGTGATGCGGTCGGCGATCGAGTAGCCGGGCTGACCGTAGATGACGCGGGCCGAGTCCTTGATGGCGGCCTTGGTCTTGATGGTGCCGAACGTGATGACCTGGGCCACCTTGTCCGAGCCCCACTTCTCCGAGGCGTAGGTGATCATCTCCCCACGCCGGCGATCATCGAAGTCGATATCGATATCGGGCATCGACACGCGCTCGGGGTTGAGGAACCGCTCGAACAGCAGGCCGTGCGGGATCGGGTCGATGTTGGTGATGCCCAGCGCCCACGCGACGAGCGAGCCGGCCGCGGAGCCACGGCCCGGGCCCACGCGGATGCCGACCTCGTGCGCGTGCGCGATCAGGTCGCCGACCACGAGGAAGTACGCGGGGAAGCCCATCTCGTTGATCACCGAGAGCTCGTACTTCGCGCGCTCGATGTAGTCCGCCGGCGGGCCGTCCGGGAACCGGCGGTTCAGGCCGTCCATGACCTCGGACTCGAGGAACGACTCCTGGGTGTGGTGCTCCGGGACCGGGAACCGCGGCATGCGGTCCTTGTGCTCCCAGACCTCCTTGTAGGACTGGACGCGCTCGCCGATCTCCACGGTCGAATCGCACGCGCCGGGCACCTGCGAATCCCACAGGTCACGCATCTCCTGCGCCGACTTCAGGTAGTAGCCGTCACCGTCGAACTGGAACCGCGTGGGATCGGACAGGGTCTTGCCGGTCTGAATGCACAGCAGCGCGCCGTGCGACTCGGCCTTGTCCTTCGTGACGTAGTGGCAGTCGTTGGTGGCCAGCGGCTTGATCCCGAGCTTGCGGCCGATGTCGAGAAGGCCCTCGCGGACCCGGCGCTCGATGTCGATGCCGTGGTCCATCAGCTCCAGGTAGAAGTTCTCCTTGCCGAAGATCTCCTGCCACTTCGCCGCGGCCTCCAGGGCCTCCTGCTCGTGCCCCAGCCGCAGCCGTGTCTGCACCTCGCCCGACGGGCAGCCCGTGGTGGCGATGATCCCCTCGGCGTGCTCGGCGATGATCTCGGCGTCCATGCGGGACCACTTGCCCAGCTGCCCCTCGAGCGAGGCCAGCGAGCTGAGCTTGAACAGGTTCCGCAGCCCCGTGGCGTTCTCCGCCACCATCGTCATATGGGTGTACGCGCCCGAGCCCGAGACGTCGTCGCTCTTCTGCGACGGATCGCCCCACTTCACCCGCTTGGTGTTGAACCGCGACTCCGGCGCGATGTACGCCTCGATACCGATGATCGGCTTGATCTCGTACTTCACCGCGGTGTTGTAGAAGTCCGACGCGCCGAACATGTTGCCGTGGTCGGACATGCCCACCGCCGTCATGCCCAGCCGCTTCGCCTCGGCGAACAACGGGTCGACCTTGGCCGCACCGTCGAGCATCGAGTACTCGGTGTGGTTGTGCAGATGGACGAACGAGCCGGCGGCGGACGTCATGGGCTACTCACCTCCGGTGAAGAATCTCATCGCTGTCATTAGGCAGTGTAGGCCCCTCCACCGACACGTCCCGCGGATCGTCAGCCGAAGGCGATGACCAGGATCAACACCAGCAACGCGGCCACCGCCACCCCCACCAGCACCAGCACGGCGGGCGACATCCCGCCCGGCGCCGAGGGCGTTGCCGGTGCCGAGGGCTTCGCGGGCTGCGCGCGCGGCGCCGGCGGGCGCGGCATCGCGCCGGACTGGGCACCCGCGGTCGCCCCGTACAACGGCTGCGGGGCTGCGGCCTGCGGAGCCGCGGGCTGCGGGGGGCGCCCCGTCGGGTAGCTCGGCCGGTTCGCCTGCCCCCGGATCCCCGGGGCGACGGTCCGCTGCACGGGCAGGGACGGACGTCCCGCGGTCGCGGGGGCCTGCGGTCCGGACGGATGCCCGGGACCGGGCACGTAACCGGGCGGCGTGGGTCGCGGCACCGGGCGCGGCGCGGCGCGGCCGACGGGCGCAGTCAGCGCGGACTTGAGCGCGGTCGCGAACTCCTTGCACGTCGCGAATCGCTCCGCCGGGGTCTTGGCGAGCCCCCGCGCGACCACGGCGTCGACGGCGGGCGGCACGCCCTGGCGGATCTGCGAGATCCGCGGCGGCGGCGCGTTGAAGTGCGCGTCGATCACCGCATCGGTGCTCGCCCCCGTGTAGGGCACCTTGCCGGTGACCAGGTGGAAGAACGTCGCGGCCAGCGAGTACTGATCCGAGCGCGGGTCGAGTTCCTCGCCGCACAGCTGCTCCGGGGAGGCGTAGGCGAGCGTCGCGAGGACGGTGCCGACGGCCGTGAGCTGCGAGGTGTCCTCGCCGCCCTTCGCCACGCCGAAGTCGGTGAGCAGGGCGCGCCGCTCGTCGCCGTCGTCCTCGTCGTCGACGGCTGCCACCAGGATGTTGGCGGGCTTGATGTCGCGGTGGAGCAGGCCGGCGCGGTGCGCGCGGTCGAGGCCTCGGCCGATCTGGCCGATGATCTCCACGGCGACGGCGGGGTCCAGCCCGCCCGGGCTGCGCTTGAGCAGCACCGAGCAGTCGTCGCCCTCGACGTACTGCATCGCGATCCACAGCCGGGCGCCCTCGGTGCCGCGGTTGTAGATGGTGACCACGTTCGGGTGGTCGAGGCGCGCGGCGAGCTCCGCCTCCCGCAGGAAGCGCTTGCGGAAGGCCTCGTCGCCCGAGTAGCCGGCGCCCAGCACCTTGAGCGCGTCGTATCGGGGCAGCTCCGGGTGCTTGGCGAGGTAGACGGAGCCCATGCCGCCGGATCCGAGGCGCCGCTCGATCCGATAACCGCCGATCACCGTCCCGGGTGCGAGTTCGTCACTCATGTCCGCCGCTTCTGCCCCATGTCGTCCGTTCCGTCGAACACCAGCGTAACCCGGCCGCGCACCGTCGCCCCGGTGGCGAGCCGTTCGCGGACTCGCGCGTCAGATCTCGACGCCCTCGAACTGGGCCCGGTACAGGTCGGCGTAGTGGCCGCGGGCCGCGAGCAGCTCGTCGTGCGAGCCCTGCTCGACGATCCGCCCGTGGTCCATCACGACGATGACGTCGGCGTCGCGGATGGTCGACAGGCGGTGCGCGATGACGAAGCTGGTCCGGTCGGCCCGCAGCGCGTGCATGGCCCGCTGCAGCAGCACCTCGGTGCGGGTGTCCACCGAGCTGGTCGCCTCGTCGAGGATGAGGATGGCCGGCTCGGCGAGGAAGGCCCGCGCGATGGTGATCAGCTGCCGCTCGCCCGCGGAGACGCTGCCGGACTCGTCGTCGAGCACGGTGTCGTAACCGTCGGGCAGGGAGTGCGCGAAACGGTCGACGAAGGTGGCGCGCGCGGCGGCGTAGACCTCCTCGTCGGTCGCGTCGAGGCGGCCGTACCGGATGTTCTCGCGGATGGTGCCCTCGAACAGCCAGGTGTCCTGCAGCACCATGCCCATCCGTCGGCGCAGGTCCGCGCGGTCGACCTCGGCGATGTCGACCCCGTCGATGGTGATCCGGCCGCCGCTGAGCTCGTAGAACCGCATGATCAGGTTAACCAGGGTGGTCTTGCCCGCGCCGGTGTGGCCCACGATCGCGACGGTGCGGCCCGGCTCGGCGACCAGGTTCAGCCCCTCGATCAGCGGTTCGTCGGGCTTGTAGCCGAAGGAGACGTCCTCGAAGGCGACACGGCCGCGCGTGGGCACGGGCAGCGCGCCGGCGAGCTCGGCGGTCTGCTCGTCGGCGTCGAGGATAGCGAAGACCCGCTCGGCGGAGGCGACGCCCGACTGCAGCATGTTCACCATCGAGGCCATCTGCGTGACGGGCTGGGTGAACTGCCGCGAGTACTGGATGAAGGCGATCACGTCGCCCAGGCTCATGCCGCCGGCGGCCACCCGCAGCCCGCCCACGACGCACACGGCGACGTACTGCAGGTTGCCGACGAACATGCTGATCGGCATCACGAGGCCGGAGAGGAACTGCGCCTTGTAGCTCGCGTTCATGAGCGCGTCGTTCTCCTGCGCGAAGCGCTCCTGCAGCGCGTCGCCGCGGCCGTAGACGGTGACCAGGTCGTGGCCGGTGAAGGCCTCCTCGACCTGCGCGTTGAGCGAGCCCGTCGACTTCCATTGCGCGACGAAGTGCTTCTGGCTGCGCTTCATGATCTGTCCCGCGAAGATCACGATGAGCGGGATCACGACGACCGCGACAGCGGTCAGCAGCGGCGACACGACGAGCATCATGATCAGCACCCCGACCACCGTGAACGCCGAGACGATGAGCTGGCTCAGCGCCTGCGTCAGCGACTGGCCCAGGTTGTCGATGTCGTTGGTCACGCGGGAGAGCAACTCGCCGCGGGGCTGCTTGTCGAAGTAGCTCAGCGGCAGTCGGTTCAGCTTCTCCTCGACCTCGCGCCGCAGCGAGTACATGACCCGCTGCACCGCGCCGTTGAGCAGGAAGCCCTGCGCGTACTGCAGCAGCGCGCTCGCCACGAACAACCCGATCACCCACGCGAGGATGGTGCCGACGTGCTGGAAGTCGATGCCCGGCCCGTGCTGCAGTTGCGAGCGGAAGCCGTCGTAGATCGCGTCGACCGCGCTGCCGATCACCTTCGGCGCGATCACCGCGGCGGTGACCGAGCCGACCGACAGCAGCACCGCGGCCGTCATCGCCGAGCGCTGCTCCCGCAGCCGGCCCAACAGTCGTTTCAGCGAGGGCCAGAAGGTCATCGGCTTCTGTGCGGGCGAGCCCGCCGTCGCGGCGGCGGACGCCCGTGCTCCCGGTCCGGTCATGCTGCACTCCCCGCCGTCGCCTGGCTGCCGGCGATCTCCTGGTAGGTGGGACACGTCTCGAGGAGTTCGGCGTGGGTACCGTGGCCGACCACCTCGCCGTCCTCGAGAACGATGATCTGATCGGCGCCCGCGATCGTCGAGATGCGCTGGCCGACGATGAAGACGGTGGCGTCCCGCGTGTACGGCCGCAAGGCCGCACGCAGTTTCGCGTCGGTCGCGAGGTCGAGCGCGGAGAAGCTGTCGTCGAAGAGGTAGACCGCGGGCTTGGCGACGAGGGCTCGTGCGATGGCGAGTCGCTGCCGCTGCCCGCCGGAGACGTTGGTGCCGCCCTGGGCGATCGGCGCGTCCAGGCCGCCGATTTCGGCGACGAAGTCGTCGGCCTGCGCGATCCGCAACGCCTCCGCGAGCTCGTCGTCGGTGGCGTCCGGGTTGCCGAAGCGCAGGTTGCTCGCGACGGTGCCGCTGAACAGGTAGCCGCGCTGCGGCACCAGCCCGACGTGCCCCCACAGGGCGTCGGCGCGGAGATCGCGGACGTCGACGCCGTCGTAACGCACCGCCCCCGCGGTGGCGTCGAAGAGGCGCGCCAGCAGGTTGATCAGCGTCGACTTCCCCGAACCGGTGGACCCGATGATCGCGACCGTCTCGCCCGGGCGGGCCGACAGGTTCACGTTCTGCAGCACCGGTTTCGCGGCGCCGGGGTAGCACATCGTGACGTCGTCGAGCTCGACGGTGCCGGTGATCGCGGGGAGCGCGTCGGGGCGCTCCGGCGGTCCGACCGTGGAGGTCGTGTCGAGCACCTCCGTGATGCGCTCGGCCGCGACGGAGGCGCGCGGCACCATCATCACCATGAAGGTCGCCATCATCACCGACATGAGGATCTGCATCATGTACTGCATGTAGGCGGTGACCGAGCCGATCTGGGCGGAGCCGTCGGCGATGAGGTGCGCCCCGAACCACCAGACCGCGACCGTGGAGAGGTTGAGCACCAGCATCACCCACGGGAACATGACCGCCATCAGCCGCATCACGCGGACGGAGGCGTCGGTGAGGACGGTGTTGGCACCGTCGAACCGCTCGCGCTCGACGGGCTCGCGGACGAAGGCCCGGATCACCCGGACGCCCGTGAGCTGTTCGCGGAGCACCTGATTGACCGAGTCGAGCCGGGTCTGCACCACGCGGAAGCCGGGGATCATCTTGGCGATCACCACGCCGAGGACCGCGCCGAGAACGGGCACGGCGACCACCATGAGCCAGGCGAGTCCGGGTTCCTCGCGCAGCGCCATGAAGACGCCGCCGACGGCCATGAACGGGGCCTGGATCATCATCGACAGCGTCATCAGCACGAGGAGCTGCACCTGCTGCACATCGTTGGTGGTGCGCGTGATGAGCGAGGCCGCGCCGAAGCCGGAGACCTCGCGGCCGGAGAAGGTGCGAACGCGGCCGAACAGGGACCGCCGGGTGTCGCGGCCGAAGGCCATGGCGCTGCGGGACGCGAAGTACGTGGCGCCGCCCGCGGCGATCACCTGGAACAGCGTGATCACCAGCATGATTCCGCCCATGCGCCAGATGTAGCCGGTGTCGCCCGGGGTGACGCCGAGGTCGATGATCTTGGCGTTGATGCTGGGCAGCACCAGGTTCGCGACGACGCTGACGAGTTGGAAGGCGGCCACGGCGAGCAGCCACGGCCGGTAGGGCCGCAGGTGCTCGGCGATGAGTCTGAGAAGGGTCACTGGGGGCTGTTCCTTCCCGCGGAGGGAGTGGTGGGCTGGGCTGAGATGCCGTCGAGCAGGACGTCGACGATGCGTTGCGGCGACAGGACGTGCCCGTCGCTGATGTGGGGGTGGCTGCCGGAGAAGGTGAGCAGGCGCAGGAGGTGAATGGCCTCCTCCGGAGGGACGGATAGCTGGTCGGCGTCGTCGCCGATGACGTCGTGGAGCCGGGCCATCACCGCCGGGCCGCCGTCCTTCGCCCGACGGTGCGCGTCCCGGTCGCGGGTGTGGGGCGGCGCGACGAGGCCGAGCGCGTCCATGAGGCCGAAGATCCGCTGGAACCGGGCCTGGACGAGCTCGGTGAACCGGTAGAGCCGTTCCCGCAGCGGCAGCGCGGGGTCGATGCCGTCGATCTGCGCGAGCAACTCGTCGGGGTCGAAGGATTCGATCATCACCGCGTCGAGCAGGGCCTCCTTGGAGTCGAAGACGCGGAAGATGGTGCCCTCGGCGACCCCCGCGGCGGCGGCGATCTGCTTCGTCGTGGGCACGGCGCCGTGCTCGAGCAGGGCGTCCCGCGTGGCCGCGATCAGCGCCGCGCGCCGCTCGTCGGGCGGCAGGTGCGGCGCGCGGGTTCGAGTTTCGTTAGCCGCGGGCACGACTTCGAGACTACAGAAGTGAGCGCCCACTCACAATTGATTTTCCGTTCGCCCCCGGCGAATCGGTCGATTGCGGACGAGCCCCGTCAGTCGAGGAGATCGACCAGGGCCCCGTCGAGATCCGGGTACGCGAACGCGAAGCCCGCGGCCGGCAGCACCGTCGACGTGGCGTGCCGCCCCGTGAGGCCGAGGGCCGGATCGCTGCGCATCGCGATCGCGCCGAGCGCCAGGACTGGCGCGGGTGTCGGCGGCGCGGGCGGCCGGTGCAGGTGCCGGCGCAGCGCACCCATCAGGTCGGCGTTGCGCACGGGGTGCGGCGCGGCCGCGACCACTACCCCGTCGGGCAGGTCGACGCCCGGCTCGATCCCCAGTCCCGCCCGAACGATCGCCAGCCAGTCGTCCCGGTGGATCCAGCTGAACCCCTGCCGGCCGTCGCCGAGGCGGCCGCCCAGGAAGGCCCTGGTGACGCCGACCATCTTCGCCATGGCGGGCGAGTCGGTGTCGAGCACGATGGAGGTGCGCAGCACGGTCAGGTGTTCGGTGTCCGCGTCGGCCGCCGCATCCTCCCACGGGCGGGCGACGCCGGTCATCTGCGACAGTCCCGGGTCGGGCAACGGAGTGTCCTCGGTGCACCACCGCTCCCCGGCATCGCTCCAGATGGCCGTCGTGCTCGCCTGCACCCAGCGGCGGACGCCCTTACCGCGGGCCGCCGCGACGAGCGCGCGGGTCGCGTCCACTCTGCTCGCGGTGAGCGCGGCGACGTTCGCCGCGGTGGGCCGGCAGTCGACCAGTTTCCCGGCCAGGTTGATCACCGCGGCGTTCGGCGCGTCGAGCACCGCCTCCCACGCGCCGACGGTGCGCCCGTCCCACGCGACCTGCGGGTACGGCAGGTCGTCGCGGATCGAGCGGGTGAGGATCGTGACGTCGTGCCCGCGGCGGACGAGGTCGGCCGCCACCCGGCGGCCCAGCGCCCCGGTGCCGCCCGCGATGACGACGTGGAGCGGTTCCGCGGCGCGGGGCGGGCCCGCGAGCATCGTCAGCCGCGCGAGACTCGTGTCGGCGTCGGCGGCGAACCGCTGGGCGACGAGGCGGTCGAAGAACGGCCCGGACGGGCCGTCGGAGGTCACGGTCTGCTCGACGACGGTGCCGCCCTCGACCGGATGCAGCGCCCAGCGCAGGACGGTGGTCCCCGCGGACTCCTCCTGCGTGAGCGCGAGGGCGCGTTCCGGCGCGAACTCGGTCACGCGGGCGGGTTCCGCGAACCGGCGATGGACCCACGCCGCGCGCAGATCCGGCACCCAATCCACGCGGGCGCCGAGGGCGACCAGGTCGCGCAGCGCTGCCGAGGTGACGAAGGGCTGCCACTGCGGCAGGCGTTCCAGGTCGACGAGGACGTCCCACAACGAACGCGCCGGAAGGGCGATGAATCCGCTGCTGCGATGCACGGTGGCCATGCCTCCGACGCTAGTTCGCGATGACGCGGATTCACTGTGTGATCGCGGAGAGCTTTCTCACATCGTGAGATGAATCTCGTGCGCCTCGCCGGCCGTCAGCGTCACCAGCAGTGCCACCTCCACGAAAACCCGCCCCCGCGATGTCATCTCACCACGGTACCGATCCAGCGAGCAGAGAAGCGGCCAGCGTCGTCAGCGCTGTTCGCGCAGGATCTTCTCGATGTCGTCGAGGACCATGCCGCCGCCCTTGGGCCCGACGCCGGAGACCCAGTAGGCGGTGTCCACGACGGACACGCGCGGGAACCAGGCGCGGTTGTCGCGGATCTCCGCGGGGATCGTGGACGCGTCCCCCGGCTTCTGCGACGGCACGAAGACGTAGTCGGCGTGCGCGGTCGACAGGTTCTCCAGGGAGATGTCGGCCTGGATCCCGTCGGCCCAGTCGCGCGGGGGAATCGTGAAGCCGACGCACTGCAGGGCGCTGCCGGCGAAGGACGTGGGTCCGTACAGGCTCAGCTGCGAGCTGCGCGGCCGGATGAACTGCGCCGTCTTCCCGTCGAGCGAGAACTCCGCCTTGATCGCGGCGCACCGCCCGTTGTAGTCGGCGAGCAGCTTGTCGACGTCGGCGCTGCGGTTCAGCGCGTCGCCGATCACGCGCGCGTTGTCCTGCCAGGGATCCGCCTGGGTCTTGATGTACACCGTCGGAGCGACCTTGCTGAGCCGGTCGTACAGCGCCGCGTGGCGCGCCTCCGTTCCGAGGATGAGATCGGGCTTGAGGGCGGCGATCTTCTCGACGTCCGGATCGGGCACGGTGCCCACGGCCTCGACGCCGCTGACGCCGAGGTAGGCCGGCATCGTCGTCACGTTGCTGGCGACCGCCGCGCCGACCGGCGTGATCCCGAGCGCGACCGCCGTGTCCAGCTCCAGCGGCTCCAGGGTCACGATCCGCTGCGGATGCTGCGCGACCTGGGTCGTACCCCGCGCGTGGGTCACGGTACGGGTATCCGATGGAGCACCGTCGCCCCCGCCACCGCCGGAGCACGCGGCGACCGCCAGCGCCGTACCCACCAGAACCATCGCCCATTGCCTCTTCATGGACTTAGGTTAGCCTGATCTATATTGCAAACCTCCGGGTCCCACGCGAGACACCTGTCGAGTCAGGTGTACACCACGCTGAGGATCACCCGACTAACCCCAGCACCGCCGGCCTGGACGGCGGCATCCACGAACGGGTCGGTCGGCCTCGCGGACACGGCGACGACAGTGCGACACCTGTCGAGGCGGCCCTGTTCGACCGCCTGCGTCACGAGGAACTGCCAGCTACTTCCGCCTCGTTCGAACCGGGATCCCGGCGCCGCGTCGAGAAGGCGTACAGAACCTGGCACCTCACTGAACCCGACCGGCTGCGCAAGGTCGCGACAGTCCGGGGCGAGCTCGCGGACACTACGTTCGCCGAGTTGCGCGAAGAAGTCGTCGAGACCACCGGAGGGGGCGTCGAAGACGGCGTGCATCGACGAATCCCGCGACGCGTACTCCTGCGCCGTCACGACGGCGATCCCCTCCGGCAGCACGGCTCCCGTCCAGTTCTTCACAACCGTCCGCACACCGTCGGCGTCGAGGTCGCGCGTCGTGTCACCGAAAGTCACACACGAGGCGACCACGCAGACGAAGGTCGCCAACACCGCCATGGCCACGACGACAGAGACCAGGCATCCCGACTGCCGCGCCCGCGACGAATTCATATCAACACGATGCAGATCCAGAACACCAATCTATCGCGGCGGCACCGGACGGTCATCGGGGCCGGGGACGACGGTCACCGCCGACGACGGGAGCAGGGCGGAGACGCCGAACCGGGCACCGTCGCGCGGGAGGACCTGGACGGACCGCACCCCGGGCCGGCCGGACACCGCGCGCAGCGCCTCGCCCGTGCCCCACACCACGACGCCGACCACCGCGGGAACACCCGCGCGCAAGCGGGAGGCGGTGACACGGGCGATCGCGTCACCCCGCGCCCCGGGGGCGACGAGTCCCGGCATCGCCAGGGCGGCCAGCTCGTTCACCGCCCGCACGCCCTCGATGCTCTGGCCGGGCGGCACCGTCGCCGTGGGGGTCTGGACGCCGGGGATGCGCACCCGGACCAGCACGCGGCCCACGCGGTCCAGGCCCGCGGCACGGGTCCACACCTCGTCGGGCGTCCACTCGGTCGCCGGGGAGATCAGCGCCCAGCGCCGCTCCCCCGCGGGCGCCGCGGCCAGCGACGCGCGCGCCTCGCCGAGGTACTCGGCGACGGCCTGGCCGGACTGCGGGCCGAGCCGGTCACCGTCGGACCGCGCGACCCGCACCGGCGTCGCCGAGCCGAGCCAGAAGGCCAGGCCGAGGGCGACGGCGAGCAGCGCGGCCCAGCCGGCGAGGGTCCGGGTCACGCGTCCCGCAGGACGTCCAGGGCGTGCTGCAGATCGTCGGGATAGGGCGAGGTGAACTCCACGTACTCCCCCTGCGTGGGGTGCGTGAAGCCCAGGGTGCGGGCGTGCAGCCACTGCCGGTCCAGGCCCAGCCGCTTGGCGAGAACCGGGTCGGAGCCGTAGGTCTGGTCGCCGCAGCACGGGTGGTGCAGCGCCGCGAAATGCACGCGGATCTGGTGCGTGCGGCCGGTCTCGAGGTGCACGTCCAGCAGCGTCGCAGCCTGGAAGGCCTCGATCGTGTCGTAGTGCGTGATCGAGGGCTTGCCGTCCTTGGTGACCGCGAACTTCCAGTCGGAGCTGCGGTGCCGGCCGATCGGGGCGTCGATGGTGCCGGACATCGGATCGGGATGGCCCTGCACCAGCGCGTGGTACCGCTTGTCGACGGTGCGCTGCTTGAACGCCCGCTTGAGCACGGTGTACGCGCGCTCGGAGACGGCGACGGCCATGACGCCGGAGGTGCCGACGTCGAGGCGGTGCACGATGCCCTGCCGCTCGGCCGCGCCCGAGGTGGAGATCCTGAAGCCGGCGGCGGCGAGGCCGCCGATCACCGTCGGCCCGGTCCAGCCGACGGAGGCGTGCGCGGCGACGCCCACGGGCTTGTCGACGACGACGATGTCGGCGTCGGAGTAGAGGATGTTCATCCCGGGCACGGGCTCGGCGACGATCTCCAGCGGCCGCGCAGGCTCGGGGAGCGTCACGTCGAGCAGGGCCCCGGCGTGCAGCTTGTCGGACTTGCCGACCGCGACCCCGTCGAGCGTGACCGAGCCCTCCGCCGCCAACTCGGAGACGACGGTCCGCGAGAGCCCCAGCAGGCGGGCGACACCCGCGTCGACCCGCAGGCCGTCGAGCCCGTCGGGCACGGGCATGGTGCGCGATTCACGCATCGGTCGCCTCCGATCCGGTGGTGCCGGCCTTCTCGGCCGTGGTCGTCTCCGGTGTGCGCGTGCGCTTCTCGCCGAAGCCCTCGTAGGGGTCGCGCCCGAACAGCGTGAGCGCCACGAGCAGCACGGCGGCGACGCTGATCGCGCAGTCGGCGGTGTTGAACACGGGGAACCAGTCGCCGACGGAGAAGAAGTCGATCACGTGGCCCCGGAAGACGCCGGGGGCGCGGAAGATCCGGTCGGCGAGGTTGCCCAGCGCGCCGCCGAGGACCAGGCCGAGGCCGAGCGCCCAGGGCAGCGACGTGAGCTTGGAGCCCATCCGCACGATCCACACGACGACGCCCACGGCGATCAGCGTGAGCACCCAGGTGTAGCCGGTGGCCATGGAGAAGGCGGCGCCCGGGTTCTTCACGAACAGCAGGCTGAACGGGCCGAGCACGTGGATCTTCTCGCCGTAGGTCATGTGCCGGACCACCGTGGTCTTCGCGGCCAGGTCGATGAGGAAGACCGCGACCGCGACCACCGCCAGGAGGATGCGCGGGTTCCGATACCAGCTCGGCCGTGCAGTTGCGGGGGAATCCATGGCTCCATCATCCACTACGGTGGCGGTGTGCATGGCAAGCGGTTGCGGCTGGTCCCGGTGGTGGCGACGTCGACGGTGGTGCTCGTCACCGCCCTCGCGGGATGCGGGGACGGCGACTCCGCCGGCGCCGGCGCCTCCTCGTCGGTGGCGCCCGCCCGGCAGTCGGTGGCGGCCCCGGCCGCGACGGCGGGCTGCGTCGCGACCCCGCCGGCGCTCCCCAGCCACGCGGTCACCGTCGACGTGCCACAGGCGAAGGTGGTGCTCGACTCCCCCGGCACCGGTGCGCCGCGCGCGCTGACGGTGCGCCCGACCGCGGTCGCGGAGTACGCCCTGTTCACCAACTCCCTGCAGGTCTCCCAGGTCGGGACCGAGCCACCGTCGGGTGGCAACCGCGACGTCACGCTGCCGATGGTCGCGCAGCCGACCTGCGCCGATCCGCTCGACGTCTACCTCTTCTTCGCCGCGCCGCGGTCCACCGACGCCGCCACCACGCAGGCCCTCGAGGTCGAGGCCGGGTCCGTCGCCCGCGTGCGGCTCGCCCCGAGCGGCGAGGTGCGCGCGTTCACCCTCGCTGCCCCGCCCGGAGTCTCCGCCGAGGCGCAGTCCACGTTCGAGCAGGCCCTGCTGCAGACCTTCCTGCGGCTCGTTCCCCTGCCCGCCGAGCCGGTCGCCCCGGGCGCGACGTGGACCGTCACGCGGTCCATCCGCGCCGACAGCACCCTCACCCAGACCATGCAGGTGACGCTCGGCGGCACCGTCGAGCGGCCCGAGCTGAAGGCGAAGGTCGACGAGTCGCCCGACGACTCCGTCTTCCGGGTGCCCGGCAGCGGCACCACCCTGACGATCGAGAGCTACACCTCCGAGGGCAACGGCACCATCGAGATCGACCCGGCGCGGGCCTTCGGCCAGGGCGGCGTGCAGTTGGAGGGCGGCCGCACGCTGCTCGGCGACGATCCGGCGAAGAAGCTCACGCAGAAGACGGGCAGCGTCTACCGGTTCGGGCCGAAGTAGCCCGGATCCCGCGGTCAGTGGCAGGAGGGCGAGTCGCGCCCGACCTGGACGATCATCTGGCAGGCGTAGGAGCGCTGCAGCTTCCACCGGCCCTCGTCGAAGGCGAGGGACGCGTAGGCGAGCTGGTTCGTGCCGCCCATGAGCACCGAGAACTGCGCCTTCGCCAGGCCCGGCTGCTCCAGCACCGGTCGGCCGATGTGCCAGCTGACCTGAGGATTGTCGCTGCGCAGCTTGACCAGCTCGTCGAACAGCGGGGCGTCGGCGGGGGTGGCGCCCTGCACCAGCTGCACCTTCTCCTCGAGCGGGACCTTCGGATCGACGGCCCGGGAGAGCATCTCCTCGAGCTGCTGCGTCGACGGCGCGCGGTCCGGCGTGCTCGACGGGGCCTCCGTCACCTGGGCGGAGACGGCCGAGGGGGTGCTCGACCGCGATTCGGTGCTCTCCCCGCTGCAGGCACCGCAGGCCAGGCCCACGAGTACCGCGACGGGGGCCATGAAGACCCGTCCGCGCATCGAGAAGTTCACCTCCGTCCGGCCGCTGCTTCGCCGCCTCCACTATGCCAAACGCGGCGCGGTGCGCCACCGCAGCCCGCGTCCGGCATGCGATGCTGCTCGCATGCCTGAAGTGATCGTGCTCGCCACGGGCGGCACCATCGCCAGCCGTTACGACGACGCCGGCGCCGCGGTCCCCGCCGACGCGGGCGCGGCGCTGGTCGCGACCGCCGGGGCCGTACCCGGCGTCGACGTGACGGTCCGCGACGTGACCTCGGCGGACTCGTCCGCGCTGACGCTCGACCAGCTGGACGAGATCCGCGCCGCGGTCACGGACGCCCTCGGCGACCCGGGCGTGGCGGGCGTCGTGGTGACGCACGGCACGGACACCATGGAGGAGACCTCACTGCTGGTCGATCTCACGCATGCGGACCCGCGGCCCGTCGTCTTCACCGGCGCGCAGCACCCCGCCGACTCCCCCGCCGCCGACGGTCCCGCGAACCTCGCGGAGGCGATCGCCGTCGCCGCCGACCCCGCCTACCGCGGACTCGGGGTGCTGCTCTCCTTCGCCGGGCAGGTCCAGACGGTGCGTGGCCTCGCTAAGGTCTCCACGGTCGCGCCGCAGCCCTTCGCCGGCGGCCTCCCCGTGGCCGAGCTCGCCGGCACCGCGCCGCACCGGCTGCTGACCAAGCCCGCGCCGGTCGCGGGGGTCCGGGTGGACGTCGTGGCGTCGTATCCGGGGGCCGACGGTGCGCTCGTCGACGCGGCCGTCGAAGCCGGGGCGCGCGGGATCGTGCTGGCGGGCACCGGAAGCGGGAACACGACGGTGGCGCTGGCGGACGCGGTGCGGCGCGCCCTGGACGCGGGTGTCGTCGTGGTCGTCTCCACGCGGATCGCGTCCGGACCCGTCGACGCGGCGTACGGCGGGGGCGGCGGCGCGGCCGATCTCGTCGCCGCCGGGGCGCTGCTGTCGCGGCGCCTGCGGCCCGGCCAGGCGCGGATCGTGCTGCTGGCGCTACTGGCGGCCGGCGTGGGCCCGCGGTGGATCGGGGCGTATCTGGGGCGGTAGCCCGGGGGCGCGGTAGGTTCGGCTCATGGCCCGCGGAATGGCCGGCCCCACCCAGCCGGCACGCCTGATCGTCCTCGGTTTCGGCCTGACGACGGTGCTCGGCACCATCCTGCTCTCCCTGCCGATCGCGTCGACCGACGGCCGGCGGACCGGCCTGAGTACGGCCCTGTTCACCGCCACGTCGGCGGTGTGCGTCAACGGCCTCGCGGTGGTCGACACCGAATCGCACTGGTCCACCTTCGGCGAGGTGGTGATCATGGTGCTGGTGCAGGTGGGCGGCCTCGGGATCATCTCGCTGGCGTCGCTGCTGGGGCTGCTCGTGGCGCGGCACATCGGGCTACGGCTGCAGATCGTGGCGCAGGCGGAGAACAAGAGCCTGCAGCTCGGCGAGAGCAAACGGGTGGTGCTCGGTGTGGTCCGGATGAGCCTCGCAGTGGAGGCGGTGACGGCGCTGTTCCTGTTCGCGCGGTTCGCGACCGCCTACGACCACTCCCTCGGGCGGGCGGCGTACCTCGCCGTGTTCCACGCCGTCACCGCCTACAACAACGCGGGCATCGCGCTGTGGGGCGACAGCCTCACGCGGTTCGCCACCGACCCGATGATCATCGTGCCGATCATGGTCGCGATCGTGATCGGCGGACTCGGCTTCCCGGTGATCTACGAGGTCACGCGGGCGGTGCGGCGCAGCGTGGGTCGCGAGACCGCGCTCACCCGATGGTCGCTGCACACCAAGCTGACACTGGTCACCTACTTCGCGCTCACGGTGGTGGGCGTCGCGATGATCACCGCGTTCGAGTGGACGAACCCGGCCACGCTGGGGCCGCGGGACGTCGCCGGCAAGATCCTCACCGGCACGTTCGCGGGCGTCTCGCCGCGGACCGCCGGTTTCAACTCGATCGACGTGGGAGCGATGCACCCGACGTCGCTGCTGACGACCGACGTCCTGATGTTCATCGGCGGCGGCAGCGGCGGTGTGGCGGGCGGGATCAAGGTGACGACGTTCGCGATCCTGGCGTTCGTGATCTGGGCCGAGATCCGGGGCGAGCCCACCGTGCACGCGTTCGGCCGGCGCATCGGCGCGGACGTGCAGCGCCAGGCGATCACGGTGGCCCTGATGAGCGTGGGCGCGGTGATGACGGGCACGCTGATCATGCTGCAGATGACGCGGTTCGACCTCGACGTGGTGCTGTTCGAGGTGGTGTCGGCGTTCTCGACGGTGGGCCTGAGCACCGGAATCACCGACGAGCTGCCCCTCGGCGGGCGGATACTGCTGGTGGTGCTGATGTTCGCGGGCCGACTCGGTCCCGTGACCGTGGCGTCCGCGCTCGCCCTGCGTGAGCGCGAACGCCGTTACGAATTGCCGGAGGAGCGTCCGATCGTTGGCTAAGTCACTCAAACGCAGCGGAATGCGCATCGTCGTGATCGGGCTGGGGCGGTTCGGGACGTCCCTGGCGAACGAGCTCATCCTGCAGGGCGCGGAAGTACTCGGGCTGGACGCCGATCCGCGCCGGGTCCAGCGCATCTCCGACGACCTGACGTACGCCGCCGTCGCCGACTCCACCGACGAGGAGGCGCTGAAGCAGTTGGGAGTCCCCGACTTCGAGCACGCGGTGGTCGCCATCGGGTCGGATCTCGAAGCCGGGATCCTCACGACCTCGCTGCTCGCCGAGTTCCGGATCCCCAACATCTGGGCGAAAGCCACGAGCCATCAGCACCGCAGGATCCTCGAGCGGGTCGGCGCACACCACGTGGTGCTCCCCGAGCACGAGATGGGCGAGCGGGTGGCGCATTTGGTGACGGGCGGGAAGATGCTCGACTACGTGGAGTTCGAGCAGGACTACGCGATGGTCAAGGCGCACGCGCCGCGCAGCATCGTCGGGAAGGCGCTCAAGGATTCCGGCGTGCGGTACAAGTACGGGATCACCGTGGTCGCGATCAAGCACCCCGGCGAGGATTTCACGCACGCCGACTACGACACGATCGTCCAGGACGGCGACGTGTTGATCGTGGCGGGCCGGAACGAGGCCGTCGAGGCGTTCGCGGACGTGAACTGACGGCGTTTCAGTCGCACTGCTTCGGAGAGTTCAGTGCGGCGCGGACTGCGTCGGTGTGCTCGCCCAGGGCCGGCGGTCGGCGGTAGTCGGCGACGGGGGTGCGCGAGAAGGCGATCGGGTTGCGCACCTGGTCCATCGCACCGTCGCCGACGGTGACCCGCGGGCGCAGCCCGAGGCGGTCGGCGAGCGCGAATCCCGAGGCGACGTCGCCGACGGTGCCGGCCGGGACCCCGGCATCGGTCAGTCTGCGGGCCCACTCCTCGGCGTCCTGCGCCGCGAGGCGGTCCTCGAGCAGCGCGACCATCTCGGCGCGGTGCCGCACGCGGTCGGGATTGGTCGCGAACCGCGGATCGTCCGCCAGTTCCGCGGCGCCGACGGTGCCCGCGAGCCGGGCGAACTGACCGTCGTTGCCGCACGCCACGGCGATGATGCCGTCGCGGCATCGGAGGGTCTCGTAGGGCGAGATCGACGGGTGGGTGTTGCCCATCCGTGCCGGGGCGGTGTCCGTCGCGAGGAAGTTCGCGCCCTGGTTGGCGAGCGAACCGAGAAGGGACGAGAGCAGATTCACCTCGACGCGCTGCCCCAGGCCCGAGCGCTCCCGCTCGTAGAGGGCGGCGAGGATCCCGGCGACGGCGTCCTTGGCGGTGACGACGTCGACGAGGGCGACGCCCACCTTCATCGGATCGCCGTCCGGCTCGCCCGTGATGCTCATCAGCCCGCCGACGGCCTGGACGAGGAAGTCGTAGCCCGGCAGGGCGGCGCCCTCGCCGGAGCCGAAACCGGTGACGGAGCAGTAGATCAGGCGCGGGTTGGCCGCGGCCAACTCCTCGTAGCCGAAGCCCTTCTTCTCGAGCGCCCCGCTGCGGAAGTTCTCGACGAGAACGTCGGCGCGGAGCGCCAGTTCGCGGGCGGCGGCGCGGTCCTCGGGATCGTCGAGGTCGAGCTCGACGCTGCGCTTGGAGCGGTTCGCCGACTCGAAGTAGGCGCTGGTCCGCTCGGTCCAGGGCGGTCCCCAGGCCCGGGTGTCGTCGCCGGTGCCGGGACGTTCTAGCTTGATCACGTCGGCGCCGAGGTCCGCGAGCATCACCGTCGCAAGGGGACCCGCCAGCACGCGACTGAAGTCCGCGACCACGATTCCGTCGAGTATCGATGTCATCGTCTCTCCCTGCCTGACCGGTATCCGTTCGCGCCGAGCCGCACGTCGCCCTCGCACCCTAGCCGCGTCCCGTCGAACCTCGGTAGCGTGGCGGAATGACCGAGGAGTCCCGCCACATCAGCGTCGTGATCCCCCGTCCGGCGGAGGAGGTGTACGCCTTCGCGCGCGATCCGCAGAACCTCGTCCGCTGGGCGGCCGGCCTCGCGACCGGCGTGCGGATCGACGGTGACGACCTGCTGACGGACTCGCCGATGGGCGAGGTGCGGGTGCGGTTCGCGCCGGACAATCCGTTCGGCGTCCTCGACCACGACGTGACGCTGCCCGACGGCACCGTCGTTAACAATCCCCTGCGCGTGCTGGCGTACCCGGACGGCGCGGAGGTGCTGTTCACGGTGCGGCGGCTGGGCGCGAGCGACGCCGACTTCACCCGGGACTGCGCGACAGTGCTCGCCGATCTCGAGCGGCTGCGCTCGGTGATGCTCGCGCCCTGACGACCGCACGCTTCATCGAACTTTTTATCGATTGTTATTGCAGTCCCATCGAACACTGAGGTAGAATCGAGGTATTCGAGGGGGCGAGATGAAGACTTCTACCTGCACAGCAGCGGAGTATCTCGATGCGCTCGTCTGCTTCGAACAGGCGGCCGAGCGGCTCGCGCAGGCCGACCCCGTCATGCTCGACTCACAGGACGTTCTCGCCTCGCTGGAGCGGCTGGAGACAGCGGTTCGGATGGTGCCCTTCGGCCAGCACCTCCTCACTCAGGTCGCGGTGGAACAGGGTCTGCCGGGGCAACTGGGGTACACCGGGATGAAGGAGCTGCTGGTGCAGCGGCTCCGTCTCGCGGGCGGCGAGGCGCGGGATCGGATCCACGGCGCGCGGGACCGCGCTCCCCAGCACGGGCACGGCGTGTGCCCCGAGCCCCGGTACCCGCTCGTCGCCGAGGCGCAGCAGGAGGGGGCGATCTCGGACCGGCATGCCCTCGCCATCGAGCGGGTCTTCGCGAGCTGTCGCAAGACGATCCGCCCCGACCAGGCCGCGATCCTCGAGGACGTGCTCGTCACCGCCGCCGCGGACGTCACGCCGGAGGACCTCGCCGTCATCGGCGCCCGCGCGCTCGCACACCTCGATCCCGATGGGGCGGAGCCCGATTCCGATGTCGTCGATCGCGCCCGCGGGCTCACCGTGGGCAAGCAGGACGAGGATCTGATGACGGCGCTCGACGGTGACCTCTCCCCCGAGGGCCGCGCGCTACTGGACACGATCCTGGAGAAGCTCGCGCGGCCCGGCGTGAACAACCCCGCAGACGCAGACGATCCCGTGGACCTGGCGGATCAGGACGCGGTGCGGGCGGCCGCCGAGCGCGACCGGCGCACCACGCCGCAACGCAACCACGACGCGCTGGTGACCGCGCTGGGGCTCGCCATCGCGTCGGGCGGGCTCGGGCAGCACCGAGGAGTGCCCTGCGTCCCGATCATCACGCTCGGCATCGATCAGCTCGAGTCGGAGACCGGCATCGCGACCACCGCCACCGGTGGCCGGCTCCCGGTCGCCGACGCGCTACGCATGATGGGCGCCAATCCGAAGTACGTCCTCGTGTTGGACCTCGCCTCTCGGCCGCTGTTCCTGGGGCGGGAGAAGCGCCTCGCGTCCGCGGATCAGCGGATCGCGCTGTACGGCTCCGAGAAGGGATGCACCGCACCCGGATGCGACGCGCCCGCCACCCGCTGCCAGGTCCACCACATCACCGAGTGGGCCCACGGCGGCGCCACCGACGTCACCGCGCTCACGCTCGCGTGCGACGCCCACCACGGCAAGGTCGTCCCCGACCTCACGGAGAACCCGCGCGGATGGGACACGATCACCGTCCGCAGCGGCGAGTACGCGGGCCGCACCGGCTGGCGACGCACCGCGGATCCGTCGCACGAGCACCGGGTGAACCACAAGCATCACGCCGACGAGCTCTACCGGCACGCACTCGAACGGTGGCGCGCCCGCTGCGCGGAGCTTCGGAACCTGTGGCGCAGCGAGGAACTGCGTGTCCAGCACAGCAAGTGCGTCGGCACGATCCACGACGACATCGGCGCGATCCTCGATGGACCCCACGGCCCGCCCATCCTCGAAGCCCTCCTTGCCGAACATGACGCTGACGAGCCGTGGAACTGCCAGATGCCCGCCGACCTGCGCGCCGCCGCCTGACGGCGAGCATCCAGCCATGACCGCGGACACATCACCGGGGAGCGTCGAGCTGAGACAGGAATGTGCGCCGGTTCCGCCCGGTGCGGCGCGACTCAGTCCTCGTCGTCCTCGTCGGTGCGCAGGTGCTCGGCGGGCCAGTCGAGGGAGTCCAGCGGGTCGGCCTCGCGGAGGTCGGGGTCGTCGGCCTTGAAGCTGCGCATGCGGCCGGCGCCGGAGGTTCGGGTCTCGAAGCGCACCGACAGCACGCCGTGGCCGGCGCCCTGCACCCAGCCGTGCCCGAACTCGGGGTGACGCACGTCCATGCCGGGGCGCCACCCCACCACAGGTACCTGGACCTCGGCCGGGTCCACACCGCCGTCGTCGTCTGCGACCTCGTCGGCTTCCCCGGAGACGTCGTCGCTCTTGTCGCTCTCCTCGCCGAACAGCGTGAACTGCTCGACACTGCTGAGGCCCGTGAAACCGACCCCGACCAGCCGCAGGCCGCCGACCTCCATGGGGTCGAGCGCGAGGCGCTGCGCGGTCGCGGTGAGCACGGCACCGTCGGTGGTGGCGGACGGCAGCGTCGCGGACCGGGTGAGCAGGGACATGTCCGACCGCTTGAGCTTCAGCACGACGGTCCGCGCCCCGCGCCCGTCCCGCCGCAGCCGCCGCAGCGCGTGCTCGGCGCTCCGGTCGATCTCCCGCCGCAGCGCGTTCATGGTCGTCACGTCGGTCTCGAGGGTGTGCTCCGCGCTGATCGACTTCGCCTCGCCGTTCACCGCCACCGGCCGGTCGTCCTCGCCGCGGGCGAGCCGGTGCAGCGCCGGCCCCAGCGTGACGCCGAGCACCGACACCACCTCGACCTCGCTCATCGCCGCGAACTGGCCGATGGTGTCGATCCCCAAGCGGGACAGCCGCTCCCCCGCCACCGGGCCGATCCCCCAGAGCTTGCGCACCGGCAGGGGGTACAGCATCGACTCCTGCGCGGCGGGCGGGATGACGGACACCCCGTCCGGCTTGGCGAGCCCGGAGGCGATCTTGGCGGCCTGCTTCCCCGCCCCCGCGCCGACGGAGGCGACGAGCCCCGTCGCCCCGCGGATCCGGGCGCGGAGCTCCTCGGCGAAGGCCTTCACCTCGTCGGTAGAGGCCCCGGCGAGCTCGACCGGCTCGCCGAAGGCCTCGTCGAAGGACAGGGTCTCGACCACGGGAATGAGCTCCCGCACGGTCGCGAAGACCCGCCGGCTGACGGTGCCGTACAGGGCGCCGCGCGGCGGCAGCACCACCGCGCCCGTGCCCACGAGCCGCCGTGCCTGGTGCATCGGCATGGCGGAGCGCGCGCCGAAGACGCGCGCCTCGTACGAGCACCCGGCCACTACGCCGCGGCCGCCGAGCCCGCCCACCAGCACGGGACGCCCGCGCAGGGTGGGCCGGGTCAGCTGCTCGCAGGACGCGAAGAAGGCGTCCATGTCGAAGTGGAGCACCCAGCGGGCGCTCCTGTCCGACGGCGCCCCGGGATCAGGCCTTGGTGAGTCGGCCTCGGACACCATCGCCCAGATCCACCCCGTCGGGCACGGCCGCGAACTCCAGCGACGTGGCCAGCACCTCGCCCGCGATGAGGTCCCGGTGCGCCTCCGCGGCCGCCCGGTGCTCGGCCGGCACATCGAGCACCAGGGAGATCCGGTCGCTCACGTCGAGGCCGGCGGACCGTCGCGCCTCCTGCAGCTCACGGATCCGGTCCTTCGCCCAGCCCTCGGCCTCGAGCTCGGCGTCGACCGTGAGGTCGAGCACGACGAGCCCGGCACCGTCGGGCAGCTCCGCGGTGGAGTCGGGCGCGGCGGCGACCAACTTGCGCGTGTACTCGCCGTCCTGCAGGGCGATGCCCGCGGCGGTCACGACCCCGTCGGCGACGGTGTAGTCGCCGGACTTCACGGCCTTGATCACCGTCTGCACGTCCTTGCCCAGGCGCGGGCCCGCGGCGCGCGCGTTCACGGCGATCTCGACCCGGCCGTACTGATCGGCGTCGGGCGAGACCTGCACGTCGCGGACGTTCACCTCGTCGGCGATGATCGACGCGAAGGGCGCGAGCTTCTCCGCGCCGGGCCCGGCGACGGTGAGCGTGTGCAGCGGCAGCCGCACACGCAGCTTGTTCGCCTTGCGCACCGACGACGCCACGGAGCAGACATCGCGGACCTCGTCCATCGCCGCGACCAGCTCCGGATCCGCGGGCAGGTCCGTCGCCGAAGGCCAGTCCGTGAGGTGCACGGACTCGCCGCCGGTGAGGCCGCGCCACATGGCCTCGGTCGCCATGGGGAGCAACGGCGCCGCCAGCCGGCACACGGTCTCCAGCACGGTGTACAGCGTGTCGAAGGCGCCGGAGTCCGCGCCGTCCCAGAACCGCGCGCGCGAGCGGCGCACGTACCAGTTCGTCAGCGCGTCGACGAAGAGCCGCAGCTCCTCGCAGGCGTCGGCGATGTTGCAGGTGTCGAGCGCCTCGGTCATCGCGTCGCGGGTCTGCGCCAACTTCGCGAGGATGTACCGGTCCAGCACGTCCTCGGAATCGGTGCGCCACACGGCCGACTTCTCCGCGTACAGCTGCAGGAACGAGTAGGCGTTCCACAGCGGCAGCAGCGTCTGCCGCACGCCGTCGCGGATGCCCTGCTCGGTGACCACCAGGTTGCCGCCGCGCAGGATGGGCGAGGCCATGAGGAACCAGCGCATCGCGTCGGAGCCGTCGCGGTTGAAGACCTCGTTGACGTCCGGGTAGTTCCGCTTCGACTTCGACATCTTCAGCCCGTCGTGGCCGAGGACGATGCCGTGCGCCGCGACCGTGCGGAAGGCGGCGCTGTCGAACAGCGCCGTCGCCAGCACGTGCAGGTTGTAGAACCAGCCCTTGGTCTGGCCGTTGTACTCGACGATGAAGTCGCCCGGGAAGTGCGTGTCGAACCAGTCGCGGTTCTCGAACGGGTAGTGCACCTGCGCGAAGGGCATCGAGCCCGACTCGAACCAGCAGTCCAGCACCTCGGGAACGCGATGCATCGTCGACTTCCCGGTCGGGTCATCGGGATTCGGCCGGGTCAGCTCGTCGATGTACGGGCGGTGCAGGTTCGTCGGGCGCACGCCGAAGTCGCGCTCCAGCTCGTCCAGCGAGCCGTAGACGTCGACGCGCGGGTACGCGGGATCGTCGGACACCCACACCGGGATGGGCGCGCCCCAATAGCGGTTGCGGCTGATGTTCCAGTCGCGCGCGCCCTCGACCCACTTGCCGAACTGGCCGTCGCGGATGTGCGCGGGGTTCCAGGTGATGTCCTGGTTCAACTCCAGCATGCGCGGGATGATCTTGGTGACCTCGACGAACCAGGACGGCACGGCCATGTAGATCAGCGGCTGACCGGAGCGCCAGGAGTGCGGGTAGCTGTGCTCGATGGTCTCGTGCCGCAGCAGCCGGCCCTTGGCCTTGAGATCCTTGGCGATGACCGGGTTCGCGTCGAAGACCTGCAGGCCCTCGTACGGCGGCACGGCGGAGGTGAACTTCCCGCCCGGATCCAGCGGCTGCACGACCTCGATGCCGTACTTGCCGGTGGCAAGGTCCATGTCCTCCTCACCGAAGGCCGGCGCGAGGTGCACCACGCCGGTACCGGAATCGGTGGTCACGTAGTCGGCGAGCAGCGTCACGTGCGCCTTGGGATGCCCGGCGAAGAAGTCGAAGGGCGGCTCGTAGGCGGCGAACTCGAGCTCGCGCCCCTTGTACGTCCCCTTGACCTCCGGCGACTCCCCCAGCTCGCGGGCGTACTGGCCCAGCCGCGCCTCGGCCAGCAGGTAGTCCTTGCCGTCGGCGCCGGTCACGTGCACGTAGTCCAGGTCCGGGTGCACGGCGATCGCGAGGTTCGACGGCAGCGTCCAGGGCGTGGTGGTCCAGATCAGCGCCTCGACACCGTCGAGCGCCTCGAGCGGGGTGCCCTTGGTGCGCAACGGCATCCCGACGGTGACCGCCGGGTCCTGGCGCATCTTGTACGCGTCGTCGAGCTTGCTCTCCTGATTCGACAGCGGCGTCTGCTCGTACCAGGAGTACGGCAGCACGCGGTAGCCCTGGTAGATCAGGCCCTTCTCGTGGAGGGTCTTGAACGCCCACATGACGGACTCCATGAAGTCCAGGTCGAGCGTCTTGTAGTCGTTGTCGAAGTCCACCCAGCGGGCCTGGCGGGTGACGTACTGGCGCCACTCCTCGGTGTACCGCAGCACCGAGGTGCGGCAGTAGTCGTTGAACTTCTCCACGCCCATGGTCTCGATCTCGGACTTGTCCTTGATCCCCAGCTGGCGCTCGGCCTCGAGCTCGGCGGGCAGGCCGTGGGTGTCCCAGCCGAAGCGGCGGTCGACCTTCTTGCCGCGCATCGTCTGGTAGCGCGGGACGAGGTCCTTGACGTAGCCGGTCAGCAGGTGGCCGTAGTGCGGCAGGCCGTTGGCGAAGGGCGGACCGTCGTAGAAGACGAACTCGTCGGCCTCGGCACGGTTCGCGATGGACCGGCGGAAGGTGTCGTTCTCGGCCCAGTAGGCCAGAACGCGCTCCTCGAGGTCGGGGAACGACGGTGCGCCCGTCCTGGCGGGGCCGTCGTCGTCGCGGGTCATGTCGACCAGCGGATAGGGGCGCTTCTCACTCACGGGTACTCCTCGTGCCGTCGACAACCAGCACGGGGACGATGCCCGGCCTGTAGCCGAACTCCGCGGTACCACCCCGCTTGCGCCTCCCCGGTGTTTCCGGGGCGACGCCACTTGAACCGGGCTGTGACGGGCCCACCCGTCCGGTTCTACTGGGACCCGAGGGCGGGCCCGTTCTTCCGGATGCTCCCCGGTGATGGCCGGATCAACGCAGTGCTATCACCAAGGATAGCGCTCAATGCAACGTCATTTCTTGCCGGGATCTTCCGACTCGGGCTCCTGGGGCGGAGTCCACTCCGTGCCCCACGCCTGATCGATCCGGATCTGCGGGATCTGATCGGTCATGTCCGGGTCGTACTTCCCGGGCGCGAACAGGCCGCGCGTGGCGTCGTCATCCGTGTCGGCCGGCGACTCGTGCTCCCACCCCGTCGGACCGCCGAGCGGTCCCATCGCGAACTGGGTGGTCGGGTTCGCATCGTCGTCGTGGTGACCGAACTCCTCGTGCCCGACGGTGCCCGCCTCGCGCGTCGCGTCGTCTACGGCCGCGGGCTTCTCCGCCTCGGTGTCGTCCCCCGACGACGTGGCAGCGGCGCGCGCGGGGCGGTTCGACGGTGCCCCGTCATCGTCGTCCGCGTCGTCGTCCCGGTCGCCCGGGCTCCACTGCGCGGAGGCACGATCCGCCTTGTCCCGATCGCCGCGGCGGTAGGTGAGGACGTCGCCGAGCAGCAGGCCGACGCCGATCACGGACACCACCACGCAGGCGATCGCGAGCCAGAGATTGGACGTGACCAGGGCGACGATCAGCAGGATGAACCCGATGACCGTCGCCCCCAGTGCGGCTAGCAGCATGAGAACTCCGCCCTAGTACCGGCTGGTACCAGCGGCTACTTGTACTGCTGGTTGCCGCCGGCGGCGTTGCCGGGGTCGTTGAAGTCGCCACCGCGACCCTGGCCGTGATCGACCGGGGCGGCGCTGCGCAGCGACTGCAGCTCCTCGAGCTGTCCCTCCAGGTACGTCTTGAGGCGGGTACGGTACTCGCGCTCGTACGTCTTGAGCTGCTCGATCCGACCCTCCAGCACGGTGCGCTGCTGGTTGATGGTGGTCATGATCTCGGTGTGCTTCGACTCGGCCTCGGCCTGCAGTGCGTCGGAGCGCTCCTGCGCCTGACGCAGCTGGTTCTCCGAGCGGGTCTGCGCGTCGGCGAGCAGGGCGTCCGAACGCTGACGCGCGTCGGCCACCATGGCCTCGGACTTCTGCCGGGCGTCGGTGACCATGGCCTCCGACTGGGCGCGCGCGTCCGAGACGAGCTTCTCGGCCTCGGACCGCGAGTTGTTGGTGAGCCGGTCGGCGGTCTCCTGCGCGAGGCCCAGCACCTTGGCGGCGCGCACGTGCGCCTCCTCGGTGGTCGCCGGCGCCGCAGCAGCGGCCGGAGCCGGCTCGGCGAGCGCGGGCGCGTTCGGCGCGGGCGACGCGAAGGCCACGGTGCTGTCGGCGGACGGCTGCTCGCCGCCACCGGCGCGGGCCTCGGCCAGCTCGCGCTCGAGCTCGGCGTTGCGCTGCTGCAGATCGTTGTTCTCGTCGATCAGCCGAGCGAGCTCGGTCTCGACCAGGTCGAGGAACTGATCCACCTCGTCCTCGTTGTAGCCGCGCTTGCCGATCGGCGGCTTGCTGAACGCGACGTTCCGCACGTCGGCGGGTGTCAGCTTCATAGGTCGTTTCCCCTCAATTCGGCTGCTCGACAGATCTCAAGTCACTCGGACCAACACTGTAACTAGTGCACATCCTGTCACACCAGACCCGTTTGTTCCTCATCACCCAACAATCACGCGATGAAATGTCCGAAATCACGCGCGCGATCACCCCGTTGACCGGGTCAGAGAGCGAAGGCGTAGATCAGCTCACGCGCGACCCAGAGCAGCAGGAACAGGACGATGTAGGACAGGTCCAGGCGGACCGGACCCAGGGTCACCGGCGGGATCAGCTTGCGGAGCAGCTTGAGCGGCGGATCCGTGACGGTGAACAGCGCCTCCAACAGGATCGCGAGGATCCCGGTCGGGAACCACTCCCTCGCGAAGGACTTCACCACCTCGATGACGAGCCGGATCAGCAGGAGGAAGGAGTAGATCGACAGGAGGGCGACGATGGTCAGCCAGAACGCTTGCACGGGTACCAGTCTGCCCGAATCCGTCAGCGGTTGTAGAAACCGGTCTCCGCGATCCGCGCCCGGTCCTCCGCCGTGACGTCCACATCGGCCGTGGCCAGCATGAACACCTTGGTGGTGATCCGGTCGAAGGAGCCGTGCAGCGCGAAGGTCAGGCCGGCCGCGAAGTCGACGAGACGCTTGGCGTCGGCGTTGTCCATCGCCGTCAGGTCCATGATCACCGGGATGCCCTCGCGGAACCGCTCACCGATCGTGCGCGCCTCCTCGTAGGAGGTGGGACGCAGGGTGGTGATGCGCGACATCGGGTTCTCCTGGCTGAGCACGTCGGCGCGGGTGTCCATCGCCAGCGCGCCGCGGGTGGACGGGGCGGCGGTGCGCGAGACGTCCCGCAGCGGCTCCAGGCGCGGCAGCGGCGCCCGGGCGGGCTCGCGGTAGCCGCGCTCGTAGCCGGCGTCGTAGCGGTCGTCGTAGGAGGCGCCGCGGGCGTCGTAGGAATCCGCGTAGGCGGGCTCGTACGCGTCGTACTCGTCCGCGCGGCGGCCGTCGTAGGCGTATCCGCGCTCGCCGCGGTAGTCGTCGAACTCGTCGTCGAGGCTGCGGCGGCCGCGCGGCTGCGGGGTGCCCTCGTCGACGTATCCGTCGTCGTAGGCATCCAGCGGAACCATCCCGAAGTACGCCTTGACCTTGTGCAGAGTGCTCATCTTTGCCCTTCCTCGGCGCCTGCATGGGCTGGTGTGACGGTTGTGACTGTCGTTATGGAAGTGAGATTAGTGGGGAAGACGGGCGAATGGTGGTTCCGACACGCGCACGAATCCCATCGATGTCATTTCGCCGTGTCGATCCAGATCACCGAGGCCAGGCGCCCTGTCGGAGCGCCCCGTCGATGCGAGAACAGCGTGGGGTCGCTGATCGTGCACCGCGGGTCCTGCGCGACCGCCGCGACGCCCAGTCCCTGCAGCTGACGACGGATGCCCGCCCGCAGGTCCAGCCCGTCGGTGCCCTTCTCGGTGCGGCACCGGCTGCCCGGCAGATGCTGCTCGACGTCGGCCGCCATTGATGCCGGGACCTCGTACTTGGCACCGCTGGCCGCGGGGCCCAGGAAGGCGCCGATCCGCTCCGGGCGGGCGCCCAGGTCGCGCATCGCCTCGACGACGGCGGGCACGATGCCGATCCGGGCGCCGACGCGGCCCGCGTGGACCGCGGCGAGCACGCCCGCCTCGTCGTCCGAGAGCAGGAGCGGGACGCAGTCCGCGGTGAGGACGGCGAGAGCGAGGCCGGGCACCGTCGTGACGAGCGCGTCGGTGGCCTCCACGGGCTCCGCACGCGGACCGTCGACGACGGTGACGGTCCGGCTGTGGATCTGCTCCATCCAGACCACGTGGCCCGGCTCGACGCCTATCTCCCGCTCAAGACGGAGCCGGTTCGCGGCGACGGCCGCCGGGTCGTCACCGACGTGATCGCCGAGGTTGAAGGTGTCGTACGGGGCCTGCGAGGCGCCGCCCGCGCGGGTGGTGGTCACCCGCCGGACACGGGCCGCAGAGACAGGAGCGTTCGCGGGATCAGTCATGGCTCAAGACTACGGACGGCGCCCCCGGCAGAGCCGGGAGCGCCGTCGGAGTCGAATTCCTCAGCGGCGGTTCTGCAGGAACGACGGGACGTCGAGGTCGAAGTCGTCGTCCGAGCGCGTCTCGCGGCCGGTGGAGCGGGCCGGGAACGGGTCGTTCGAGCGCGGCGGGCGGCTGTCGAAGGGATTGCCCCGACGCGCGTCCTCGGGCTCGGCGGCGGGCTGCTCGACGGCGGTGTGCTGGCCGCCGATGCGGGTCACGGGACGGCGCGCGGGCGCGGCACCGTCGAAGCCCGCGGCGATCACGGTGATCCGCACCTCGTCGCCGAGATTGTCGTCGATCACGGTGCCGAAGATGATGTTCGCGTCCTCGTGCGAGGCGCCCTGCACGAGCGAGGCGGCCTCGTTGATCTCGAACAGGCCCAGGTCGCTGCCGCCGGCGATGGACATGAGCACGCCGTGCGCGCCCTCCATCGAGGTCTCCAGCAGCGGCGAGTTCACCGCGGCCTCGGCGGCCTTGATCGCGCGCCCCTCGCCCCGCGCGGAGCCGATGCCCATGAGGGCGCTGCCCGCGCCGGACATGACGCTCTTGACGTCCGCGAAGTCGACGTTGATCAGGCCGGGCGTGGTGATCAGGTCGGTGATGCCCTGGACGCCGTTGAGGAGCACCTCGTCGGCGCTCTTGAACGCGTCCAGCGCGGAGACGTTCACGTCGCCCAGCTGCAGCAGCCGGTCGTTCGGGATCACGATCAGGGTGTCGCAGGACTCGCGCAGCGAGCCGATCCCGGTCTCCGCCTGCTTGCCGCGGCGGGCACCCTCGAACGTGAACGGGCGGGTGACCACACCCACGGTGAGTGCGCCCAGCTTGCGGGCGATGCTGGCGACGACGGGCGCGCCGCCGGTGCCGGTGCCGCCGCCCTCGCCCGCAGTGACGAAGACCATGTCGGCGCCCTTGAGGAGCTCCTCGATCTCGTCCTTGGCGTCCTCGGCGGCCTTGCGGCCCACCTCGGGATCGGCGCCGGCGCCGAGGCCGCGGGTCGAGTCGCGACCCACGTCGAGCTTGACGTCGGCGTCGCTCATGATGAGCGCCTGGGCATCGGTGTTGATCGCGATGAACTCGACGCCCTTGAGCCCCTGTTCGATCATCCGGTTCACGGCGTTGACGCCGCCGCCGCCGATGCCGACGACCTTGATTACGGCGAGGTAGTTGTGCGCGGCGGTCATGTTTCGCCTTTCCCCTGATGTGAAGTCTGTTGCTTCTGAGACGAACCCTAAACCTCAACAGAAGGCTTAAAGTTATGTCAAGTAGCTGGTCTGAAACCAAGGTAGAGGGCAGTGCACCGCTTGCCCCGCAGGCGCGCGGGCGTGTCGGGAAAAACGTTCTCGGTGAGGGGAAGAACACCCTCAGCGGGTGGTCGGCATGTCCGGATTGATCACGGTGAACTCCTTGCCCGGACGGGTCAGCACCATCCGCAGCGCGGCGGTCTTGTCCGCCGTCCGCTGGTCGTCGCCCCAGTACACGACCCGCTTGTCGCGCAGCACGAAGCGCACGTTCGCCGGGGAATCCGCCCCGATCTCGACGACCTGTCCGTGCAGGTCCGGCGGCAGCGCCCGGAGCACCGCGATCGCGGACGTCGTCGCGGGATCGTCGGACTTCGGATCGTCGACGACGAGCTTGGGCGTGAGGATGGGCGGCTCCCCCACCTTGATGAAGGGCACGCCCTTGGCGTCCACGAGCACCGTCCCGGCGGGGCGCTGGGCGTAGGCGACGACCTCGCGCTCGGTGACCTCGACGACGAGCGTCGACGGGTACGAGACCGTGACCGTGGCGCGGTCGATCCACGGGCTCACCGCGACCACCTGCGCGGCGTAGGCGTCGCGCTGTCCGGGCGTGATCTGCAGCAGCGGACGCCCCTTGAGCGGCTCCACCACCTTCGCGACCTGATCGGCGGGCGCATTGGTCGCGCCCGTCACGGAGACGTCGCGCGCCGAGAGCACCGGCGAGAAGTACGCCGCCGCAGCGAGTCCCGCCACCACTGCCAGCGCGAGCAGGATCAGCAGCAACCGCCGCAGACCCGGCACGCGCCTGCGCGTCGCGGGAGAACTCACGCGCCCGCCTCGGCGCCGCGCTGCGCCAGCGTGTTGAGGATCGTCGGGCCCTGCATGGTCACGTCACCGGCGCCCATGGTGATCACGACGTCGCCGGGTCGCGCGAGGCCGGCGACCACACCGGCCACCTCCGCCTGGCTCGGCACGTAGTGCGCGGAGGCGGTCACCTTCTCGGCGATCCGCTCCCCCGTGACGCCCGGCAGCGGGTCCTCGCGCGCGCCGTAGACGTCGAGCACCACGACCTCATCGGCGAGGCTGAGGGCCTGCGCGAACTCGGCGGCGAACTGCTCGGTCCGCGAGTACAGGTGGGGCTGGAAGGCGACGATCACGCGGCCCGGCTCGGCCTGCTTGGCGACCATCTCCGCCGCGGCGGTGAGAACGGCGCGGACCTCGGTCGGATGGTGCGCGTAGTCGTCGAAGACGCGCACGCCCTGCTCGGTGCCGCGCAGTTGGAACCGGCGGTGCACGCCGCCGAAGGCCTCGATTCCCTCGATCACCTTCGCGGTCGGCTGGCCCGTGCTGACGACCGCGATCGTCGCGGCGATGGCGTTGAGCGCCATGTGCTTCCCGGGCACGGAGAGCAGGATCGCCCGCTCGGTGACCTTCCGGTTCTCGTCGGAGAAGCGGACCTTGAGCATGCCGCCCTCGGCACGGGGCTTGTAGTCCAACAGCTCCGCGATCAGCGTCACGTCGGGCGCGAGGTCGCGGTGAGTGCCCTCGCCGTAGCCCAGCACGCGGACGCCGCGGGCGCGCAGCGCGGCGTGGGTGCGCTGCGCCAGCGCCGCCGAGCCCGGGTCGTCGAGGCACACCACGAGGGTGCCGCCGGGGCGGATCCGCTCGGTGAAGGCGTCGAAGACGGCGACGTACTTCTCCTCGGAGCCGAAGAAGTCCAGGTGATCGGCCTCGACGTTGGTGACGACCACCACGTCGGGCGCGTACTGCAGCAGCGAGCCGTCGGACTCGTCGGCCTCGGCCACGAAGACGTCGCCCGTGCCGTGGAAGGCGTTGGTGCCGGACTCGTTGAGCTCGCCGCCCACGGCGAAGGACGGGTTGGCGCCGCAGTGCTGCAGGCCCACGACCGCCATCGACGTGGTGGAGGTCTTCCCGTGGGTGCCGCTGACCAACAGGGTGCGGTAGCCGTCCATGAGGTCGGCGAGAACCTCGGGCCGCAGGATCACCGGGATGCCGCGGCGCTGCGCCTCGACCAGCTCGGGGTTGTCCTTGGGGATGGCGGCGTGGGTGGTCACGACCACCGTCGGGCCGCCGGGCAGCAGGTCGAGCGCCTCGGGGCTGTGCCCCACCTGGATCTGCGCCCCGCGGGCCCGCAGGGCGATGACGCCGCGCGACTCCTTGGCGTCGGAGCCCGACACCTGGCCGCCGCGGGCCAGCAGGATCCGCGCGATGCCGGACATGCCGGCGCCGCCGATGCCCACCATGTGGACGCGCTGCAGCCGCTCGGGCAGCGCTCCCGTCGACTCGGTCACGACGTCCGCCTCTCCTGTGCCAGTGCGAGGGCCGCGGCCGCCACGGTGCCCGCGGCGTCCCGGTGCCCGCTGCCGCCGGCCGCGGCGCTCATGGCCGCGAGCCGCTCGGCGTCTCCCGCGAGCGGGATCACCGTCTCCCGCACGAGATCCGGGGTGAATGCCGCGTCGTCGACGAGCAGGCCCCCGCCCGCGGCGACGACGGGCTGCGCGTTGAGCGCCTGCTCGCCGTTGCCGTGCGCGAGGGGCACGTACACCGCCGGGAGGCCGACGGCGGCGACCTCGGCCACCGTCATCGCGCCCGACCGGCACACGGCGAGGTCGGCGGCGGCGTAGGCGAGGTCCATCCGCGACAGGTAGGGCACGGCGACGTAGCCGGGCACGTCCACCTCGACGGAGTTCTTGGGGCCGTAGGCGTGCAGCACGCCGACGCCGGCGTCGGCGAAGTCCCGGGCGGCGCCGACGACACCGTCGTTCAGCCGGACGGCGCCCTGGCTGCCGCCGAACACGAGCACGACCGGCCCGTCGGCGGGCAGCCCGAAGTGCGCGCGGGCCTCGGCGCGCAGGGCCGCGCGGTCGAGCCCGGTGATGGAGGCGCGGACGGGGATGCCGACGACCTCGGCGGGCACGCCGGATCCGGGGACCGCGGCGAAGACCTTGGTGGCGAGCTTCGCGCCGACCTTGTTCGCGACGCCCGCGCTGGCGTTGGCCTCGTGGATGACGATGGGCACGCCCATGCTGCGGGCGGCGAGGTAGGCGGGCAGGGCGACGTAGCCCCCGAAGCCGACGACCACGTCGGCGCCGGTCTCGCGGAGCACCTTCCGGGTGCGGCGCACCGCGCCGGTCAGCGTGAAGGGCAGCTTCGCCAGGTCCTTGCCGGGCTTCCGCGGCAGCGGGACGGGCGGGATCATGGCGAGCGGGTAGCCGCGCTCCGGGACGAGGCGGCCCTCCAGCCCCTTCGGCGTGCCGAGGGCGGTGACCACGGCGTCGGGCCGCTGGGCCCGGACGGCGTCGGCCACCGCCAGTGCGGGTTCGATGTGTCCTGCGGTGCCGCCACCGGCCACCACCACCGAAACCGCTCGAGAAGAACTCACCACGCCCGTCTGCCCTTTTCCTGTCCTCGGCGCCGCTGCTGCGGCGCGTTCCGCTGCTGTCCGGCACGATCGCCCCGCCAGGGCTCGCCGCCGCGGCCCTGCGGCCGCATCGGCGGGAGGTCCCGCCGCAGCGCGCTGCGCCGGCCCAGGCTCTCGTCACCGTACGGGTGTCGATCGTACGGCGACGGCGCCGCGGGCGCGGTACGCCCCTTCGCGGGCGTACGCCGGGCGGGCGCCGGACGGCCCTGCCGGGGCGCCGGCCCGCGGCCGGCCGGGCGCTCGGGGCGCGGCGGGATGTAGGGCAGCGGCTTGGGCAGGCGCAGGAGACGGCCGGCACGGCCCTCGCGGCCGCCGGCGAGCGCGGCGATCGCCTCCGGCTCGTGCCGGGCGGCGTTGGCCAGCAGGCCCATCATGAACAAGACGAGGATCACCGAGTTGCCGCCCGCGGAGAGCAGGGGCAGCTGGATGCCGGTCACCGGCAGCAGGCCCACGACGTAGCCCATGTTGATGATCGCCTGCAGCGCGACGAGCGTCGTGATGGAGGCGGCCATGAGGCGCAGGAAGGGGTCGGCGACCCGGCCGGCGATCCGCATGCCCACCCAGGTGAGGATGCCGAACATGAGGATGACCACGCCGGCGCCGAGGTAGCCGAGCTCCTCGCCGATGATCGCGAAGATGAAGTCGTTGTGCGCGTTGGGCAGGTAGCTCCACTTGGCCGTCGAATTGCCCAGGCCCACGCCGAACAGGCCGCCGTCGGCGAGCGAGTACCGCGCCTGGTTCGACTGGTAGTTGGCGCCGAGCGCGTCGTCGGTGCGGCCGAGCCAGGCCTGCACGCGCGCCGAGCGGTAGCCCTCCGCGAGCGCGAAGAAGATGCCGAGCAGGGCGAAGACGACCAGCAGCGAGGCGATCAGCTTCGACGACAGCCCGGCGTAGTAGAGCAGCATCGCGCCGATGGCGACGATGATCATGGCCGTCGACTGGTTGGGCTCGGCGACGACGAGCGCGGCCATCAGCACCACGACGGGACCGAGCGGCAGCAGCAGCTCCTTGATGTTGCCCTTGCGCCCGCGGTCCGCGAGCAGGTGCGCACCCCAGATGATGAGCGCGACCTTCGCGATCTCCGAGGGCTGCAGGGTGAAGCCGCCCACGTCGATCCAGCGGCGCGCGCCGCCGACCATCGTGCCGACGCCGGGTACGAGCACGGCCGCGAGCAGCGCGATGGAGACGAGCACGCCGCCGAGCGCCACCCGGCGCAACAGCGCGGGGCGCAGGTACAGGGCGAAGACGAAGGCGACCACGCCGAGGGCGACGTAGATCAGCTGGCTGGTGAACTTGCCCCAGGGCGATCCGGTAGCGCTGATGTCCTCGACGGACGACGCGGAGAGCACCATGATCAGGCCCATCACCGTCAGGACGGCGGTGAGGCCGAGCACCAGGTGGAAGGACGCGAGCGGGCGGCGCAGGGCCGTCGCGAGTCCGACAGCGCCGCCCCGCAGCAGCGAGGCGCCGGTGCGGGCGACGTCCGCGCCCGAGCGCGCCGCGGACGCGGCGGACGCGCCGCGGGAGCCCGTCGTCGGCGCGGCCGTCTCCTGGGGCTGCGCGTCGAACTCGGTGCTCTCGGGGGCGTTGACGCCTCCGGGGGCGAGATCGGAATCGGTGTCGGAACCGGCGGCGGCCTTGCCGGCGCGGCTCACGAGGCGCCTCCGAGCGCGCGGGCGGAGGCGGCGAAGGCGTCGCCGCGGTGCCCGTACGACGTGAACATGTCGAGCGAGGCCGCGGCGGGCGCGAGCAGCACCACCGGCGCCGCACCGTCGCGGGCTGCGGCTTCGGCGATCCGGGAGGCCTCGGCGACGACGGCGGCCATCACCGCATCAGCATCGCCGGACACTCGCACATCGCCAGCCCCAGTCGTCCCTACAGAACGATTCGCATCATTAGTCACAGGAGACACAGGACTATGTTCGCCCGAGGACACCCGAACCACGGGGACATCCGGTGCGTGTCGCGCGAGTGAATCCGCGATTTCGTCTCGATCCAGTCCGAGCAGCACGGCGCCCACGAGCCGCGGCGCCACGCGCGCCACGAGCGGCCCGATGTCGGCGCCCTTGAGCTGACCTCCCGCGACCCACACCACCCGCTCGTGCGCCTCGATGGAATTCAGCGCGGCGTGCGGGTTGGTGGCCTTGGAGTCGTCGACGTACGTGATGCCGCGCACGGTCGCGACGGGCTCGGCGCGGTGCGCGCCCACCCGGAACGCGGCGAGGGCCTCCCCCGCCTGCGCGGCGGTCACGCCGACCGCCTGCGCGAGCGCCGTCGCGGCCAGGGCGTCCGAGATCCCGGCGGGTCCGGGTGGCGAGACCGCGTCGGCGGGCAGGACGGGCGCGCCGGAACCGTCGACCAGGAAGCCCCCGCGCACGCCGTACTGCCCCGGCCCGGGCTCTCCCGCGGTGAAGCCGACGGTGACCGCCCCGCGCAGGCCCGACGCCACGGGGTCGTCGAGGCCGATGACGGCGAGCTCGCCGGCGAGGGCGCGCGCCTTGTCGGCGGTGTACGCCGCCATCGAGCCGTGCCAGTCGAGGTGGTCCTCCGCGACGTTGAGCACGACGCCCGCGCGCGGCCGCACCGACGGGGCCCAGTGCAACTGGAAGGACGAGAGCTCGACGGCGAGCACGCGCGGATCGGCGTCGTCGCCGATCGCGTCGATGACGGGTCGGCCGATGTTGCCGCAGGCCACGGCGCGCACGCCGGCGTGCAACAGGATCGCCTCGAGCATCTGCGTGGTGGTGGTCTTGCCGTTGGTGCCGGTCACCACGAGCCAGTCGCGGGGCGCGCCGAAGGCGCCGGCGCGGTCGATCCGCCAGGCCAGCTCCACGTCGCCGATCACCTCGACGCCCGCGGCCTCGGCGGCCACCACGACGGGGGCGGTGGGGCGGAACCCGGGCGCGACCACGACGAGGTCGTAGCCGGACGGGTCGTGCCCGTCGATATCGGCGACGACGATGCCCGGCACCTCGCTCGCGATCTTCTCCCGCGCGGCGGGCTTGCCGTCGGCGACGGTGACCGTGGACCCGAGCCGGAGCAGGGCCCGGGCGACGGCCGGGCCGGTGACGCCCCCGCCCGCGACGAGGACGTGCGCGCCGGGGCCGGGGATCGTCGCCATCTAGCCGACCGCGCCGGAGCCGAGGAACTCGGCGTAGAACAAAACGAGGCCGAGGCCGCACGAAATGGCCGTGAGCAGCCAGAACCGGATGATCACCGTGGTTTCGGCCCACCCGGAGAGTTCGAAGTGGTGATGGAAGGGCGCCATCCGGAAGACGCGGCGGCCCGTCGAGCGGAAGACCGCGATCTGGATGACCACCGAGACCATCTCGGCCACGAACAGCGCGCCCAGCACGACGGCGAGCAGCTCGGTGCGGGTGGTGATCGACAGGCCGGCCAGCAGGCCGCCCAGCATCAGCGAGCCCGTGTCGCCCATGAAGATCTTCGCGGGCGCGGCGTTCCACCAGAGGAAGCCGAGGCAGGCGCCGCCCGCGGCGACCGCGATGAGCGCCAGGTCGAGCGGATCGCGCACGTCGTAGCAGCCGGCGACCTGCTTGGTCTCGCAGGCGTAGCGGAACTGCCAGAAGCTGATGAGCACGTAGCTGCCGAGCACCATCGCCATGGAACCGGCGGCGAGGCCGTCGAGACCGTCGGTGAAGTTCACCGCGTTCGACCACGCGGAGACGACGAACCAGCAGAAGATCACGAAGACGATCGCGCCCATCGAGATGGTGTTGATGTCGCGCGTGTAGCTGAGGAACTCGCTGGCCGGGCGCACCCCCTGGGCGTTGGGGAACTGCAGCACGAGCACGCCGAAGATCAGCGCCGCGACGGTCTGGCCGACGGTCTTCGCGGTCTTGTTCAGGCCCAGGTTGCGCTGCTTGCGCACCTTGATGAAGTCGTCGAGGAAGCCGACGATCGCGAGCGACGTGGCGAGGCCGAGGACCAGCAGGCCCGAGGCACTGGGGCCGGGGCCGGAGTTCCAGCCCAGCAGGTGTGCGCCGAGGTAGCCGGCCCACAGGGCCACGACGATCGCGACGCCGCCCATCGACGGGGTGCCGCGCTTCTTCTGGTGGCTCTGCGGCCCCTCGACGCGGATCTCCTGACCGAAGCCCTGCCGGGAGAAGACCCGGATCAGGACGGGCGTGAGCAGGATCGCCACGGCCAGCGAGATGCCGCCCGCGAACAGGATCTGGATCACTTCGGTGACTCCCCGTTCTCGTTGTTGACCGCGCTCGCCGTGCCCAGGTGCTCGGCGACCTCCCACATCTTCTCGGACTTCGACGCCTTGACCAAAACGAGGTCGCCCGGCCGGAGCTCGTCCCGCAGCCGCTCCACGGCCTCCTCGCGGGTGTCGACCCGCACGGCCTCGCTGCCCCAGGAGCCCTCCATCACGGCGCCCTGCCACAGCGCGTGCACGGCGCGGGAGGTGCCGACGCAGATGGTCGACGTGATGTCGAGCCGCACCAGGAACCGGCCCAGCCGATCGTGCTCGACGATCGACTCCTCGCCCAGCTCGCCCATCTCGCCGAGCACCGCGAAGGTGCGGCGACGGTCGCGGCCGGGCAGCCGCTCCCCCGCCTCGTCGTGCTCGGACATGAGGACGAGGCTGCGGAGCGCGGCCCGCATGGCGTCGGGATTCGCGTTGTAGGTGTCGTTGACCACGGTGACGCCGTCGTCAGTGGTGAAGACGTCCATCCGGCGCGGCGATGCGGCGCCGGCGCCCGAGAGCGCCTCGGCGACCTGCGCGACCGTCGCGCCGCACTCGAGACCGACCGCGGCAGCGGCCAACGCGTTGTGCACCTGGTGCTCGCCGTGGACCTTGAGCGCGACGGGCGCGGCGCCCGCCGGGGCGCGCAGGGTGAAGGACGCGCGGGCCTGGGCGTCGATCTTCACGTCCGCCGCCGCGACCTCCGCCTCGCCCGTGCCGTAGAACACCACCCGCGCGCCGGTCCGCGAGGCCATCGCGGCCACCGCGGCGTCGTCGGCGTTGAGGATCGCGAGCCCGTCCGCGGGCAGCGCCTCGACCAGCTCGCCCTTCGCGCGGGCGATGGCCTCGCGGGAGCCGAACTCGCCGAGGTGCGCGGTGCCCACGTTGAGCTCGACGCCGATGCGCGGCGGCGCGACCCGCGCGAGGGCGGCGATGTGGCCCTCGCCGCGGGCCGACATCTCGAGGACGAGGAACTTCGTCGACGCGGTCGCGCGCAGCGCGGTCCACGGGTGGCCGATCTCGTTGTTGAAGGAGCCGGGCGGCGCGACGGTCTCGCCGAGCGGCCGCAGCACGGCGGCGATGAGGTCCTTCGTCGATGTCTTGCCAGCCGAGCCGGTGACGCCCACGACGGTCAGCCCGTCTGCGGCGAGGGCCTTCGTGCAGTGCGCGGCCAGGTCGCCCAGGGCCTTCAGCACCGCGGCGCCCGCGCCGTCGGTGTCGTTCTCCAGCGCCATGACGCGGTTGTCGGTTTCGCCGGAGACCGGGACGACGATCGCGGGGACGCCCACGGGGCGGGCGCCGAGCACGGCGACCGCGCCCCTGTCGATCGCGGTCGCGGCGAACTCGTGGCCGTCGACGCGGGCGCCGGGCAGGGCGAGGAACAGCCCGCCGGGGCCGATCTCGCGGGAGTCGAATTCGACGGTGCCGGTGACGTTGGCCTCGGGGTCGGGCACGTCGTGCAGGGTGCCGCCGACGATCGCGGCGACCTCGCGGAGGGTGAGTTCGATCATGCGCGGGCCTCCAGCGCGGCGGCCACTTCGTCGCGGTCGTCGAAGGGGTGCTTGACGCCGTTGATCTCCTGGCCGGCCTCGTGGCCCTTGCCCGCGACGAGCACGACGTCGCCGGTGCGGGCCCAGTTCACGGCCTCGACGATGGCGGCGCGGCGGTCGCCGATCTCGCGGACCTCGCCGCCGCCGGTCACGGCGCGCGCGCCCGCCACCACGGCGGCGCGGATCGCGGCCGGATCCTCGGTGCGGGGATTGTCGTCGGTCACGATGACCAGCTCGGCGGCGCTCGCGGCCGCCTCGCCCATGAGCGGCCGCTTGCCGCGGTCGCGGTCGCCGCCCGCGCCGACGACCACGACGATCCGGCCGGCGGTCTGGCCGCGGAGCGTCGCGATCACCGCGTCGAGCGCGGCGGGCTTGTGGGCGTAGTCCACGACGGCCAGGAAGTCCTGCCCGCGGTCGATGCGCTGCACCCGGCCGGGCACGGCGACGGCGCCGATGCCGCGGGCCGCGTCGGCGAGCGGGACGCCCGCCTCGTGGGCGATGACCAGCGCCAGCGCGGCGTTGGCGACGTTGTACGCGCCGGGCAGCCCGACGACGGCGGAGAAGGTCTGTCCGTCCGGCCCGCTGAGGGTGAACCGCTGGGTGCCGTCGGAGTACGCGGCGACCTCGCCCGCGGTCCAGTCGGCGGGCCCGGTGGTGGCGACGGTGACCAGCGGCAGCCCGGACGCGCGGCGCAGCTCGGCCATGCGGTGGCCCCACTCGTCGTCGACGCAGATCACGGCGCGCTCGCAGGCTCCCGGCCCGAGGAAGAGCAGCGACTTCGCGGCGAAGTAGTCCTCCATCGTCGGGTGGTAGTCGAGGTGGTCCTGGCTGAGGTTGGTGAAGGCGCCGACGGCGAACCGGGTGCCGCCCGCCCGGTTCTGGGCCAGCGCGTGCGAGCTGACCTCCATCACGGCGGCGGTCACGCCGCGCTCGACCATCGACGCGAACAGCCCCTGCAGCGCGGAGCCCTCGGGCGTGGTGAGGGTGGTCGGGACGTCGACGCCGGCGATCCGGGTGCCGACGGTGCCGATCAGGCCCGTCGGGTTCCCGCCCGCGGCCAGCGCCGCCTCGACGAGGTAGCTGGTGGTGGTCTTGCCGGAGGTGCCGGTGATGCCGACGAGCGTCATCCGGGTCGACGGTGCGCCGTAGACCACGGCCGCGACGGGGCCGAGGACGCGGCGCGGGTCGTCGTGCAGGAGCACGGGGACGTCGTGGCCGTCCTCCGCGAGGAGCGCGGCACCGTCGGGATCGGTGAGGACGGCGACGGCCCCCGCCTCGATCGCGCCGGCGGCGAACCGCGCGCCGTGGGTGGCGGTGCCGGGGACGGCGCAGAACAGGTCGCCGGGCCGCGCGTCCTGGGCGCGGACGGTGGCCCCGGTCAGCCGGAGATCCCCGGCGTCGGCACCCGCGAGGGTGACGCCCGGGACCTGCGCCGCGACCTCGGCCGGCGTGGCTCCGCGGGGGTGGGCGGGGCGGGTGAGAGTCGATTCGGACACCGGTAGATCCTACCCGCCGGTTAACTACTTACCGGCCACCAGCGTCAGCGGCTTCGACGGCGGCGAGAGCGGGACGCCGTACTTCTGCAGCAGGAACGAGGCGATGTCGTGGAACAGCGGCGCCGCGGACTGGCCGCCGGTGCCGTCGGAGCTCCGGGTGGGCGCGTCCATCATCAGGCCGATGACGAAGCGCGGATCGTTCGTGGGCGCGACGCCCGCGAAGGTGATGTTGTACAGCGAGTTGGAGTACGCCTTGGTCACCGGGTCGACCTGCTGCGCGGTGCCGGTCTTGCCGCTGATCTGGTAGCCCTCGACCGAGCCCGGCGCGCCGGTGCCCTGCTGGTAGCCCATCGGGTCGCGCTGCAGCGCGGCGCGGAACATGTCGAGCACGGTGCGGGCGGTCTCGGAGCTCATCACGCGGACCGGCTCGGCGCCGGACGCGGGGTTCGCGGCACCGTCGACCTCCTTGATGATGCGCGGCGGGATCCGGACCCCGTCGTTGGCGAGGGCCTGGTACATGCCGGCCATCTGCAGCACCGTCATCGACAGTCCCTGGCCGATCGGCAGGTTGGCGAAGGTGCCGCCCGACCACTGGTTGCGCGCGGGCACGGCGCCGCCGGACTCGCCGGGCAGGCCGACGCCGGTGGAGCGGCCGAGTCCGAAGCGGTCGACGTAGTCGGCGAAGGCGTTCTCGCCGACGCGCTGCGCGAGCATCAGCGTGCCCACGTTCGAGGACTTACCGAAGACGCCGGTCGTGGTGTACGGCTCGGTGCCGTGCGCCCACGCGTCCTTGACGGTGACGCCGGCCATCCGGATCTGCCCCGGGACCTGCAGCACCTCGTCGGGCTTGGTCTTGCCGCCGTCGATCGCGGCCACCGCGGTGATCAGCTTGTTCACCGAGCCCGGCTCGAAGGGCGTGGTCACCGCGAGATTGCCGGTGCGTGCCGAATCGGGCTGATTGTTCATGCCGTGCGACGGGTTGAACGTGTTGTCGACGCCCATCGCCAGCACCTGGCCGGTCTTGGAGTCGAGCACGACGGCCTGCACGCTCTTCGCGCCGGACTTCGCCTTCGCCTGCGCGACGGCCTGCTGGACGAAGAACTGCACGTCGTTGTCGAGCGTGAGCACGACGCGGGCGCCGTTGGCGGCGGGGTGGATGTCGCGGGTGCTGCCGGGGATGATGGCGCCGTCGGAACCGCGGTCGTAGGTGCGCGAGCCGTCCGTGCCGGCGAGGATCGAATCCAGCGAGGACTCGAGGCCGATCAGGCCCTGCCCCTCGAAACCGGTGGTGCCCACGATGTTCGCGGCCAGCGAGCCGCCGGGGTAGTTGCGGATCGACTGCCGCTCGGCGCCGACCTCGGAGTACTCGTCGGTGATCGCCGAGGCCTTGGCCGGGTCGACGCCGCGGGCCAGGTAGACGAAGGTGTCGTTGCCGCGCATCTGCTCGAGCAGCTTCTGCTCGTTCACCGCGTCGCCGAGGACGGAGACGATCTTCTTGGCGATCTGCTGCAGCCGGTCGTCGACGCCGACGGGCGTGACGCCCTTCGCGGCGTCGCCGCCCTCCTTGACCAGCTCGACGTCCTTGTCGTACTTCTCCTGGATCTGCTTGCGCACGGCGACGGGCTGCAGGGTCAGCGACTTGGCCTCCATGGTGAAGGCGATCGGCTGCCCCGCGCGGTCGGTGATCGACCCGCGGACGGCCGGCAGCACCTCCTTGACCTGGCGCTGGCTCTCGGCCTTCGCGGACAGGCCCGGCGCCTGCACGAACTGGACGACGCCCAGCCACACCGCGATGACGGTGAAGACGGCGACGATCACCCAGCCGCCGATGCGGACGCGACCGGTGAAGGCGGTGGATACCTCGGGGGCGCGACCGCCCTTGACGCGGGCGCGAGCGGACTGGTGGCCCGCCTTGGGGGCCGCGCCGCGCTGCGCCCCGGAGCGCGCGGCGGGCCGCGTCTTCGTCGGCTGGCGCTGGGCGCGCGTCACCGGGCCGTCCCCTGGGCCGGCGCCTGCGCGGCCGGGCTAGGGGCGGGGGTCTGCGCCGGAGTCTGGGCGGGTGTCTGGGTGGCCGCCGACGGTGCGGGCGTCGGCGCGTTCACGACGGTCGGGCTGCCGGGGTTCATGGTGACCAATTGTTCCCCGCCCGCCGGGGCAGGCCCGGGATTCCCGGCGACCGGCGTGCCGGAACCGTCGGACGTGGCGCCGCTCGGGTCGCCGGTGCGCTGCGCGGGCGGGTTGAGCGCGGGCTTGGCCGCGCCGGTGGCGGGCGCGGGCTTGCCGACCACGACGACCTTGCCGCCCTCCTTGCCCACCAGGACCGGGACGGTCCCCGCGGGGACCATGCCGAGCGCGGTGGCGCGCTCGGCGAGGCCCGGGGCGCTCTCCCCCGACTTCACGTCGCGCTCGAGGGCCGCCTTCTTCTCGGCCAGCGAGTTGTTCACGGCCTCGCGCTTGCGGAGGTCGTAGGAGTTCTCGGCGCTACCGGTCGAGAGCCACAGCGTCAGGCCCAGTCCGGCGCAGACAAGCGCGATCAAGGCCAGCACGAACGGCACCCGGCGCACCACGCCGGCCGGCCGGGGCAGGCGGGCCAGCAGGCCCGCGGAGGCCGCGCCGTCGCGGTGCCGGCGCAGGGCGCGCTCGGCGGGCGTCTCCCGCAGGGAGCCGCCCGCGTCGAGGACCGCCCGCTGCTGCTCGATGCGCTTCTGCCGCCGGTCCAGCGCGCGCTGCGCCGAACTCGACCGGGGCCGCGAGGTGTCGCGGTCGTCGCGCCGCGCGGGCGCCCGCCGGGTCCGGGTGTCCGGAGTCGACGGTGCCTGGGTCGCGTTCGGTGCGGTCATCGCGCGCTCCTCGTGCTGCGGGTCCGGTCGGTGGGGGTGTCGAGGCGGCGGGCCGCGCGCATGCGCACGGGCGCCGCCCGCTGGTTCTCGGCGATCTCGTCGTCGGTGGCGCGCTCGGCGCCGCGGGTGAGCAGTTCGAAGGTCGCGCCGGTGCCGGGCAACTCGACGGGCAGCCCCGCCGGACTGGTGGACCGGGTGCGTTCGGCCAGCGCGGTCTTGACGATGCGGTCCTCGAGCGACTGATAGCTGAGGAAGACGATGCGACCCTCCGCGGCGAGCGCGTCGAGACCCTGCGGCACCGCGGCCTCCAGGGACGCGAGCTCGGCGTTCACCTCGATCCGCAGCGCCTGGAAGGTGCGCTTGGCGGGATGCCCGCCGGTGCGACGCGCGGGCGCGGGGATCGTGGCGTAGAGCAGTTCGACGAGGCGGCCGCTGGTGGTGAAGGGCTCCTTCTCGCGCTCCTTGAGCACGGCGGAGGCGATCTTGCCCGCGAACCGCTCGTCACCGTAGCGCTGCAGGATCCGCGCGAGGTCGCCGTGGGGGTAGGTGTTGAGGACGTCGGCCGCGGTGAGCGGGTCCTCGACGTTCATCCGCATGTCCAGGGGCGCGTCGACGGAGTAGGCGAAGCCCCGCTCGGCCCGGTCGAGCTGCATGGACGAGACGCCGAGGTCGAACAGGATCGCGTCGACGCCGGGGCCGCCCGCGGCCCGCGAGAGCCCCAGGTCGTCGAGGGCGTCCGCCATCCCGTCGTAGCGGGTGTGGACGGGGTTGAAGCGATCGCCGAACCGGGCCAGTCGCTCGCCGGCGATGGCGTGCGCGTCGGTGTCGCGGTCGAGGCCGACGACGCGGGCGTGCGGGAAGGATTCGAGGATGAGCTCCGAGTGACCGCCGGCGCCGAGGGTCGCGTCGACGTAGACGGCACCGTCGTGCTGCAGCGCCGGGGCGAGGAGCTCACGCACGCGGGTCGCGAGGACCGGCACGTGACCGAAGAACTCGTCGGACATGACTCCTCCAGGGCACACGATGGCGTTCGATGGTTTCTGGCGGATGGAGCGGGGTCCCCGCCCGACCCGTACCTGGCGTTGGGGAAGTACGTCAGGGCCGGTTCGGGCGCAGGCCTCGGTCCACCTCGACCGGGCCGCGCGAGTGCGCGGTTGTCAGAAGATCGCCTTGAGCGATTCGGACTGCGGCTGTGCGTAGTCGTCTTCGTGCTGTGCCTGGTAGTGCTCCCACGCCTCCGCGTCCCAGATCTCCAGGAACCTCCGCGATCCGACGACGACGCATTCCTTGGTCAGGCCTGCGTAGCGACGGTGATCGGCCGAGAGCGAGATCCGACCCTGGGAGTCGGGACGCTGATCGTCCGAGCTGGCGAAGAAGTTGCGGTAGAAGGCGCGTCCCGCGGGGTCGGTCCATTCGATGGCATCCGCCTTCTCGGCGATGCGCTCGAACTCCGCCTTCGGGTACACCGTGAGGCTTCGATCCTGTCCTTTCGTGATCGTCAGCCCACCCGCCAGTTCCTCGCGGTACTTCGCGGGGAGGGTGAGCCGTCCCTTGTCATCGAGCTTCGGCGTGTAGGTACCCGTGAACATCACGGCCACCTCCCGCCTACCCCGAGGGGTTGTCACTGGATCGAGACTTCAGACTAGCGCGTCTTTCTCCAGTGCGCCCCACATTACCCCACCATTCACCACTTTCAACCACATCGCAGCGCGTTTCGCGGCGGATTCTCAGAAACAGCGCAGGTCAGTCGCGTGGCAAGAAGTGGGGGACGCGGCGCGCCCCGGCGTGGCGGACTTCATCACACCCGCGAGATCGCGCGCGATCTGCGCGACTGCTGGGACTCATGAGGCATGAGAAATCACCCGCGGGCGGGCCGTGGGGAGATGTGGGGAATCGGGGTGGGGAGAAGTGGGGTGCGGCCCGCCGGGACGCTGGAGCGCGGGCCGATCCGTGAATCCACGGCTCACACGCACACGAGACCGGATTCGGTCTCGTGTGCGTGTGAGCCGTGGATTCACAGCGGGCCGGCGGGCGGAGCTGCCGGCGGAACAGCGGCTGCGCGGTCGGCCGAGCGGCTGAGCGGCTGAGCTACGACGCTCCTCCCGCGATCGGATCACTCCCGCTCCCGCGGGTGTTTCTGCCTCGTCATTGCGTTGCAGCGGCATGACGAGACAGAAACGCCCGCGGGAGTGTCAGATCCTCGCCGAGGAGCCGGCAACGACTACGGAGGCGACGGCTGGCGCACGCACGCTGCACACGGCGCGGCCAGAGCGCCCGGCGGGGCCGGACCGCTGCGGCGCGGACTCCGCGAGGCGATCACGGCGGCGCGGTCGCTGATTTCGCTCACAGCGCAACGAAAAAGCCGCCGACCATCAGGTCGGCGGCTCTTTCAGCGTTGCGAACTCAGGGGAAGCGGCGGCGGAAACGCTCTTCCATGCGGGCGACGAAGGACTGACCGGAGGCGCGGGCGCCTCGACCACGTCCCGATCGGGCGCGGACGGATCCGTCCTCATCGACGGTGCCGCGGGGGCCCTTGGACGCCGGCCCGGACCACAGCGCGTAGATCACGGAACCGAACATCAGCAGGAAGCCGATGAGGCCGACGATCACGGTGTACTCGACCTTGCCCAGCAGCATCCCGGCGATGAGCAGCATCAATCCGACCGCGAAGCCGATCGCGGCGATGACGCGGCGCTTACCCGAAGCGCCACCGAACCGTCCGCCTCGTACGTTCGACGCGAACTTCGGATCCTCTGCGTACAGCGCGCTCTCGATCTGGTCGAGCATGCGCTGCTCGTGCTCGGAGAGTGGCACGTTCCCCTCCTTCAGCACTCATGGGGTCCAACTCCTCCCTTCATGATACGAGGCTTGCGACCCCACGACCACCATCCGTCGAAGAATGAGCGTTCGCTGTGAGAAATCATGCAGCCCGGCACAGATCCGCTTCGACGGAATTCAGGAAGGTCTGCACGCGACCGTGGAGAACCGCGACCTCCTCGGCGCTCACCGAGCGGGCCGTGGTCTCGAGCGCCGCGACGACCCCGGAGACCGACGTGAAGTAGGCGACCCACTCCGCGTAGCCGGGGGCCGCCTTGGCGAGCCGAAGCCAGGCGTTGCGCGTGGGGCGCCGGACACCGGTCTCCCGCTCGGCCAGCAGGGCGGCCGCGCCGCGCAGGGCGGCGTGGTAGATATCGCGGTACTGATCGGCCGGGGACGGCGAGCCGCCGGCCCGGGCGAGGAACTGGTCCGCGCGATCGAGGATGCGGGCCGCGCCCGACTCACCCATGCGACGACCGGAACCGACGTGACCGATCCGTGCCTTCGATTCGACCATGACCTTCCTCCTGCTCCGTGGGCCTTCTCACCCTGTTACCGCGAGTTGTACCGGACGGGACTGACACGTAACGCTTCCCTCGTTCCGCGCCAGTCCCGCCCGGCGGACCGGGATCGGCGACCGAAGCCCCGGCGCCAGAACGTGTGCGCCAATCCGATGGTCCGTGATCGAACAATCATTCGATCACCTCTAATATAGCGTGAGTGTGCGAGACGTCAAGGGAGAGGAAGCCGTGACCGCAGTGCCGACGCAGCAACCACGGATCCACGTCCTGTCGCCGCAGGACGCCACGCTGTGGCTGCCCGCCGCCCTGCAGATCTACGTGGCCGCGATGGACTACCCGGCCGGCACGGAATCGCACCGTCTTCCCATGTGGCGCGAGCACCTGAACCGGCCCGGCTACGCCGCGTTCGGCGCGGTCCAGGCGCTCCGCACCGAGGACGGCCGCATCGTCGACCACCTGGTGGGCATCGCCTACGGCTACAGCGGCGCGGGCGATCAGTGGTGGAACCGGCAGCTCCGCGTGGGGCTGGGTAGGCGCGGGCTGACGCAGCAGCAGATCGAGGCGGTGGCCGCCGACTACTTCGAGCTCACCGAGCTGCACGTGCACCCCGCGGCGCAGGGGCACGGCGTCGGCTCGGCCCTGCTCGGCGCCCTGCTCGCCGACCGGCCCGAGCCGCGGGTCCTGCTCTCCACCCCCGAGGTGGCCGCCGAGCAGAACCGCGCCTGGCGGCTCTACCGCCGCACCGGCTTCTACGACGTGCTCCGCGACTTCCGCTTCTCCGGAGACCCGCGGCCGTTCGCCGTCCTGGGCCACGACCTGCCCTTCACCCCGCCGCCGGCACGGTGAGCGCGCGCGAAGTCGACGTCGCCGTCGTCGGGTCCGGCCACAACGCGCTGGTCGGCGCCGCGTACCTCGCGGCGCAGGGCCGGTCCGTGGCCGTCTTCGAGGCCGATGTCGTGCCGGGCGGGGCGGTCAGCACCGTCGAACGGTTCCCGGGCTACCGCGTGGACCGCGGCTCGTCGGCGCACCTGATGTTCCGGCACACCGGCATCGCGGAGGAGCTCGACCTCGCGGCGCACGGGCTGCGCTACCTGGACTGCGACCCGTGGGCCTTCGCGCCCACCCCGCCCGGAACGCTGGCCCCGCCGATCGTCTTCCGGCGGGACCTCGGCGCCACCGCCGAGTCCATCGCCGCGGCCTGCGGCGCCCGGGAGGCGGCGGCGTACCGTCGGTTCGTCGCGGAGTGGACGCCCCGGGCGAAGGCGACCATGGCCGCCTTCGGCTCCTCCCCCACGGCCCCGCGGCTGGGCCGCGCGTTCTGGCCCACGAAGGGGCGCGCGAGCCTCACACAGATGTCGCGCACCTACCTCGCCTCGGGCGATCAGCTGCTGGACGAGTACTTCGACGACGAGCGCCTCAAGGCCGCGCTCGCCTGGTTCGGCGCCCAGTCCGGCCCCGCGATGAGCGAGCCCGGCACCGCGCCCATGATCGGCTTCGCCGCCCTCCTGCACACCCTCCCGCCGGGCCGGGCGGTCGGCGGCAGCGGCGCGCTCACCGCCGCCCTCCTCTCCCGCCTGACGTCCGACGGGGCCACCGTCGCGCTGGGCTCCCCCGTCACCGCCCTGCGCCGTGCGGGCCGGGAGTGGGAGGTCACCGTCGGCGGGCCCGACGGTGCGCGGACCGTCCGGGCCCGCACCGTGCTCGCGGGCTGCCACGTCCTGACCACCCTCGGCCTGCTGGAGCGCGGCGGCTACGACGCCGGACGGATCGCCGGCTGGCGCCGCACCATCCAGGTCGGCCCCGGCGTGGGGATGGTGCTGCGGCTGGGAACCACGGCGCCGCCCGCCTTCGACGGGGTGCAGCTCGCCGACCAGTCCGGGCTGGGCCTGCTGACCGCCGACCGCGGGCACCTGGCGCGCGCCCGCGGCGACATGCTGGCCGGCGACGCACCCCGTCGGCCGGCGGTGCTGGCGATGACCTTCTCGGGTCTCGACCCGTCCATCGCCCCGGCGGGCCGGCACAACACCACGCTGTGGGCGCAGTGGTACCCGTACGCCTTGAGCGGCGGGCAGGAGTGGGCCGCCGTCGCGGAGGCGGAGGCCGACCGGATCGTCGCCGAGACGCAGCGCTGGGCGCCCGGCTTCGCCGACTCGATCGAGCACCGCTTCGTGCAGACCCCGGCGAGCCTCGAGTCGGAGCTCGGGCTGCTCGGCGGGAACGTCATGCACGTGGAGATGGCGCTGCACAACATGCTGCTGTTCCGGCCGGTCCCCGAGCTGGCGGGCGGCCGCGTGCCGGGCGCGCCGGGCCTGGCGCTGGCGGGCGCGTCGATGCATCCGGGCGGCGGCGTGAACGGATCGAGCGGGCGGATCGCGGCGCGGCTGCTCGCCCGCGACCTGGGACACCTGGCACGATGGCGACCGTGATACTCCGAAGGATGCTCGCTGCCCTGGCGGTCCTGCTGCTGGTCGCCGCCCCCGCGGCGTGCGCCGGCCCCGGCAAGGGCGACCGGATGTCCGGCAAGATCGTCGCCGCGCAGACGCCGGCGTCGAACCCGCAGGGCCCGCAGATCGCGGCGCCGGGCGAGCTGAAGGGCCTCGCGGAGGTCAAGGCGTACGACTCGAACGGCAAGGTCGGAACGCAGATGATCTTCCAGGAGATCACCTTCGGCCAGTTCAATCAGGTCGGCGACGTGGTCTCGCAGGCGTTCGACACGTCGGCGGCATCGATCAAGATGCGGGTGCAGCGCACCGGCGGCACGGTGATCCTCTCCGGCACGGCCGACCTGTCGTCGCTCGCGCCGAACTCCGCGGTCATCGTCGTCCAACTGCAGTTCCCCGGCCCGGTGACCGCCACGAACGGCCAACAGGAGGCCGACGACCTGGTGACCTGGACGCTCAACGCCGGCACGTCCGCGGCGCTGACCGCCGAGGCCGAGTACGCCGACCCGTCGATCGCCTCGTTCACCACGTGGGCGTGGATCACCGCCCTGACCTCGTTCCTCGCCGCCGCGATCGTCGCCGGCGCCGCCTACGTGCGCCGCGACCGCAGCCCGAAGCCCGGTCAGGAGTCCGACGAGCCCGAGTCGCTCATCGAGCTGCCCCAGTGGCTGCGGGAGAAGCTCAACCGCTAGACGCCGACCGGCAGCATCCCGAGGTTCTCGAGCACCTCGGAGGTGGCCTTCGCGAAGTTCAGGGTGCAGAAGTGCAGCGCCGGGGCGCCCTCGGCGATGAGCCGCTCCCCCATCCGGGTGGCGATGTCGATGCCGACGGCGCGCACGGCGGCGCGGTCCTCCTCGGGCCCGTCGCCCGCGGCGGCGCGCAGCTCGGCGCGCATCGCGTCGGGGATCTTCGCGTTCGACAGCTCGGCCATGCGGACCACCGACTTCAACGACGTGATCGGCATGATCCCGGGGATCAGCGGCTTCGCGCCCTGCTCCGGGTCGGCGGCCACCACGGCGTCGCGCAGCCGCAGGTAGTCGTCGACGTCGAAGAACATCTGGGTGATCGAGTAGTCGGCGCCCGCGCGCAGCTTGTTCGCGAAGTACCGCACGTCGGTGTCCAGGTCGGGCGAGCGGTGGTGCCCCTCCGGGAAGGCGGCCACGCCCACGTGGAAGTCGCCCAGCTCGCGCACCAGCTCGACGACCTCGCTGGCGTACTTGAGCCCCTCGGGGTGCCGCACCCACTTGCCCATCGGATCGCCGGGCGGGTCGCCGCGCAGCACGAGCACGTTGCGCACGTCGCGGTCCGCGTACGAGCCCATGAGGGCGCGCAGCTCCGAGATGCTGTGGTTCACGGCGGTCAGGTGCGCCACCGGCAGCAGCGTGGTGGTCTCCGCGATCTCGCCGGTCACGCGGACGGTGCGGTCGCGCGTCGAGCCGCCCGCGCCGTAGGTCATCGAGACGAACGCCGGGTCCATCCGCTCGAAGGTACGGACGGCGCGCCACAGCCGGGCCTCGCCCTCCTCGTCGCGCGGCGGCATGAACTCGACCGAGAACGGCATTCGGCCGCTCGCGCGCACGGCGTCGAGTCGGTCGAGTACGGTCCGGCTTTGTTCACTCACGCCCTTAAGAATAGGTTTCCAGGTATGACGCTGCCCGTCGCCCCGCCCCAGACCTCCCTGACGGACATCGCGGCGGCCGTGCAGCCGGCCCTCGAATCCTTCCTCGACGAGCGCCGTGACCTGGTCGAACCCGTCGGCCCGGTGTTCGTGGAGACCACCGCGGGGCTGGAGCGCTTCGTTTTGCGCGGCGGTAAGCGTATTAGGCCCGCGTTCGCCTGGGCGGGGTGGCTGGCGGGCGGCGGGGAGGCCGACGGTGACGTCGCCCGGGCCGCGCTCCGGGCGTGCGCGTCGCTGGAGTTCGTGCAGGCGTGCGCCCTCATCCACGACGACATCATCGACGCCTCGCTGACCCGGCGCGGCTTCCCGACGACGCACCGCGAGTTCGCCCAGCTGCACGCCGAGCGGGGCTGGTCGGGCTCGTCGGAGAAGTTCGGCGAGGCGACGGCGATCCTCCTGGGCGACCTGGCGCTGGCCTGGGCCGACGACATGTTCCTCGGCGCCGGCCTGGCCCCCGAGCGCTACCTGCGGGCCGCGCGCGCGTGGGCGGCGATGCGCACCGAGGTGCTCGGCGGCCAGCTGCTCGACATCGTCAGCGAGGCCTCGCGGGACGAGTCGGAGGAGGCCGCGGAGCGCGTGGTCCGGTTCAAGACCGCCGGCTACACGGTGGAGCGGCCGCTGCACGTGGGCGCGGCGCTGGCCGGGGCGTCCGACGCGACGATCGCGGCGCTGCGGGAGATCGGCGTCGACCTGGGCGTCGCCTTCCAGCTGCGCGACGACCTGCTGGGAGCCTTCGGCGACCCGGCCGTCACGGGCAAGCCCTCGGGCGACGACCTGCGCTCCGGCAAGCACACCCCCATGCTCGCGCACGCCCTCGCGACCGGCGGCGCCGCCGCGGCCGAGCTGCGCGCCCTCGTCGGCACCAACCTCGACGACGCGGGCGTCGAGCGTGCCCGGGCCGCCCTGCGGGAGACGGGGGCACCGTCGGCCATGCAGGCGCGGGTGGAGGAGCTCACGGCCCGGGCCACGTCCGCCCTGGCGGAGGCGCCCATCGACGACGGTGCGCGGCCCGTCCTGGCCCGGCTCGCGGCGGTCCTCGTCGACCGCGCGGCCTGATCGCGGTCAGCAGGGTTAGGCAAACCTAGCCACCCCTGGGTATGGTTCCGTTTACCTAAGCCTCTTTACTGATGGCTTACGGTGCCCGTCTTGCAGCAAGTACGAGAAGGAGTCACCCCGCATGTTCACCCGCTTCCGCAAGGCCGCGCCCGTCGCGGCCGCGCTGATGGCGACCGGCCTCGTCTTCGCCGGCTGCTCCACCACCAGCGCCGATGAGGACAAGCCCGCCGCCGGCGAGAAGATCACCGTCAGCACCAACAAGGGCGAGGTGCAGGTCCCCAAGAACCCGAAGCGGGTCGTCGTCCTCGACAACACGAGCGCGGAGACCGTCAAGGCCATGGGCGTGACCCCCGTCGCGATCCCCAAGGGCCTGTTCGCCAAGAGCGTGCTGGGCGACTGGATCTCCAACGCGGACATCAAGGACACGGGTACCCACGCGGAGCCGAAGCTGGACGTCATCGAGGACGTCAAGCCCGACCTGATCATCGGCGGCTACCGGTTCGCCAAGGCGGAGGGCGACATCAAGAAGATCGCCGAGAAGACCGGCGCCGCCTTCATCGACATCGCCGCCGAGGACGGCGCGCCCAAGGGCCGCGTCGAGACCATGCGCGATTCGACGATCACCCTGGGCAAGATCTTCGGCAAGGACGAGCAGGCGAAGCAGATCGTCGCCGACTTCGACAAGAGCCTCGACGCGGCGAAGGCGCAGGCCACCGGCCAGAGCGTCTTCCTCTCGATCGTCAACGGCGGCAAGATCGACAACGGCGCCAAGCGCATGCAGCCCTTCATCGCCCCGCTGAACCTCAAGGACGTCTTCGGCGGCCAGGCCGGCGACCATCACACCAACTCGGGCCTCACGCCCGAGGCCATCGCCCAGGCGAACCCGCAGTGGGTCATCGTCATGGACCGTGACGCCGCCGTCCCGCCGACCGACGGCAGCAAGCCGCAGACCGCGGCCGAGACCTTCAAGGCGCAGCAGGCCTTCGCGAATGTGGAGTTCCAGCAGAAGGACCGGATCTTCTACCTGGACAACGACTTCTACATCCGCGAGGGCATCCAGGACTACGGCGAGAACTACGCCAAGCTGGCCGAGGCCATCGCCGCGAAGAAGTGACGGCGACGCACACCGACGCACCTCCCCAGGCGGGTCCCCGGAAGGGGACCCGCCTGGGTCGCGTCACGCTCCCCCTGCTCGCACTCGCGTGCGTGGCACTGCTGTTCGCCTCGCTGATGACCGGCGAGTACCACATCACCCTCGCCGGACTCCTCGCCGGCGACGACGAGATGTGGCGCATGTTCTTCATCTCCCGCGTCCCCCGCACCGCGGCCCTGGTCTTCGCGGGCCTCGCGATGAGCTTCTCCGGCGTGATCATGCAGCGGCTCACGCAGAACCGGTTCGTCGAGCCGACCACCGCCGGCACCGCCGAGTGGGCGGGCCTGGGCGTGCTGCTGTGCATGCTCTACATCCCCGGCGCATCGCCGATGGTCCGGATGATCGCCGCCACGGCGACCGCGTTCCTCGGCACCCTCGTCTTCCTCGGCTTCATCTCCCGGATCCGGGCCCGGCGCTCCGCGATCGTGCCGCTGGTGGGCCTCATGCTGGGCGCCGTGGTCAGCGCCATCACCACCTATCTGGCGATCGGCGCCAACCTGTTGCAGGCCGTGGTGAGCTGGCGCTCCGGCGGTTTCGCGCACATCGTGCGCGGCTTCTACGAGCCGCTGTGGGCCGTCGCGATCATCGCCGTGGCGACCTTCCTGTTGGCGAACTACTTCACCATCGCGGGGCTCGGCAAGGACGTGGCGACGTCGCTCGGGCTGCGCTACGGGCTCACGATGGGCATCGGCGTCACCATGGTGGCGCTGGCCTCCGGCGTCACCAGCGTGGTCGTCGGCTTCATCCCGTTCCTCGGCCTCGTGGTGCCGAACATCATCAGCGCGCTGCGCGGCGACGACGTGCGCAGCGGACTCCCCTGGGTGGCCGTGCTCGCCACCGTCCTCATCGTGGGCTGCGACCTCATCGGCCGGGTCGTGGTGCGCCCCATGGAGATCCCCGTGTCCGTGATCATGGGCGTGGTCGGCGCCGTCACGTTCCTGTCCATCCTGCTCACGAGGAGGAACCGTGTCGCTCTCTGAGGCCGTCTCGGCCCCCGCGGTGGCCGGGAGTACGAGCCGCGTGGGCTGGCGCGCCCGGATGGCGATCGCCGCCACGCTCGCCACGGCGTGCCTCGCCGTCTACCTGCTGATGCGCACCGGCGCGGACGACGTGCTGCGCTGGGACTTCCAGTTCGGGCTGTCGTTCGAGCGGCGCCTGCGCACCGCCACCGCCATCCTCATCGCCGCCTTCTGCGGCGCCCTCTCGACGGTGCTCTTCCACACCGTGACGCACAACCGGATCCTGACGCCGCAGATCATCGGGCTGGACTCGCTGTACGTGCTGATCCAGACGGTGGGCGTGTACATCGTGGGCGGCAAGTTCGTCGACAACGGGGATTCGGTGCCGCAGTTCGTCGCCCAGACCGCGGCCATGGTGATGTTCGCCGCCGTGCTCTACGGCTGGCTGTTCTCAGGCCGCTTCGCGAGCCTGTTCCTGCTGCTCCTCGCGGGCGTCGTGCTGGGCCTTGCCTTCCGCGCCTTCGCCGAGTTCCTGCAGCGCCTGCTCTCCCCCACCGAGTTCGACGCGCTCTCGATCAAGCTGTACGGCCGGCTCACCGCGGTGAACGCGGACCTGCTGCCGATCGCCGCCGTCACCTGCATCGTGGTGGGCGTCATCGTCTGGCGGCGACGCCGCGTGCTCGACGTGCTGCTGCTGGGCCGCGATCCCGCGATGGGCCTGGGGGTGAACCACCAGCGCGAGCTCACGCTGGCGCTGGTCCTCATCGCCGTCCTGGTGTCGATCAGCACCGCGCTCGTCGGCCCGATGATGTTCTTCGGCTTCATCATCGCCACGCTCGCCTACCAGCTGGCCGGCGACTGGCGGCACCGCGCGACGCTGCCGATGGCCTTCCTGCTCGGCGTGATCCTGCTCGCCGGCGGGCAGTTCATCCTGCACAACATCTTCTACGCCAACGGGATGCTCACGGTGATCATCGAGTTCGTCGGCGGAATCCTGTTCCTCGCCATGCTGTTCCGCCGAAGGGGGACGATGTGACCACCCAGAATCTGACCGAGACGATCCCGGCGATCGCGTTCACGGACCTCACCAAGACGTACGCCGAGACCGTCGTGCTGGGCCCGGTCTCCGGAGAGTTCACCCGCGGCGGCGTCACGGCGCTCGTCGGGCCCAACGGCGCCGGGAAGTCGACGCTGCTCACCATCCTCGGCCGCCTGCTGACGCCGGACTCCGGCACGGCGCTGCTCGAGGGCACCGACATCCGCACCATGAAGCCGACGGAGGTAGCGCGCAAGCTCGCCATCCTCCGGCAGGAGAACGGCGTCAACGCCCGCCTGACGGTGCGCGACCTCGTCGCCTTCGGCAGGTTCCCGCACAGCCGCGGCCGGATGACGGCGGAGGACGTGCGGCACGTCGACGAGGCCCTGGGCTTCCTGGGGCTGACGGAGCTCTCGGACCGCTTCCTCGACGAGCTCTCGGGCGGCCAGCGCCAGCGCGCCTACGTCGCGATGACCCTCGCGCAGGACACCGACGTGATCCTGCTCGACGAGCCGCTCAACAACCTCGACATGCGCCACCAGGTGGGCATGATGCGGCGCCTGCGCCGCGCGGCCGACGAGCTGGGCAAGACGATCATCCTGGTGGTGCACGACCTGAACTTCGCGGCCGCCTACTCGGACCGCATCGTGGCGCTGAAGAACGGCACCATCGCGGCGTCGGGCGCACCGTCGGAGATCATGACCGGCGAGCTGCTCACCGAGATCTTCGAGACCCCCGTCGCCGTGCACGTCCTGGAGGGCGGCCCCGTGGCCGTGTACGCGGGGCTGTAGCCGCGGGATCCCCAGGATCAGCGGGGTCGCAACCCTGGCGGCGGGCGCGCGACGGGGGCAGGCTGCTGGCATGGTCTCCAGGCTCCCCGTCGACGTGGGCGTCGCGCTGTGGCAGCGCGCGGACGCGGTCGACCACGTCGGCGACATCGTCGACCAGGCGCGCACCGTGCACGGGCTCGGCGTGCCCGCGGTGTGGTTCGGTCAGCGCCAGGACCACGACGCGCCGACGCTCGCGGCCGTGGTCGGCGCGCAGGTTCCGGGCCTGCGGGTCGGCACCTCGGTGGTGCCGCTGGGTCCACGTCACCCGCTCGTGCTGGCCGGCCAGGCGCAGACCGCGAACGCCGCGAGCGGAGGCCGGTTCACGCTCGGCGTCGGGGTCGCCGGACCCGACCGCGACCGGCCGACCTTCGGCGTCGGCGTGGACCGCCCGATCGGTCACCTCCGCGAGGCGCTCGCCGTGCTCGACGACTTCCGCGCGACGGGCGTCGTCGACCACGCCGGCGATCAGGTGATCGCGCGCACCGCGGCACCGTCGGCGATCGCGGGCGGCGGTGGCTTCGGGCTCCTCGTGGCGGCCCTGGGCGAGCAGTCCCTGCGTGCGGCGGGCGAGCTCGCGGACGGCACGATCCCGTTCCTCACGGGGCCGCGGACCATCGCGGAGCGCATCGTCCCCGGGCTGCTCCAGGGCTCCGGCGGCGCCCCGCGCCGAGTGGTGGCCGGGGTGGTCGTCGTGGTGACCGACGAGGCAGACCGGGTCCGGGACGCCGTGCGGCCGGCCCTCGACTTCTACGCGACGGTGCCGTCGTACCGATCGGTGTTCGGGGCGGAGGGGATCGCCCACCCGATCGAGCTCGCCGTCATCGGCGACGAGGAGTACGTCGGGCGGCGGCTGAGCGAGTACGTCGACGCGGGCGCCACCGAGATCTTCGCCACGCAGACCGATCTCGGCGGCCCCGAAGATCAACGCCGCACCTGGAACCTGCTGGGCGCGCTGAGCCGCGACCGAAGCGCGGGCTGACGCCCGGCCCTTCACTAGACTGGCGGGGATGTCCGGATCAGTTCAGTCCGCGCTGCGCGGCTACAGCACGTTCCTCCGCTCGCCCGAGGGGCGCCCCGCCCTGCTCGGGCTCGTCGGCGCCGTCCTGACGACCGTGGGCAGCTTCGGCGCCGGCGCGATCCGTGTGCACGACACCACCCTCGAGGCGGCGCACCTGTCGTGGCTGCGCTTCGGCCACGGCCTGGTGCTGAGCTCGATCCTGTTCTGGACGGGGATCGCGCTGCTGGTGATCGCGTGGATCCGGCTGGGCCGCGCCGCGCTGGGCGGCCGGCTGCAGGTCCCGCAGGTCGCCGGCACCGTCGCCCTGTGGATCGTGCCACTACTTGTGGCCGTCCCCCTGTACTCGCGCGACGCCTACTCCTACCTCGCGCAGGGCGCGCTGCTGCGCGACGGCTTCGACCCGTACGTGGACGGCCCCGTCGTGAACCCGAACGGCCTGCTCGACGACGTGAGCGGCATCTGGACCACGACCACCGCACCCTACGGCCCACTGTTCATCCTCATCGCCAAGTGGATCACGCAGCTGTGCGGCGACAACGTGCTCGCCGGGGTCATCGCGCTGCGGCTCGCCATGCTCCCGGGCATCGCCCTCTCGGTATGGGGCGTGACGAAGCTGGCCCGGCACTTCGGCGCCAAACCCGCCGTCTCGCTGTGGTTCGCGGTGCTCAACCCGCTGGTCGTCGTGCATCTCGTGGGCGGCGTGCACAACGAGACGCTCATGGTGGGCCTCATGGTGGCCGGGATCGCGCTCGTCCTCGACCGGCGGCACCTGTTCGGGGTCGCGGTGATCGTGACCGCGGTCGCCGTCAAGGGCACCGCGGCGATCGCACTGCCCTTCGTTGTGTGGATCTGGTTCCACCACCGACGCGAGACGAACCCGCAGGAATCGCCCGCGAAGGCCTTCGGCGCGGTGCTGGCCGCCTCGGTGGGTGCCTTCGTCGCGCTGTTCGCGGCGTTCACCGTCATCGCCGGCGTCGGGCTGGGGTGGATGACGGCGCTCGCCGGCTCGATCAAGATCATCAACTACATCACCCTGCCGACCGCGCTCGCGCAGATCACGGCCTTCCTCGCGGCCCCGTTCACGGACCTGCACCTGGCGCCGATCCTGGTGGTGACCCGCGCCCTCGGCATCGTTCTGCTCGCGCTCACCCTGGTGGTGCTGTGGTGGCGGTTCCGGCAGAACGAGCGGCGCAACGTGATGGGCATCCTGCTGGGCCTGCTGGCCGTGTGCGTGCTCTCCCCCGCGTCGCTGCCCTGGTACTACACGTGGCCGCTGGCGGTGGCGGGCGCGTTCACCTGGTCGCGGCGCACGCTGGCGATCATCGCGGGCCTGTCCGTGTGGCTCATGGTGGTCTTCATGCCCACGGGGTCCATCGGCCTGTACTCGCTGTGGAACGTCGCGCTGGCCGTGGCGCTGGGCGCGCTGGCCGGCTGGTCCCTGCTGGGCCCTGACCCGCTCAAGGTGCGGCCGAAGCTCGGCCTCGCACCCGCGGTGTAGGCGCGAGCTCCGCGAGAGCGGGCGGGCAGGCGTAGGAACGGACCTGCCCAGCCGGAAGTGGTGACGTGTCGCCTGGAACGGGCTATGCGGCATACCGCGAATGCGCAGGTCAGAGCGTCGCGATGACGTGGAGCTATGCGGATTCGGCATACCGAGCATCGCTCGGCGGTCCGAGCGCGGCACCCGTCGGCCCTCCGCGCAGCCCCGCCCGCGCCGAGCATCGCCGCACCCACCCGACACGTCGTTCCCCGACGTGTCGGTGCTCGGGGCTACCGTCCGGACATGTCGGATATCGAGCGGTTCCGGGTGGTCGCGACACTCGCCCGGACGCGCAGCATGAACATGGCCGCACGCGCGCACGGGATCGCGCAGTCCACCGTGACGCGGTACGTCTCCGCGACCGAACGCACGCTGGGGTTCGCGTTGTTCGAGCGCGGGCCGGGCGGCGCCTCACCGGCGCCGGCCGGTCTCCCGGCGCTCGCGATCATCGAACGGATCGTCGCGGACATCGACGAACTGAACGCGCTGAGCGGCACTGCGCGGCGGTCCGTCACCATCAGCCGTACCGCCGAGATCGGCCTACCCGACCATCTGGAGGGCAAGATCACGCGATGGAACCGGGAGCGCGAGCTGCAGATCCACCAGGTCATCGTGGACGACCCGGTCGCGGCGCTGCGCTCCGGCGAGTCCGATCTCGCCGTCGCCCTGGTGACGGGGCCGCGACTCGACGGGTTCGAGGCCGTTCCAGTGCGGGTGTGGTCCCGGAGCCGGCGGGTCGAACTGTTGAACCGGCCGGACGTGAGGCCGCAGGCCCGCGCGGTTGTCGACCACTTGTCATGAGCCCCAGAGCTATGCGGTTTCGGCATACCCTACGTAGCAGAAGTGCACCCTGAACTGCACATATCCGGGTATGCAACATCCGCATACCCTGCAAGGACGAGCACACTCGACGTCGTTCCTCGGGAGCGCGGAGATCCGCCGCGCCCGCGCCGGCCGGATCCGGGCGTCGCTAGAACGCCATCGACTGCGCGCGACGGATCATCTCGCGCGCGGAGTCCGTGTGCAGCAGCTCGGCGGGGCAGTCGTTCAGGTCGTCCTGCGGCTCGAACAGCCAGCGCAGGATCTCCTCCTCCTCGAAGCCGCCGTCGCGCAGCACGCTGAGCAGACCGGTGAAGTGCTTGGCGATGGAGAAGCGCCCGTCGACCTCGCCGAAGAACAGCCGAGGGACGTGGAAGTCGCCGCCGCGCCGGACGGCGATCAGCTGCCCGTCCCGCAGCAGCTGCAGAACCTTCGACTGCGACACGCCGAGACCCTTCGCAACCGTGGCGAGGTTGTAGGTCGCGGTGCCCTCGGGCAGCAGATCGTCGCTGAGATAGGGGACGGAGCTCACCGTCACACTGTACCCAGCCCGCGGATTCGGCCCATCCACCCCCGGGGTCGCTAGGCTGAACTGTCGATACCGCACGCACCGAGAGGACCCCGAGAAGGTGAACACCCCGCGCGACCCGCTGATCGGTGCCCGCATCGAGGGCCGCTACCGCATCGATGCGGTGATCGCGCGTGGCGGCATGTCCACCGTCTACATGGGCCTCGACCTGCGGCTCGACCGGCCCATCGCGATCAAGGTGATGGACCCGAAATACGCGGCCGACGCCCAGTTCGTCTCGCGCTTCGAGTTCGAGGCGCGCGCCGTCGCCAAGCTCAAGGACCCCGGCCTCGTCGCCGTCTACGACCAGGGCGTCGACGGTGAGCTGGCCTTCCTCGTGATGGAGCTGGTCACCGGCGGCACCCTGCGCGAGCTGCTCGGCGAGCGCGGACCGATGCCGCCGCACGCGGTGGCGGCCGTCATGGGCCCCGTGCTCACCGCGCTGGGCACCGCGCACCGCGCCGGCCTGGTGCACCGCGACGTGAAGCCCGAGAACGTCCTCATCTCCGACGGCGGCGAGGTCAAGGTCGCCGATTTCGGCCTCGTCCGCGCCATCGCGGCCGCGTCCGTGACCAGCTCGTCGGTGATCCTCGGCACAGCGGCCTACCTCTCGCCGGAGCAGGTGGAGTCCGGCAACGCCGATGCCCGCTCCGACGTGTACTCCAGCGGCATCCTCGTGTACGAGTTGCTCACCGGCCAGGTGCCCTTCACCGGCGACACCGCGATCTCGCTGGCCTACCAGCGCCTGCACAACGACGTGCCGCGGCCCGGGGCCGCGATCGCCGGGGTGCCGCCGGAGTTCGACGAGTTCGTCGCCCGCGCGACCGACCGTGATCCGGCGCGCCGCTACGTCGACGGTTTCGCCATGGCCGAGGCGCTCAGCGCGATCGCCGAGGACCTCGATCTGCCGCCGTTCACCGTGCCCGCGCCGCAGTCCAGCGCCGAGCAGCGCGCCGCCGCCGCGATGTACGCGCAGCGCGGCGAGCCCCTGATCCCTGCTGCGGCCGAGCCCACCGGTGCGCTCATCGCCGGCCAGCCGGTGCCCGGTTCCGGACAGCCCGGTCCCGCGCGGCCCGGCCAGGCGACGCAGGGCGCCCCGCCCGTGGTGCCGGCGCCCACCCTCTCCCAGCCCGCCGTACCGCCGACCCCGGTGCAGCACACCCGCGCCGAGACCATGCACGAGCCGCTGCCGTCCGAGACCGCGTCGCAGCCCTGGACGCCGCCGCGGAAGAACCGCGCGAAGTCGTGGATCATCGTCGCGCTCATCGCCGTCGTCTCGCTGCTGCTCGCGTTCGGGGGTTGGTGGCTGGCGTCCGGGCAGTACACGACGGTGCCCAACGTGACCGGCATGGACCGCGCGGCGGCGGAGAAGTCGATCAAGGACGCCGGCCTCGACGTCGAGCTGGCGGGCACCTACAGCAACGACATCACCGAGGACACGATCACCCGCGTCGACCCGTCCGCGGGCAGCCGGATCAGCCGCTTCGGCACCGTCACCATCGAGTACTCGCGGGGCAGGCCGACCGTCCCCCAGTTCCGCCCCGGCGACAGCCCGGAGAACGTCGAGAAGCAACTGCGCGACAGCGGCCTCGTGCCCAAGCGCGGCCCCGCGCAGTTCAGCCGTGACATCGCGCAGGGCGGCGTCATCGGCCTCTCGCCAACGCCCGGCACCCGCGTCGCCGTCGGTGCGACGGTGACCGTCGTCGCCTCCGCCGGCAACCAGCCCGTCGACATCCCCGACGTGCGCGGTAAGACCCCCGAGGAGGCGACGGCGCTGCTGCGCGCGGCGGGGCTCACGGTCAAGGAGACCCAGCAGCAGTTCGACTCCGGGACCGAGGCCGGGAAGGTCTTCGGCACGGACCCGTCGGGGCAGGTGAACAAGGGCGGCAGCGTTACGCTCCTCGTCTCCAACGCGCTGACGGTGCCCGACGTGATCGGCAAGACGTCCACCGAGGCGCAGCAGCTGCTGCAGCGCGCGGGCCTGGTCGCCGAGCTCACGGGCGAGACCGGCTCGGGCTCCGTCGTAACCTCGACGAGCCCGTCCGCGGGCGGCCGCGTCGACCCGGCGAACAAGCGCGTCACCGTCACCATGGCCTCCCGCGTGACGGTCCCCTCGGTGACCGGGATGAACGTGGGCCAGGCGCGCTCCGTCCTGCGCGACGCCGGCTTGCAGGTCAAGGTCAACGGCATCTTCGCCTCGGACAAGTCGCAGGTCATCTGGCAGGACCCGGGCGGGGGCACGCGCGTCCAGGCCGGTTCGACGGTGACCGTCACGGCCCTGCCGTGACGCCCGGGAACCGTCGATGAGCAGCCCCGCGCCGTTCGATCCCGGCTTCGTGCCCGACGCCGCGACGCTGGCGCAGGCGCGCCGCATGCGCGACGAGCTGACCCGCTTCCTCATGGAGTACCAGTTCGCCGTGAAGGAGGTGCTCACCAAGGTGACGATCCTCCGCGAGGAGTTCCTGCAGCTGCACCGGTACAACCCGATCGAGCACGTCACCTCGCGGATCAAGAAGCCCGAGAGCATCGTCAAGAAGGTCTCGCGCCGCGGCATCGCGCCCGAGCTGCCGCTGATCCGCGAGGCGATCACCGACATCGCGGGGATCCGGATCACGTGCAGCTTCATCGCCGACACCTACCGGATCCTCGAGACCATCACCGCGCAGGACGACGTGCGCGTCGTCGTGGTCAAGGACTACATCGCGGAGCCGAAGGCCAACGGCTACAAGAGCCTCCACGCGATCATCGAGATCCCCGTCTTCCTCTCCACCGGCCCCGTGCACGTGCCGGTGGAGCTGCAGATCCGCACCATCGCCATGGACTTCTGGGCCAGCCTGGAGCACAAGATCTTCTACAAGTACGACGGTGCCGTCCCCGCCCATCTGCAGGACGAGCTTTCCGCGGCCGCGGCCATCGCCGAGCAGCTGGACCGGCGCATGGAGCAGCTGCACTCCCAAGTGCACGGCGAGCACGACGCCGCCGTCGCGGCCGACCGCGACGCCGCGGAGACCGAACTCGCGGGCGACGAGCTGCTCGGCCGCCTGCTCAAGCTCGCCCAGCAGGCGCCGGCGAAGGACTGATCCCCGGCGCGGCCCCGGCCCGCCGGATAGCGTGGGCGCCATGAACCGGACCTCCGTCCTCACCCGCGCGGTCGCCCTCGCCGCAGTCGGCGCAGTCACCCTCGCCGGCTGCACCTCGACCTCCTCCGACGGTGCGCCGACGTCCTCCGCGGCGTCCTCGTCCGCCGCGGCGCGCGGCGTCGCGAGCCAGGTGGCGGCGCTGCTCGCGGAGGCGAAGGACGCCTTCGACAATCCCACCCGCACGTCCACCGCGGGCAACACCGACAAGACCGTCGACAACATGGCGGTCGTCGAGCAGAAGCTGCTCGAGGCCTCCGCGCTCGCGCCCTACCGCGCCGACCTCCTCTTCAGCGCCGCCTCGGCGCGGATCGCGCAGAAGAACGTCCCCGGTGCCCTGGAGCTGTACCGCAAGGTCCTGGCCTTCGCGCCGGACGACGACGACGCGCACACCTACCTCGCGGTATGGAACCGCTTCCTCGGCGACGCCGCGGGCTCGGCCGCCGAGGTCGAGCAACTGCGCCGGGTCGCGCCCGACCGGGTTCCCGAGGTCGAGGCGCTGTTCGCCGCGATCGAGTGGGCCGTCGCGTACACCCTGACCGACTCGTCGCCACGGATCGCGCCGCCGACCACCGGCATCGTCGTGCTCGGCTACGCGCTGAAGAAGGACGGCACGATGGACGCGCCGCTGATCCAGCGCCTGGAGAAGGCCCTGGAGGTCGCGCGGGCCCTTCCCGCGGCGCCGATCGTGGTCACCGGCGGCGTGGAACAGGCCGGCAAGACCGAGGGCGCGCTGATGAAGGACTGGCTCGTCGAGCGCGGCGTCGACGCCGCGCGGATCACGGACGAGAACTTCGCCCGCACCACCGTCGAGAACGCGCTGTACAGCTCGTACGCGCTCGCGACGAAGAGGGTCGAGCACGCGATCGTGGTGAGCTCGGCGAGCCACGTGCGGCGCGGCACCGTCGACCTGATCCTGGCTGCGCGGGAGAACCTGCCCGCGACCTTCACGGCGAGTTCCGTGGCGGCCGTGGACAAGCCGCTCGCCGACCTGGTGACACCGTCCACGGACGAGCTGCGCAGCATCTACCGCGACGCACTGAGCACGATCGGCCTGTGGAGCTACCGCAGCGCGCCGCTGTTGCAGCGCTGAGGCCTCACCCGCGGAGTACGCCCCGCAGGTCGTCGAGGACCGCCGGGTTCTCGATGGTCGACGGGACCGCCTCGTCGCGGCCCTCGGCGATGGCGCGCATGCTGCGGCGGAGGATCTTGCCCGACCGCGTCTTCGGCAGCGCCGCGACGATCGCGACCTCCTTGAGCGCGGCGACGGCGCCGATCGTCTCGCGCACCTGCTGCACGATCTCGGCGCGCACCGCGTCGTGGTCCCAGTCGCCGCCGGCCTTGAGCGCCACCAGCGCCCGCGGCAGCTGCCCCTTGAGCTGGTCCGCCACGCCGATCACCGCGCACTCCGCGACCGCCGGGTGCCCGGCGATCGCCGCCTCCAGCGCGCCGGTCGAGAGGCGGTGGCCCGCCACGTTGATCACGTCGTCCGTGCGGCCCATGACGAAGAGGTAGCCGTCCTCGTCGAGGTAGCCGCCGTCGCCGGTGAGGTAGTTGCCGGGGAACGTCGAGAGGTACGAGTCGATGTACCGGTGGTCGGCGCCCCACAGCGTCGGCAGCGTGCCGGGCGGCAGTGGCAGCGAGATCACCACGGCGCCTTCGGCGCCCGCGGGCACGTCCTGCCCGGCGTCGTCGACGATCCGCACCCCGAACCCTGGCACCGGGACGGTGGCGCTGCCCGGCTTGACCGGCATGGGCTCCACGCCGCGCAGGTTGGCCGCGATCGGCCAGCCGGTCTCGGTCTGCCACCAGTGGTCGATCACCGGCACGCCCAGCTTCGCCGCCGCCCACTCGTACGTGTCCGGGTCGAGCCGCTCCCCCGCCATGAACAGCGTCCGCAGGCCGGAGACGTCGGAGCGCGTGAGGAACTCGGCGTCCGGGTCCTCCTTGCGGATGGCGCGCAGCGCGGTCGGCGCGGTGAACAGGTTGCTCACGCCGTGCCGCTCGATCACCCGCCAGAAGGCGCCCGCGTCGGGGGTGCCGACGGGCTTGCCCTCGTAGACGACGGTTGTCGCCCCGATCAGCAGCGGCGCGTACACGATGTAGCTGTGGCCCACGACCCAGCCCACGTCCGACGCCGTCCACCACACCTCGCCCGGGTGCGCGTCGTAGATCGCCCGCATCGAATAGGCCAGCGCCACCGCGTGTCCGCCGTTGTCGCGCACGACGCCCTTGGGCTTACCGGTGGTGCCGGAGGTGTAGAGGATGTACAGCGGATCGGTGGCCTTCACCGCGACCGGGTCGGCGGGCTGCGCCGCCGCCTCCGCCGCGGCCCAATCGTGGTCGCGCGGGCCCAGTTCCGCCGTCAGCTGCGGGCGCTGCCACACCACCACGGCGTCCGGCTTCGCCGTCGCCGCATCGATGGCCGCGTGCACGATCGGCAGGTACGGCAGCACCTTGGAGCCCTCGAGCCCGCACGACGCGGTGACGATCGCCTTCGGCTGTGCATCGTCCAGGCGCGCCGCCAGTTCCGGCGCCGCGAAGCCGCCGAAGACCACCGAGTGCACCGCCCCGATCCGCGCGCAGGCGAGCATCGCGATCACCGCCTCGGTGATCATCGGCAGGTACACCACCACCCGGTCGCCCTTGCCCACGCCGAGGCCGGCGAGCACGCCCGCGAACTTCGCGACCCGCTCCAGCAACTCCGCGTAGGTGAGCGTGTGCACCTCGCCCGTGATCGCGGAGTCGTGGATCACCGCGGGCTGATCGCCGCGCCCGGCGGCGACGTGCCGGTCCACCGCGTTCACGCAGGTGTTCAGCTCCGCGTCCGGGAACCACCGGTACAGCGGCGCGTCCGCGTCGTCGAGGACCCGCGACGGCGGGACGATCCAGTCGATCGCGGCGGCCTGCTCGGCCCAGAACCCCTCGGGATCGGACATACTGCGGCGGTACTCGTCGGCGTAGGCACCCATGTACGCATGGTCCCAGGACCCGGGCCGCACGGTCAGGCGATTCCCCCGATTGTGGCCCGCGCCCTCTCGTCCGCGCCTCCGGAACCCGAGCGCCGGCACACCGCCCTTGCTAGCCTCGACGCAGCAGTGGTTCCGGGTGCACCTGGGAATGGATGATGCTATGACACAGAACGATTCCCCTTCGCCCCGGCGGTGCGCGGCGGACGTCATGCCCGCCGAGGACCTCCGCGCCATCGAGCGGTCCGACTCGGTCCGCTCGCTCCTGACCATCCGGTTCCACGGCGGCCTGGTGGGGGTCCTCCTGCCGGTGGCGCTGATCGCGGTCGACTTCCTGGCCCTCGGCGAAGGCTGCCTGCGCGTGCGCGACTCGCTGAGCGCGTACTACCACTCCGGCGCGCGCGACGTCTTCGTCATCGGGCTCGGCATCGTCGGCTTCCTGCTGTTCTCGTACAAGCTCGACCGGCGATCGGTGGCGAACGCGGCGAGCACCGTGGCCGGCGTCGCGGCCGTGCTCGTGGCGGTCTTCCCGACGAAGCTGCCCGACCCGATCCCCGTCGGCGAATGCGGCGCGGGATCGGCATTCCCCCTGCCCACGCCCCTCCAACAGCGGCTGCCCTTCGACACGTCGGTCGTGCACTTGAGCGCCGCAGCCGTGGTGTTCGGCATGTTCGTCCTCATGTGCGTGCTGACGGCGTTGCACGACCGCCGGAACCCGTTCCTGCGGCCGGCGGTCGCGCCGGCCGGGAGCGGGCGGCTCACTCGCCTCCTCGCGCAGGTGTCGAACCGGCTCGACTGGCGGTTCCACCTCGGGTGCGCGCTGACCATCGTCGTGATCGGCGGCCTGTGCCTGCTCGCCTCCTGGACCCGCACGACGCTGCCCCTGCACTTCGGCCCGCTGTGGGTGGCCGAGGTCGTCGGCATCTTCGCGTTCTCGGCGTCGTGGTTCGTCAAGGGCCTGGACGACATGTTCTTCCGCCGCGAGCCGTGGTCGCGGCGGGAGATGTCCGACATCCGGATGGCCGTCGCGCGCGGCGAGTCCCTCACCGTGACGCCCGGCGACGGCGACTGGCCCCCGGCGGGCGAGTCCGCGGTCCGGGAGCTCCGCTACCTCGTGTGATCAGCCGCGGAGCATCTCCGCGACCAGGAACGCCAACTCCAGCGACTGCTGGGTGTTCAGGCGCGGGTCGCAGGCGGTCTCGTAGCGGCCGGCGAGATCCGCATCGGAGATGTCCTGCGCTCCGCCGAGGCACTCGGTGACGTTCTCGCCCGTGAGCTCGACGTGGACGCCGCCCGGGTGCGAGCCGATCGCGCGGTGCACCTCGAAGAAGCCCTGCACCTCGTCGACGATGCGGTCGAAGTGGCGGGTCTTGTAGCCCGTCGAGGACTCGTGGGTGTTGCCGTGCATCGGATCGCACTGCCAGATCACCTTGTGGCCCGTCGCCTCGACGGCCTCGACGATCGGCGGCAGCGCGGTGCGCACGTTGCCGTTGCCCATGCGGGAGATCAGGGTGAGCCGGCCCGGCTTGTTGTGCGGGTCGAGCTTCTTCACGTACTCCACCGCCAGCTCGGGCGTGGTCGTCGGGCCGATCTTCACGCCGATCGGGTTCTGGATCAGCTCCATCAGGGCGATGTGGGCACCGTCGAGCTGGCGGGTGCGCTCCCCGACCCAGAGGAAGTGCGCCGACAGGTTGTAGAGCACTTGCTGGGCCTCGGGGTCCTCCGGGTCGTCGGCCAGGCGCAGCAGGCCGCGCTCGTAGTCGAGTACCAGCGCCTCGTGGCTGGAGAAGATGGTGGCGGACTTGAGGTTCCGGTCCTCGACGCCGCACGCGGCCATGAACCGCAGCCCGCCGTCGATCTCGGCGGCGAGCGCCTCGTACCGGGCGCCGGCGGGCGAGTTCGCGACGAACTCACGGTTCCACTCGTGCACCTTGTGCAGGTCGGCCATGCCGGATCCGGTGACGGCGCGCACCAGGTTCATCGCCGCGCTCGCGTTGGCGTAGGCGCGGATCAGGCGCGACGGGTCGTGCTTGCGCACGGCCTCCTCCGGCGGGAAGCCGTTGACCATGTCGCCGCGGTAGCTGGTCAGGCCCAGGGCGTCGGTGTCCGAGGAGCGCGGCTTGGCGTACTGGCCGGCGATGCGCGCGACCTTGACCACCGGCATGGACGCGCCGTAAGTCAGCGCGACGGCCATCTGCAGCAGGGTGCGGATGTTCGCGGCGATGTGCGGCTCGGTGTTGTCGACGAAGGTCTCGGCGCAGTCGCCGCCCTGCAGCAGGAAGGCGCGGCCCAGCGCGACCTCGGCCAGCTGGTCCTGCAGCGACTGGATCTCCGGCGGCACGGTGATCGGCGGCACCGACTCCAGCACCGTGCGCATCGCGTCCGCCTGCTCCCGCGGCCAGCTCGGCTGTTGCAGCGCCGGCTTGGCCAGCGCGTCGTCGAGGCGCTCGCGCAGGTCACCCGGGAGAGCGGGGAGCTTGGGGAGGGTATCGATGGGGACGTCGACGGTCCAGTTCACTGCCACGTGAGCAAGATTACGCCGGGTCTATCCGCCCGTGATCGCCCGGTACTTGGCGAGGTTGTGCCGGGCGTCGGCCAGGGCGTCGTGGGCGTCCGACGGTGCGGCGGGCAGGTGCGGCCGGCCTTGCTCGTCCCACAGCTGCTTGAGCTCGCGGGTGAACCGCGGCATGGACCGGGGCAGCGCCGTCATCGGCCCCCAGAGCTGGCACAGCGCGACGTGATCGTAGGCGGCGACCCAGGCCCACAGCTCGATGTCGCCGGGGCCGGCGGTGAGGAAGTCGAGCACACCGTCGCGGATCGCGGCGCGCGACTGCCACGACTTGCTCGCGGGCGGCGGCAGCTTGGGCAGTACGTTGGCGCGCACCCACGGCCCGGCGCGCTCCGGGTCGAACTCGGTGGAGACCGCGTAGAACTCGCGCCCGTCCTCGCCGACGATGCCGATCGAGACCAGGTCTATGACCCTGCCGTCCTCAATGAATTCCAGGTCATAGAAGTAGCGCATGGGCAGTCAGGCTACGCGGCGCCGGCCTCGCGCTCCTCGCCCGGGACGACGACGCCGTCCTTCACGTCCTGCGCGTAGACGTCCACGTACGGCTGGCCGGAGAGCTTCATCAGCTCGTACATCACCTCGTCGGTGATGGCGCGCTCGATGAACCGGTTACCGGACATGCCCTCGAACCGGGAGAAGTCCAGCGGCTTACCGATGCGGATCTGCACCTTCGTGGGATGCGGCAGCGTGGAGCCGGGCGGGTTGAACTTCTCGGTGTCGACCATCGCGACGGGGATGATCGGGGCGCCGGTGTCCAGCGCCATGCGGGCCATGCCCGTCTTGCCCTTGTACAGCCGGCCGTCGGGGCTGCGCGTGCCCTCCGGGTACAGCCCGAGGAGCTGGCCGTCCTGGAGCGCGCCGACGCCGGCGTTGAGCGCGTCCTGCGCCGCGCTCGCGCTGCCGCGCTTGATCGGGATGCAGCCGACGGAGGAGAAGAACCACTTCTTGAAGGCGCCCTTGAGGCCCTTGCCGGTGAAGTACTCACTCTTCGCGAGGAACTTGATGGGCCGGGGCACCATGAGCGGCAGGAAGAACGAGTCCATCACCGCGAGGTGATTGCTCGCGAGGATCGCGGCGCCGTCCTTCGGCAGGTTCTCGACGCCGACCACGCGCGGGCGCCCCAGCAGGCGCAGTACCGGTCCGATCAGGACCCACTTGAAGACCATCCACCACATGTGACCAGCTCCTGATCCCCGACCCGACGTGCTGCGTCTCACTCTACCGAGGCCGCGCGGACGGCGCCGCGCGATCAGCCGCGGACAGCGTCCCGCGCGAGCGCGGCGGCGCCGAGCATTCCGGCACGTTCGCCCAGCTCCGTCGCGCGGATGCGGGCCTTGCGGCGGTACCTACCGCCGGTGAGCTGCTGCGCGTAGTGGTCCCGGGCGTCGTCGAGGAACAGTCGCGACGAGGCGCCCACGCCGCCGGAGAGCACGATGAGGTCCGGGTCGAAGACGTCGCTGACCATCGCCAGGCCCACACCGAGCCAGCGCGCCAACTCCCCGACCGCCTCCTGCGCGACGGGGTCGCCGGCCTCCGCGGCGGCCGCGACCTTGCGCCCCGTCAGCGAGCCCGGGTCGTCGGCGAGCTCCCGCGCGAGCAGCACGCCCCGCGAGCCCTGCCCGCCCATCAGGTCGATCGCGGTCTCCACCAGGGCGGTTCCGCTGCAGTAGCGCTCCCAGCACCCGCGCTTGCCGCACTCGCACGGCCGACCGTCGGGCACCACCTGCAGGTGGCCGAGTTCCGGCGCGACCCCGTAGGCCCCGCGGTAGAGCTCGCCGTCGATGAGCAGGCCCGCGCCGATGCCGGTGCCGAGTGCGACGACGCACGTGACGCGCGACTGCCGGGCCGGACCGTGGACGAACTCGGCCCACGCCGCGGAGTTCGCGTCGTGCTCCATGACCACCGGCAGGCCGATCCGTTCGGTCATCTCGGCGGGCACCGCCGCGTCGCGCCACGGCAGGTGCGGGGCGAACGCCACCGTCCGGCGCGTGGGGTCCAGGAAGCCGGCGACGGCGAGGCCAACGGCCTTCACGTCGTGCTCCACGCACAGCTCCTGGACCACGCGGTCCAGGCAGCGTTCCAGGGCGCGGGCGCTGCGCGGGGTCTCCGCCCGCGCCGTGTCGACGACGGTGCCGTCGTCCGTCACGACGCCCGCGCGGACCGAGGTGCCGCCGATGTCGATGCCGATCGTCAGCGTCATGCGGGAGGGTCCTCCTCGGAGGAGTTGAGCCGGACGTCGATGCGCTCGTACCCGCTCGCCTGCGACGAGGGAGCGGGGGCCTCGGCGGTGGGCGCCTCGGGGTCGACGGGGGCCTCGCCCCCGACGGTGGCGAAGTAGTCGGCGGCCACGGCCGCCGCGGCGATCCGCGCGCTGCCCAGCAGTTCCTCGGCGAGCCGCAGCAGGTCGGCGAGCACCTCGTCGGCGAACTGGCCGAAGGACTTCGACGCCTCGGCGGCGAAGGGCTCGATGTGCCGGCCGACGGCGCCGCCGAGCGCGCACAGCCGACACGCGCCGGGCTCGCCGTCCGGGTGCGCGGAGTGCTCGGCGAGGGCCGCGGCGATCCACGGGCGGGCGGTCTCGAACAGCCGGGCCGCGGAGGCGAGGAACTCCTCGGAGGGATCGGGGGCCGGATCAGCCACGGGGCCACACCTCCGGATCGGGGACGAAGGTCACGCGCAACTCCCCTTCCTCGTACGTGGCGCCCGCAACGACGCAGCGGCGCAACACAGACGGTAGCCGGATCCGGCGCCGCACACCCTGGGCTTCGACGACGACGTCCTCCTCGACGCGGCCCAGCCCGATCGTCGCGGGGTCGACCAGCGGCAGCGCGACGGCCCACTCGTACCGCGCGTCGAGTCCCGCGCCGCCCAGCGAGCGCACCTCCGGCACGGGCACGACCGCGGGCGCGGCGTCGAGGATCGCGTCCGCGTCCCACTCCACCGCGGCGGTGGCGGCCGGCGTCAGGACGGGCTCGAGCGCCTCGGCGGCCTCGACGACGGGGCGGTCGAGCACCGTCGCCACCTCCGCGAGGGCCTCCCGCGCATCGTCCTGCGCAGCCACCCGGGACCGGACCAGTCGCACCGCCGGGTGCGGCAGGTCCAGCGCGAACCGGTCGTCGACCGTGATCAGCCGGTTGAGCACGAGCGCCACCGGACGCAGCCCGAGCACCTCCAGCGCGGCCAGTTCCTCCCGGGCGCGGGCCGGGCGGCCGGAATCGCCGGTCACGACGTGCACCAGCTCGAGCGCCGACCGATCCGCGACGAACGCCGCCAGCTGGTCGGCGAGGCCCGCAAGCGGCTCGGCGAGCAGCAGCGCGGCGAGCGCGCCCGCGGCGGGGCCGGAGGTGGGTCCGGAGAGCCGGACGTGCCGCGGCCACACCCGCTCCAGGTAGGCGGCCAGCGACGACGGGGCGGTGAGCAGCGAGACGAGGCCGTCGAAGGCCGGCCCGTCGACGACGACGGTGCGGTACGCGCCGGAGTCCACGTGCCCACGGATCGCCCGGAGCACGAGGACGTGCTCCGCGTCGGCGAGGCCCGTCAGCTCGGGCGGCTCGAGCGCGAACGGGTCGAACCCGGACGAGCCCGCGTCGGCACCGTCGGCGAGCCCGCGACCGGCGCGGACGGTGGCGGACAGGCCCGCCCACCACTGCGCGAGCAGTTCGACGGGGTTGAGATGGACGTGGTCGAACGGCCCCGTCCCGTCCGCCAGGAGCGGATCGACGACCCGCCCGACGGTGACGAGCAGGGTGCGTCCGTGGCCGGCGGCGCGGGTGGCCAGTGCCGTCGCGAGGACCGTCCGGCCCGCTCCCCCGGCCCCGGACACCAGCAGCAGGCGGGGCGCGGTGCCCTCCCCGGACATCAGGATTGCGCCGCCGACTCGCCCTCGACGTGGCGCTTGAGCTCCTTGAGGGCGGTGTCGGTGATCGCCTTCTCCGCCTTGCGGCGGAGCATCCCGAGCATCGGGATCTGCAGCGTCACCTCAAGGGTGTACGTCACGGTGGTGCCGGCACCGTCGGCGGTCGGGGTCAGGTCGTACCGGCCGTGCTGGGTGCTCTGCAGCGTGCTCGCCGCGAGGTCCCACTCGACGGACCGGCCGCCGGGCGCCCACCGGTACTCGAGCTCGTAGGTGTCGCGGAGGAAGCCCTCCTCCAGCACGAACCGCACGCGCCGGGGCTGCCCGTCCTGGGTGGTCTCGAGGACGGTGACCTCGCGCGCCGCGGAGACCCACTCGGGGTAGCGGTCGAAGGCGGAGATCGCGGCCATGATCCGCTCCGGCGGCGCCGCGATGACGATGGATTCGCGGGTGCGCTCCGCGTCAGACACGCTCCACCTCCCCGACGGCGGGGCCGCCCAGGACGCGGCCGTTCTCGGCGGTGAACTTCACGTCGAACATGACGTCGTGCCCGCGGACCCGGCGCTCGCGCACGTCGGCGACGATCTGCTCGGGGGTCATGGGCGCCTTCGGCTCGGCGTGCAGGAAGTAGTGCAGCAGGCTCCCGTCGAGGTGCGGCTCGATCCAGAACTCCGAGGTCCCGGTGACGGGACCGTCGACCTTCCAGCGGATCCCGAGATCGCCCCGGTCCTCGGTGACGGTCATACGCAGGTCGGGGAACCAGCCGCGCCACCGCTGCGCGCCCGCCATCGCGGCGGCCACGGCACTCGGGTGGGCGGCGACGAACGCGACGTCGGCCACTTGGATGGTGCTCACCTCCTAAGCTTCACACATCCGGCCGCGGGGCGGACGGTGCCGGGTCGGTTCGGGCCCGGAACGCACCCCGAGCAGCGGTGTAAGGTTCACCACAACACCACCGTTTGCGACCCGGAGGATTCGTGCGCGAGATCAGCGTTCCCGCCAACTACACCATCGACCCCTCGGCCTCCACGGTCGACGTCGTCTTCGATGTGGCCCGCACGGACCCAGACAGCGTCCGGATCAAGCGCCTGGTCGCGGGTACCTGGGAGCCGGTGACCTCGAAGCAGTACGAGCAGGAGATCCTCGGCGTCGCCAAGGGCCTCGTCGCGCAGGGCGTGAAGCCGGGCGACCGCGTCGCGCTGGTCTCGTCCACCCGGTACGAGTGGCCGCTCATCGACTTCGCGATCTGGGCCGTCGGCGCGGTCACCGTGCCCGTCTACGAGACCAGCTCGTCGGGCCAGATCGACTGGATCCTCGAGGATTCCGACGCGGTCCTCATGATCATCGAGGGCGCCAAGCAGGCCGCCGAGGTCGCGGAGCTGACGGGCCTGCACAATGTGCAGCGCGTGCTGCAGATCGACCCCACCGACGGCGACCCGGGCGCCGTCGCGACGCTCACCGCCGAGGGCGCGGAGATCACCGAGGACCAGGTCCACGCCGGCCGCGCCGACGTGAAGGCCGAGGACCTCGCGACGCTGATCTACACCTCCGGCACCACCGGCCGGCCCAAGGGCTGCGAGCTGACCCACTCCAACCTGATGAGCGAGGCCGAGGCGATCCTCAGCTCGCCGTTCGGCGACGCGATCCGCGGCGGCTCCAACGTGATGTTCCTGCCGCTCGCCCACGTGCTGGCGCGCGCCGTCAACATCGCCTGCTTCAAGGGCGGCGCGCTGGTCGGCCACTTCAACGACACCAAGAACCTGGTGCCGCAGTTCTCCATCTTCCAGCCCACGCTGATCCTCTCGGTCCCGCGCGTCTTCGAGAAGGTCTACGCCTCGGCGCAGCAGAGCGCCGTGGACGGCGGCAAGGGCAAGATCTTCGACGCGGCCGTACAGACCGCGATCGAGTACAGCCAGGCGCAGGACACCGGCGGCGCCGGCCTGATCCTCAAGGCGAAGCACACCCTCTTCGACAAGCTGGTCTACGGCAAGCTCAAGGCCGCGCTCGGCGGGAACTGCAAGGTCGCGATCTCGGGCGGCGCTCCCCTGGGCGCGCGGCTCGGCCACTTCTTCCGCGGCGTGGGCGTCACCGTCATGGAGGGCTACGGCCTCACCGAGACCACCGCGGCCATCACCGTGAACGTCGCGGGCGCGCAGAAGATCGGCACCGTCGGGCGGCCGCTGGCCGGGCAGGCCGCGAAGATCGCCGAGGACGGCGAGATCCTGCTCAAGGGCTCCGTGGTCTTCCGAGGCTACTGGCACAACGAGGAGGCCACCAAGGCCTCGATCGAGGACGGCTGGTTCCACACCGGCGACTTGGGTTCGATCGACGACGACGGCTACCTGTCGATCACCGGCCGCAAGAAGGAGCTGATCGTGACCGCGGGCGGCAAGAACGTCTCCCCCGCCGGCCTCGAGGACGCGCTGCGCAGCAACCCGCTGATCTCGCAGGCCATGGTCGTGGGCGACGCGCAGCCGTACATCGCGGCGCTGGTCACCATCGACCCGGAGGCCTTCCCGCAGTGGAAGGCCGCGAACGGCAAGCCGGGGTCGGCGACCGTCACGGACCTGCGCAACGATCCCGACCTGGTGGCCGAGATCAACAAGGCCGTCGCGGCCGCCAACGAGACCGTCTCCAAGGCCGAGGCCATCAAGAAGGTCCGCATCCTGCCCGAGGACTTCTCCGAGGAGACCGGCGAGATGACGCCGACCATGAAGGTCAAGCGGAACGTCGTCTCGCAGAAGTACGCCGACGACATCGCCGAGCTGTACGCGAAGTAGTCCCTCGAACAACGAACCGCCGCACCGGATCCCGGTGCGGCGGTTCTGTTCTCCGGGACGACGGTGCGACCGCGCAGCTTCGGTGCACGTCGGCGGCGACGCGCCGGTCCGCGGCCGCAGGATCCCACCGAAGATCGCTCGGCGGTCAGTTCAGAGGTGGATCAGTACGGGTTCAGCAGGGTCTGGAGGCGGTGGCCGAGGCGGCGCCAGTCGAAGTGCTCGGCCACCAACTCGCGCCCGCGGGCGCCCATCTTCGCGGCCCGATCGGGATCGGCGAGGAGGCCCGCGACCGCGTCGGCGATCGCCTCGACGTCGCGGCCGGGCACGACGTGGCCCGACTCTCCCTCCCACACGGTCTCGGGCGCGCCGCCGGAATCGCCCGCCACCACGGGCTTCCCCGCCGCGGAGGCCTCGAGGAAGACGATGCCGAGCCCCTCCACGTCGAGGCCGGCGCCGCGGGTGCGGCACGGCATGGCGAAGACGTCGCCCACGTTGTGATGCGCGGCGAGCTCGTCGAACGGGACCGTCCCAGTGAAGATGACCTGCTCCTCGACGCCGGTCTCCCGCGCGAGCGTGTGCAGCGTGTCCGCGTAGGGCCCGCCGCCCACGATCAGCAGCTTGGCGCCGGGCACCTGCGTCCGGATGCGCGGCAGGGCGCGGATCAGCATGTCCTGTCCCTTGCGCGGCACGAGCCGCGAGAGGCACAGCACGACGGGCTCGTCCTCGCCGAGGCCGTAGCGGGCGCGCAGGGCCGAGCGGGCGGCATCGTCGGGCCGGAAGACGTCGCTGTCGACGCCGGGCGGGAGGTGCTCCAGCGCGGCGCGCGGGCCGAACGCGGCGGCGAACCGGCCGCGTGTGTACTTGCTGACGTACGTCGTCACGTCCGTGGTGTCGCCGATCCGGCGCAGGCAGGCGCGCGACGGCGGCAGCATCGACCAACCCACCTCGTGGCCGTGGGTGGAGGCGACGGTGCGCAGCGCGCCGGCGTCCTTGAGCGGGGCGCCCAGGAGCGCGAGCGGGGCCGCGGCGCCGAACCAGACGGTCTCGATGTCGCGGGAGCGCACCAGGTCCCGGGCGCGGGAGAACGCGTCGGGAGTCGGGATCATCAGGGTCGTCGGGTGGCGGACCACCTCGAAGGGCTGTGCGGCGTCGTATTCCTCGCTGCCGCGCCAGCGCGAGGCGTACACCACGAGCTCGTCGGCGGGCAGTTGCCGGACGAAGGCCTGGAGGTAGGTCTGGATGCCTCCGGGGCGGGGCGGGAAGTCGTTGGTGACCAGCAGCGTGCGCGGCATGGGTCAACCGTACTGGGCGCCCCCTCCCCGACCGCTCAGGGGCGCATCTCGTAAGCGCCGTCGTACGCCGCGACCTGGTCCCACACCCGATCGAAGGTCGCCTGGTCCGCGACGGGCCGGCGCACCGCGTCCAGCGCCCACTGCTGCTGGGCCGCAGTGGCTCCGGGCTTGCCGTACAGGCCGATGGCGTACGCCGAGAAGTCGCGGATCTGCACGTCGAAGATGCGGCTGAGCAGGCTGCGGTCGAGCCCGATGAGGGCGGCCTGCTCCAGGATCAGCTGGCCGTAGACCACGAGCGAGAAGAGATGCCCGACGTTGAGGACGAAGTCGAGGTCCTCGGCCTGCGCCTTGTCGGGCGCCGCGGTCAGCAGGAGCTCGCGCAGCGCCTTCGCCTGCTCGTAGAAGATCGCGACGTTGGGCTCGTCCGCCGCGGCCTCGTAGGCGGTCGTCCAGTCCGCGAACGGCACCTTGCTCGCGCCGCCCAGCGGCCCCTGGGCGAAGAAGAAGGCGTCGTCGGCGGCGTCGAGGCGGGTGCCGACCTCGGGGTACTCGGCCGGGTTGAGGAGGTAGTTGGGCATGTACTTGAGGATCTGCGCCACGTTCACGTGCACGGTGCCCTCGAGCCGCGGCATCCACCCGATGTACCGGTTGGCCTGGTGGAAGTACGTCGTCTTCTCGTAGCCCTTCGCCGCGATGACGTCGAGCAGCAGGGTCACGACCTTCTCCCCCTCGGAGGTGACCTTCGACTTCGTCATCGGGTTGAAAAGCAGGTACCGCCGGTCCTCCCGGCTGGCGCTGCGGAAGTAGTCGACAGAGCGGTCGCTGAACAGCTTCATCGCGGCGAGCCGGGCGTAGGCGTCGACGAAGTTGGCGCGCACGTGGCTGAAGTCGGTGACGGGGTGGCCGTACAGGATTCGATTGTTGGCGTGGGTGATCGCCTCGTACAAGGCGTGCTCCCCGATGCCGATCGCGCCGTGGCACAGGTTGAACTTGCCGACGTTGACGGTGTTCAGCGCGGCGGCGAAGGCGTCGGGGCCGGTGTGCAGGACGTCCTCAGCAGCCACCGGGTAGTCGTGCAGGGCGAACGTCGAGACGAACATCTGCGAGTGCACGACGTTGTCGATCAGCTCGTAGGCCGGATGGCCGCTGTCCGCGGCGAAGAAGACGTAGCCCTCCGGCCCTTCCACGTCCGCGCGCCGGCCGAACACCGAGACCATGCCGGCGACGTTGCCGTTGCCGATGTAGTACTTGGTGCCGGAGGCGGTGAAACCGCCGTCGCCCGTCGGGGTAAGGATCATGTCGGTGTCGTACACGTCGGCGCCGTGCGCCCGCTCGGAGAGCCCGAAGGCCATGACGCCGCCGTCGGCCAACTGGCGCGCGGCCTTCCGCTTGGCCTCCTCGTTGGCGCTCATCCAGATCGGCCCCAGGCCGAGGATGGTGACCTGCTCGGCGTACCAGTACGAGAGGCCGTAAAAGCCGAGGATCTCACTGAGCGCAGCGTTGCGGGCCCCGTCCCACCGGCGGTTCGGATCCCCGTCCGCGTAGGCCGCGGGCGTGAGGAACGTGGCGAACAGCTTCTCGCGCTTCTCGAACTCCAGGAAGTCCGCCACCCAGTCGGCATCGAGATCCGCCTGCAGGAGCCGTCGTTTGCCGTACGACTCGAAGAAGTCGACGGTGGCCCGCAGCAGTCGCCGGGTCTCCTCGTCGAAGTGCGCGTAGTCGGCGGTTTGCGGATTCAACAGGAAAGCGGCCATGGCTCACTGTAGCGCCGTGGATGCCCTCCGGACCGCGGTTGACTAGTAGCGGACCGCCGAGTTGTACGGGCCGGCGGCGTCGATCGGCACGACCTGCACCGGGACGCCGAAGGTGGAGGCGTGCACGACCTTTCCGTCGCCGACGTACATGCCGACGTGGGTGGCCGCGGAGTAGTACACGATGATGTCGCCCGGCTGCAGCTCGCCGCGGGAGACGGGGCGCCCGCCGTTGAGCTGGGCCTGCGAGGTGCGCGGCAGGGACTTGCCGGACTGCTGGTAGGCCCAGACCATGAGCCCCGAGCAGTCGAACTGGCCCGGGCCGGTGCCGCCCCAGGCGTACGGGCTGCCGACGCGGGTGAGCGCGGCCCGGACGGCGGCGAGCTCCGCGGTGCTCCCCGGCGGCACCTTGCTGGGGTCGAACGGGGTGGGCGGGCCGATGAGCGTCTGGCGCTGAGCGCCCGTGAGCCGGTCGTAGATCGCCTTGATCCGCGCGATCTCCTGCGCCAGGCGCGACTTCTTCTGCCGGAGATCCGCGGCCTTGCGCTCGGCCTCCGTGCGGGTGTCCTCGGCCGACTTGGCGGCCTCGGCGGCGCGGGTGGCCGCGGAATCGGCCGCGGCCTTCGACTTCTTGTAGGCGTCGACGGTGGCGACGACGTCGCGGTTGACGAAGTCGAGCGTCGACATCTGGTCGAGCATCTGCTGCGGCGAGTCGCTGACGAGCAGCGCGTAGGTGCGGTTGGTGCGCGAGCCCTTGTAGTTGGCGACGACGACCGCGTCGATCTGGGGCTGCAGGGCGGCCTTCCGCGCCTGCACCGCGGCGACCTCGCGCTTGGCGGCCACGAGCGTGGCGTCGGCGGCGCGCTTGGCGGCGGTGGCCTTCTCGGCGTCCTCCTGTGCGGCCTTCGCTGCCTCGTTGGTGCCCGAGGCCTGCTCGGAGAGCGCCTCGTACTGCTTGAGCGCGGCGTCGGCGGTGTCGGGATCCGCGGTCGCGCTACCGGTGACGGTCAGGCCGGCCACGAGGGCGACCACGGCGGACGCAGCGGATCCGCGCAGCACGAGCGAACGGGACGAGGAGGTCGATGACACGGCCGAGCGGGTCCTTCCAAGCTGGAGCACGATTGCGAACGCAATCACTGCCAGGTTACGTCAGTAACGACGGGCGGAGTAGACCGACATCTCGTTGAGCGGGCTCACCTTGACCGGGATGCCGTAATTCACCGAGTGCACGACCTTGCCGTTGCCGATGTAGAGCGCGGCGTGGCTGCCGCCGTTGTAGATCACGATATCGCCGGCCTGCAGGTCCGAGATCGGGATCGAGCGACCGCCGCCGAGCTGGCCGTAGCTGTCGCGCGGGACGGTGATGCCGGCCTGCTTCATGGACCAGTAGACGAGTCCCGAGCAGTCGAACGAGTTGGGGCCGGCGGAGCCGTAGGAGTAGGGCAGGCCGGTGCGCGACAGCGCGGCCTGGACGACCTTGGCCTTCGCGCCGCCGGGCTGCGCTCCGGCGACGGTGGTGACGCCCGGCTTCGGGGCGATCGCGACCCCGCTCACGACGTTGGGGCGCGCGGTGGTGTTGCGGGAGGTGACGGTCTGCGCGGGCTTCGCGGCGGGCTTGGCCTTCCCTGCGGCGACCGCGGGCTTCACGCCGGGCGCGGGGGCGGGCTTCGCCTTCGGCGCGACCGGTGCCGGCGCCGCGGGGGCGGGCGCTGCGAACGCGGCCGTGGGCACCGCGAGCGTGCCGAGGGTCACGGCGCCCGCTGCGAGGGCACCGCGGGCGACGGTGGCACCGCGGCTGGGCTGCGGCTGAAGTCGGTGTTTCGCCACGAAGCGATTCTCCTAAGTTTCTTCCCGACCGCCGACCGAGTTAGCTGACGGGTTCGGGCGAGGAAGATGCCCTACCCCGGAGGCTCTACGAACCTCCGGCGATTCACCCCGGATAACGCGTGTGGGTCCCCGGCGAGGCCTCGCGGCCTCTTAGGCGGTGACCTCGGGAGACGGGGCGATTTTCGCTCCGGGCTCCTCCGCAAGGTCTCAGAAAGATTACGAAACGGAAACGCGCCTGTCTAGCCGGACGCGCCGGGGGAGCCTCCCCAGACACCCCCGAGACCTCCCCTAGCCGGCCTGTTTCGCCTGGTCAGGAACCACCCTGAGGCGCGGCAACATTCCCTCGTTCGCGAAGGCCGCGATTGCGTCACTCAGACCCGGTTCCGTGACCGAAGCACCCCCGACGCCGGAACCCGGCACGGGCGGCGTGGCCACGACCACCGGTCCGAGGAGGAAGCCCACGGCGCAGTCGCCGCAGGCTCGCGGCTTCGCGGGGCAGGTGGAGCAGTCGACGTGCAGCGTCATGGCGCGTCCCTTCGTTGACGGGGTCTCGATGCCGGCGACGCTAGGCGCGGCGACTGACAAGTTTCGAGTGCGCGTTCGGGCGGCGAAAACCTGTCGGTGGGGTGTTCTACCGTCACGCCATGCAGCTCAGCCTGGACGATTGCGAGACGGGCACCGTCGACCCGCCCCTGCGGGAGGTGACCTTCGTGGTGGTCGACCTGGAGACCACGGGCGGCTCCCCCAAGGGCGGGGACGCGATCACCGAGATCGGCGCGGTCAAGGTGCGCGGCGGCGAGGTGCTGGGCGAGTTCGCGACGCTGGTCGATCCCGGATGCGGCATCTCCCCGCACATCACCCACCTCACCGGCATCACCACCGCGATGGTCACGGGCGCCCCGCGGATCGAGTCGGTGCTCCCCTCCTTCCTCGAGTTCGCGCACGGCGCCGTCCTGGTGGCGCACAACGCCCGCTTCGACCTCGGCTTCCTCAAGGCGGCCGCGGCCGCCACCGGCACCCCGTGGCCGAAGCCCGCGTCGCTGTGCACGGTGCAGCTCGCCCGCCGGGTGCTCACGCGGGACGAGGCACCGTCGGTCAAGCTCAGCGAGCTCGCGCGCCTGTTCCGCACCGAGACCACGCCCAACCACCGCGCGCTCGACGACGCACGGGCCACGGTCGAGGTGCTGCACGGGCTGATCGGCCGCGTGGGCAACCTGGGCATCCACACCCTCGGGGAGCTCCGCGGGCACCTCCCCTCCGTCACACCGCAGCAGCGCGCGAAGCGCCATCTCGCCGATCCGCTGCCGGAGCGGCCCGGCGTGTACCTGTTCCGCGGCCCGGGGAACGAGGTGCTCTACGTCGGCACGTCGGGGAACCTGCACCGCCGCGTGCGCAGCTACTTCACCGCCGGCGAGACGCGGGGCCGGATCAAGGAGATGGTGGGCCTCGCGGAACGGGTGGACCACGTGGAGTGCGCGCACGCGCTGGAGGCGGCCGCGCGGGAGCTGCGCCTCATCGCCGCGCACACTCCCCCGTACAACCGCCGGTCGAAGTACCCGAAGCGCGGCTGGTGGATCTGTCTGACCGCCGAGCCCTTCCCCCGGCTCGCGGTGAAGCGCTCCGCGCCGCAGGGCACCCCGTGCATCGGGCCCGTGCGCTCCCGCACCGACGCGGCCGATCTCGCGGAACTGCTCGCCGAGGCGTGCGGCCTCCGCACGTGCACCACCCGCCTGCGCGCCGGGGCGGCGCACACCTGCGCACTGGGACCCGACGGTGCCCGCCCGCTCGGCGGCTGCCAGGCGTCGGCCGTCGCGCCGGAGCCCGCGGCCCTGTACCGGCCGCGGGCCGACCGGGCGGCCGCCGCGCTCACCGGGCACTCGTCGGAGGTCTTCGAGGCGCTGGAGGCGCGTCTGGCCGCCCTCGCGGAGCGGGAGTTCTTCGAGTCCGCCGCCCGGCTGCGCGACCGCGCCGCGCACCTGGTGGACGCGGTCGCCCGCTCGCACGCGCTGGTCGCCTTCGCGGACGTGCCCGAGCTCTCGATCGCGCACCCGGACGGGGCCGGCGGCTGGGAACTGTCGATCGTGCGCCACGGCCGCCTCGCCGCGGCCGGCGTCGCGCCGCGCGGGGTGCCGCCGATGCCCGTCTTCGACCGGCTGCGCGCGGGCGCCGAGTCGGTCTACGAGGCGTTCGGCGACCTCGCCGCGCCGGACGTGCCCGACACCCTCTTCCCCGCCGACACCCTGCACGGCGCGAGCCCCGAGGAGGCGGCGCTCCTGCGCCGCTGGGCGCTGCGGCCGGGGACGCGCATCGTGGACGTGCAGGGCACGTGGGGCGAGCCACTGGCCGGCGCGGGTCGCTGGCTCGAGTGGGCCGGGCGCGCCTCCGAGGCGGGCCGCGACGCCCGTGCGGCGGCGGCGCATCCGCGCGGGACCGCCAGGCAATACAGTGAGGAGGCCACGCACGCCGCGTGAACGCCAGATCGACCGGAAGGCCCCGCAGTGATCACCGCGATCGTCCTCATCAACGCCGACGTGCACCGCATCCCCGAGACCGCGCAGGCCGTCGCGAACATCGAGGGCGTCACCGAGGTGTACTCGTGCGCCGGCGACATCGACCTCATCGCGAAGGTCCGCGTGCGCGAGCACGACCAGATCGCCGAGGTGGTCACGGAGAAGATCAACCGCATCGACGGCGTCGCGAGCACCTCCACCCACATCGCCTTCCGCGAGTACGCCTCGGCGGACGTCGACGCGGGCTTCGACATCGGGAACTGAGCCTCAGCCGCCGTTGATGATCTCCAGCAGCTCCGGCGGCGGCGTCACGTTCAGGGCGTCATCGGCGATGCTGCTGATCTGCGTCACCGTGCCGTCGCGCCAGTAGTACACGTTCGGCGACACCGGGCCCACCCCGTCGGAGTAGCCGTTGGCGGCGAACACCGGCAACAGCATGAGGCCGCCGAGCGCGGCCTCCGCGTTCGAGCAGGCCGCGAACGCCAGCTGGTTGCGGAAGGGCACAGCGAACAGCACGCCACCGCTCAGGTCGATGCCCGGCACCCACCACGGGAGCAGTTCAGTCAGGAGCAATGCGCCACTGGCCGTGTACACGGAATCGCTGAGAGCGCACAGGAATCGGTGCCCGTCGTGCTCCACGGTCTCGACCCGGATCTCCGCCGTCTCGGTGAGCTCACGCCACAGGTTGCGCCGCGCGCGGTCGTACCACGGCCCGAGCGACGCCATCTCCCGCACGGAGCCGTCGCTGAGGATGCTGACCCGGTCCGGGTAGTCGACGGCGAGCACCTCGGCCACGCCGGACTGCCATTCGAGGGCGTAGTCGAAGCTCATCCGACCGTCCGTCGCGGTCACGTCCCACAGCCGCGCGATGATCCGTTCGCGCATCTGCGCCTCGTCCGGCCCCTCGTCCACCGGTCGGAGCATCGTGCTGAAGTGCTCGCGGACGACTCCGTCCCACTCGGCGGGCCCCACGCCGCGGACCTTGCGCATGAGATTGTCGAGCCCGAACGTGCGACCATCCGCGGTCAGCACGTGATCGCCGCGGACCTCCGCCTCGAACCCGTTCTCCGCCAGCACGGTCCGCGTGAGCGACCGCAATCGGTCAGCGTCGCGGATCGTCATCGGGTAGAGGTGCGGATCCGGCTGGTCCTCGACCGACTTCTTCCTCCCGAACAGCCCCATGCCCCCGAGAGTAGGCCTCGCGCTCAGTAGCCGCTGTGGCTGACCTCCGCGGCCTCGACCTCGATACCGAAGTCGACGGCCTGCTGCACGATCTTCTGGGCGCGGGCGAGGCGCGGGAGGTCGGAGCCGTCGGTGATCTTGCCGCCGGACTTCTCGAAGGCGTCGATGAAGCCGTGCGCCCACGCCACCTCGGACTCGCTCGGGCTGAGGCCGCTGTTGATGACGCCGGCGTGCTCCGGGGTGAGGCACAGCTTCCCGGACATGCCCATCTCCTTCGCCAGGGCGGTCCCGGTGGGCAGGTGCGCGATGTTCAGGGTCGGCCCGTCGATGGGCGCGGGCAGGCGGGCCGCGCGCGACGCGATGACCAGCTGCGAGCGCGCGTACGCGAGGGCGATCGGATCCTCGCCGACCGCGGTGTCGCGCTTGAAATCTCCCGTGCCGAAGGCGATCCGGAAGGTCGACGGCGCGGAGGCGATCCGCGCGACGTTCTGCATCCCGCGGGCGGTCTCGACGAGCGCGAGGATCGGCGTGCCGTCGGGGAGACGGTCCGCGGTGTCGTCGAGGTGGCTCGACCCCTCGGACTTCGCGAGCATGACGCCCTCGAGCCCCGCGCACTGCTTGAGCGCGGCGCAGTCGGCGCTCCAGTACTCGCTCGCCGCGTCGTTGATGCGCACCCACGCACGATGGCCGGTCGACAGCCACTCGACGGTGTCCGCCCGCGCCTGCTCCTTGTCCTTCGCCGCGACGGCGTCCTCGAGGTCGATGATCACGGCGTCGGCCTCGCTGGCCTGCGCGACGGCGAAGGACTCGGGATGGGAGGCCGGGACGAGCAGCCAGGAACGGGCGATCTGCGGGGAGACGGTGCGCTTACTCACGCCGTCAAGATTAGGCGCGTGGAACACTGAATTCCGCGGAATGGAATTTTGTGCGTTGTGTTCGCGGGCACCTAGTCGGAGATGTCAGCGACGGTCGCGCCGTACGCCGCGATGAGCGCGTCCGCGTCGACGATCGCGCTGTGCCCGTGCGCGCCGGCGCCGAGCGCCACCGTCGCGCCGACGATCCGCTCGTCGACGTACACCGGCCAGTCGCCGCGCGCCCCGACGGGCGTGATCGTGCCGCGCTCGTACCCCGTGGCCTCGAGCGCCTCGTCGGCCGGCGGCATCGCGAGCCGGTTCACGCCGACGACGGCGCGCAGCTTGGGCCAGGCGATCGACCGATCGCCGGGGACCAGCGCGAACAGGTAGGCCCCCTCGCCGCGGCGCACGACGAGCGACTTCACCAGCTGCGACGGCGGCAGGTCCATCAACGCGGCCGCCTCCTCCAGGCTGCGCGCGGCGGGACGCTCGCGGACGGTCACCGTCAGGCCCCGGGCTGCGGCGTCCGCGCGCATCCGGTCCAGCCCCGACTCGCTCACGCGCCCGCGATCTCCTGCGACAGCGCGACCCAGCGGTCGAGCAGCGCGGCGGCAGCACCCGAGTCGACGGCCTCGGCGACCCGCGGCAGGTGCGCCGCGATCGAGTCCTGCACGGACTCCCCCGCGGTCAACCCCTCGTACGCGGCGACGGCGCCCGCCGAATTGAGCAGCACCGCGTCACGGACCGGGCCGGTCTCGCCGGCGAGGAAACTCCGGGCGATCGCGGCGTTGACGGACGCGTCGCCGCCCCGCAGGTCCTCCATCGCGACCCGGGCCAGCCCGAGCTCGCGGGGGTCGACGGATTCGACGCCCACCCCGTCCTCCTGCACGCGCCAGACGGTGGAGGTCGACGTGGTGGTCAGCTCGTCGAGGCCGTCGTCGCCGCGGACGACGATCACGTGGTCCTGGCCGCCGCGGTCGGCGAAGGCCTGGGCCACGACGGGCGCCAGATCAGCGAAGGCGCAGCCGATGAGGCCGGCGGAGGGGCGGCCGGGGTTGGTCAGCGGGCCGAGCACGTTGAAGACGGTCGGGATGCCGATCTCCTTGCGGGTCGCGCCGGCGAAGCGCAGGCCCGAGTGGAAGACGGAGGCGAGGCAGAAACCGATGCCCAGCTCGGTCGTGGTGCGCGCGACACCGTCGGCGTTCAGCCCGATCGCGACGCCCAGCGCCTCGAGGCAGTCCGCGCCGCCCGACTTCGACGATGCCGCCCGGTTGCCATGCTTGAGCACGGGCACGCCAGCGGCCGCCACGACGATCGAGCTCATGGTGGAGATGTTCACCGAGTGCGAGCGGTCGCCGCCAGTGCCGACGATGTCGACGGCGCGGGCGTCGAAGGGCACGGGGGTGGTGAGCGAGAGCATCACGTCGGCCAGCGCCCGCACCTCGACGGGCGACGGCCCCTTCATCTTCATGGCGACGCCGAACGCGGAGATCTGCGACGGGGTCGCCCCGTCGCTCATGATCTCGGACATCGCCCACCGCGCCTGCTCCGCGCTGAGGTCGCGCTGGGAGGTGAGCTCGGTGAGAACCGTCGGCCAATCCATGGCCGCAACTGTAATCGGGGCGGTCAACCCGGTATCTGGAGCACCTGCCACAGCACGGCCCGCCCGCCGTGCCGCGCGGTGACGCCCGCCATCCGCGAGCGCTCCTGCGAGACGTGCAGAGCATCGACCTTCTGCACCCGCGCCACCGCCACCGGCTCCAGGCCGTCGCGGGACGGCGCACCGGCGGGCACGCGCTCGTACCGGTCCTGCGCGACGAGGCGCAGCACCTCATCGACTTCTCCGGGCGGTAGCTCGAGCACGTGCCGCAGCACGCTCTGCACCTCCGGATCGAAGCCCGGGGAGGCGTCGAGGACCGACGACGAGGCGGCCGCGTCGTCGTCCGATTCGGCCACGGGAACCAAACCGGGGTCGCCGGGCGTTAACTCTTCGACGGTGCGCGTGGACAGGCGTCCGAGAAGGCGGCCCAGACGGGTCCGCTCCTCGGGTCTGCCATTGAGGTCGTAGGGCAAGGTATGCCTTATCTGCCGGTGCCGATCAGGCCGTTGACGTGGCGTTTCGAGTCATCGTGCGGGAGGTCCTGAACCTGCCCGCGATATTCGACGCGCCCAATCTGCGACCCGGGTAGGCATTCGATACTACGACCGGTCATACTTGCGGAGTGACTAGCGCCGCACCGACCTCAGCTACAGCCATCACCCAGCGCGTGCACTCACTCAACCGGCCCAACATGGTCAGCGTCGGGACCATCGTCTGGCTGTCGAGCGAGCTCATGTTCTTCGCCGGGCTCTTCGCCATGTACTTCGTGGCGCGGGCCGGAGCTGGGGAGAACGGATGGCCCCCCGCCGACACGAACATCAGCCTGGCCGCGGCGCTGCCGCCGACCATCGTGCTGATCGCCTCGTCGGTCACCTGCCAGCTGGGCGTCTTCGCCGCGGAGAAGGGCGATGTCTTCAAGTTCCGCATCTGGTACCTGATCTCGCTGCTGATGGGTGCCGCGTTCGTCGCGGGCCAGCTCAACGAGTACAAGACCCTGATCGGCGAGGGCCTCACGCTCAGCTCCTCGGTGTACGGCTCGGTGTTCTACATGGCCACCGGCTTCCACGGCCTGCACGTGATGGGCGGCCTCGTGGCCTTCATCTTCATCCTGGCCCGCAGCCGCGCCTCGAAGTTCACGCCCGCCCAGGCGACCTCGGCGATCGTCGTCAGCTACTACTGGCACTTCGTCGACGTGGTGTGGATCGGCCTCTTCGCCGTCATTTACATCATTCGCTAAAGACGTTTATCTCAGTCGCCATCACAGAGGGATAGCAGATGAGTTCAGCCAACTTTGAGCCCGCCGGCGAGGGAGGCGAGCCCGACGGTGCCGGGCGCGCGTCCATCGCCTCGGCACAGAAGGCCCGGAAGCAGCGCAAGCTCCGCCGCAAGTTCGCGAGCGCGGCGCTGCTGGTCGGCGGCCTCCTCGCCGCGGGCGGTGTCGCCACGATCGCCAGCCCGACCCCGCAGGTCGCGATCGCCGACGACTTCGACGCCGCGCAGGTCGAGAACGGCAAGCGCCTGTACGAGACCTCGTGCATCAGCTGCCACGGCGCCAGCCTCGAGGGCGTGAAGGACCGCGGCCCGAGCCTCGTCGGCGTCGGCGATTCGGCCGTGTACTTCCAGGTGCACTCGGGCCGCATGCCCGCGACGGTCAACTCCTCGCAGATCGTGCGCAAGCCCGCCAAGTTCGACGCGAAGCAGATCGACGCCATGGGCGCGTACATCCAGTCGATCGGCGGCGGACCGTCGATCGTGTGGGAGTACAACCCGGACGGCTCGATCAAGCGCGACGAGAACGGCAACCGCGTCATCGCGCAGGAGTCGCTGCGCGGCAAGAACCTCGGCGCCGGCGCCGAGCTCTTCCGCCTCAACTGCGCCTCGTGCCACAACTTCACCGGCCGGGGCGGCGCCCTGTCCGGTGGCAAGTTCGCGCCGCCGCTGGATCCCGCGAACGAGCAGGAGATCTACGCCGCGATGCTGACCGGCCCGCAGAACATGCCCAAGTTCTCGGACCGTGCACTGTCGCCTGAAGAGAAGAAGAACATCATCGGCTTCATCAAGAACGTCGGCGAGACCCAGTCCCCCGGCGGCCACGGCCTCGGCGGTTTCGGTACCGCGTCCGAGGGCATGGTGATGTGGGTGACCGGGATGATCGCCGTCGTCGGCGCCGCGATGTGGGTTGGGAGCAGGAATTGACCGCCAAGCCGTTGAACAACGTCCCGTCGGACGACGAACTGGACAACCTGTCCCACGAAGAGCTGGTGAAGCTCGGTACCAACCTCGACGGCGTCGAGCTGGTCTACCGCGAGCCGCGCTGGCCCGTCCCCGGCACCCGCGCCGAGAAGCGCGCCGAGCGCACCGTCGCCCTGTGGTTCGCCCTGGCCGGCGTCTTCGGCGCGGCGCTGCTCGGAGTCTTCCTGTTCTGGCCGTGGAAGTACCAGGGCATCGATGATGCCCACTACTGGTGGTACACGCTGTACACCCCGATGCTGGGCATCACCTTCGGGCTGTCGCTGCTCTGTGTCTTCGCGGGCACCGTGCAGTTCACCAAGAAGTTCATCCCCGAGGAGATCGCGGTCCAGCAGCGGCACGACGCCGGCGGCTCGTCCAAGGTCGACAAGGCCACCACGGCCGCCCTCTTCAAGGACGCGCTGGAGACCTCCACGCTCCCCCGCCGCAAGATGATCATGGCCTCGGCCGGATTCGGTGTCGGCGTCCTCGGCCTCGGTGCCGCGGCCGGCTTCATCGGCGGTCTCGTCAAGAACCCGTGGGCCAAGCGCGAGGCATCGCCGCTGTGGCACACCGGCTGGTCCCCGTACTGGAACTCGCTCGAGAACGACTTCTCGTCCGACCTCAACCACGAGGCCGTGTTCCTCCGCAACGACGTGGGCGACCCCTACAAGGTCAAGCTGGTGCGCGCCGAGGACCTCGACGCCGGCGGCATGATGACGGTCTTCCCGTGGCGCGTCTCGGACGGCTTCGGCGAGACCGAGGAGTCGCGGCTCAAGCTGCTCCACGGCCTCAAGGGCATCCGCAACCCCGTCATGCTGATCCGCCTGCGTCCCGAGGACGCCGTGCGCGCGATCAAGCGTGAGGGCCAGGAGAGCTTCAACTACGGCGACTACTGGGCCTACACCAAGGTCTGCAGCCACTTCGGCTGCCCCACCTCGCTGTACGAGCAGCAGACCAACCGCATCCTCTGCCCCTGCCACCAGTCGCAGTTCAACGCGCTCGAGTACGGCAAGCCGGTCTTCGGTCCCGCCGCCCGTGCCCTCGCGCAGCTGCCGATCTCGGTCAACGAGCAGGGTTACATGGTCGCCAACGGCGACTTCATCGAACAGGTCGGACCGGCCTTCTGGGAGGCGACGCACTGATGACCACACTCGGAGATCGGATCGGCCACCAGGCCAACGATCTGGATTCGCGGTACCACTTCGCGCCCGGGATCCGTCGCCAGATCAACAAGGTCTTCCCCACGCACTGGTCGTTCATGCTGGGCGAGATCGCGCTGTACAGCTTCGTGATCCTGCTGCTGTCGGGCGTGTACCTCACCCTGTTCTTCGACCCGTCGCTGTCGGAGGTCCACTACGAGGGCGCCTACGAGCCGCTGCACGGCGTCGCGATGTCGCGCGCCTACGCCACCACCCTGGACATCTCGTTCGAGGTGCGCGGCGGCCTGTTCGTCCGCCAGATCCACCACTGGGCCGCCCTGATGTTCGCCGCGTCGATCATCATCCACATGGCCCGCATCTTCTTCACCGGCGCGTTCCGTCGCCCGCGTGAGGCCAACTGGGTCATCGGCTGCGCGCTGCTGCTGCTCGCGATGTTCGAGGGCTTCTTCGGCTACTCGATCCCGGACGACCTGCTGTCGGGCACCGGCGTCCGCGCCGCCATGTCGGGCATCGTCGTCGGCCTCCCCGTGGTCGGCACCTGGGTCCACTGGGCCCTGTTCGGCGGGGACTTCCCCGGCGAGCTGCTGATCCCGCGCCTGTACGTGCTGCACATCCTGCTGTTCCCGGGCATCATCCTGGCGCTGATCGCGGGCCACCTCGCCCTCGTCTGGTACCAGAAGCACACCCAGTTCGCGGGCCCCGGCCGCACCGAGGAGAACGTGGTGGGTGTCCGCATCCTCCCCGTCTTCGCGGTCAAGACCGGCGCCTACTTCGCCGCCACCTTCGGCATCATCGCCCTCATGGCGGGCATCTTCACGATCAACCCGGTGTGGACGATCGGCCCGTACGACCCGGCGAAGGTCTCCGCGGGCGTGCAGCCCGACGTCTACATGATGTGGACGGACGGCCTGGCCCGTCTGTGGCCGGCGTGGGAGCTCTACATCTGGGGCCACACGGTTCCGGGCGCCGCGTTCGTGGCGATCATCATCGGCGTCATCATCGGCCTGATGATCGGCTACCCGTGGATCGAGAAGAAGCTCACCGGCGACGATGCGCACCACAACATCCTGCAGCGTCCTCGCGACGTGCCGGTGCGCACCGCGATCGGCGCCATGGCGCTCGCGTTCTACATCGTGCTCACGCTCTCCTGCGTGAACGACGTCATCGCGCTGAAGTTCCACATCTCGCTCAACGCGATGACGTGGATCGGCCGCATCGGCCTGGTCGTGGCACCGCCGGTCGCCTACTGGCTGACCTACCGGTTCTGCATCGGCCTGCAGCGCGCCGACCGCGCGGTGCTGGAGCACGGCATCGAGACCGGCGTCATCGTGCGCCGCCCGAACGGTGAGTTCATCGAGCTCCACCAGCCGCTCGGCCCCGTCGACGACCACGGCCACGCCGTGCCGCTCCCCTACGAGGGCGCGGTCGTCCCGACCAAGGCCAACCAGCTCGGCGCCGCCGGGCAGCCCGGCACGGGCTCGTTCCTGCGGGCGGACTCGCCCGAGGAGCAGCGCGACAACGCCGCTCGCGATCACGCGAACGAGGTCAAGGCGCTCGAGGCCCTCAAGAAGGTCCAGGACAACGGCGGCAAGCTCGACGTCGAGTAGTTCCTGACAACGCCACTGCGGCCCCTCCCCCACCCGGGGAGGGGCCGCAGTCGTTTCCGGGTCCGACGGTCCGCCACAATGGACGCCGTGAGCACCTGCGAGGTCCCGGTCGTCCCGGAGGTCCATCCCGCCGTTCTGCGCCGCCACAGCCCGATGGCGTACGACGCCGACGCGGAGATCGGCGACGCCGCGCTCGACACGATCCTCGATGCCGGCCGCCTCGCACCCTCGGCCGGGAACTCACAGCCCTGGGCGTTCGTCGTGGGGCGCCGCGGCGACGGCGTGCACGCACGGATCGTCCGGCACCTCGCGGGAAGCTCGGCACGCTGGGCGCCCGACGCCTCCGCGATCGTCGTGAACCTGGCCCGGGTCCTCGTCGAGGACACCGACTGGGAGTACTCGGAGTTCGCCCACTACGACCTCGGCCAGGCCGTGGCGCACATGACTCTGCAGGCCCTCTCCATCGGCTTCGACGCACACCAGTTCCGGGCGTTCGACCGCGACGCCGTCGCCGCCGAGTTCGGGGTACCGCGGGAGTGGGAGGTGACGTCGATGACGGCCTTCGGGGTCGCGGCGCACGCGCCGGGCACGGTCGCCGGGGTCGCGCGGGAGCGGCGCAACCGGGACGACGTGACGTGGGCGCGCGCCCGCGGCGACGAGCGCCGCTGACTCAGGCCAGGCGCAGGCGCAGCAGGTAGCTGTTCTCCCCCACCGGGGCGCCGGGCTCGCCGAGGCAGACCTCGTGCCAGGCACCGTCGACGGCGGTGAGGCCCCGCTCGCGCAGCTGCACGGCGAAGGCCTTCGCGGTCGGCGTCAGGGCGGCCGACCACCGGCCGTCGACGCGGGTCTGCAGGTACGACGATGCCGGCAGGTCCAGGCAGTGCACGCGGGCGAGACTGAGCCCCTTGCTGACCTCGAGCTGTTCGAGCACGTCGCCCACCTCGGCCTCGTCGATCCACGCGGGTCGGCGCAGCAGCAGCGTCCAGCGGGCCGCGCCGGTGTCCTGCGGCGCCACGTCGCCGCGGAGCCGCTCGAGCGGGGGCATCCGGAAGTCGCTGCGGACCGCGTCGTCGGCGCCGGGGGTGCCGCGGCGGTAGAGGGCCTTGTTGCGCACCTTGACGCCGTACGCGGCCGCGTAGAGGGCCTCCGCGGCCAGGCGGAAGTCCTCCGAGGTTCGGGGGCTGCCGACCGTGTCCACGGCCAGGTAGGCGCGCTCGGGGGCGTGGACGACGCCGGTGTGCCCGACGGTGCCGTAGGCCCCGTCGCCGTACGCCTCGGGCTCCGCCTCCGCGAAGTCGAGCTTGGTCTTCGGCGGAGCGACGGTGCCGCCCCGGCCGCGCACCTCGTCGGCGGTGAGCTTGCGTACGGACAGCCCGGCTCTGGCCTGCGTCATGGGTGCATGCAATCAGGCCGAGACGACCCGTGGGCGGCGCCGCGGTGAACGTGGACGAAAGAACGACGCCCGCCCCGGTGAATTCCGGTGCGGGCGTCGCTGAAAGAACGTGTCCTAGTGCTTCTCGGGACCCTTGTGGTACTCGAAGACGAGGCCCCACGCGGCGCCCACGACGAGCAGGCCGCCGAAGAACCAGAGCCAGTAGAGCTGGAGGGCGACGGAGATGCCGACCACGGCGACCGAGGCCGAGAGCAGGATGGGCCACCACGAGTGCGGGCTGAAGAAGCCCAGCTCGCCGGCACCGTCGGACACCTCGGCGTCCTCGTAGTCCTCGGGGCGGGTGTCGACGCGGTTGGACACGAACCGGAAGTACGTGCCGATGATCAGCGTCAGGCCGCCGGTGAGGAACATGCCGGTGACGCCGACCCACTCCACGGCGCCGTAGCCGTAGCCCGGGCCCCAGATCGCGGTCGCGACGGTGTACAGGATGCCCGCGAGGAAGAAGAACGCGGTGAGGAACTCGAAGAGTTTCGCTTCGACCTTCATGGGTCAGTTCGCTCCTTCTGCGTTGACGGGCGCGGTGCTGTTGCCCGACGGGGTGCGGCCGGTGCGGCGGGTGTCGAACGGGAACGTGCTCGTGGAGACGCCCACCTCGCCGATCGACTCCAGCGCGGCGACGTTGTCCTTGCCGCCCTGACGCGCCTCGATGTACTTCTTGAAGTTCTCCGGCGTCACGGCGCGGATCTCGAAGTTCATCATGGAGTGGTAGTCGCCGCACATCTCGGCGCAACGGCCGACGAAGGCGCCGGGCCGGTCGATGCTGGACACCTGGAACTTGTTCTGGGTGTGGTTCTGCACCGGGTTCGGCATCACGTCGCGCTTGAAGGCGAACTGCGGGACGTAGAAGGAGTGGACGACGTCGGCCGAGGCCAGGTCGAACTGGATGCGGGTGTCGGTCGGCAGCACCAGGACGGGGATCTCGGCGGACGAGCCCTGCACCTCGACGGTGCTGAACTTCAGGTAGTCGCGGATCTCCTGGAAGCGGCCGTGGTTGGGGCCGCGCTCGGGCTGCGCCTCGACGTGCCCGTGCTCCTTCATCTTCTCGGCTTCTTCGTTGAGCTTCGCGATGTCGGGCTGCTTGCCGTACGGGTTCTCCCGCTCGAGCTTGATCTTGGTGCCGTTGAGGGTGACCTCGCGGTACGCGAAGCGCCAGTTCCACTGGAAGGCGGTGACGTCGACGGTCACGCCCGGGTTGTCCTCGATCTTCTCGACCTTGGTCTGCACGACCACGGTGAAGTAGAAGAGGACGGCGATGATGAGGAACGGGATCGCGGTGTACAGCAGCTCCAGCGGCACGTTGTACGCGGTCTGCCGGGGGAAATCGGGCGAGTCCGCCTTGCGCCGGTGGAACGTGATGGTCCAGAACGTGAGGGCCCAGACGAGCACACCCATGATGAGGGCGGCGACGACGGACCAGCTCCACAGCTCAGTCATGTCACGGGCCTCGGGGGTAACACCCTCGGGCCAACCGAAACGCATCACCTCGTCGGCCGAGCAGCCCGCCAGAGCGAACATGCCAGCGACGAGCCCGGCGGCCAGAACCAGGCGCTTACGCCAGGACGCGGCCCCACCGTGGGCGTTACTTCCGGGTGCCAATGTCGCGCCTTCCTGCTGAAACACGGTCAGTGCTACGGGGCCCGTTCCGGACCGTCTCCCAGTCCGGGAACTCACGGCCGGGGCTGCACGTTCCCCTTGTACTACGCAGCGTAGACCAACGGGACGGGGTACACGTTGCGGGGTCGGCAAATGGCGCGTCGTTTCGCGTGCCCGGCGCACGGGCCTGCGTCGTTCCGGGTGCGGGGCCCCGTTCCGGCATACTGGTCAACCGTGTGTGGCCTCCTGGGATTCCTGTCCGCCGATCGACACGCGGGCGACGTCGTCGACGCGGTGACCGCCGCCGGCCGGTGCATGCGGCACCGCGGCCCCGACGAGTTCGGCGGGTCGTGGCACGACGACGACCTGGCGCTGAGCTTCAACCGCCTCGCCTTCATCGACATCGAGCACGCCCATCAGCCGTTGCGCTGGGGCCCGCCCGAGAGCCCCGACCGGTACGCGCTGACCTTCAACGGCGAGATCTACAACTACCTCGAGCTGCGGCAGCGCCTGACCGACGAGTTCGGCGCCGAGTTCCGCACCGAGGGCGACGGCGAGCCGATCGTCGCCGGCTTCCACCACTGGGGCATCGACGGGGTGCTCGCCGAGCTGCGCGGCATGTTCGCCTTCGCGATCTGGGACACCGAGAAGCGGGAGCTGACACTCGCCCGCGACCAGTTCGGCATCAAGCCCCTGTACGTCGCGACCGGCTCGAAGGGCACCGTCTTCTCGTCGGAGAAGAAGTCCGTGCTCGCGCTGGCCGACGAGGCGGGCCTGAAGCCGGGCCTCGACGCCCGCGCCGTGCAGCACTACACCGTGCTCCAGTACGTGCCCGAGCCCGAGTCGCTGCACCTGGGCATCCGCCGCCTCGAGTCGGGCTGCTACGCCACCCTCTCCCCCGGCGGCGAGGTCGTCGGGCAGCGCTACTTCGAGCCCCGCTTCCCCGTGAAGCCCGTCACCGGCGGCCTGGAGTCCGCCGAGGCGAAGGCCGTCTACCGCGACATCGCCGATGCGCTGCGCGACTCGGTGAAGATGCATATGCGCGCCGACGTGACCGTCGGGTCCTTCCTCTCCGGCGGCATCGACTCGACCGCCGTCGCGGCGCTGGCGATCCAGCACAACCCCGACCTGATCACCATCACCACCGGTTTCCAGCGCGAGGGCTACAGCGAGGTCGACGTCGCCGCCGAGTCCGCCGAGGCGATCGGCGCCCGCCACGTGGTCAAGACCGTCTCCCCCGAGGAGTTCCGCGACGCGATCCCGGCCATCGTCTGGTACCTCGACGATCCGGTGGCCGACCCGTCGCTCGTCCCCCTCTACTACCTCGCGCGCGAGGCCCGCAAGCACGTCAAGGTCGTGCTGTCGGGCGAGGGCGCCGACGAGCTGTTCGGTGGCTACACCATCTACAAGGAGCCGCTCTCCCTCGCACCCTTCGACAAGCTGCCGGCGTGGGCGCGCCGCACCGCCGGGAGGATCGGCGACCGGTTGCCCGAGGGCAAGCGCGGCAAGTCGCTGCTGCAGCGCGGCTCGCTGCCGCTCGAGGAGCGGTACTACGGCAACGCGCGCTCGTTCAACGACGCCCAGCTGGACTACGTGCTGCGCGACTTCCGCCCGGAATGGACGCACACCGACGTCACCGCGCCCATCTACGCCAAGACCCGCGGCTGGGGCCCCGTCGAGCGGATGCAGCACCTGGACCAGTTCACGTGGCTCCGCGGCGACATCCTGGTCAAGGCCGACAAGATGACGATGGCCAACTCGCTCGAGCTGCGCGTGCCCTTCCTGGACAAGGAGGTCTTCCGCGTCGCGGAGACCCTGCCCGCCGACCTCAAGCTGGCCGGCGGCACGTCGAAGTACGCGCTGCGCCGCGCGCTGGAGGAGATCATTCCGCCGCACGTGCTGCACCGGAAGAAGCTGGGCTTCCCCGTGCCGCTGCGGCACTGGCTGGCCGGCCCGGAGCTCTACGACTGGGCCCGGAACGTCATCGAGGAGTCGCAGACCGACGAGTGGATCGACCGGCGCGCGGTGCTCGCCATGCTCGACGAGCACAAGGCCAAGGCCCCCGAGGGCTGGCCGGGCGGCACCGACCACTCGCGCCGGATCTGGACCGTCCTGGTGTTCATGGTCTGGCACGGCATCTTCGTCGAGGACCGCATCCACCCCGCCATCGAGGAGCCGGTCTACCCGGTCCGCCTGTAGGCCCCACCTCTTTTACGCTTAGGAAGCGCCGTTGCACGAAAAGCTCGACTCTTGCACGACCGGCGACGTCGTCGTGCTTCGATACGAAGACTTCGACATTTCCGGCGGCAACGCCCTACGCGATCCAGCGGGGACGCGAGTAGAGCGTGACTACGGTGCAACGGTGCACGTAGTCGGCAAAGGTTCGATCACTCGCGACAAGCACTGTCCGTATGCGGCGTACTCATCCACATTGGCTGGTGCGGATCTCGACCAGCTCGTTACCGCTCTGACCGAAGTATTTCAGTACGAACCAGATCGCATTTTCATCGCTGAGAATGATGGATATCTGCCATCACGCCCCGGTGCGACGTGGAGCAAAAACTATTACCTAACAATAAATGACGACCACCTCGCAGCGGTGATTGAGATCGAGCTCTCCGATGCCTCAAAAACCCCCTTAGACCTCGATTCAATCTTGCATGAAATAGCCGAGAGGACCAGGGTCGAAGTCGTTCGAATTAACACCTACCTCGAGTACGACGGCAGTCAGTTCGGATACCCCTGGGAAGACGCTTCCGGACGCCACAGCAAGGACCCAGACCCTGTCGAGAGAGCTCGATTCAAACAGGACATCTCAACGTCCTACGGCGGCACTCGATCAGTCGGGGTTCTCCTGAAGCTAAGCGCGAGCGACAAATCAATCGCTCATCTAGTGCAGGCAGCAGAGGCCATGACCGAGCTACTTTCTGTTACGGATGGAAATCTGCCACCCGGCCCATCCGCAATCCTCGCATGGCTGCGGTCCGGCCATGAGGAGCTACTAATGGGGCTACAGGAGAGTCAATGGCTAGAGGTCAAGTCGGCGCCGTACCGACTCAAGGCTCCCGGAAACGAGGGCATAGCCCAGAAGGTGGAGCTCGCCGAAGACGTGGCACGTCTAGTCAACGGAGAGGCCGAGTCCATTCTCCTCATCGGATTCTCTGAATCCGCGAGAGATGGCGATTTGCGAATCGATCGAGCCCGACCGATCCCCCTCGATATGCTCAATGAGAAGCAGTACGTAAACGTTCTCGACGAACGAGTTTTTCCCGCTGTTCGCGGCCTACAAGTCCATATCATCAAGAAGGACGAAAATTCGGGATTCTTGGCAATCCACATTCCTCGCCAACCGAGCGAAATGATCCCATATCTTGTGAGTGGAGCAATCGTAGGCGATCGGTATCAGAACGCGTTCTTCAGCGTAGTACAACGACGCGGGGAAGGATCGATCCCTATCGGCGCCCGCGAATTGCACACCTACATTGTGGCCGGTCGAGCGTTTCTCCGTCAGGGATTGAACGAATAGTAGGCAGCGCCTCCTTGAAATGCGAGCACAGATTCTAAGCGCCCGCGAGGACAATCCACATCGCGATGTAATGACACAGCGCCGCGACGACGGTGGCGGCGTGGAAGAACTCATGGTGCCCGAAGACGCCGGGCCACGGATTCGGCCAGCGGGTGGCGTAGAGGACCGCTCCCCCGCTGTAGAGCACGCCGCCGACGGCGAGCAGGATCGACGCGGTCCAGCCGGCGCCGCGCACCAGGTCGCCGGCGACGGCGACGACCACCCAGCCGAGCGCGATGTACAGCGGCACGCCCACCCAGCGCGGCGCGTGCGGCCACAGCAGCTTGAGCGCGACGCCGGCGAGAGCACCGCCCCAGACCACGGCGAGCACCCACCGGGCGACGCCGGAGGGCAGGGCGAGGACGGCGATCGGCGTGTAGCTGCCGGCGATGAAGACGAAGATCATGCAGTGGTCGGCGCGCTTCATCCAGATGCGCTGCGCATCGGTCCACTTCCCGCGGTGGTAGGCGGCACTGACCCCGAACACACCGATCACCGTGATCGCGTACACGAGCAGCGCGAGGCCGGCGGCCGGACTCTCCCGGAAGCCCGCGATCACGAGCGGGATCCCCAGGACGGCGGCGCCGAGCGCCCCGAACTGGTGGATCACGCCTCGCAGGCGCGGCTTGACCTCGGGCACACCTGCGATCGTCATAAACCTACGATACCGTAGGTTACTCGCGGGTAATCGATACTGTGACCTACAGCGCAGCGAGGATCTCGGCGGCCACGTCGGCGCCGTACGCCTCGGTCAGCCGCTCACGGGCGTCCTCGACGTCGTAGTCCCACGCCTGCGGCCCCACGGTCTCGAGCACCTTCACCGCGACGTACGAGCCGAGCTGGCCGGCGCGCTCGTAGCTCAGGCCCGCGTCGAGGCCCACCAGGAAGCCCGCACGGAAGGCGTCGCCGACGCCCGTCGGGTCGACGCGGCCGCGATCGGGCACCACGTCGACGTGAATGCGCTCCACGACGGCGCCGTCCGCGCCGTTGACGACGATCTCGGCGCCCTTCTCGGCGAGCGTGGTCACGCGGACCTCGACCATCGCGGTGAGCCGCTCCGCGCTCACGCCGGTCTTCTGCTGGAGCAGGCCCCACTCGTACTCGTTCGTGAACAGGAACTTGGCGCCCTCGACCAGGTCGCGGGCCTCCTCGCCGTTCAGGCGGGCGAGCTGCTGCGACGGATCCGCCGCGAAGGGGATGCCCGCCTCGCGGCACTGCGCGCTGTGCAGGGTCATGGCCGCGGGATCGTTCGCACCGATCACCACGAGGTCGAGCTCGCCGACGGTGGCGGCCACGTCGGCGATCGCGATCTCCCGCGACTCGGCCATCGCGCCCGAGTAGAAGGAGGCGATCTGCGCCATCTCCGAGTCGGTGGTGCACTGGAAGCGCGCGGTGTGCGCGGTCTGCGAGACCCGGACCGCGCGGGTGTCGACGCCCGCGTCCTCGAGCCAGGCGCGGTAGCCCTCGTCGAAATCGGCGCCCACGGCGCCGACGAGTACGGGCCGCCGGCCGAGCCGGGCCATGCCGAAGCTGATGTTCGCGCCGACGCCGCCGCGTTGCAGCACGAGCTCCTCCACCAGGAAGCTCAACGAGACGTGGGCGAGGTGTTCGGCGAGCAACTGCTCGGAGAACTTCCCCTCGAAACGCATCAGATGATCGGTGGCGATGGAACCGGAAACGGCGATCGACACGACGAAACCCTCCCGTGGTCGGCGACGGACGAATCCAGTCAGCCTAACCGCGAGAGGGTTCCGGACGCCTCGCGGGCGTCAGTCGTGCGTCAGTTGAACGAGTCGCCGCAGGCGCACGAGCCGGTGGCGTTCGGGTTATCGATGGTGAAACCCTGCTTCTCGATCGAGTCGACGAAGTCGATCTTCGCGCCGATCAGGAACGGCACGCTCATCCGGTCGACGGACAGCTTGACGCCGCCGAACTCGGACATCACGTCACCGTCGAGCGACCGGTCGTCGAAGTACAGCTGGTACCGCAGGCCCGCGCATCCGCCGGGCTGCACCTCGATGCGCAGCGCCAGGTCGTCACGACCCTCCTGGTCCAGCAGCGCCTTCGCCTTCGAGGCAGCGGCCTCGGTCAGCACCACACCGGTGGTTTCGGTCTCAGCAGTAGTCATAGGTTCTCCTCACAGACGCACGTCGGTGTCTGGTTCAACGGTACTCCCCCGCCCCGCATTCCCGGGAGTCACCATCACCCGCGTCGTCGCGCACCCGGTGGGATCGAATAGGCTGGACGACGTGAAACTCCCCTGGCAGAAGGCCGACGATTCGACCTCCGAGGCGGCGGAGTCCGCGGCAGCCGACACCGTCGACGAGACCGCTGCGGATCCGCTCGCCAAGCCCGCGCCGACGGCGGGCAAGGGCCGCCCCACGCCCAGCCGCCGCGAGGCGCAGGGCCGCAAGCGCGGCCCCGTCGCTCCCGCGCCGATGACGCGGGCCGAGGCCCGGGCGCGGAAGAAGGAGCTGCGCAACTCCATGAGCAAGGAGGAGCGCAAGGCCGCCGCGGCGGATCGTCGCACGCAGGCCAACGAGCGCCGCGAGCTCATGATGCAGGGCGACGAGCGGTACCTGCCGGTCCGAGACAAGGGCCCCGTCAAGGCCTACGTGCGCGATCTGGTCGACGCCAAGCGCCACATCTCCACCATGTTCATCCCGTTCGCGGTCGCGGTGATGGTCTTCATGTTCGTCACCGTCAACCGGCCGGAGCTCGCGGGCATCCCGATGCTCATCCTGCTGGTCATGGTCGCGGTCATGGCGATCGAGGGCATCCTCACCGGCCGCCGCGTCAACAACCGCGTCCGCGAGCGCTGGCCGGACACCACCGAGACGGGTTTCCGCCTCGGCTGGTACGCCTTCATGCGCTCCACGCAGCTGCGACGCATGCGCATCCCGCGGCCGCAGGTCAAGCCGGGCGACGCGGTCTAGCCCGTGGCGCTCACCCTCGTTCTCGGCGGGGTCCGCTCGGGCAAGTCCGCGCGCGCCGAGCAGCTGATCGCCGGGTCCGGCGCCCTCGTCCGGTACGTCGCCACGGCGCCGCGGCCCGACGGTGACCCCGACCTCGCCGCGCGCGTCGCCGCGCACCGCGAGCGACGCCCGTCGTCCTGGTCCACCGTCGAGACGCAGGACCTCCGCACGGTTCTGTCCGAGGGTTCCGCCCCGACGCTGATCGACGACCTGGGCGGCTGGCTCGCCGCGCGCCTCGACGCGGCGGGCTGGGAGACCCCCGAGAACGTCCAGCCCGATCTCGACGGCCTCGTCGCCGCCGCGGCGGCCTACGCGGGCGAGCTGGTGATCGTCAGCCCCGAGGTGGGCCTGTCCCTCGTCGCGGAGACGCACGCCGGCCGCGTCTTCCAGGACCTGTTGGGCGCGCTCAACGGCCGGCTCGCAGCGATCGCCGACCGGGCCGAGCTCGTCGTCGCCGGGATTCCCGTGCTGCTCGACGGTGCGCCCGCGCTCGCCCCCTCCGCGGCGCCGGCCGCGAGCCTGGTCAAGCCCGTGCCGGAGGTGCCGCCCGCACCGCCGATCGTGCTCCCGCCGTTCGAGCCGGGCGCCGACCCGCTGGCCTTCCCGCAGCTCTCCCCGCCGGATCCGTTCGTCGGCCGCGAGGCCCGCGACCGCCAGCTGGAGCTGACCAAGCCCGCGGGCTCGCTGGGCCGCCTCGAGCAGCTCGGCGAGTGGATCGCCGCGTGCCAGGGCGTGTGCCCGCCGAAGCAGTTCGAGCGCGCGCGCATCGTCGTCTTCGCCGGCGATCACGGGGTGGCGGCGGGCGGCGTCTCGGCGTACCCGCCGGAGGTCACGGCGCAGATGGTGGCGAATTTCGCCGCCGACGGCGCCGCGATCAACGTCCTCGCCGCGCAGGCTGGCGCGACGGTCCGCGTCGAGGACATCGCCGTCGCCGGCGACACCCGCGAGGACCTGAGCCGCAACAAGATCCGCCGCTCGTCGGGCGACATCGCCGTGACCGACGCGCTCACCGACGAGGAGACGATCGCCGCGATCGCCGCGGGCCGCCGGATCGCCGACGAGGAGATCGACTCCGGCGCGGACCTGCTCATCGCCGGCGACATGGGCATCGGCAACACGACGCCCGCCGCGGTGCTGGTCGGCGCGCTCACCGACACCGAGCCCGTTCTCGTCGTGGGCCGCGGTACCGGCATCGACGACAACGCCTGGATGCGCAAGGCCGCCGCGATCCGCGACGGCATGTACCGCGCGCGCCCGCACGTCGGCAACCCGAAGGCGCTGCTGCGCACCGTCGCCGGGGCCGACCTGGCCGCGATGGCCGGCTTCCTGGCGCAGGCCGCGGTGCGGCGCACGCCGGTGATCCTCGACGGCGTCGTGGTCACGGCCGCCGCGCTGGTCGCGAACGACCTCGCCCCCGGCGCGGTGAGCTGGTGGGTCGCCGGGCACAAGAGCCCCGAGCCCGCGCACGCCCTCGCGCTGCACCGCCTGGACCTCGAGCCCCTGCTCGACCTCGGGCTGCGGCTCGGCGAGGGCAGCGGCGCGGCGCTCGCGCTGCCCCTGGTGCGCTCGGCCGTGGCCGTCCTCGGCGAGATGGCCACGTTCGAATCCGCCGGGGTGTCGCAGGTGTGAAGCACCTGCTCGCGACGATCGCCTGGATGACGGTGCTGCCCGTGCCCGGCTCGCTGCAGCCGAGCCCTGTCACGCGGTCCGACGGTGCCCGCATCATCGCCCTCGTGCCCCTCGCCGGCGCGCTCGTGGGCGCGGTCGTGGCCGCGGTCGCCTGGGTCGCCCACGCCGCGGGCCTGCCGACGGTGCTCGTCGGCGCCCTGGCCGTCGGCGCCGGGGCGCTCCTGACGCGCGGCATGCACCTCGACGGCTTCGCGGACTGCGTCGACGGTCTCGGCAGTTACGGATCGCCGGAGCGGGCGCGGGAGATCATGCGGCAGGGCACCGTCGGGCCGTTCGGCGCCGCCGCGCTGGCGCTGCTGCTGATCGCGGGGTCCGCCGCCGTGGGCGGGCTCGCGGACCGCGGGGCGTGGCTCGCGATCGGCATCGCCGTGGGCGCCGCCCGGGTGGCCGCGGTGCTCGGTTGTCGGCGCGGGTGGTCACCGTCGAACCCCGACGGTTTCGGGGCCCTGACGGCCGGCACCCAAGGCCTTGCGACGCAGGGATTCTGGGCCGTGGCCGCGCTGGCCGCAGCCGTCCCGGCGGTGCCCGGACGCCCGTGGCAGGGCCCGCTCGCCGTCGCGGTGGGGCTGCTCGTCGCGGCCCTCGCGATGCGGCACTGCGTGCGCCGGTTCGGCGGGATGAGCGGCGACGTCCTGGGTTTCGGCATCGAGCTCGCGACGGTGGGCGCCCTGGTGGGGCTGAATGTGACGGAGGGATGGATGTGATCGACCCGAGATTGCGGGAGCTGGGACCGAGCGCGTCGGCGGACGAGCTGGAAGCGGCGTTCTTCCGCAGCGTGGTGTACGTGCCCCTGCGCGGTCTGAACAAGCGCGGCGCGGGCCCACGGGATTTCGTCACGCGGTCGGTGGCGAAGGTTCCGCACGTCCGCGTCTTCCTCGACGAGGCGCAGCTGAGGTCCACCGCACGGGTGGGTTCGTGGTTCGAGCGCATGACCGGTCGCGAGTTCCTCACGCTCGCACCTCCCGGGCAGGGCATCGAGCTCACGATCGGCGACCGGGTCTCGCGTGCAGCCGCGGGGACGGTCGACGACGTCCGAGCTTCGGCGGCCGAACGGATCCGGCAGTCCCGCACGCGGTTCACGTCTCCGGTGCCCCGGGGCCTGTCGCCGATGGAGTTCAGGGACTTCCAGGATTCGATCTTCGCGATGCTCGCGGTGTTCACCTCGACGTTCCGCGCGGCGCATCCGACCGCCGAGCAGGCGTCGATCGTGTTGCGCTTCGCCGGCACGGCGGCGCAGGGGCGGGTGACCTTCGTCGACCAGGAAGGCGTTGCGCGCGTCGAGCCGGTCGCGGATGACGCACTGGCCTCGGCCGCCCGGCTCCGCACCGGCACGGCGGCCGATTCGGTGGGCGCGTGGTTCTCGTTGTACTCGGAGTTCGACCCGCGCCAGTCGGGAGGGACCTTCGTCTACCCCCGGTTCAACTGGGACCACGAACCGCACTGGGCCCCGGAGATTCCCGCGGTCCACTACGCCGACGAGCTGCGGCAGCACCCGCGCGACCTGCGGTTCGTTCCCGACTGGCTGCTGCTGCGCTCCGAGGAGGCGACCCGATGACCGATCACGGCGACATGATGGAATACCGCCACCAGGCACGGGATTCGAGCTACGAGGAATTCGTGCGGAAGGTCGACGTTGCCCGTGTCGTACGCCTCCAGCACGACCTGGATCTCGCCCCGGAGAACGGGTGGACCAACGTCCTGCACGGGGCGCTCCGGAACGACTCGATCGAAGCCCGGGTCCGGATCGCCGAGGCGCTGCTCAACGCCGGGTGGAAGGTCGGCCGGATCGACCTCGCGATCATGTTCGAACACCACGTTCACGATGCGGAGCTGGAATTGCCGTTGCTGGCCCGCCTGCTGGACGGGGGCAGCGATCCGCTGGCTGTCGTGAAGGGTGGCGACCGAGCGATCCAGCTGCTCGGCATGGGCCGCGGGGGCCCCTTCGGAAGTGAACGGGATCCGCTCCGCGACCTCCTGTTCGATCGCCCCGGGATGGACTTCACCCGACGGACCACCGACGGCTCGACGATCCTGCGCAAGCACCTGCGCGGCCGCCCGTACACGATGGACTCACTCACCCGGGTCCTGGACTACATGGAGCGGTTCGGCCCCGCCGCACCGAGACTCGGCGAGGACCCGCGGGACAACTTCCCGGTCTGAGCCGAGCGGCCCGGGGGGGTCGCACGCAACCGGGCCGCAAGCGCCCGCCAAGCACGGTGAGCGAGGCTCACGACATGACCTATGACGACGCCGGGTGGCACTCCGACACCATCGCCGAGCTGGGCCTGCCCGAGGAGGCGGCGGGTACGCACATCGGCATGTTCTACGCGTGGGCCCGCGCCCGCGGCCTGGCGAGCGGCACGCACCTGGAGCACGGCGTCGACGGCGAGGTGCCCGACGAGTCCCTTCCGCTGCTCGACGAGCGCACCCTCACGCCCGGCGCGTACCTGGACCAGTACCTCGACGGCCAGCTCGACCCGAGCTTCTTCACCACCGAGGGCTGCGCGTTCGTCGAGGCGGAGTACGACGCCTACCTTGAGGCCTACGAGCGGATCCCCGCGGTCGCGTCGGCCGCCAGCATGTACGCCGCTCCGGACACGTGGCTGCTCTACAACGCGGTCGAGCCGGTGCTCGACGAGCTCTACGCGCACTGGAAAGGCCGGCGCTGATTCGTCGGGACCCGCCGACCGGGGACTCGACAACGCGTGTAGTCAGGAGTAGACACAGTGGTGTGACGACAGTGGACACTCCCAGGCCCATCCCCGCGCGCCACCCCGCGCGTCCGCGGCGGGTGCCGCCGGGTATCCGCATGGTGAGCGCGGCGCTCCGCCTCCCCGAGCCCACCGACGCCGAGTTCCGGCGGTTCGGCGAGCTGCTCACCGTCGGGGACGCGCCGATGGACGAGCTCGTCGAGTGGATCTACGAGGACCGCGAGACGCGCAAGCCGATGTTCGACCGCGCCCTGAACGAGGGCATCGCGTCCGTCCCGGAGGCGCCCGGCATGCTGCGGGCGTTCTTCGAGGACCTGGAGACCGCCCCGGAGTGGGTCGACTGGGACAAGATCCTCCTCGGCGGCCAGCTCATGCGCAGCGGCGGCGCGGACGGCTTCTCGATCGCGCGCGACGTCGCCCTGATGGGCGGGTACCTCTTCTCGGGCTTCAACCAGACCCTGCTGCGCACGGGCGCGCTGGAGAAGGGCTCGAACAAGCGGTTCGCGGAGACCTCGCAGTGGGCGCTCGATGTGATCGTGCCGGACGGCCTGCGCCCGGGCGGGCCGGGCTACCGGTCGACCCTCCATGTCCGTTTCATCCACTCGATGGTGCGCCGGCACGTCATGGCCCTGCCGGACTGGGATTACGAGACCTACGGCCTGCCGATCAACCAGACCGACATGGCGGCGACGCTCGTCGGTGCGCTCATCGCGCCCGTCGCGACCGGGATCGGCATCGGCCTGCTGGCGAATCCGCGCGAGTACGAGGCGTCCGCACACCTGACGCGGTACGTCGGCCGGCTGATGGGCGTGCACGACGACTTCCTGCCGCACAGTTTCCGCGACAGCCTGCGGATCCTGTTCCAAACCTCGCGGGCGCTGTCGACCCCCGACGAGACCAGCAAGGCGCTCGCGCAGCCGATGGCCGACGACCCGATGCTGTGGCGGTACGGCAACCTCACGGGGCTGCGGCGCCGGATCGCCCGCTCGCAACACCTGTCGATCGCGACCGCCTACCTGGGGCGGGGCGCGATGAAGGAGCTCGGCGTCCCGTCGACCCTCCCCTGGTACCCGGCCCTCCGGATTCCGTACCACCTGATCGAATCGGTGTTCACCCAGCTCCCCGGCGGTCGCGAACGCGCCGCCCGCCGCGGCGACGTGGGCCAGGCGAAGTTCATGCGCACGCTGAACGAAGAGGCCGCCGTCGGCCACTCGGCGCAGCACGTCACCGCCTAGCCGACACCCTTCGCCGACGGAGTACCTGAATGCGGGCGGCCCCGCACCGATGTCCGGTGCGGGGCCGCCTGCGTCGGGGTGTGCGTCAGCTCAGGCTGGTCATCCAGCCGTGGGCGTCGGGGACCGTGCCGCGCTGGATGCCGGTAAGGGTCTCGCGCAGCGCCATCGTGATCTCGCCGGGCTGCCCGTCGCCGATGGTGAAGTCCTCGGACGCACCCTTGACGCGTCCGACGGGCGTGATGACGGCGGCGGTGCCGCAGGCGAAGACCTCGGTGATGGCGCCGGAGGCGACGCCCTCCTTGAGCTCATCGACGGTGATGCGACGCTCCTCGGTCTCGAAGCCGGCGTCGCGGGCGAGCTGGAGCAGCGAGCTGCGGGTCACGCCGGGGAGCAGCGAACCGGACAGCTCCGGCGTGACGATCCGGGCCGAGGAGCCGGAGCCGAGGACGAAGAACAGGTTCATGCCACCCATCTCCTCGATCGCCTCGTGCTCGATGGCGTCGAGCCACACGACCTGGTCGCAGCCCTGCTGCGCGGCCTGCGCCTGCGCGACGAGCGACGCGGCGTAGTTGCCGCCGCACTTGGCGAAGCCGGTGCCGCCGGGCGCGGCGCGCACGTACTCGCGCGAGAGCCACACGGAGACGGGCTTCACGCCGCCCGCGAAGTAGGCGCCGGCGGGCGAGGCGATCACCAGGAAGCGGTAGCTGTTGGACGGCTTGACGCCGAGGGTCTCCTCGTCGGCGAAGATGAACGGCCGGAAGTACAGGGCCTCCTCGCCGCCGGCCGCGGGCACCCACTCGCCGTCGATGGCGACGAGCTGCTTGAGCGACTCCACGAAGACGTCCTCGGGCAGCGGCGGGATCGCGAGCCGCTCGGCGGAGCGCTGGAAGCGCGCGGCGTTGGCCTCGGGCCGGAACGTGGCGACGGAACCGTCGGGCTGGCGGTAGGCCTTGAGGCCCTCGAAGATCTCCTGCGCGTAGTGCAGCACCGACGCCGACGGCTCCATCGGGATGGGGCCGTAGGGCAGCACCTCGGGGGCGTGCCAGCCCTCGGCCTCACTCCACCGGAGCGAGATCATGTGGTCGGTGAAGTACCTGCCGAATCCCGGGTTCGCCAGGATCTCGGAGCGCTCAGCCGCAGAGCGGGGGTGGTCGTTGCGGGTGAGGGCGAAGGCCGTGCCAGTTGTCATGGGACAAGATTCTACGACCCGCGCGCGCGGGCGCGGGCCGTACCAATCAGTAGGAACCCCGAGTATTTTTCCGGGGCCTCCGCAGGACTACTTGGTGTTCGCCTCGACGAACGGCGGGAGGACCACCTCGCACTCGATCGCGCGGCCGCGCACGTCCACGCTCACCGGCGTCCCCTTCTCGACGCCCGCCGCGGAATCGATGAGCGCCAGGGCGATTCCGGTCTTCAGGCTGGGACTGAAGGTGCCCGACGTGGTGGTGCCGATCGGCGCACCGTCGGCGGAGAGCACCGTGAGGTCGGCGCGCAGCACGCCCTTGCCGGTCGCGCGGAGGCCCCACAGCTTGCGGGCCGGGCCCGCCTCCTTCTCGGCCAGGAGGGCCTCGCGGCCGACGAACTCGGGCTTCTTCCACCCGACGGCCCAGCCCGCCCGGGCCTGGACCGGGGTGATGTCGACGGTGAGCTCGTGGCCGTGCAGCGGGTAGCCCATCTCGGTGCGCAGGGTGTCCCGAGCGCCGAGGCCGGCGGGCTGGCCGCCGCGCGAGGTGATCTCCGGGAGCAGCGCGCGGAAGACCGTCTCGGCATCGCCCCACGCGGGGATCAGCTCGTAGCCGTGCTCGCCGGTGTAGCCGGTGCGGCAGACGCGCACGGGGGTGCCGTTCAGCGACGCGTCCTCGTAGGCCATGTACTCCATCTCGGTGGGCAGCCCGACGGCCTGCAGGACCTCCGCCGACTTCGGGCCCTGCACGGCGAGCACGGCGTAGTCGCGGTGCTGGTCGGTCACGGTGATGCCCTCGGGGGCACGCTCGCGCAGGTGCGCGACCACCGCGGCCGTATTGGCGGCGTTGGGCACGAGGAAGAGCTCGTCGTCGGAGACGTAGTAGACGATGAGGTCGTCGATCACGCCGCCGGTTTCGTTGGTGCACAGGGTGTACTGCGCCTTGCCGGGGTGGATCTTGCCGAGGTCGGCGGTGAGCACGCGGTTGACGAAGTCCTTGGAGCCGGGCCCGGCGACGGTGGCCTTGCCGAGGTGGCTGACGTCGAAGATGCCCACGGCCTCGCGGACCGCGGTGTGCTCACCGACGGTGCCCGCGTACTTGACGGGCATCGACCAGCCGCCGAAGGGCGCGAACGCCGCCCCCAGCTCGACGTGCACGGCGTTCAGGGGGCCCTCGATCAGCGTCTCACTCATGCCCGGCACTCTAGTCGAGGGCCGCGCTGCCGGACCGGCCCAACAGGCGCATGCCCTGGTAGATGACGATCGCGGCGACGGAGCCGAGCGCGATGCCGGTGAACGTGACGTCGCCGACGGACCAGGTGAAGTCGGCGATGCCGATGATGAGCGGGACCGCCGCGGTGAGCTGGTTGATGGGCTTGCTGAAATCGACGCGCGCCTCGACCCAGATCCGCACGCCGAGGATGCCGACGAGGCCGTACAGCGCCGTCGTGATGCCGCCGAGCACGCCGGGCGGGATCGACGCGATCACGGCGCCGACCTTCGGCGACATGCCGAGCAGGATCGCGGCGACGCCGGCCACCCAGTACGCGGCCGTCGAGTAGACGCGGGTCGCGGCCATGACGCCGATGTTCTCCGCGTAGGTCGTGGTGGCGGAGCCGCCGCCCGCGCCGGCGAGCATCGTCGCGAGGCCGTCCGAGGCCAGCGCCCGGCCCATCACCGGGTCGTAGTCCTCCCCCGTCATCTGCGCGACGGACCGCACGTGCCCGACGTTCTCGGCCACGAGCACGAGGACCACTGGCAGGAACATCGGCAGCACGGCCCAGGAGAACGACGGGGCGTGGAACTCCGGGAAGCCGACCCACGACGCCGCGGACACCTTAGAGAAGTCGACCTCGCCGCGGAACCACGCGACCGCGTAGCCGATGAGCACCGAGGTGAAGATCGCAAGGCGACCGAGCATGCCCTTGAAGAGGGCGAGGGAGAGGATGAGGCAGACCAGCGTGATCGTGGCCGTCACGGCGGCCTTCTCGTAGTTCGCCTTCGCCGCGGGCGCCAGGTTGAGGCCGATGAGCGCGACTATCGCGCCCGTCACGACGGGCGGCATCAGCTTCTCGATCCACGCGGTGCCCACGAGGTGCACCACGCCGCCCACGAGGATCAACAGCGCACCCACGGCGACGATGCCGCCCAGCGCGCTCCCCATCCCCTGCGAGGCCGTCGCCGCCGTGATCGGCGAGATCACCGCGAAGCTCGACCCCAGGTAGCTGGGCAGCCGGTTGCCGGTGATGAGCAGGAACAGCAGGGTGCCCACGCCCGAGAACAGCAGCGTCGTCGCGGGCGGGAAGCCGGTGAGCACCGGCACCAGGAACGTGGAGCCGAACATCGCCACCACGTGCTGCACGCCGATGCCCAACGTCTTGGGCCAGCTCAGCCGTTCACCGGGCCCCACCACGCCCGCACCGTCAGTGGTCGGCGTCCAGCCGAATGTCTTCATGGCGGGAAATCATGCACGAGTCAGCGGCCGAGCACAGCGTCCAGGTGGTCGTTGGCGAACACGCGGTCCGGGTCGAGCTCGTCGCGCACGGCCAGGAACTCGTCGAACCGGGGGTACGCGCCGCGAAAGAACTCGGCGGTGCGGGTGTGCATCTTGCCCCAGTGCGGGCGGCCGCCGTGCTCGATCATGATCCGCTCGACCTCGGCGAAGTAGTCGCTGGGCTTGTCCCGGATGTAGCGGTGCGCGGCGATGTACCCGGACTGCCGGCCCGAGGCCGTCGAGAGCATCAGGTCGTCGTCGGCGGCGACCCGGACCTCGATCGGGAAGGTGAGGTTCCAGTCGTGCTTCTCGGTCGCCGCCTTGAGCGCGGCGAACGCCGGCATCGTGTTCTCCAGCGGCACCGCCCATTCCGTCTCGCGGAAGCGCACGGAACGATCGGTCGTGAGCACGTTCGTGGAGTAGTCGATCTCGGTGTGCTCGGAGAGCATCGACGTGGCGAGCGAGACCAGCCGGGGCGTGAGCGACGGGACCGCGCGCCCCACCTCGCACACGGCCATCAGCGCGCCGGTGCCGACCACCTTGTCGTCGACGAACCGCCGCACCGTCCCGATCGGCTTGCGCTTGTGGTCGCCCGGGCGGCGGCGCTGCGATTTGGTGAGCGTGCCGTCGGAACCGGGGAACCAGAAGAACTCGAAGTGGTCCACGCCGCGCACCCGCTCGACGAAGCCGTCCACCGTCTCCGCCAGCGACATCGGCGCCTCGGTGGCCTCGAGCACGAACCGGTCCACGCACTGCAGCGTGACCTCGACCAGGATCCCCAACGCGCCGAGCCCGAGCGCGACGGCCTGCAGCCGCGGGTCGTGCTCGCCGACGGTGACCACCTCCCCGGTCCCGGAGACGAGGGTCGCACCGACCACCTGGGTGGCGATGCCGCCGAAGCCCAGGCCTGTGCCGTGCGTGCCGGTCGAGATCGCCCCGGCGACGGTCTGCCGGTCGATGTCCCCCAGGTTCGCCATGGCCAGGCCGTAGGGCTCGAGCAGCGCGGGCACGTCGTACAACCGGGTACCGGCCCGCAGCGTCACCCGCTTGGCGTCCACGTCGACGGTGATGAGCCCGCCCTGGTGGTCGGGCGCCAGCGCCACGTCGCGCGGGGCGGAGATCGCGGTGAACGAGTGCCCCGCGCCGAGCGCCTTGACGGTGCCACCGCGCTCGCGGGCGCGCTCGACGGTGCGCACCACGTCCTCGATCTTCGCGGGCCGCGAGACGTACGACGGGAACGCGGAGGCGGTGCGCCCCCAGTTGCGCCACTCGCCCACGTTGCCGGTCAGCTGATCCAGGCTCGGGATCCACTTGTTCACAGGAAGCACTTCCCTTCGCCGCGGTAGGTCGGGACCGTGGCGTGCACGGCGCCGTCGGAGACGATCACCAGGTCGTCGGCGTGCTCGGCCGGCTCCCCGGCCTTGGTGTGCCGGAACCAGACCCGGTCGCCGAGGGATATCCGCTCGGCGCGCTCGCCGGTCAACGGCGTCTGCACCTCGCCCGCGCCCTCGCGGCCCGTCAGTTTCAGCCCCTCGGGCCACACCGGCCGCGGCAGCCGGTCGGCGCCCGCTGCACCGGAGGCGATCCAGCCGCCGCCGTGGCAGGTCACCGTGTCCGGCGCGGGGCGGCGCACCACCGCCAGGCCGAAGCCCATCGCCGGCGCCGGACGGAAGTGGGAGTAGCCGTCGAAGAGGTGCGGCCCGTACAGGCCGCTGCCGGCGGCGATGTCGGTGACGTTGGGGTCCTCGGCGTTGCGCTCCAGGGAGCCGGTGCCGCCGCCGTTGACGAACTCGAGGTCGGCGATCCGGCGCAGGTCCGTGAGGATCTCCCGGCGGCGCGTCACCAGCTCGTCCCAGGACGCGCGTTGCATGGTCCGCAGCAGCGTGCCTGCACCGGGCCGGCGGATGCTGAGGTCGCCGACTCCGGCGATCTGGGCGTCGTAGGTCATCACGCCGACGAGCCGGAATCCCTTGCGGCCCGCCACCGTCGCCGCGAGGACCGAGGCCTCGCCGCGGGTGCGGATCGGGGAGCGGCGCGCGCCGATCGCGCCCAGCGCGGGGGCGTGGTACGACGCGTCGACGTCGATGCAGACCCGCAGCTCGGGGCGGCGGCTCGGCGGCACCGCGGCGTCGATGAGGTCCAGCTGCTCGGCGTCGTCGATCATCAGGGTCACGCGCATCGCGGCGGCCGGATCGGCGGCCAGCGCGGCGATGGCGGCGAGGTCCGCGCTCGGATAGGCGACCACCACGTCGGTACACCCCGGCCGGTCGGCGCCGTCGTGGTCGACCCCGTCGGCCGCGAGCCAGTGCGCCTCCGCCACGTCGTAGGCGAGCACGCCCGCGTAGCCGGGCACGCGCAGCAGCGCGTCGAGCACGGGCCGGGAGCGGATCGACTTCGAGGCGACGCGGATCGGCTTGCCGGCCGCGCGCCGCAGCATGTCGGCCACGTTGTAGCGCAAGGCATCGAGGTCCGCGGCGAGGATCGGCGCGTCGAGTCCGTGCGTGGCGGCGTCGATGGTGGCCCAGTACGCGGCCGGGTCGATCTCCCAGTCCCGGTCGAGGGACGACGGTGCCGCCGCCAGGTCCAGTGCGCCCGCTCCGGTCGTGGTCTCGCCCGTGCCGTTTCCCGTCATGAGCACCGATCGTACGGGCGCAGGTGCCATCTCAGCTCGGCGTGACCGCAGATCCCCCCTCGCCCGTCCGGATCTCCCCGGCGGCCCGGACCTGGGCGGGAGTGCTCCCGGTCCACTGCGCGAAGGCGCGCCGGAAGTCGCGGGCATCGGCGAAGCCGACGGCCTCGGCGACCGCCCGCATCGGCAGGTCCGTGGTCCGCAGCAGCGTCTCGGCACGCTCACGCCGGACCCGGGCGTGGATCGACCGGAAGGACTCGCCCGCCTCCGTGAGGCTCCGGCGCAGCGTCCGCTCGGTGGTGTTCAGCTGTCGGGCGACGCCGGCCATCGTGAACGGGCGGCGCAGGTCGGAGCGGAGCAGCTGCTCGACGGCCCACACGTGGTCGAGGTCGCGCGCCTCCGCCCTCGTCCCGGTGAGCGCGCGGCAGGCCGCCAGCGCGGCGGCGTGCACCGCCGGCTCGCGTCGGGGCAGCGGCGTGCCGAGCAGGCTCCGCGGCACCGTCATCCGCCCGGACGGGGCGTCGAACCGAACGGGGCAGCCGAAGGAGCGCGGGTACTCGGCGGCGTACGGCGGCGCGGGATACGGCAGCTCGACCAGTACGGGCGACCAGCGCTCGTCCCCGAGCGCGGAGCGCAGCAGCGTCGTGACGCTGAGCAGAGTCTCCTCGCAGAGGAAGGGCAGCAGGTCCGGGTCCGCGGAGCGCGGCACCACGGCGAGGCGGAGGGCGTCGCCGTCGGCGTCCACGTCGAAGTCCACGAGGCTGCCCGCCGCCTGGTGGTACTGCAGGCCGACGGCGACGGCGCCCTCGAGATCATCGGCGGTCTGCACCGCCACCCCGAGCATCCCGAAGGACTGCAGCAGCGGGCGGGCGCCCGCCTCGAACCCGAGGGGACGATCGGGTAGCGCGTGCACCACCTCGGTCAGGAACCGCACGACCTGTGGATGGGTGAGCTCGAGGTCGACCGCGGAATCAGCCGGGCGGATCCCCGCACGCGCCGCCCACGCCGCCACCGGGTGCCCCTCCCGCCCCAGCGCCCCCATCAGGTGCGCGACGACGGGCGCGGGCATCGCGACCGCGTAACCGGCCGCCCCGGGCGGCGGCGCGCCCCAGAGTCCCAGGCGTAACATCCGTACAGGCAAGCACACCCGCCGCCCCGACGAGAGGAAACCCCTTGAGCACGCCGTTCACCGGACCCGCCATCACGCTGACCGACGATCTCGCGGCGGCGACCGACGCGCTCGTCGTGGGCGTGTACTCCGCGGAGGGCGACGGGCCGATCACGCTCGACGCCGGCGTCCCGGCGGCCGCGCGCGGACCGGTCGCGGAGGCGCTCGCACTCCTCGGCGCCGAGGGCAAGGCCGGCGAGACCGTCCGGATCGCCACGCCGGCCGGGACCGGCCTGGGCGCGGCGACGGTGCTGGGCGTGGGCCTGGGCACCGAGGCCGCGGTGACCCCGGAGGCGGTGCGCCGCGCCGCGGGCGTCGCGAGCCGCGCGCTCGAGGGCGTCGCCGCGGCCGCGACGACCCTCTCCTCGATCGACCTGGCGGCCACCGTCGAGGGCGGCATCCTCGGCGCGTACCGGTACGCCGAGTTCCGCACCACCTCCGCGCCGAAGAAGGAGACGCTCGGCGCGCTCGCGGTCCTCTCGACCCCCGCGTCGGACGCACTCGCGGACGAGGCGCGCGGCACCGTCGAGCAGGCCCGGCTGACGGCCGGCGCGGTGGCGCTGGCCCGCGACTTCGTCAACACCCCGCCGAACGTCCTCTCCCCCGGCGAGTTCGCCGACCGCGCCCAGCGGCTCGGCACCGCGGCCGGGCTGGAGGTCGAGGTCTTCGACGAGGAGTACCTGGACGCGAACGGCTACGGCGGCATCGTCGGGGTCGGCAAGGGCAGCTCGCGCCCGCCGCGCCTCGTGCGCCTGCGCCACGTCTCGGGCGTCGACGGTGCCAAACACGTCGCGCTGGTCGGCAAGGGCATCACCTTCGACACCGGCGGCATCTCCATCAAGCCGGCCGCGGGCATGGAGCAGATGACCTCCGACATGGGCGGCGCCGCGGCGGTCATCGCCACCGTGATCCTGGCCGCGCAGCTCGGCCTGCCGGTCGACGTGACCGCGACGGTGCCGATGGCCGAGAACATGCCCTCGCACACCGCGCAGCGCCCCGGCGACGTGCTCACCCAGTACCCCGGCCCCGAGAAGGGCGGCATCACCGTCGAGGTGATCAACACCGACGCCGAGGGCCGCCTGATCCTGGCCGACGCCATCGTCCGCGCCTGCGAGGACGAGCCCGACTACCTCATCGACACCGCGACGCTGACGGGCGCGCAGATGGTCGCGCTCGGCACCCGCACGCCCGGCGTCATGGGCACCGACGACTTCCGCGACCGCGTCGCGGAGCTCTCCCGCTCCGTCGGCGAGAACGGGTGGGCGATGCCCTTCCCGGAGGAGCTGCGTGCCGACATCAACTCGCGCGTCGCGGATCTGGCGAACGTGAGCCCCAACCGGTGGGGCGGCATGCTCACCGCCGGGGTGTACCTCAAGGAGTTCGTGGCCGACGGGGTGCAGTGGGCGCACGTCGATGTCGCGGGTCCGGCGTTCAACACCGGCGGTCCCTTCGGCTACATCACCAAGGGTGGTACGGGCGTCCCGGTCCGCACGATGCTCGCGGTGCTCCGCGACATCGCGCAGCGGGGCTGACGTCCCGCCCCCTGGGAGTTACCGGCGAGTAAGCCCCCAACCGCCGCGCGGATCCGACCCCTGAGGGTAGGGTCAGGTGTCGGTGGAGGCCACCAGCCGAAGCCCGCGTTCAGCTCGTATCACAGCAGATAACCGAACCTGAGGAGTCAGAGGAAATGGCCTTCTCCGTCCAGATGCCGGCACTCGGCGAGAGCGTCACCGAAGGCACCGTCACCCGGTGGCTCAAGCAGGAGGGCGACACGATCACCGTCGACGAGCCCCTGCTCGAGGTCTCGACCGACAAGGTCGACACCGAGATCCCGGCTCCGGCTTCGGGTGTGCTGCTGAAGATCCTGGCGCAGGAGGACGACGTCGTCGAGGTCGGTGGCGATCTCGCCACCATCGGCGAGGCGGGCGAGTCCGCCCCCGCGGAGTCCACCCCTGCCCCCGCCGCCGAGCCCGAGCCGGCCCCCGCGGCCGCCGCTCCGGCCGAGCCCGCCGCTCCTGCGGCTCCGGCGGCGCCCGCGGCTCCCGCCGCGCCCGCGTCGGGCACCGAGGTGACGATGCCCGAGCTGGGCGAGTCCGTCACCGAGGGCACGGTCACCCGCTGGCTCAAGAGCGTCGGCGATGAGATCGCCGTCGACGAGCCGCTGCTCGAGGTGTCCACCGACAAGGTCGACACGGAGATCCCGTCGCCGGTCGCCGGCACGCTGCTGGAGATCAAGGCGAACGAGGACGACGTGATCGCCGTCGGCGGCGTGCTCGCCGTCGTCGGCTCCGGCGCCCCCGCGGCGCCGGCCGCGCCCGCCGCACCGGCACCGGCCCCCGAGCCCGCCCCGGCTCCGGCCGCCCCCGCGGCCCCGGCGCCCGCGCCGACCCCCGCTCCTGCTGCGGCCGCTCCTGCCGCCCCGGCTGCTCCGGCCGCCCCCGCGGCGCCCGCCGCCCCGGCCGCGTCGTCGTCGGATTCGACGCCGTACGTCACCCCGCTGGTGCGCAAGCTGGCCGCGGAGAACAACGTGGACCTGAACGCGGTCAAGGGCACCGGCGTCGGTGGCCGCATCCGCAAGCAGGACGTGCTCGCCGCGGCCGAGGCCGCCAAGGCCCCCGCCGCTCCGGCTGCCGCCGCCGCCCCCGCGGCCGCCGCGGCTCCGGCGCCGTCGGCCCCGAAGGGCGCCCGCCCCGAGCTGGCGGCGCTCCGCGGCACCTCGCAGAAGACCAACCGCATCCGCCAGATCACGGCGAAGGTCACCCGGGAGTCGCTGCAGGGTTCCGCGCAGCTCACCCAGGTCTTCGAGGTCGACTTCTCCAAGATCGTGGCGCTGCGCGCGCAGGCGAAGGCCGCGTTCAAGGCGAACGAGGGCGTCAACCTCACCTACCTGCCCTTCATCGCGAAGGCGGTCATCGAGGCGCTCAAGGTGCACCCGAACGTCAACGCGTCGATCAGCGACGATTTCAAGGAGATCACCTACCACGGTGTGGTGAACCTGGGCATCGCCGTCGACACCCCGCAGGGCCTGCTCTCGCCGGTGATCAAGAACGCCGACGACCTGTCGCTGGCCGGCCTGGCCCGCGCGATCGTCGACCTCGCGGAGCGCACCCGCAACAGCGGCCTCAAGCCCGACGAGCTGTCCGGCGGCACCTTCACCATCACCAACATCGGCAGCGAGGGCGCGCTCTTCGACACCCCGATCCTGGTCCCGCCGCAGGCGGCGATGCTGGGCACCGGCGCGATCGTCAAGCGCCCGGTGGTGGTCAAGGACGCCGCGGGCACCGAGTCCATCGGCATCCACCCGATGGCCTTCCTCCCGCTGACCTACGACCACCGCCTCATCGACGGTGCCGACGCGGGCCGCTTCCTCACGACGGTCAAGCACCGTCTCGAGGAGGGCGCGTTCGAGGCGGATCTGGGCCTGTAAACCCGGAACCACCCGATCTCATGGAACGACGGGTCGCCCTCGCCGGATCGTCGGGGCTCATCGGCACTGCGGTGTCGCGAGCGCTGACGCGGCGGGGCGACACCGTCGTTCCGCTCGTTCGGGGCGATGCCGCACGCGGGCTCCCGTGGGACCCGGCGCGCGGCGAGGTCCCCGACCTGGCCGGCTTCGACGCAGTGATCGTGCTGAACGGCTCCCCCATCGCGGGCCGCCGCTGGACCGGCGCGGTGAAACAGGACCTGCGCGACTCCCGCATCGAGGGGTCCGCCGCGCTCGCCGACGCGGCCGCGCGCGCACGCGTGCCGGTGTTCCTGGGCGCGAGCGCGATCGGCGTCTACGGCGACGCGGGCGAGACGGAGTGCCTCGACGGACCGGACGGCACCCCGCCGGGTTCGGGTTTCCTCGCGAGCCTGTGCGTCGAGTGGGAGGCCGCCGCGGCCCCCGCCCGTGCCGCCGGGGTCACGGTGGCGCACCTGCGCTTCGGTCACGTCCTCTCCGCGGCCGCCGGTCTCCTGCCCGTGCTGCGTCGCGTCTACCGGCTCGGATTGGGCGGCCGGCTCGGCAGCGGCCACCAGTGGATGTCGTGGATCTCGCGCGACGACGCCGCCCGCGCCGTCCTGCACGTGCTCGACGGTGCCCTCGCCGGCACGATTTCCGGGCCCGTCAACGTCGTCGCGCCGGCGCCCGTGCGGCAGCAGGCCTTCAGCGAGGCGCTCGGCCGCGAGGTGCACCGCCCCGCACGCTGGGTGGTGCCCCGGATCGCCCTGCGCACCGCAGTCGGCGAGATCGCCGACGAGGGCCTGCTCACGTCGCAGCGCGCGGTCCCGCGCGTGCTCCACGAGAGCGGATTCCGGTTCGCGCACACCACACTTCCCGCCGCACTCGCCGCGGCGATGGTGGACGAGGCGTAGCGTCGAGGCCATGCCCGCACGCTCCGCCCGCGCCGATTCCGCCCCGATCCTGGTCGAGGACCTCGGCACCATCGGCTACCAGGAGGCCTTCGACCTCCAGCACGACCTCGCGAACCAGCGCGCCGACGGCGCCATCGGCGACCGGATGCTCCTCCTCGAGCACCCGCCCACGTTCACCGCGGGCAAGCGCACGGAGCCGCAGGACCTGCCGACGGACGGCAGCACCGTCATCGACGTGGACCGCGGCGGCAAGATCACCTGGCACGGCCCGGGGCAGCTCGTCGGCTACCCGATCATCAAGCTCGGCTCCGCGATGGACGTGGTCGACTACGTCCGCCGGATCGAACAGGCGCTCATCGAGGTCTGCCGCGGCCTCGGGCTCGCGGTCGGCCGCGTCGAGGGCCGCTCGGGCGTCTGGTTCCCCGCCGACGGTGCGCGCCCCGAGCGCAAGGTGGCCGCCATCGGCATCCGGGTGGCGCGCGGCGTGACCCTGCACGGCTTCGCCCTCAACTGCGACAACACGCTCGGCGGCTTCGACGCGATCATCCCCTGCGGCATCCCCGACGCGGGCGTGACCACGCTGAGCTCCGAGCTGGGCCGCGACGTCACCGTCGGCGAGGTGCGCGACGCCGTCGTCGACGCCGTCCAGCGCGCGCTCGACGGCGACCTCCCCGTCACCGACGAGACCCTGCACGCCGCCGATCACGCCTGATCGGCCGGGTCCTCCTCCACTCCGTCCCGGACGCCCTTCGCCCACGTCTTGGCCCACAGCTCCAGCGGCCCCAGGGCGATGAGCAGCGCCTTGCCCTGATAGCTGAGGCGGTAGGCGCCGTCGGACGTCTGCGTCACGATGTGCGCCGCCGTGAGTTCCGAGAGCCGCTGCGAGAGCGTGCTCGACGAGATGCCCTCGATCTCGTTGCGCAGGTCGGAGAACCGCGACTTCCCGAACCGCAGCTCCCACACGATCCGCAGCGCCCACCGCCGGCCGAACAGGTCCAGCGCGGCCATCATCGGCCGCCCGGTGTCCGACCCGCGGACCGGCCGCCCGGGTAGCGGTCGGTCGACGTCCCCGTCATTGTGACCCATGTCACTCCCCCTGCCGCTCTGCGTCGGAACCCACACCGAGAGGCTCTAGGCGCGCCTCGTCGATAGAGATACGGTTCACACCTATCAGTCTAGTTCGATTTTTGGACCACGCCCGGATCTCCTCCGGCGGACCGGAAGGTGACCGTGATCGACGCCCATAGTAATTCCGCCGCGAAGCAGCCCTTCTTCGCGCGGCTCGGCCGGCTCTGCGTGCGCTACGCCGCCTGGATCCTGCTGTTCTGGGTCGCCCTCGCCGGCGTCCTCAACGTCGCCGTGCCGCAGCTCGAGGTCACGGTCCACAAGCACTCCGCGCCGTTCATACCGGGCGACCTGCCCGGCGTCGACGGGCTGCGGGCCATGGCCGAGGAGTTCGGCACCCCGTCGTCGACGGCGCAGGGCAACGTCATCGTCGCCGCCGAGGGGAGGATCGGCCCCGAGCAGGAGCAGTACTACCGCGCGCTCACCGCGGCTCTCGAGGCCGACAAGGAGCACGTCGCGTACGTCATCGACACCTTCGGCAAGCCGGCCGCACGCGAGGTGGGCCTGAGCCCCGACGGCAAGGCCATCAACCTGCTCGTGGCCGAGGTGGGCGACATCGGTTCCACCCGGGCGCAGTCGAGCACCGAGGCGATCCGGGCGACGATCCGCTCGATCCCGGCGCCGGCGGGCACGACCGTGGAGTTCACGGGCACCGCGCCGACCCTGTCGGACCTGTTCACCGCGATCGACGCGTCGCTGCTGGTGATCACCGCGGTCTCGGTGGTGCTCATCATGGCGCTGCTGCTCATCACCTACCGGTCGATCGGCGCGGCGATGGTGCCGCTGCTGACCATCGGGCTCTCGCTCGCGGTGTCGCGACCCATCGTCTCGCTGCTGGGCGAGCACGAGGTCATCCCCGTGTCCAACTTCTCCATCGCGATCATGACGGCGATGGTGCTGGGCGCCGCGACCGACTACGCGATCTTCGCCGTCGCCGGGTACCACGAGGCGCGCCGCGCCGGAATCCCGTCCGACGAGGCCGCGGTCGCCGCGTCGACCCGCGTCGGGCGCATCATCGTCGCCTCCGCCCTCACGATCGCTGTGGCGAGCGGCGCCATGATCTTCTGCAAGGTCGGCATCTTCGTGACCGCCGGGCTGCCCACGACGATCTCCATCATCGTCACCTGCCTCATCGCGCTCACCCTGCCGCCCGCGCTGCTGCGCTTCCTGGGCGCGCGCGGCTGGGTCGAGCCGCGGCCCGGCACGGAGAAGCGGTGGCGCCGCACGGGCGCGAAGGTGATGCGCCGCGCCGTGCCGCTGTCCGCCGCCGCGCTCGTGGTGCTGGTCGCCGCCGCGGCGGTACTGCCGAGCATGGTGATCGGCTTCGACGAGAACCGGATGCAGCTGCGGGCCACGGATTCCCGCAACGGCTACGAGACGGTGCAGGAGCACTGGGGCGTCAACGAGGCGGTGCCCGAGTTCCTGCTCATCCGCGCCGATCACGACATGCGCAACACCCACGACCTGGCGGCGCTCGAGGCCATCGCGATCGGGGTGTCGAACCTCCCGCAGGTGGCCTACGTCCGGTCGATCACCCGGCCCGACGGGAAGCCGATCCCCGAGTCGGCGGTCGGCTACCAGACGCAGCAGGTGGCGAACGGCCTCGGCGACGCGAACCGCCAGCTCAAGGAGGCCTCGCCGCAGCTCAAGGCGCTCGCCTCCGGCGTCGATCAGCTCAACGCCGGCGCGAGCGAGGCGTCGCGCCGGGTCCCGGAGCTCGTCGCCGGCACGCAGCGCGTGACCGGGCTGGCGTCGGGCGTGCTCGACGCGCTGACCTCCGCGCAGCAGGCGCTGGCGACCGCGAGCGGCGGCACCGTCGACGTGAACGCCGCGACCGCCCTGCTGCGCAGCGCCGTATCCACCCTGACCACCGCCGCCGACGCGGTACGCACCGCACAGCGGCAGAACGCCGGGATCGGCGACGTGTTCGGCCCGCTGGTCGGCCCGGCCTCCCCGGCCTGCACCGCCGACGCGAACTGCGTCGCGGCGCGCCAGGCCTTCGCGCAGCTCGATCGCGCCACCTCCGGGCGGGCGTCGACGGCAGTGCGCGCGGCCACCGTCGTACTGCCCGCCGGCACGACGGATCGCGCGGCGACCGCGCTCGCCCAGGCCGACGACGCCCTCGCCCGCCTGCAGGGGCTCCTCACGGGTCTCGGCGGGCTCAGCCCGGAACAGGTCAAGGGGCAGCTCGCCGAGCTCAACGCGGGCGTCACCCAGCTGTCCACCGGCCTCTCCCAGCTCAGCACGGGTCTCGGTCAGGTCAAGACCGGCACCGATCAGGTCGTGGAGATGACGGGCCGCCTCCAGGAGGGGCTGGGTACCGCCACCGACTACCTCACCGGGCTCAGCGCCGGCACCACGAACGGCCCGGGCCGCGGCTTCTACCTGCCCGCGCAGGGGCTGCAGTCGGACCGCTTCGTCGACGGCTCGCGGGTGCTCATGTCGCCCGACGGCCGGTCGGCCCGCATGCTCGTGGTGTGGGGCATCAACCCGTATTCGGACGAGGCGCTCAACACCGCCGCGTCGATCCCCGACGCCGCGCGCGCTGCAGCGAAGGGCACCGTGCTCGAGCCCGCGACGATGGACGGCTTCGGCCTGGCGTCGATCTCGGCGCAGATGCGCGAGCAGGTGCTGCGCGACTTCCTGCTCTTCGGCCTGGTCGCCGTGATCGGCGTCTTCCTCGTTCTCCTGGTGCTGCTCCGCGCGGTGATCGCGGCGGCCCTCATGGTCGCCACCGTGGTGCTGTCCTTCGCCGCCGCGGCGGGCGCGTCGGTGCTGCTCTGGCAGCACGGGCTGGGGATCCCCGTCGACTGGTCGGTGCTGCCCATCGCCTTCATGGCGCTGGTCGCGGTGGGCGCGGACTACAGCATGCTGTTCGCGGACCGCATCCGCGAGGAGGCCGCCGGGGATTCGACGGTCCGCGGCGTGCTCCGCGCGTTCGGCACCACGGGCAGCGTGATCACCACGGCCGGACTGGTCTTCGCGATCACGATGTTCGCGCTGATGAGCGGCAGCGTCATCAACCTGCTGCAGATCGGATCGACGATCGGCATCGGCCTGCTGATCGACATCGTGGTGGTCCGCACTGTGTTCGTGCCGGCGGCGATCACCGCGCTCGGCGACCGGGTGTGGTGGCCGTCGAAGCCCTGAGCGACCCGCCCCGCGCCCGCTACCCGCGGGCCGGGGCGTCGCCGAGCCGCACCGAGGCGAAGCACAGCAGCGCGGCCGCCACCGCGAACGCCGTCGCCGCGGCGGCGAACCACGGGCCACCCACCGCGAGCGCGCCCAGCACCGACGTGCCCGTCGCGACCCCGGCGTTCGTGCAGGCGTTGTTCCAGCCCAGCACGGCGGCGCGGTTGTCGGGGTCGGCGGACGAGAGGTAGGTCTGCTGCGCGGAGAAGAAGGCGCCGCCACCCGCGCACCACACCGCGACGGCCGCGATGACCACCGCCGGGACGGTCGCCGTCGTGGCGACCGCGACCCCCGCGGCGACGACCAGGGCCGCCCCGGCCGGGACCCACGCCGGGTGCACGCCGCGCCGGGCCAGCCGGTCGACGAGCACACCCGTGCTGACGGACCCGGCCATCGAGCCGATCCCGACCACGAGGCCCACCAGGCCGAGGGCGGTGAGGCCGTACCCGAACCGCTGGGAGAGCAGGACACCGACGTAGGTGTACGCGCCGAGCCGCCCGGCCTGGAGGAGCAGCGACGACGAGAAGGCCAGCGCGATCCGCCGATCCCGCCAGGGCGCGAACAGGCCGCCCCGATCGGGGCCGGGAGCGGACGGGCCCGCGGACGGCAGGCGCAGGGCCGTCACCGCGGCCACCACCAGCATCGGCACGCCGATCAGCAGGTACGGCGCGCGCCAGCCGAGCGCCGTCGCCAGGAGCGCGCCCAGCGGGACGCCCAGGACCTGGCCGCCGGCGTACGCGGCGGCGCCCAGCGAGACCGCCCGGCCGCGCTGGGCGGGCGCGGCGTACTCGGCCAGGTACGCCCAGATCGACGGTGCGCCGAGCGCCGCGCCGAGGCCGGAGAGCGCACGCGCCGCGACGAGCAGCTCCAGCGACGGCGCGAGGTAGCTGAGGACGTCCGCCACGGCGAAGACCGCCATCCCGGCGGCGATCGCGTGCCGCCGTGCGAGCCGGTCCGAGAGCCGGCCGAAGAGGGGCCCGGTGACGGCGTAGCAGAGGACGTAGGCGGTGACGACGTTGCCCGCCGCGCCGGTCGACGCGTCGAAGGCCCGGGCGATGTCCGGCAGCAGCGGCGCGACGAGGTTCATCTCCGCGCCCATGAGGAAGAACACCAGGTAGAGCACGACGAACGTGCCCCACGGGGTCCGCCCCTGCGCCATCGCCACACCTCCTGCCCGAGTCAGATTAGATGGTCGAACAATCAAGGGCGACGGGCCGTGACCCGCGCCACCGTCGGACCGCGGGACCGGGCGTAGCATGGACCGAGTGAGTACCCCGGAGAACCCCCGCAAGCTACTCCGCCTCGAGGTCCGTAACGCACAGACCCCGATCGAGCGCAAGCCGAACTGGATCCGCACGCGCGCGAAGATGGGCCCTGAATTCACCGAGCTCAAGGGCCTCGTCAAGCGTGAGGGCCTCCACACGGTGTGCGAGGAGGCGGGCTGCCCCAACATCTACGAGTGCTGGGAGGACCGCGAGGCCACCTTCCTCATCGGCGGTGAGCAGTGCACCCGTCGCTGCGACTTCTGCCAGATCGACACGGGCAAACCCGCGGAGTTGGATCGGGACGAGCCGCGCCGCGTCGCCGAGTCGGTGCAGGCGATGGGCCTGCGCTACTCCACCATCACGGGCGTCGCCCGCGACGACCTGCCCGACGAGGGCGTCTGGCTGTACGCGGAGACGGTGCGCCAGATCCACGCGCTGAACCCGAACACGGGCGTCGAGAACCTGATCCCCGATTTCCACGCCAAGCCGGAGCTGCTGGCCGAGGTCTTCGAGTCGCGCCCCGAGGTGCTGGCCCACAACCTGGAGACGGTGCCGCGCATCTTCAAGCGCATCCGCCCGGCGTTCCGGTACGACCGCTCGCTCGACGTGATCCGCCAGGCCCGCGACTTCGGCCTGGTCACCAAGTCGAACCTCATCCTCGGCATGGGCGAGACCCCCGAGGAGGTGACGGAGGCGATGCGCGACCTGCACGACGCGGGCTGCGACATCATCACCATCACGCAGTACCTGCGCCCGTCGCCGCGGCACCACCCCGTGGAGCGGTGGGTCAAGCCGGAGGAGTTCGTCGAGCACACCGCGGCCGCCGAGGAGATGGGCTTCGCCGGCGTCATGGCCGGACCGCTGGTGCGCTCGTCGTACCGCGCGGGCAAGCTCTACGCGAAGGCGATGGCGCACCACGGCCGGCCCATCCCGGAGAACATGGCGCACCTGACCGCCGAGGGTGACGCGGCGCAGGAGGCCACCTCGGTGCTGAGCCGGATGGCCGCCGCCGCGAAGTAGCGGTTCGGCGTGAAGTAATCGCACATTAAGCTGGGAGACATGGCACAGGACAAGGCAGCCGCCGACAAGCTCAAGGCGCAGAAGGCCGAGGCGAAGCGCGCCCGCAGGGCCGCTTCGAAGGACCGCCGCAAGCAGATGTGGCAGGCGTTCCAGATGCAGCGCAAGGAAGACAAGGCGCTGGTACCGATCATGGTCGGCGTCTTCGTCGCGGCCGTGGCGCTCTCTCTGGTGATCGGCTACTTCGCCGGCACGTGGTGGATGTTCCTCATCCTCGGCGTGCTGCTGGGCGCGCTCGGCGCGTTCATCGTCTTCACCCGCCGCCTCGAGCGCAGCGTGTACACCAAGAACGAGGGCCAGGTCGGCGCTGCCGGCTGGGCGCTCGACAACATGCGGGGTTCGTGGCGCGTGACGCAGGCCGTCGCCCGCACCACCCACGCCGACGCGGTGCACCGCGTGATCGGCAAGCCCGGCGTGATCCTCGTGGCCGAGGGCAACGAGGGCCGGATCAAGGGCCTGCTCGCGCAGGAGAAGAAGAAGACGGCCCGCGTCGTGGGCCAGACCCCGATCTACGAGTTCACCGTGGGCAACGAGGAGGGACAGGTCCCGCTGCGGAAGCTGCAGCGCTCCCTGAACAAGCTCCCGTCGAACATCAACGGCAAGAAGATCGACGAGCTCGAGGGCCGCCTCGCGGCGCTCTCCACCCGCACGGGTGGCGCGCAGATGCCGCGCGGCCCGCTGCCGCAGGGCGCCAAGATGCGCAGCGTGCAGCGCACCGTCCGGCGCAAGACCGGCTCGAACTGATCCGCCCCTCAGGGCCCGCCACGGCGGGCCCTGAGTCGTCAGCGGGGCCCGGGACTCAGCGGGCCTTGACGAGGATCGTGCCGGTGGCGCGGTCGTGCATGCCGCGGCCGTCCACGTCCTGGATCAGCGGCGGCACGATGAAGACGATGAGCAGGTTGCGCGCCAGCGCGCGGACGAAGCCCACCCGCATCTGCGGGTTCTCGATCCGCGCGACGCGAAGCCCGGCGAAGTACTGGCCGGGCGTGAAGCCGAAGAGAGTCACGGACAGCACGCCGACGGCGAACCAGATGCCCAGCGCGAGCGTGTCGAAGGCGGTGGGCTCGCCCGCGAAGACGCGGCTCGGCCCCACGATCGCCACCGCGATCAGCGCGGACGGCACCCAATCGAGGAACAGCCCCAGTACGCGGCGGCCCGATCCCGCCGCGGACCCGGCACCGTCGCGCGGCAGGCCGAGGGCCTGCCCGCGGTAGTCCCCGTGGGAACCCTCCGGCAGGGCCGCGGAGGCTCCGGACAGCCATGATCCCGTTTCTCGACGCATGCACTCAGGGTACGTGGGGTCCGATTCGGCGGCCTTCCGGACGGCCCTCGATGTGTAACACCGATGAAACATTGCGTTAGTTCTCGGGCAACACCTCGTCCATACCGTTCATTCTCGTAACCTCGGTGGTGGTGCGAACGGTACGACCGCGACCGTCACCGCCGGACGACGAAGGAGCCAGTAACAGGTGTTCACTACCAAAGAGGAACTTCTCGACTACCTGAAGAAGGAGAACGTCGAGTACGTCGACATCCGCTTCTGCGATCTGCCCGGCACGATGCAGCACTTCAGCATCCCCGCCTCGGCGTTCGACGAGAGCGTCTTCGAGGACGGCCTGGCCTTCGACGGTTCGTCGATCCGCGGCTTCCAGTCGATCGACGAGTCGGACATGATGCTGCTGCCCGACGTCACCACGGCGCGCATCGACCCCTTCCGTGCGGCGAAGACCCTGAACATCTCGTTCTTCGTGCACGACCCGTTCACCCGCGAGGCCTACAGCCGCGACCCGCGCAACATCGCGCGTAAGGCGGAGGAGTACCTCCAGAGCACCGGCATCGCCGACACCTGCTTCTTCGGTGCCGAGGCCGAGTTCTACATCTTCGACTCGGTCTCCTTCGACTCGACCATCAACGGCTCGTTCTACGAGGTCGACTCGATCTCGGGCTCCTGGAACACCGGCCGCGCGGTCGAGGAGGACGGCTCCCCGAACCTCGGCTACAAGGTCAAGACCAAGGGCGGCTACTTCCCCGTCGCGCCGTACGACCACTACGTGGACCTGCGCGACAAGATCTCGACCAACCTGCAGAACGCCGGCTTCACGCTCGAGCGCGGCCACCACGAGGTGGGCACCGGCGGCCAGGCCGAGATCAACTACAAGTTCGACACGCTGCTGCACGCGGCCGACGACGTCCAGCTCTTCAAGTACATCGTGAAGAACACCGCGTGGCAGGAGGGCAAGACCGTCACGTTCATGCCGAAGCCGCTGTTCGGTGACAACGGCTCGGGCATGCACGCCCACCAGTCGCTGTGGAAGGACGGCAAGCCGCTGTTCTACGACGAGGCCGGCTACGGCGGCCTGTCGGACCTGGCGCGCTGGTACATCGGCGGCATCCTGCACCACGCCCCGTCGCTGCTCGCGTTCACCAACCCGACGATCAACTCGTACAAGCGCCTGGTGCCGGGCTACGAGGCTCCGATCAACCTGGTGTACAGCCAGCGCAACCGCTCGGCGTGCGTCCGTATCCCGATCACGGGCAACAACCCCAAGGCCAAGCGCATCGAGTTCCGTTGCCCCGATTCCTCGGGCAACCCGTACCTGGCCTTCGCCGCCATGATGATGGCGGGCCTCGACGGCATCAAGAACAAGATCGAGCCGCACGCCCCCGTCGACAAGGACCTCTACGAGCTGCCGCCCGAGGAGGCCAAGGGCATCCCGCAGGCCCCCACGCAGCTCGCGGACGTGATCGACCGTCTCGAGGAGGACCACGAGTACCTCACCGCCGGTGGCGTCTTCACCGAGGACCTCATCGAGGAGTGGATCTCCTACAAGCGTGAGAACGAGATCGCGCCGGTCAACCTGCGCCCGCACCCGTACGAGTTCCAGCTCTACTACGACGTGTGATCGACTGAGCTCCACCCGGTTCGGCCCCGCACCTGCTCCAGGTGCGGGGCCGAGCCCGTTCCGAGGCGGGGGTGGTGCGGCTACGCTGAACCGGTGACGTTGCAGGTGATCGCGCAGGACTTCATCCCACTCGACGCCGTCGACGAGGTGCGGCCCCTGATCGACGAGCTCGTCCGCCTCACCCGGCGGGAACCGCTCTGCATCAGCTACGACCTGTTCGTCGACCGCCAGGACGCCGGTCACTTCGTCTACATCGAGACCTGGCCCGACCAGGACGCCCTCGACGCGCACTGCGCCTCCGAGCACTTTCGCAGGCTCGTCCCGCAGATCGACGCCCACCGCCGGCAGGACGGCACCGCCCTCCTCATGGACCGGCTCGCCTGACGCTCGACGCCGGCTCGGAAACGGCCCCGTCGAATCCGCCACGACGCGCGTATCGTCGGTGGAGAACAGGAGGCGACGATGTTCGAGACGAAGCTCAAGGGGAACGACGTGGTCGACCGGTCGGGCGCCGGTTCCGGCCCGGCGCGCCCGCAGATCAGCACGACGCTGCCCGACGGCGAGGTGCTCGTCATCCCCACCGCGGACATGAGCCGGCAGCACGACGCCGAGCGACTCGGGCGCAGCTCCGCCCGCCCCGATCCGTCCTAGCCCTCACCCGGGGAGGGCCGCCAGAACCTGGTCCGCGAGTTCACCCGGACCGAGCCGATCGGAGCGCAGGATCAGGGTTCCCTCGGGCTGCCGGGCCGCGGCGTCGGGCTCGAGGCGGCTGAAGGCCCACTCCTCCGCCCCGGGCGGCACCTCGCCCTCGGGGGCGCGACTCAGCAACCGGTCCCGCTGTACCGCGAGGTCCAGATCCAGGAAGACGTGCAGGATCTCCTCCCCCGCGGCGGCCAGCTCGCCCAGGATCTCCTCGCGGTAGTCGTCGCGCACGAGCGCCATCGGGACGATCAGGACCTCCGCGTGGTGTCGGCGCAGCGCCAGCGCGGTGTGCACAACCAGTTCGCGCCAACTGGCCAGGTCTTGGAAGTCCTCGTTCCGCGGCACCCACCGCCACAGGGTGATGCCCAGTTCCTCGGGGTCGAAGACGACCGCCTCGGGCAGCCGACGGTGCAACTCCCCCGCCAGGGTCGTCTTGCCGGCACCGAAACCGCCGTTGAGCCAGATGATCACGACTCCACGGTAGCGGGAGGCGCGCCGCGAACCCGTTCCTCAGACATACGGGTACAACCGCGCCGCCAGCGCCGTCTTCCGCGCGACATTGGCCCGACGGTCCGCTTCCGGAAAGCCTCCGGCATCGGGTCGGGCCGGCACGGGCGAGTCGTCGTGGACGACGGTCCACCGCGACCCGGCGTCGACCAGTGAGCCGTGCTTGATGTCGTAGTACTCCCGCTTGGGCACCACCGCGACGCCGCTGTCGCCCGCGGCGGCGGCAAGGAGGTGCGGGTGGAACCGGGAGCTGATCCAGGTGCGCCCCTCGCCGACGGGCAGCCCCGCGCGCCAGACGTCGAGGAACGGGATGATCCGCGCACCGTCGATCCTGTCCCCCAACAGCTTCGGGACGGTGTAGTCGTGGCCGGGGATGCCCTCGACGACGGTGACCCGGTCGCCCGGCACGTCCCACGCGTCGAGCACCTCGCGAGCGAGGGCCGCCAGCGCCGGCGCACCGACCAGGCCGCCCCGGACGAAGCCCTCGGACAGGTCCTCCTGCATGCACAGCACCACCCCACCGGGCCGCGCCGGAATCGCTGGCGCTCGACCGAATCCCGATGCGGCGCCGGATCGTCCCGCGGCGGTGCCCAGCCCGAGCCAGACGTCGTCGCCGGTCAGCGACGCGCCCGGCACGTCGCGCAGTGCCGCATAGGACGGGCGGTCCCGCACGTCGAACACCGCGAACGCCGCGGCGTCCGCGAGGAACCGGTCGAGGTCGGCACCGTCGGGCAGCGGGAGCAGACCGAGCCCCGATGCGTAGGCCGCCGCGCCGGTGCGCGCCGTGACGGCGGCGACCGCCGAGATCACCGGGAACCACTGGGGCCACTGCCGGTTCACGTATCCACCGCCGATGACGTGGATGCTGGAGGCGCGCAGCAGATGGTCGACGCCCTCGGCCAGGCCGGGGGCGATCCGCAGGTCGGTGGCGGCGCTCGCGACCCAGTCCTGCGCGGCGGTGCCCTCCTGCAGGTCCGGGTTCTCGTCGGCGGCGCGCGCGAGCCGCCACAGCGTGTCCACGAAGACGGCGCGGGGATGGTCGCCGGCGAACAGCAACGCGGCCTCGCCCACGTGGGCGACGTCCACCACGACCGTGGCCGTGGGCCTGACCCTGGCCAGGTAGCGCAGCCAGATCCGCAGCACCAGTTCGTCGCCCAGGTTGGGATGCCCGGCGACTCCGATGAGGTAGATGATCTCGCCGCGCCCGACGCCGCCGAGGAGCCGCTCCGCGGCGCCCACGGCCCGCCGCGCGGCGCCGTCCAGACGCGCGATCCGCACCAGCTCCGCCACCGTCCCGCGCGTACCCACGGCCACACGCTACCCAAGGGGAGTCCCGGATCCGGTCGGTCCGCCTGGGACGCTGCTGAGAACCTCCGGCGAGGCGGTAGGTTCGAGACCATGCGTGCCTCCCGTTCGACCCTCGCCGTCGCCTCCGTCGTCCTCGCGGCGGCGTCCCTGACCGCCTGCAGCACGCCGGAGGCCTCCGCGGCCTGCCCCACGGGCGCCCCGAGCACGGCGAACTCCCCCGACTGGACCTACCAGGGACAGACCGGCTCCATCGTGGTCACCGGGCCCTCGGACACCGCGTCCCCACAGATCACCGTCGAGAAGCCCTTCTCCGTCGAGCAGACGCACGTCCAGGCCTTCAACCCGCCCGGCGACGGCGCCGTCGTCGGCGACACCGCGACGGTCTCGGTCTGCTACCTCGGTGTGAACGGCCGCACCGGCGAGCGCTTCGACAGCACCTACGACCGCGGCAAGCCCGCCTCGTTCTCGCTGGACGGCGTGATCCCCGGCTTCAAGAAGGCCATCGCGGGCCAGAAGGTCGGCACCTCGGTGGGCGTGGCGATCGCGCCCGCCGACGGCTACGTGACGGGACAGCCCTCCGCCGGCATCCAGGCGGGCGACACGCTGATCTTCGCGATCAAGATCCTCTCCGCGAACTGAGCGGTGGACATCCGCACCAGCCCCGCTCTCGGGCCGCCCATACGTGCGCTCAACTGGTTCAACGCCCGGCATCCTTTCAGCCACAACGACCATTTCCACGGATGGATCCTGCGCAACCTGCCCACGCACCGCGGGCGGGCCCTCGACGTCGGTTGTGGCGAGGGACTCCTCGCGGAGCGCTTGGCGAGGCGATTCCGCGCCGTCGACGCCGCGGACGCCGATGCCGGGATGCGCGCGACCACCGCCGAGCGGGGCGTCGAGAACGTCCGGGTCCTCGACGGGTTCGACGCAGCGGAGGGACCGTACGACCTGGTGACCATGATCGCCACCCTGCACCACCTGGACCTGGAGTCGACGCTGGCCCGGTGCGCGGACCTGCTCGCTCCGGGCGGTCGACTGTCGGTCGTGGGACTGGCTCGGCCCGAGACGATCGCGGACGCACTGTGGGTCAGCCGGTCCGCGCTGGCCAATCCCGTCATGGGCTTCCTCCGGCACCCCATCCCCGTCGCCGAACCTTCCCCGCGCCCGACGTTCCCGACCCGCGACCCCCAGGAGTCCTTCGACGAGGTCGCAGCCGCGGCGTCCGCGATACTGCCGGGTGCGGTCCTGCACCGACGGGTGCCTTTCCGGTTCACACTCGCCTGGCGAGCCCCCTGACGGATCTCAGGGATTCACCGGAGGTGCTGCCCGCGCGTCGCGGCAAGACTGGGAGCACACCGATCCCTGGAGGCGTCATGCGGAAGCTGTCCATCGTCGTCGGAGCCGTGGTGCTCCTCCCCCTCGCGGCGCTGGCCGTGATCCTCGCGGGCATCCGGTTCCGGATCCGCCCCGTCCTGAACGTCGTGCGTCGGATCAACCGGGACTTCACGAACCCGCGCGCGGTCCACGACGCCGAATCGCCCGACTCGACCCGCACCGTGGTGCGGCACGTCGGGCGGCGCAGCGGCACGGCCTACGAGACGCCGGTCGACGCGTTCGCGACCGACCGCGGCACGCTCGTCATCGCGCTGCCCTACGGGCCGGACACCGACTGGGTGCGCAACATCCGCGCGGCCGGCACCGTCGACCTCCTGCGGCAGGGCGCGACGCTGAGCGCGACGGAGCCCCGCGTCGTCGCGACGACCGATGTCATCGACGAGATCCCGGCGGGCGCGCGCCGCACCCTGCGGCTGTTCGGCGTGGAGAACTGCCTGGAACTGACCGTGGCCTGATCGCCGGCCGGCGGCTCAGCCCACCCGGGCGAGCAGCGCCCGGTGATCCGCCCCGGGCACCTCGTGACCGGTGACCTCGGCCGCCCCGAGCCCGCGCAGCAGCACGTGATCGATCCCCACCACGGGCGGGTAGACCTTGTCCGTCGGGTACGTCGGCAGCCAGCCGGCGCCCGCGAGTTGCCCCGCGTCGCGGTAGCCGCCGGTGAGCAGGCTGCGGAAGCGCACGTGGTCGTAGGTGGCGTTGTAGTCGCCGAGGGCCACGACGGGACGGCCCTCGGGCACGCCCTGCAGCAGAGCACCGATCCGGCGCAGCTCGGAGTCCCAGGTCTCGGGGTCCAGGGGCGGCATCGGGTGCAGCGCGAACAACTGCACGTCGCCGCGGCCGGGGACGGTGGCGACGGCGGTCAGCGCGTTCATGACGAAGCCGGGGACGGTGCCGGTGCTCTTGAGGGGGTGACGGCTGTAGAGCGCGGTCCCGTCGGCCAGAGCGGCGGGCCGGACGATCGAGTGCGGCAGGTCCGTGGCGATGCTCGACGCGGCGATCCGCCGGGCGGCGTCGTCCGTCACCTCGAGCACGGCGAGCACGTCGACGCGGTTCTCGCGGACCAGTGTCGCGAGCGCGTCCACGTCGCCCGCACCCACCTGGATGTTCGCGCTGAGCACGGTGAGCGTCGGGCCGGCGGGCGCCGGCTCACCCCGCCACAGCGGCGCCTGCACCCAGATCCCGGCCGCCACCACGGCCACCGCCAGCACGAGGCGCAGCAGCGCGCGGACGTACAGCAGACACACCAGGGCGATCGCGACGCAGGCGACCCAGAGCACCGGCGAGACCGCGGCGGCGGCCACCGTGATCTTGTCGGTGCCGGGCCAGAAGTGCAGCACGAGCGCCAGGAGCGCGCCGAGCAGGGCCGCGGTGCCGACGATGCTCGCCGCCATCCGGAAGAAGATCCTCATGCGGACATCCTGCCCGCTGCGGCGCTATTCGCCCCAGAAGACCCGGTCGACCACGGCGCGCCCGCGCCGCGTGGTGCGCAGGTAGTCGTCGAGGTAGTCCAGCGAGCTGCCCCGCCACCCGGCCACGTAGGCCACGTTGGAGAGCACTGCGCCGGGGCCCGGCAGCTGGTCGACGGGCTTGCCGCGCACCAGGAACAGGGCGTTGCGAGCGCGGGTGGCGGTGAGCCACGCCGCCCGCAGCAGCTCGACGTCGCTCGCCGGGAGCAGCTCGTTCGCCTCGATCGCGTCGAGCGATTCGAGCGTCGAGGTGTTGCGCAGCGCGGGAACGGCACTGGCGTGCCGCAGTTGCTCCAGCTGGACCGTCCACTCGACGTCGGAGAGCCCGCCGCGGCCCAGCTTGGTGTGCGTCGCGGGGTCCGCGCCGCGGGGCAGCCGCTCGGAGTCGACGCGGGCCTTGATGCGCCGCAGCTCGTTGACCGTCGCGGGCGAGACGCCGCCCTCGGGGTACCGGGTCTCGTCCACCATGTGCAGGAATTCACGGGCGATGCCCTCGTCGCCGGCGACGTGGGTGGCGCGCAGGAGCGCCTGCACCTCCCAGGGCTGCGCCCACTGCTGGTAGTACGCCCGGTACGCGGCCAGGGTCCGCACGACCGGCCCGTTGCGGCCCTCGGGGCGCAGGCCCGTGTCGACCTCGAGGCCCGGGTCCACCGACGGTGCGCCGAGCCGGGTCCGCACCGCATCGGCGACGTGGTTCGCCCACCGCACCGCGTCGGAGTCCTCGTAGCCATCGTTGGGCACGCACACGAAGAGCACGTCGGCGTCGGAGCCGTAACCGATCTCGTGTCCGCCGAGCCGCCCCATGCCGATGACCGCGATCCGCGCCGGCGCGCCGGGCTGGTAGGCGCTGCGGCTGGACTCGCGCTCGACCACGGACGTCGCGACCTCGGAGACGAGCGCGGCGTCGAGGGCGGCACCCCAGACCGACGACAGCGCCGCACACACCTCGGGCACCGTCATCATGCCGAGGATGTCCGCCGAGGCGACGCGGGCGATCTCGCTGCGCCGCATGGCTCGCGCCACCGCGATCGCCCGATCGCGGTGCGGTGCACGGCTCACCGCCGCGAGCATGCCGTCGTAGACCGACTTCGGCGAGGGCTCCGTGAGCTTCGGTCCTGCGGCGCCGTCCGCGTAGAGCCGGATCACGTCGGGCGAGCGGCCCAGCAGCTCCGCGACGAAGGTCGATGAGCCCAGCACCGTCATGAGCCGCTGCGCGACCACCGACTCGTCGCGCAGCACGCGCAGGTACCACTCGACGTCGCGCAGGTCCTCGGAGAGCTTGCGGTAGTTCAGCAGGCCGGCGTCGGGATTCGGGGTCTCGCTGAGCCATTCGAGGAGGGTGGGCAGCAGGATGGTCTGGATCCGGCCGCGCCGCGACGAGTCGGCCATGGCCTTCAGGTGCGCCAGGGCGTGCTGCGGCTGGAGGAAGCCGAGCGCCGCCAGTCGCGCGACGATCGCGTCGTCGCTCAGGCTCACCGCGTCCGCGTCGAGGTTCGCGATCGAGTCCAGCAGCGGGCGGTAGAAGAGTTTGGTGTGCAGCCGGCGCACCCGCGCCGACTGCCGCTTGAGCTCCGCCCGCAGCACCCCGGCCGCGTCGCGGTCCCCGTCGGGCCGGATGTGCGCGGCGCGGGCCAGCCAGCGCCACGCCTCCTCGTGGTCGGTCGGCGGCAACAGGTGCGTGCGCTCCATCCGGCGCAGCTGCAGCCGGTGCTCCAGGGTGCGCAGGAACTCGTACGACGCCGTGAAGTTCGCGCCGTCGTCGCGGCCCACGTAGCCGCCGACGGTGAGCGCCTCCAGGGCGTCGACGGTGCTCCGCTCCCGCAGGGTCTCGTCGGTGCGGCCGTGCACCAGTTGCAGCAGCTGGACGGCGAACTCGACGTCGCGCAGGCCGCCGCGGCCCAGCTTCAGTTCGCGCTCGCGGAGGTCGGGGGCGATGTTCTCCTCGACGCGGCGGCGCATCTCCTGCACGTCCTGCACGAAGTCCTCGCGCTCGGCGGCCTCCCACACCATGGGGCTGAGCGCGCCCAGGTACTCGTGGCCCAGCCCCAGGTCGCCGGTCTGGGGGCGGGCCTTGAGGAGCGCCTGGAACTCCCACGTCTTCGCCCACCGCTTGTAGTACGCCACATGGGAATCCAGCGTGCGGGTGAGGCTGCCCGCCTTGCCCTCCGGGCGGAGCGCCGCGTCCACGTCGAAGAAGGCCGCGGAGCCGATCCGCATCATCTCCCCGGCGAGCCGCGCGGAGGCGCCGTCGGCGGGCTCGGCGACGAAGATCACGTCCACGTCGGAGACGTAGTTCAGTTCCCTTGCGCCGCACTTGCCCATCGCGACCACGGCGAGGCGGCCCTCCGGGTCGGCGTCGGGGTGGACGGTCGCGACGGCGACCGCCAGCGCGGCGGTGAGGGCGGCGTCGGCGAGATCGGCGAGGTGCGCGCCCACGATCGCGAAGGGCAGGGTGGGCTCGTTCTCCACCAGCTCTGCCAGGTCCCGCGCCGCGAGCACCATCACTAGGTCCCGGTAGCCGTCGCGCAGCGCGGCGATCGCGGCGCCGCCGGTGACCGCGGCGCGGTAGAGCAGGTCGTCGTCGCGGCGTCCCGGGACCTTCACCGCGTCGACGGTGGCGAGCATCGCGGCGATCAGGTCGTCGCGCGAGCGCAGCGGCGCCGTGTCGCGCAGCAGGCGCCACGACGCGGGGTGACTGATGAGGTGGTCTCCCAGGGCGTCGGACGCGCCGAGCAGCCCGAACAGCCGGCCGCGAAAGGTGGTGTCGCCGCGGATCAGGCCGTCGATCTCCGCCCAGTCGGCGGCCGCGGACTCCCGCAGGCGCACCAGGGCGCGCAGCGTCCAGTCCGGGTCGGCCGCGCGGGAGAGCGCCCACAGGACGTCGGCGCTCTCGGCGTTCGCCCACCCCAGGGACTCGAGGTTCGGCTCGGCGTTCGGCTCGAGCAGGCCCAGCCGGCCCGCACTCGGGCGGCGGACCTCGCGGTTCGTGGGCGGCACCGTCGGCCCCGCCCTACAGGGAGAGGAAGCGGTCGAGCTCGAACGGCGTGACCACCGCGCGGTAGTCGTTCCACTCCGACCACTTGTTGCGCAGGAAGTACTCGAAGACGTGCTCCCCCAGCGTCTCCGCGACCAGCTCGCTCTTCTCCATGAGCACGAGCGCGTCGTCCAGGCTGGCGGGCAGGTCCTTGAAGCCCATGGACCGGCGCTCCCGCGCCGTCATCTGCCGCACGTCGTCCTCGGCGGCCTCGGGCAGCTCGTAGCCGCCCTTGATCCCCGCGAGCCCGGCCGCGCACAGGACCGCGAAGGCCAGGTACGGATTGCACGCCGAATCGGGCGAGCGCACCTCGATGCGGCGGCTGCTCGCCTTGTTCGGCGTGTACAGGGGCACTCGGACCATCGCGGACCGGTTGGCGGCGCCCCAGGTGGCCGCGGTCGGCGCCTCGTCGCCGGTGACCAGGCGCTTGTAGGAGTTGACCCACTGGTTGGTGACGGCGGAGATCTCGGGCGCGTGGTGCAGGATGCCCGCGATGAACGCCTTGCCGGTGGCGGAGAGCTGCAGCTCGTCGTCGGGGTCGTGGAAGGCGTTGGAGTCGCCCTCGAAGAGGCTCATGTGGGTGTGCATGCCCGAGCCCGGGTGGGTCGAGAAGGGCTTCGGCATGAAAGAGGCCTTCACGCCCTCGGTCATCGCGACCTCCTTGACCAGGTAACGGAAGGTCATCACGTTGTCGGCCATGGAGAGGGCGTCCGCGTAGCGCAGATCGATCTCCTGCTGGCCGGGCCCCGCCTCGTGGTGGCTGAACTCGACGGAGATCCCCATCGCCTCGAGCGCTTCGATCGCCTTGCGCCGGAAGTTCGGCGCCGACTCGTGGACGGCCTGGTCGAAGTAGCCGCCGTTGTCGGCGGGGATCGGCATCCCGTGCGGCCCCGACTCCTTGCTCAGGAGGTAGAACTCGATCTCCGGGTGCACGTAGCAGGAGAAGCCGAGGTCGGCGGCGCGGTTGAGCTGGCGCCGCAGCACGTGTCGGCTGTCGCCCCAGGACGGCGTCCCGTCGGGCATCGCGATGTCGCAGAACATCCGGACGGAGTGCATCTCCCCGTCGCCGCTGGTCCAGGGCAGCACCTGGAAGGTCGACGGGTCGGGCTTGGCGACGGTGTCCGCCTCCGAGACCCGCGAGAAGCCCTCGATGGAGCTGCCGTCGAAGCCGATCCCCTCCGTGAACGCGCCCTCCAGCTCCGCGGGCGCGATCGCCACGGACTTGAGGAAGCCGAGGACGTCGGTGAACCACAGCCGCACGAAGCGGATGTCCCGTTCCTCGATGGTGCGAAGCACGAACTCCTGCTGCCGGTCCATGGCTCGACCCTAGGCGAGGAGGTGTTAACGGCGTGTTACAACCCCAGAAGGTTCCGAGCCACCGGATACCTCCCGCCGGTTCCGGCCGATTCGCACCTGCGAACGGGATACCGGGTACCGTCCCCGGCGTGGATGCACTGTTCGCACGCCTCGCCGTCGCCGCCGCGGCGACCTGCGCCCTCCCCCTCACGGGATGCGGCGCGTCGACCGAGGCGCCCGCCCCGTCCAGTGCGACCGGCACGATCGACAGCTGCCCCGCCGCGGCGCCGGCCGCGGATGCGACGGCGGTCACCCTGACCGGGGTCACCGGCCGGGCCGTCATCGTCCCGCCGACCGAGCACGCGGCGCCGCGGATCACCGTCGAGGCGCCGTACCGGGTGGACCGGTCGCAGACCGTCGTCGCGCAGGCCGGATCGGGTGCGGAGCTGACCGAGCGATCGGTGGTCACCGTCTGCTACCAAGGCGTGAACGGCCGCACGGGCACGGTCTTCGACGATGCCTTCGGCCGCGCGACGTCGGCCGAGATCGCCCTCCCCGACATGGTCCCCGGATTCCGTGCGGCGCTCGTCGGGCAGCGATCCGGCACGACGGTGGTCACCGCGATCACCGCGGCCGACGGCTACCCGAAGGGCGAGCCGAAGGCCGGCGTCGAGCCGGGCGACACCCTGATCTTCGCGATCCGCGTGCTCGCCGCGAACTGATCAGGCGGTGCAGCGCAGGTCCGCCGCCGGGGTCGTCAGGTCGCGCAGGTAGCCGGTCACGGCGTCGTCGACGCAGGCGTTGCCCTCGAGCGAGACGGTGTGCTGGCTGCCCTCGAAGCTGATCAGGGAGGCTCCGAGCTGCTCGGCCAGGTTCACCCCGTTCTCGTACGGGGTCGCCGGGTCGTGCGTGGTCGAGACGACCACCAGCTTCGGCGCGCCGACGGCGTTCACCTCGTGCGGCTTGAGGGTGGGGGCGGCCGCCCAGAACGCGCAGGTGCCCTTCGCGCCGCGGCCGGTGCCGCGGCCGTCGTCGAGGAAGGGCGCGGCCTTGCGGATCTCGGTGTCCAGCCGGGCCAGGTCCGCGGGTGCGGTGACGGCGGGGCCGTCGACGCAGTTGATCGCGGTGTTGGCGTCCATCATCGGCGAGTATCGGCCGATCTCGTCGCGGTTGAGGTACAGGTCGGCGATGCGCTGCAGCAGGGAGCCGTCGCCGCGCTGCAGGCCGGTCAGCGCCCGCCGCAGGGGCTCCCACAGCTGCTGCGCGTACATGGCCTGGATGGTGGCGGTCGTGGCGTCGCTATAGCTGAGCTGCCGGCCGCCCTGGCCGCGCACCGTCTTGTCGATCAGCGGGCGCACCAGCTGCTGGTACCGCGCCGTCGCCTGCGCCGGGTCGGTCCCCACCGGGCAGGTGGGGTACTTGGCGCAGTCCTTCGCCCAGTCCTCGAAGACCGTCTGGAACCCGGCCATCTGCTGCACGTTCGCGGTGATCTGGTCGAGAGCGGGGTCGACGGCACCGTCGAGCACCATGGCCCGGACCCGCTCCGGGAAGGTCTCCGCGTAGATGGCGCCGATGAAGGTGCCGTAGCTGTAGCCGAGGTAGGTGAGCTTCTCGTCGCCGAGCACCGCGCGCAGCACGTCCAGGTCACGCACGGTCTGCGCGGTGCCGACGTTGGCGAGGAAGGTCTTCCCCATCTTCTCGGCGCACAGGTCCGCCTGGGACTTGTTGAACGCCTCCTGCTTCGCGATGCCCGCCGGGGAGTTGTCGAAGGCGAGGGTGGAGAGGCGGTTCTCGTCGCGCTGCTTGTCGCTGAAGCACTTCACGGCGGGCGAGCTGGCGCCCACGCCGCGCGGGTCCCAGCCGACCAGGTCGAAGCTCTGCGCGATCTCGAGCTTGTCGGCCTCCATCGACTTGCCCGCCACCTGCTGCACGCCGGAGCCGCCGGGACCGCCGGGGTTCATCAGCAGCGAACCCCGCCGCTGCCCCGTCGCCTTCACCCGGGCGACGGCGAGCTTCGTCTCCCCCGCCGACGGATCGTCGTAGTCGATCGGCACCGTCACGCGCCCGCACTCGAGCTTCGTCTTGTCGTACTCGGTGATGTCGTCGGCCTTGGCGATCGCGGCGCAGGACCCCCACTCGACCTTCTGCCCGTAGTACTTCCCGAGGACCGCGGGCACGCCCGCGCCCGACGTCCGGGTGGGGGTGGCGCTGCCCGGCGCGGACGATCCGCCCGCCGGTTCCGCGGTCCCCCCGATCTGGACCGAACATCCCGCGAGTACCGCCGCGGCGAGGACCGCGGTCGCGGCCAGGAGGGGCTTGCCTGCCTTCATCCTCCCGATCCTGCCACGCGGCGCTCCCGGTTCCGGGGACGCTAGGGTTGAGCCATGACGCCCCTTCGTGTCGCGGCGTGCCAGATCAACCCCGTCGTGGGTGACCTGGACGCGAATGTCGCTCGGATCACCGCCGCCGCCCGGGACGCCGCGCAGCGCGGCGCGCAGGTCGCCGTCTTCGGCGAGATGGCCCTCACGGGCTACCCGGTCGAGGACCTGCTGCTGCGCCGGTCCTTCGCCGTCGACTCCCGCGAGGCCGTGCACGAGCTGGCGCGCTCCCTGGACGCGGCCGGCTGCGGCGACCTCGTCGTGGTGGTCGGCTTCCTCGACCGCGACCCGGACGCCCCGGAGACCAGCACCAATCCCACCGGCGGCGCCCGCAACGCCGCGGGCGTGCTGCACGGCGGCGAGCTCGTCGCGCGGTACGACAAGCACTTCCTGCCGAACTACGGCGTCTTCGACGAGAAGCGCTGGTTCACCCCCGGCGACCGGCTGGTGGTCCTCGACGTCGACGGGGTGCGGCTCGGCCTCGCGATCTGCGAGGACGTCTGGTGGCCCGACGGTCCCGTGGCCGGGCTGGCCGAGCTCGGCGTCGACGCGGTGCTGTGCCTCAACGCCAGCCCGTTCGAGGTGGGCAAGCCCGCGCAGCGGCGCGAGGTGGTCGCGGCCCGCGTCGCCGAGGGCGGCGCGCCGGTGATCTACGTCAACCTGGTCGGCGGGCAGGACGAGCTCGTCTTCGACGGCGACTCGTTCGTCGCCGGGATCGACGGTGCGACGGCCCCCGGCCCGCAGTTCGTGGAGCACACGCAGTTCACCGATATCGCACCGCTCGGTGGCGAGCGGGCGACCTCCGTCGACGGGTGGAGCGTGACCGAGGTGCCCCTGCCGGCCCGTCCCACCGTCCTCGCCGACCCCGCGACCGCCTGGACCGAGCTCGACGAGCTCGCGCAGATCTGGGCGGCCCTGGTCACCGGCACGCGGGACTACGTGCACAAGGTGGGCGGGCGCACCGTCGGCCTGGGCATGTCCGGCGGTATCGACTCGGCGCTGGTCGCGGTGATCGCCGCCGACGCGGTGGGCGCCGACAACGTCTACGGCGTGGGCATGCCCTCGAAGTACAGCTCGGACCACTCCAAGGACGACGCCGCGGATCAGGCCCAGCGCATGGGCATCCACTTCCGGTTCGAGCCGATCGAGCACATGGTGGAGTCGTTCGTCGGCCAGCTGCACCTGACCGGCCTGGCCGAGGAGAACATCCAGGCCCGCTGCCGCGGCATGACGCTGATGTCGCTGTCGAACCTCGACGGCCACCTGGTGCTGGCCACCGGCAACAAGAGCGAACTGGCCGTGGGCTACTCGACGATCTACGGCGACGCGGTGGGCGCCTACGCCCCCATCCGGGACGTGGAGAAGTCGCTCGTCTGGGACCTGGCGCGGTGGCGCAACAAGGTCGCGGTCGAGCGCGGCGAGACGCCGCCGATCCCGGAGAACTCGATCACCAAGGAGCCCTCGGCGGAGCTGCGCCCAGGCCAGAAGGACAGCGATTCGCTGCCCGACTACGAGATCCTCGACGACATCCTGCGCCGCTACGTGGAGCAGGACCAGGGCGTCGCCGAGATCGCCGCGGAGGGGAACAACGGCGCCGGCTACGACCCGGACCTCATCCGCAAGGTCGCGCGTCTGGTGGACCGCGCCGAGTACAAGCGGCGCCAGTACCCGCTCGGCCCGAAGATCACGCCCAAGGCCTTCGGCCGCGACCGCAGGATGCCGATCACGAACCGCTGGCACGACCCGGCCTAGAGACTGCCCGGACCGGAGAGACCGGCTGGGACTGTTGAAATGGAGTGACGAGATGAGCGAGACCCCGTTGTACGGAGGCGGATCCACTGGGGAGGGCGGCGAGACCGCCGCGAAGCCCCCGCGCAAGAAGGTGCGCATCCACCACCTGGCCGAGCTCAAGGAGCGCGGCGAGAAGTGGGCGATGCTCACCAGCTACGACTACATGACCGCCTCGATCTTCGACGAGGCCGGCGTCACCGCCCTGCTGATCGGCGACAGCGCAGCGAACACCGTGTACGGGTTCGACTCCACGCTGCCGATGGAGCTGGACGTGATGGCGGCGATGGTCGCGGCGGTGCGCCGCGGCACGAAGTACGCGCTGGTGGTGGCGGACATGCCCTTCGCCAGCTACGAGGAGTCCCCCGAGCAGGCCTACCGCAGCGCCGCGAAACTGATGAAGGCCGGCGCCGAGGCGGTCAAGCTCGAGGGCGGCGAGCACATGGCGCCCACCATCGAGTTCCTGCAGCGGCGCGGCATCCCGGTGATGGCGCACATCGGCTTCACCCCACAGTCGGTGAACTCGCTGGGCGGCAACCGGGTTCAGGGCCGCGGCGACGACGCAGCCCACAAGATCCGCCTGGACGCGAAGGCCGTGGACGCGGCGGGCGCCTTCTCGGTGGTGCTGGAGATGGTGCCCTCCGACGTGGCCGCGCAGGTCACGGCGGAGATCGCGATCCCGACGATCGGGATCGGCGCCGGCAAGGAGTGCGACGGCCAGGTCCTGGTGTGGCAGGACTTCTCCGGCCTCAACCGCGGCCGCACCGCGCGGTTCGTCAAGAAGTACGCGAACATCGGCGACGAGCTGCTGCGCGGCGCCCAGGAGTACGTGGCGGAGGTCGCCTCGGGCGAGTTCCCCGGACCGGAGCACGGATTCTGATGCGAGAGTTCTATCCCGAGATCGAGGCCTACAGCACCGAACTGCTGGACGTGGGCGACGGACAGCTCCTGTACGTCGAGCAGAGCGGCAACCCCGAGGGCAAGCCGGTGGTGTTCATCCACGGCGGCCCCGGCGGCGGCACCTCCCCCGACTGCCGGCGCTTCTTCGACCCGGCGGCGTACCGCATCGTCGTCTTCGACCAGCGCGGGTGCGGGCAGTCCAAGCCGCACATCGCCGATCCCTCGTCGGGCGAGGGCGATTCGCTCGCCGACCGGCTCGCGGTGAACACCACCGCGCACCTCATCGCCGACATCGAGCGGATCCGGGGGCACCTCGGCATCGACCGCTGGCAGGTGTTCGGCGGCTCGTGGGGCTCCACCCTGGGCCTGGCCTACGCCCAGACCCACCCCGAGCGGGTGACGGAGCTGGTGCTGCGTGGCATCTTCCTCCTGCGCCGCAGCGAATTGGACTGGTACTACAACGAGGGCGCCTCCCACGTCTACCCGGACAACTGGGAGGACTACCTGGCGCCGCTCGACGAGGAGGACCGCGCACCGTCGGCCGACAAGATCGCGGCGTACCACCGGCTCCTGCACTGCGACGATCAGGCGGTGGCGCTGGCCGCCGCCAAGGCGTGGTCGAAGTGGGAACGCAGCACGAGCCACCTCATCAACACACCGGAGAGCTCGGCCGACGCGGACGACCCGCGGTTCGCGATCCCGTTCGCGCAGATCGAGAACCACTACTTCGTGAACGGCGGCTTCCTCGACGAGGGGCAGCTGCTGCGGGACATCGGCCGCCTCGCCGACATCCCCGGGGTGATCGTGCAGGGCCGCTACGACGTGGTGTGCCCGGCGCGCAGCGCCTGGGACCTGCACCGCGCCTGGCCCACGGCCGACCTGGTGATGGTGCCCGACGCCGGTCACTCCGCGTTCGAGCCGGGGATCCGATCCGCGCTCATCGAGGCCACCGACCGCTTCGCGAAGGGCTGATCATGTCCGAGCAGCGTGAGATCGAGACGAAGTACGAGGTCGGCCCCGAGACGGCGGCGCCCTCGCTGGCCGCCGTCCCCGGCGTCGACCACGTCTCGACCGACGACGTCTTCCACCTGGTGGCGGTGTACTACGACACCGACGCCCTGGACCTCGCCGCGAACCGGATCACGCTGCGCCGCCGCACCGGCGGCAAGGACGACGGGTGGCACCTCAAGCTGCCCGACGGTGCCGATCGCCGCGAGGTGACGGTGCCGCTGGGCGACGAGGACGGCGTGCCGGGGGGCGCCGCCTCCGAGGTGCCCGAGGAGCTGGTGGAGCGCGTCCGCGCCGTCGTGCGCGGGCGCGCCCTCGCCCCCATCGCCATCGTCGAGAACGAGCGGCACACCACCTACTGCCACGCGGTCGACGGAGAGCTCCTCGGCGAATTCGTCGACGACCACGTGCATTCGGTGTCGCTCCTGCCCGACGGTCCCGAGAAGCAGTGGCGCGAATGGGAGTTCGAGGTCCCGGACACCGCGCTGGGCCGCAGGACGGCGATCGCGGTGGACAAGGCGCTACGGGCGGCGGGCGGCGCCGAGCCGGACGCGGCCTCGAAGCTCGCGCGCGCGATCGACGCCGAGGTGACGCGAGGTCCCGTCGACCTGCCGAAGAAGATCGCGCACGCGACGGCCGGGCAGCTGTTGACCGCAGCCCTCGCGGCGTACCGCGACAAGCTGCTCCGCGAGGATCCGCGGGTGCGGTCCCGCGGCGACGACTCCGTGCATCAGATGCGGGTCGCCACCCGGCAGCTGCGCAGCGTGCTCACCGAATTCTCCGGTTTCTTCGAGGGGCCGGCCCGCGCCGCACTGAGTTCGGAGCTCAAGCTGCTCGCGTCGATCCTGGGCGCCGTGCGCGACGCCGAAGTGCTGGCGCAGCGGTTCGCGGAGTTCGACGGGAACGGCGAGCTCGGCGGCGCCGGCGCCGCCCTGGCGCAGCGGCAGCACGCCGCGGAAGCACGCGGCTGGACGCGCGTGGACATCGCGCTGAACTCGGACCGGTACTTCGTGCTGCTGGACGCGATCGACGCCTTCCTCGCCGACCCGCCGTTGCGGGAACGGGCCGACCGGCCGGCGGTGAAGAGCCTGGCGCCGCTGCTGGACAAGCGGATCCGTTCCTTCGCCCGGCAGTCGATGGTGCTGCTCGCCGACCCGGCGTGCACCGATCACGACGTGCACGCGATCCGCAAGCACGCGAAGCGGCTGCGCTACGCCTCCGCCGTGGTCGATCCCGTGGTGCGCGGCGAACTGCGCGCCGAGGTCAAGGCGCTCGCGAAGGTGCAGAACCGGCTCGGCGAGTTCCAGGACGCGGCGATCGCGCGGGACGCGGTGGCCGACCTGGCGGCGGAGACCACCGATCCCGCCATCGCCTTCCGCCTCGGCCGCCTCGACGCCGTCGAGGAGTTCCGTGCCGCGCAGGCGCGCGCGAGCCTGCCCGGCATGCTGCGCGGGCTGCGCTGACCGGGGGCTCGCCTGGCCGCCGTCAGAGGCCGGCGATGCCGGCCAGCCGGCCGCCGATATCGGCTCCCGAGTAGGAGTCGTGCGAGTTCGGGACCGTCTTCGCGAGGTCACCGGTCCAGTGGCACACCGGGTCGCCCGAGGTGCAGATGCTCAGGGTGCGACCGCCGATGCGCGGGGCCAGCGGCGCGGGGTTGGCACCGCTGATCATCGCCGAGGCCTGCGCCATCCCCTGTGTGCGCGGCGCCGAGCCGAGGTAGCGGGTGGTGTCGTTCGGGATCCGATCCGGGTCGGCGATGAGCGCCGCCGCCGTGATCTGCTTCCGGTCGCCGAGCCGCTGCAGCGCTCGGTGCACCGCGGACGCGCCCTGCGAGTACCCGGCGAGCACGATCTTCGTCGACGGGCACGCCTTGAGGACGATGTCGACGTCGCCCTGGGTGTTCGCGGCGCCGGTGTTCATGCTGGCGAGGAAGCCGCCGAACTGGTCCACCCGGGTGGGCACGGCCGCGGCCGGGTAGTAGATCGGGCGGATCGCCACCGTCTTGCCCGCAGCGCGCGCCCGGCCGGCGAAGGCCTGCGCGGCGGAGTTCACGGTGGCCCCGAGGCCGCCGGCGGAGCGCCCCTCGCCGGAGCCCGCGGCGCCGATGAAGGTGTAGTCGGCGCACTCCGGGGCGGCCGTTGCGGGTGCCGCGAGGGCCGGGATCAGGGGCGCGAGCAGGGCTGCCAGCGCGGGAATGAGGACGGGGCGACGGCTCATGGCCTCACGCTAGCGCCTTCTCGTACGCGAAGGACACCTTTCGGGACGCAACGTCGGCCGTCTCGAGGCGCACCGTGACTCGGCTGCCCTCGGGCGGGCCGCCCGTGCAGGGCGCGATGACCGCGGGCTCGTCGAGGAGCACCTGGTCGGCGCGCATCGTGACGGCGGCGAACTCCTCACCCACCCGGCCCGCGAGGATCACGGCCTCGGTGACGTCGATGCACGCGCGGTCCACCTTGTTCGCCAGGGTATTGGTGCGGCGCATCGTCTCGGCGACGTCGTCGAGCGCGTCCCGGGCCCAGCCCGGGATCGGCGTGCCCGCGCACGCGGCGAGGCACACCTCGGTGGCGTAGCGGTCGGCCAGGCGGCGCAGCGGCGCCGTGACGTGGGCGTACGGCGCGCCGACGCCGGCGTGGCCGCGGTCGGCGGGCGGCTCCGGCGCGGCGACGGTGCCGAAGGCGGCGTAGCCCGAGCCGCGCAGCAGTCGCGCGGCGTCGGTCATCACGGCGAGGCCCTGCGGGGTAGAGACGTCCAGGCCGGCGAGGAAGTCGCCGACGGTGACGTCCCGCGACCAGTCCTGCCCGAGGGCCGCGGCGGTGCGACGCAGGTCCGCGACCGCGTCCTCGGGGGCGGCCGGCAGGGTGCGGAGCAGGCCCACCCCCGCGCGGAGCATGATGTCGGCGGCGCAGACGCCGGTGAGCAGGGAGATCTGCGCGTTGTGGGCGTCGAAATCGGTGCGCGGCTCGATCCGCACGGTCCAGCCGCCGGGAGCCTCCACAGCCTCCTGCGCGGGAAGCCGCAGGTCGATCGCGCCGTGCGCGCGGCCCCACGCGGCGCGGAGCTTCCCCACCTCCGGCAGCAGCGCGATAGCGGGATGCACGCGGCCGGCGTCGAAGTCGGCCTGCACGCCCGCGTAGTCGAGCTGCGCGCGGGAGCGGACCAGGGCGCGGCGCACGGTCGCCGACGTGACCTCGCCCGCGGCGTCGAGGTGGATCTCCCACAGGGCGGCCGCGCGATCCTCGCCGGGCAACAGGGAGCCGGCGCCCTCGGAGAGCGGCCGGGGATGCAGCGGCACGGAACCGTCGGGCAGGTACATCGTCTGGCCTCGGCGGCGGGTCTCCGCCTCGAGCGGGCCGCCCGGCGCGACGAGCGCGCCGACGTCGGCGATCGCGTAGCGCACGAGGTAGCCGTCGCCCTCGGCGGCGATGTGCACCGCCTGGTCGAGGTCCTTCGCTCCGGGCGGGTCGATGGTGACGAACTCGATGTCGCGGCGGTCCTCGCGGCCCTCGGGGAACCGGTCGGCACTCGCTTGCGCCTCGGCCAGCACGTCGGCCGGGAAGTCCTCGACGAGCTCGAACTCGGTGCGGACGGCCCCGAAATCGACCGCGCTGGACGGAACGGGGCCGCGCATCGGGATACCGGTCACGCCTACTCCGCCAGCGCCTCGACGCTCATGGCCGCGGCGGTGCGGTCCCCCGCGACGAGCCAGGCGTGCACGACGTCGCCCTCGCGGTGCGCCAACAGCCGCGGCTCGTCCTCGAGCTGCAGCGCCGAGTTGTGCTCGACGACGCCGCGCAGCGGCAGGCGTTCCCGCAGGTCCGGGTAGGTGGCGAGCACCTCCTCAAGCGCCGTCCAGTACACCGCGTTGTTGACGTGCTGGATGATGTCGAGGTCGGCGGCGCGCAGCAGGAAGGGCACCTCGACCGCGTCGGGGTGCGGCGTGGGATCGAGCCACTGCTTCCAGCGCAGCACGCCCGGCTCGGCGGCCGCACCGAAGGTGCTGAGGAAGGTCTCGCTCAGCGCCGACGGGGTGAGGGTGTCGATGTTGAAGTTGATCCAGAAGGCCTCGGTCTCGATCCGGGTGCCCTTCTGCCCGTCGATGCCGATGCGCACGTTGCACCACCGCGAACCCATCTTGGAGCCCCAGCGCTCGACCGTGAGGATGTCGGGCTGCTCGCCGCCCTCGAGAATCTCGATCACAGTGCGCCGCACCACCCAGTACGGGTGGATGTCCTCGTAGTCGACGTGGCGCAGGTGGTCCTGCCCCGTGTCCTGCAGGTAGCGGGCCACCCCGTCGAACTTGAGGCGGCGGTCGGGGCTGACGGCGTCGCCGCGCACGGATCGCTGCGCCGTGTAGATGGCGCCGCTGTCCAGCAGCTCGCGGCGTCGCTCGGGCTCGGTGATGCGCGGGGGCAGGGGGTCTCCGATCACCCGCCCGAGCCTAGTCGACGGTGCGCTTGTTGAAGGCGCGCACGGCCAGCGGCGCGAATACGGCGGTGAGTGCGATCGACCAGATCACGGTCGCGAGCACGGGGTGCTGCAGGGACCACGGCGCGCCGTCGCGCAGCGGCAGGTCATTGCCCCACAGCTCCCGCATGGACTGGACCAGCGACGAAACCGGGTTCCACTCCGCGATCGCCCGCAGCCACGGCGCCATCCCCGCCGTGGGGACGAAGGCGTTCGAGAGGAAGGTGATCGGGAACATCGTCGCGAACATGAAGCCGTTCACGGCCTCGATCGACTGCATCATGCAGCCGACGAGGATGCCGAACCAGATCATGGCGAAGCCGAAGACCAGGAGCACGAGAAAGCCGAGGACCGCGTCCACCGGGTTCGTGCGGATCCGCCACCCGATGGCGAGGCCCGTCAGGCACATGACGACGATGCCGATCGACGAGTGCAGCAGGCTCGCGATGCTGCGCCCGATCAACACGGAGGCGCGGCTGATCGGCAGCGACCGGAATCGGTCGATGACGCCCTTGTCCAGGTCGGTCGTCAGGCCGCCCGCCACGACGAAGCAGGTGAAGACCATCGTCTGCCCCAGGATGCCGGGCAGCAGGTACTCGCGGTAGGAGACGCCTTCGGTGGGGATCGCGGAGCCGAAGACGAACGCGAACAGCACCGTGAACATGATCGGCTGGATCGTCACGTCGGAGAGCATCTCCGGCATGCGCTTGGTGTGGATCATGCTGCGGCGAACCATGATCCAGGACTGCTGCCACAGGCTGGTCTGATGCGTCTCGACGCCGCCCACTCCGGCGGCCTCGGTGGTGGCGGTCATGCGGAGGCCTCCTCGGCGGCGCTGTCGTCGGCTTCGGTGCGGTGCCCGGTGAGGGAGAGGAAGACGTCGTCGAGGCTGGGGCGGGAGAGGCCGAGGTCGTCGACCTTGATCCCGCTCTCCCCCAGCAACGCGCCGGCCCGGTTGAGGTCGTCCAGCCCGTTGGCCGGGCTGCTCACCTGGCGCGCGCCCTCGTCGACGAAGACCTCGCTGCCGAGCTGCGCCAGGATGTCGCGGGCGCGAGGCAGGTCGGCCGCGTCGGACACCGTCAGCACCAGGCTGGCGGCGCCCGCGCGCTCCTTGAGCTGCAGCGGAGTGCCCTGCGCGATGATCCGGCCCTTGTCGATGACGATGATCTCGTCGGCCAGCTGATCGGCCTCCTCGAGGTACTGCGTGGTGAGCAGCAGCGTGGTGCCGTTCGCCACCAGCGTGCGCAGCACGTCCCACAGCTCGGAGCGGGCGCGCGGGTCGAGGCCGGTGGTCGGCTCGTCGAGGAAGAGCACCGGCGGCGCGGTGAGCAGGCTGACGGCCAGGTCGAGCCGGCGGCGCATGCCGCCCGAATAGGCCTTGACCTGCTTGTCCGCCGCCGCGGTCAGCGAGAACTGTTCGAGCAGCTCCGCGCTGCGCCGCTTGAGCGCGGCCCGCGGGATGCCGTAGAGGCCGCCGATCATCGCCAGGTTCTCGCGCCCCGTCAGGATCTCGTCCACCGTGGCGGCCTGCCCGGTGAGGCCCATGTTGCGCCGTACCTCGATGGGGTGTTCCCGCACGTCGTACCCCGCGATGCGGGCCGTGCCCTCGGTGGGCGGCGACAGGGTGGTCATCATGCGGACCGTGGTCGTCTTGCCGGCGCCGTTGGGCCCGAGCAGGCCGAGCACCGAACCGCGTGGGACTTGGAAACTGACCCCGTCCACCGCCGTGAAGTCACCGAACCGTTTCACCAGGCCGATGGCTTCGATCGCCCAGTCACCGCTCTCACCCTGTGTCATGGATCACACGGTAGTGGGGACCGCCGACAAGTTTCTATTGCTTTTGCACGTGGGCGCGGGCGCACTCCGGGTACTGAGCACAGGTCCTGTGGCTCGCCTGCGCCGTCCAGGGCGGAACGGGGTTACGCGAGATCGACGTTTTCCGTGTATTCGGAGTGACCACCAACGATGGCGGAGACGTCGTGATCCACGAGGGTGGCATACGGCGCGTCAAACCCGAAACGACCCACGGCGACGCTCCCTGCCTGCGCCACCGTGTACAGATACTGGAGCACCTTGTCGTTGGTCGAGTGGTAGTTGTGCACCTCGCCAGCAACGGCCTCACTCAGCGTTCGCCAATCCTGCTTGCGTCCGATCGCGGCCCCCATGGTGTGCATGGCCCGGATCCGCGGGCCGCCCGCCTTTCCCGCCAACGTCTGCGCGGCGACGATCATCGCTCGAGCGCCCAGGCTGTGACCAACCAGGACGAAGCCGTCGCTCTCGGTGCGCGCCATGATGCCCGCCAGCGCGACGCCCGTCCGATCGGCGCGGACTTTCGCAACGTGCCACGGGTTCTTCGCCAAGTCCACGGCGACGAGGATCGGCGCAAGTGGCCCCAGCCTCTTGGCGGCCATCTTTCCTGCCCTCGCGGCGGCGACCGCCGCTGCACCAACTCCCTGCTTGACCCCGACTCCCTTCGCGAGGACGAATCCGAGCGACGCGAGCTCCTTGCTGCCCCAGTGCAGCTTGTAGATCGGCTGACCCGGGTAGCGCTTCTCGACCTGTTCCACCATCGCCCTCCAATCGGACGAATTCTGCGTGGTAAAGCCGCGGGCGAGGATGACCGGGGTGCCCACACCGCGCCGAAACAGCTCGATCTTGAACGACCTGTCCTGCCCTACATAGGCGTTGGTGAACCGCATGCCCACGGCCGACCCGAGTGCCCCACCGACCGCGGCGATGACGTACGTGCCGCCCACCATCCCGAGGCCGCCCGCGGCGACCGCGCCCCCACCCAGGGTCGCCAGGCCGGCGCTCGAGGCCGCGGCGCCGCTCAGCCCGAGGAAGGTGCTTCCGACGGCCCCGCCGATCGCGCGGCGCGGCCACGACTCCGGCACCGGTCGCGAACCCCGCCGCGACGACCCCGGCGGCCGCGATCGTCGCGCCCTTGGCGAGGTTGGGCTTCTCAAAGACGAAGAGCTTCTCCCAGGCCTCGAGCGCGTCGACCGTGTCGGTCGCCCGCGCAAAGCTCGGGATCTCGTGCTTGTGCTCGGCACAGAACCGCGGCGCACGCACGGAACCCCGCGGGCGCACGGCCATGTTGCCGCACTTCGGCGCGACACAGTTCGCCGTGGGCGAGCCGCACGACGCGCACAGGTATGCGGGTGTCGTCATGCCCGGGCGCTCGACCTTTCGGTGGCCAGCGAATTCGAAGCACGCCGAGCACCAGCCATCCCGCGACTCCACTCCCAAATCATCGATCAGGGCCGCGATGTCCTCGACGACCTTCTCGTGCCCTTGGGCCCGCTTGCGGAGCGCATCGATCTCCTTCGTGTCGTCGGTGAGTTCCTCCGCGTAACAGAGCTTCGCGTACGCCCATGCGTTGTGCTCCAGCGCAACGTTGGCGACCATCACCTCGTCGCCCGCGCGCTCGGGCTCCACGTCGTCCACGCTCCCGGTGAGACGCAGGAGCCTCCCCTGGAGCGATCGCACCTCACACCGGACTGCACCGTCAGGCAGCGCTGTGTACTTGAGCGTCTTCAACCGGTCCCCACCTTCTTCGGGATTGAACGAGCAATATCGTACGAACTACCGAGGAGGCTAGAAGCCCGGACCGACAAGAATCCCCGGGGTGTCGCCCGTCGACTTCCAGTGCCCTGGTGGCGGTACTTACAGGTGGTGGTCCGGTCGTATAGGTGACACCTGTCCGCTTGACTTTCTACTTTTGCACGTGGGCGCGGGCGCGCTCCAGGAGATCGACCACGTCGGGCCCGGTGCCGGGGTTCACCACGGACACCCAGCCCAGCTTGGCGTACAGCGGGTGCGGGATCACGACGCCGTCGGCGGCGTAGTCCCACTCGCCCGCGCGGTCGGCGTGTTCCGCGGGCGGATAGCCGATCAGCTCGGTGAAGGCCTCGCGCCCGACGTTGGCGTTGAGCCGGAAGGCGCCGGGCCGGTCCAGGCCGGACTGCTCGTCGTCGGGGTAGTTCTTGGTGATGATCGTGAGGTACGGCATGACGCCGGGCTCGCCGTTCGGCGTGGAGTAGACGAAGGTGTCGCCCCAGGCGATCTCGGGCACGGGGGTCTTCCCGTCGGCGGCGATCGCGCCGGGCGCGATGGTGTCGACGGTGGATTCGGGGAGGCTCTGCAGGAGGGCGATGACGGCGTCGCGGGCGCTCGAATCGGTCACCTCTGCACGCTACTCGCCGGCGCGACGGACCGTCAGGACACTGTCGGACTCCCGCTCGGCGCGGTACGCCGCCGCGCCGCCGTTGACCCCGAACAGCCGCTTGCTCCACACGAGCCACGCGACGGCGGCGACGTTGATCAGCAGCGCGCCGGCGCGCAGTGCGGTCACCTTCTCCGTGATCTCGTAGATCTCCAGCGGGAGGAACGCGGAGGTCGCGATCACCGCGAAGTACTCGCCCCAGCGCTTGCCGAGCCAGAGCCCCACCGCCTCGACGACCTCGATCACGGCGTAGGCGACGAGGCCGGCGGCGATCCAGGCGAGCGTCGTACTCGACAGGCCCAGCGCCGTGTCCACGGTCTGCACGATCCTCGAGTCGCCCACGTTGAAGCCGAGCTGACTCAGCACCGGCAGCTTGGACTGGAACACTTCGCGCAGGTGCTCGTGGGTGCCGCGGAACTGCCACACGACGACGCCGGCGGCCGCGAAGACGATCCCGCGCAGCAACCGCTCGACCGCGAGGAAGCGCATGATCAGCTCGTCGCGCAGCGCCCGGCCCCGGGGAACCGACGGTGCGTGCGCGGCCGGTCCGGAACCGTGCGGCGGGCCGACGACGAAGTCGTCGCAGCGCAGGCAGCGCCACGCCTCGCCCTCGGGGGTGTCCGTCCGGACCCGGGCGCGGAGATCCGCCTCGTCGGGGTCGTAGGTGACGTGACCGCGGAGACCGCAGGACAGCACGGAGAGGTCCATCGGACCAGGTTAAGCCCGGCAGCGGCGGGACGTCGGGGCGGACGAGCTGACGTGTAAGCCGGATCCTGTCCCCCGCCGCATCGCTGCGCCGGGGTGGCGACCATCCATCTGGACACACCGTCGCCGGGTGCCTCGAGCGGTCCACCCGCGCGCTCGGGCGAGCAGCCCTCGATCACGCGCGCAGCGCCACCGTGAGGTGGCGCCTTCGACCTTGCTCCGGGTGGGGTTTACCGAGCCGCGACGGTCACCCGCCGCGCTGGTGCGCTCTTACCGCACCGTTTCACCCTTACCCGGGCCGGAGCCCGGGCGGTCTGTTCTCTGTGGCACTGTCCCGCGGGTCACCCCGGGTTGCCGTTAGCAACCACCCTGCCCTGTGGAGTCCGGACTTTCCTCGACGCGGGCGTACTGGTCACCCAGCCGTTCCCGACGCCGCGGCCGCCCGGTCAGCTCGTCCGCGCGGTACAGAGTACCCGAGCCTCAGAGCCCCGCGGTCCGGTTGACCTGCCGCACGGAGGCGCCGCCGTCGGGGTAGAAGTCGGCGATCGAGATCGAGGCCAGGTCGAGGTGCAGCCGGTAGAGCAGCTGCGGGCCGACGTCGAGGGCGATGCGCAGCGCCGTCTTGATCGGCGTGACGTGCGAGACCATCAGCACGGTGCGGCCGGCGTGCTCGGCGGTGACACGCTCCAGCAGCGCCGCGACGCGGCTGTGCACCTCGTCGAAGCTCTCGCCGCCGGGCGCCGCCACCGCGGTGTCGCCGAGCCATCGGGCGTGCAGCTCCGGGTCGCGGTCCCGGGCCTCGCCGAACGAGAGGCCCTCCCACGCACCGAAGTCCGTCTCGATCAGCGCGTCCTCGATCTCGACGGTGAGCCCCCGGCCGACGGCCACGGCGTCGGCGGTCTGCCGCGCGCGGTCGAGCGGCGACGAGAGGACGGCGTCGATCGGCGTGAGCCGCAGCAGTTCCGCGGCCTCGGCGGCCTGCTCGCGCCCGAGGTCGGTGAGCGACGGATTGCCGCGGCCCGAGTACAGCCGCCGCACCGATGCCGGAGTCTGCCCGTGCCGCAACAGGATCACGCGGGTGGGCTCGTGCGCGGAGGCGGTCCAGCCCCCGCGCTGCGCTCCCGTCACTCCTCGGGCTTGGGCTGGGGCAGCCCGGACTCGTTGGTCCGCACCAGGATCGCGCCGCACTCGTCGCAGTGCACCACGAGATCGGCGGGCTTGCGGTTCACACCGTCGAGGAAGCCCCGGTCGAGCTCCAGGCGGCAGGCGCCGCACCGTCGGGCCTGCAGGAGCCCCGCGCCGGCACCGGAGTTCTTGCGGCACCGCTCGTATTCGGCGTACAGGTCCTCCGGCAGCTTCCCGACGGTCTCCTCACGGGTGGCGGTCGTGCGGTTGCGCGCGACGTCGATGTCCTTGACGGTCTCCTCGCGGCGACGCTGCACCGCGGCGATCTCGTCGCTCGTCGCGGTCACCACGGCCTCGGCGCGCTGCTGATCGAGCTCGACCGCCTCACGCTTCTCCATGAGCTCGAGCTCCTCGTCCTCCAGCACCGACTGGCGCCGCTCGAGTCCGCGCAGCTCGTGCTCGATCTCCGTGAGCTGCTTCGCCGGGACGGCGCCGGCGGCCAGCAGCTCGCGGTCCTTCTGCTCACGGAGGCGGGTCTGCTCGACCTCCTTCTCGAGCTTGCTGATGTCGCGGTCCAGGTCCTCGACCAGGATCGAGACGCGCACCGATTCGTCGCGCTCGGTGGTCGCGCGCTTCTCGAGCTCGGCGATCTCGGCGTCCTCGGGCAGGTGGGTGGCGCGGTGGGCCAGGCGGGAGATCTCCGCGTCGACCTCGGCGAGGTCCAGCAGGATGCGTTGGGCGGCCGGATCAGCGTTCATCTGCGCCACTCTACGCATCCGGTGCGGGCGCGGCCCGCACCGTGAACGGATCCGTCGGGGCGTCGTGCACGGCGACGTCGAGGTAGGGCCACAGCAGCTCGGCGACGGCGGCGCACCAGGGGAACTCGGTGCCCCAGTGCCCGGCGTCCACGACAGCGGGACCGCCGGCGCGCAGGTGCTCGTCGACGGGGTGGTGTCGCAGGTCGCCGGTCACGTAGGCGTCCACGCCGAGGCGCGCGACGGTGCCCAGCAGCGAATCCCCCGCTCCCCCGCAGACGGCGACGGTGCGGATCACGGCGGCGGGGTCGCCCGCGGCCCGGGCCGGCGCGCCGAGCGCCGACGCGACGTGGGCGGTGAACGCCGCCAGGGTCATCGGCTCGGGCAGTGCGCCGACGCGGCCGAGGCCCCATTCCCGCTCGCCGCCGACGAGCTCGACGACGTCATGAGCGGGCTCCTCGTACGGGTGGGCGCTGCGCAGCGCGGCGAGGACGTCGGCGCGACGGCCGCGGGCCGCCACCAGCTCGGCCCGCGTCTCGGCGACCGTCGTCAGCTCGCCGTTCTCCCCGATCGCCGGGCTCGCCGAGGCGCCGGGCCGGAACTGGCCGACACCGTCGACCCGCCAGGCGCACTCGGAGTACTCCCCGACCTCGCCGGCCCCGGCCTCGAACATCGCGGAGAGCACCTCGTCGGCATGGGCGGGCGGGACCATCACGCCCCACCGGTCGAGCGCCGGCGGCGCGTCGAGGTGTTCGACGGGGCCGGTCACCTCGAGGCCGAGCGCGGCGGCGAGGGCGTCGTTGACGCCACCCCGCGCGCGGTCGGCGTTCGTGTGCGCGGTGAACAGCGCGCAGCCGCCGCGGATGAGGCGGTGGATCAACGCGCCCTTTGGCGTGCTCGCCGCGACGGTGTCCACGCCCCGCAACAGCAGCGGGTGGTGGGCGATGACGAGCTGCGCACCGCGGGCGAGCGCGGCGTCGACCACGTCGGCGGTGACGTCCACGCAGACCACGACGCTCGCGACCTCGGATTCCGGGTCGCCGCACACCAGCCCGACGCTGTCCCACCCCTCCGCGAGCCGGGGCGGATACGCCTGATCGAGCATCTCGATGACCTCTGCCAGCTTCATGGCAGTCAGCGTAGATCCGTCGGATCGTCTGGAGCCGAGGCCGCCCGCTCAGGCGCTATGAAATCGTGACCGCCAGTGACACGATTTCATAGCCGGACGCGGCCGCCCTGCGCTCTGCCCCTGTCCGCCGGGTGCGGCGGCCTGGTCCGCACCGTGTCGGGCAAGATGGAGGGGTGAGTACTCCGCTGCATGTCACGTTCGTGTGCACCGGCAACATCTGCCGTTCGCCGATCGCCAAGATCGTCTACGAGCAGTCGGTCGCCGATGCCGGACTGGCCGAGGCGGTGCGGGTCACCAGCGCCGGCACCGACGGCTGGCACGAGGGCGGCTCCGCGGACCGGCGCGCGCGGGACGTGCTCGCCGAGGCCGGCTACCCCACCGAGCACACCGCCGCGGAGCTCACGGACGACCACCTCGCCGCGGACCTGGTCGTGGCGCTGCACCGCTCCCACGTCGGGCCGCTGCGGCAGCGAGGTGTGCCCGCCGAGCGGATCCGACTGCTGCGCAGCTTCGACCCCGATGCCGCGCACGAGAGCGTGCCCGATCCGTACTACGGCGACCACGACGACTTCCGAACGACCCTCGCGCAGGTCGAGGGCGCGATGCCCGGTCTTCTCGAGTGGACGCGAGCGAATCTTGCCTAGCTGGATCAAGGTGATCTTCCAGCCGCGGTGGATCGCCCTCGCCGTCGCGGCCGTCGCCTTCACCGCGCTGTGCTGGTCGGTGCTCGCGCCGTGGCAGCTGGGCAAGAACTCCTCCACCAGCCACCGCAACCAGCAGATCGCCGACTCGGTGAACGCCGAGCCCGTACCCGCCGCGCAGGTCCTCGGCGGCCGCACCGAGGTCCCGAAGGAGGCCGAATGGCGGCGCGTCGTGCTCACCGGGCAGTACGTCGCCGATAAGCAGTCGCTCGCCCGCCTGCGGAACCAGGACGGCAAGCCCGCGTACGAGGTGCTGGTGCCCTTCGCCGCGAACGACGGCGCGACCTATCTCGTCGATCGCGGTTTCGTGCAGACCCCGACCGGCGGCGTGGTGCCCGAGTTCGCGCCGCCACCGTCGGGCACCGTGACGGTGCAGGCCCGCGTGCGGGCCCCGGAGAAGACGGACCCGGCCCGCGGCCCCCGCACGGAGGCCGGCTACCTGCAGGTCTTCGCCATCGACCCGGGGGCGATCGGGCCCGCGCAGGGCATTGCCTTCGCGCCCGGCTACCTCAATCTCGACGAGGGGCAGCCCGGCGGCCTCGACCCGATCCCGCTGCCGATGCTCGACGCGGGCCCGTACCTCTCGTACGGCCTGCAGTGGCTCGCCTTCGGCATCATGGCGCCGCTCGCGATCGGCTACTTCGTGTGGTCGGAGGTGCGCCGCCGGCGCGAGGACAAGGCGGTCTTCGACGCGGGCATGGCGGATCCCGGGGAGGCGGAGGGCGACGAGGAGTCGCCGAAGATCACGCCCGAGGCCGCGCGCGCCGCGCGGCTCGCCGACCGGTACGGACGCCGAGGACAGTAGCGGCCAGGGCGCCCAGCTCCACCGCGAGCGATAGGCGCGCCGCGCGGGCCAGGTCGCGCGGCGCGGGCGCCCGGCCGTCGCCGAGGGTCGGGCGCAGTTCCACGCCGTGCGCGTACTGCGTGCGCCCGCCCAGCTGGAGGCCCAGCGCGCCCGCGGCGGTCGCCTCCGCCACCCCCGCGTTGGGGCTGGGGTGCTTCGCCGCGTCCCGCCGCCACGCCCGGACCGCATCCGACGGTGCCCCGCCGACGGCCGGAGCGAGGGCGACGGTGACCGCGCCCGCGAGCCGCGCGGGGATGTAGTTGAGCACGTCGTCGAGGCGCGCCGACGCCCAGCCGAAGTCGCCGTAGCGGTCGTTGCGGTAGCCGACCATCGCGTCGAGGGTGTTGGCCGCCCGGTACGCGAGCAGGCCGGGCAGGCCCGCGACGGCGCCCCAGAACAGCGGCGCGACGGCCGCGTCGGAGGTGTTCTCGGCGACGGACTCGGTGGCCGCGCGGGCGAGTCCCGCGGTGTCGAGAACCGACGGGTCGCGACCGCACAGGCTGGGCAGCAGGATGCGTGCGCCGTCGATGTCGCCGTGCTCGAGGTCGGCGCCCAGCGTGGAGCCCACCTTCCGCAGGCCCGCTCCCCCGACCACCGCCCATGTGCCGACGGCGGTGGCGCCGGGCACGTTCCGCGCCGCGTACCCGAGCGCGGCGGCGCCACCCACGAGGATCGCGGTGTAGGCGGCGCCCTGCAGCTTCGACGGCGCGTACATCCTCCGCTCGAGCGCAGCGGCGACGGTGCCGAAGCCCGCGACGGGGTGGTAGCGGCGGGGGTCGCCGAACACCTCGTCGGCGAGGACGCCGAGGCCCAGTTCCGTCGATCGGCGCATCAATGGCCGCCGGTTCCCCGCTGGCTCCCGATGAGCTCGAGGAGAAGCTCGCGGAGGACCGGTTCGGACTCGCCGAGCGCGGCGATGAGGGACGGGTCCGAGCGCTCTCGCTCCACGAGTTCGAGGTACACCGTGCGGCCCGCTTCGGTCGCGGTGACGACCTTCCGTCGCTCGTCACCGGGATCGGTCTCGCGGACGACGTAGCCGACCCGCTCGAGCCGCTCGACGGTGCGGCTCGCCGTCTGATCCGTCACCCGCGCGACGCGGGCGATGTCGCGCTGCGATGCGGGGCCGGTCGAGACCACGTGCAGAACAACGAGTCCCGCGCTGGAGATGTCGTACTCGCGCAGCACGCCCTCCCAGGCATGCTCGACGAGTCGCGCCGCCATCGACAGCAGCCGGCCCGTCGGCCACTGCACGATCCCGTCGTCCACGTCCGCCACCTCGTTCACCTCGCACAGTTGCATTTACTCAGCAGGCTGAGCTTTAATCAGCAGGCTGAGCTTTTCGGGCACGCCCTCACGCCCCGATGCACACGTTATGCCCCGCACTCCGAGAGAGACGAGTCACCGTGACGAAGACGCGCACCGCCCGCTCGACCCCGCGATGGCGGTGGCTCGTCCCGGCGCTCCTGATCCTCGGTTGGCTCGTCGTCGGCTCGGTCGGCGGACCTTTCGCCGGCAAACTCGGCGACGTCCAGGCGAACGACAACACCTCGTTCCTCCCCGCCTCCGCCGAGACGACGGCGGTGGCGGAGCTCGAGGCCTCCTTCGTCGACAGCAGTCGGATCCCCGCGATCGTCGCCGTCGAACGCACGTCCGGCATCACCGACGCCGACACCGCGCTCGTCTCCACCGCGATCGACCGCGCCGCCGGCGCCGACGGAATCGACCGGGCGGTCGCGCCGCCGGTCCGTTCCCAGGACGGTCGTGCGCTCCAGGTAGTGGTTCCCATCGACGCGGGCGGCGAGGTCGCGGATAGCGTGACCGCACTGCGCGCGGCGCTCGCCACGGGCGTACCCGAGGGATTGACCGTCTACGTCACCGGGCCGGCGGGCACCGCTGCCGACCTCACCGAGGCTTTCGGCGGGATCGACGGCATGCTGTTGCTCGTCGCCGGGGCCGTCGTGATCGCCATCCTCGTCGCGGTCTACCGCAGCCCCGTGCTCCCCTTCGTCGTGATCGTCTCGGCGGTCCTCGCCCTCGCGCTCGCCAGCGCCGTGATCTACGCACTCGCGGCGAACGGCGCGATCACCCTCAACGGGCAGAGCCAGGGCATCCTCTTCATCCTCGTCTTCGGCGCCGCCACGGACTACGCACTGCTCCTGGTGGCGCGCTACCGCGAGGAGCTCGGAACGACCGCCGACAGATTCGCGGCGATGCGTGCGGCGTGGCGGGCGACGCTCGAGCCCGTCGCGGCGTCGGCGGGCACCGTCATCGCGGGCGTGCTGTGCCTGCTGCTGTCGGACCTCAACTCGAACCGCGGCCTGGGGCCGGTGGCGGCGATCGGCATCGCCGCGTCCTTCCTCGCGTCCATGACCTTCCTACCCGCGGTGCTCGCACTGCTCGGGCGGGGCGCCTTCTGGCCGCGCCGCCCCGTTCTCCACGAGGGCGCCGACGAGTCGCCCGAGCAGGCGCACCGGTTCTGGGCCGGGCTGGCCGAGCGGATCGGCCGCCATCCGCGGAGGTTCTGGGTCGCGACGACGCTGCTCCTCCTCGTGGGCGCCGCCCTCGCGCCGCAGTTCCGCGCCGACGGCGTCGCCCAGTCGGACACATTCCTCGTGACCGTCGACTCGCAGCGTGGTCAGGAGGTGCTGTCGGAGCACTTCGACGCCGACGACGGCTCCCCCGCGGTGATCATCGCGAACGCGGCGGCGCTCGAGCCCGTCCGCGCCGCGGCGACGGGCACGCAGGGCGTCGCGGGCGTCGCCGTCGTCCCCGGCACCGACGGTGCCCCGAGGACCGTCGACGGACGGGTCGCACTCCGCGCGACCCTGCGCGACCCGGCCGATTCGCGTGCGGCCGAGGACACGGTGGTGCGCCTGCGCGACGCGGTCCGGGGCGTGGGCGCTGCCGACGCGCTCGTGGGTGGGCCGACCGCCGTCGACCTCGACACCCGGACCACTGCCCTGCACGATCGCAACCTGATCATCCCAGTGGTCACTCTCGTGGTGCTGCTGATCCTGTGCCTTCTCCTGCGGGCGATCCTCGCGCCGATCCTGTTGATGGCCACCGTGATCGTCTCGTTCGCCGCCACGTTGGGCATCTCGTCGATCGTCTTCAACCACATCTTGGGCTTCCCCGGCGCGGACCCGGTCGTGCCGCTGTTCGCGTTCGTCTTCCTGGTGGCCCTCGGGATCGACTACAACATCTTCCTGATGACCCGCGCACGCGAGGAGGCGCTGTCGATCGGAACTCGGGCGGGCGTGCTCCGCGCACTCACCGTCACGGGCGGCGTCATCACCTCGGCGGGTGTGGTCCTCGCGGCGACGTTCTCGGCCCTGGCAGTCATCCCGCTGATCTTCCTCGCCCAGATCGCCTTCATCGTGGCCTTCGGCGTCCTGCTCGACGCCCTGATCGTCCGCACCCTGCTGGTGCCGGCTCTCGTCCACGACGTCGGCCGCGCGGTGTGGTGGCCGAGCTCGTTGCGTCTCGGCAAGGACTGACCCACCGGCCCGACATCTCGACCGCAGTGACCTCGCAGCCACCGCTGCCGCGACGAGGATCACCATAGCTCGGCCGGAAAGCTCGATGCGCATACGCTCGGGTGATGGACCGGCACGCGCAGATTCAGTCGATGGAGGTCGAATTGCACTGGCCGGACGTCCGCCGGGACGCCGCCCTCGTACGTTCGTACCTCCACGAGGACTTCGCCGAGATCGGCCGCTCGGGACGGTTCTGGACCGCCGACGACATCGCCGCGTCGATCGCCGCATCCCCTGAGCGATCAGAACCGCCCGTTGCCGACGAGTGGCGGTTCAGCGATCTGAGCGACACGCTGATCCTCGTCATGTACCGGCTGCGGCTCGACGCCCACACGAGTCGGCATTCGTCGCTGTGGGAGACCGCCGCGCCACGGCCGCTCCTCCGGTTCCACCAGGGCACCGTCGTCCCCGAGTGACCTCACCGCCAGACGAAGCCGTCGGGATCGATGAGCTCGCCGAGGGCGCCGTCGATGCGGAGGCGGTGGGAGCCGCTCCCCTCGGGCGGGACCCCTGCGTCCTTGGCGGCCGCCTTCCGACCGTAGAGCGCGAGCTTCACCGCGCCGGGCGCGGCGTCGAATTCGACGTACTTGCGGCCGAGGCTCTTCGCGACGGTGAGCCCGCGCTCGGTGTAGTAGGCCTTGGTGGCTGCGACGTCGGCGACGCCCAGCAGGAGCACCACGTCGTCGACGGTGCGGAGCGGCGCCCCGGTGTTCTTCTTCGACGAGGAGGCGATCTTCCAGACGGTGCCGTCGGGCGCCCGGAAAACGGCGCCGTAGCCCCAGAAGGACTTCCGCGCGGGCTTGATCTCCGTCGCGCCCGCCGCGAGGGCGGGTGCGACGAAGGAGTCCACGACGGCGGGATCGGCCACGACGAGGGAGACCACGAAGCCGCGGAAGCCGGCGGACGGGCCGACGGCGGGCGCTGATCGGAGCCGCGGGTCGGGGCCGAACGCGGCGTCGTAGAAGGCCTGGGCGGTGGCCGGGTCGGCCGCCTCCAGGGCGAGGGACCGGACCGGGGTGGTGAGCGAGGTTGTCATGCCGATAACGCTATGAGCTGCGCATTCGGGTTGCTTCTCGATTCCTGACCGATCCGGTCCGGCCCGTCAGTTCCGGTAGCGGAAGACGATGCGCCCCCGGCTGAGGTCGTACGGGCTGATCTCCACGAGCACCCGATCGAGCGGGACGATCTTGATGTAGTTCTTCCGGATCTTCCCGCTGATGTGCGCCAGCACGACGTGACCGTTGTCGAGCTCCACCCGGAAGGTGGCGGCGCGGAGCCCCTCGATGACGGTGCCGGCGGCCTCGATGCCGCGCGAGGTCTTGGTCATGACCGCACCAGCTCGACGGTGGTCTCGACCGCGGTACCGCCGGCCTGCTCGATCACGGCGACGGCGGCACCGTCGGCGGGATCGGCCTGCGCCGCGAGGAAGGGGGCGACCCCGGGCTTGGAGCGCACCCGCCACGCCCCGGGCGGGGTCACGGCGGGCGACGGGTCCAGGGGAATGCGATACAGCGTCTCGCGCCGGCGAACGACGAAGCCGTGCCGGCGCCACGCGGCGAGCAGGTCGTGATCGCCGTCCGCCACGAGGGTCAGCAGCGGTGGCGGCAGCTCGGCGAGGAGCGCGGAGGCGATCAGGTCGAAAGCCGCTGCGGTCCAGGCGTCGACGCTGACGAAGGTGCCCGGTCCGGGCCGCCGCGAGGGGCCGCCCCGGCCGATGGTGCGCTGTTCGGCGTCGACGGCGAGCCAGTCGCCGTCCTCGGCGCGCACGAGAGTGAGAGGGGAATCGTTCATGGTGATGCCTTCCAGGAATGCCTGCGTGCGGCGCTCCTGGTGGCGACACCTAGGTCGACCGTGAGAACGGAGGGAGCACCCACATGCGTGAAACGTTCACGGGTCTCACCTCCTCAGGTCCTGTCACGGTTGCGCCCAGCGTATCCGCCGGCCCAGACCGTCCGCATCCCCTTTTCGCGGGCCCGCCGCCGACGGACGTACGGTGGTCGAAGGAGGTGCGCCATGGACGAATTCGACGTGGTCGTGATCGGCGGCGGGCCGGTGGGCGAGAACGTGGCCGACCGCGCGGTGCGGGGCGGGCTGACCGCCGCGCTGGTGGAGAGCGAGAAGTTCGGCGGTGAGTGCTCCTACTGGGCGTGCATGCCGTCGAAGGCGCTGCTTCGGCCGGGACAGGCGCTGCGCGAGGCGCAGCACGTCCGCGGCGCGCTCGCCGGCGAGGCCTCGCTCGACCCGTCGGAGGTCTTCGCCCGACGGGACGCCGTGGTCGGGAACTGGGACGACGCCGGGCAGGTGCGGTGGGCGACGAACGCCGGGATCACCGCGATCCGCGGCCAGGGGCGACTCTCCGGGCCGCGCCGGGTCACCGTCGTCGGGCCCGACGGTGCCGAGACCGCCCTGTCCGCGAAGCACGCCGTCGTCCTCGCGACGGGCACCGATGCGGCCGTTCCCGACATCCCGGGCCTGCGGGCCGCGCGCCCGTGGACCAGCCGCGAGGCCACCAGCGCGAAGGCCGCTCCGCGTCGGCTCGCGGTGATCGGCGGCGGCGTGGTCGCCGCCGAAATGGCCACGGCGTACGCGTCTCTCGGCTCGGAGGTGACGCTGCTCGCGCGCAGCGGGTTGCTCACCGGCCTGGAGCCCTTCGCGGGCGAGGCGGTCGGCGACGGCCTCCGCGCGCTCGGCGTGGAGGTGGTGACCGGCGAGTCCCCGACCCGGGTCACCCACGCGGACGGCGAGGTGACGATCGAGACCTCGGCCGGGCGGACCGTCGTCGCCGACGAGGTGCTCGCGGCCACCGGGCGTACGCCGCGGACCGTCGACCTGGGGCTGGAGACCGTCGGGCTGGAGCCCGGGTCGTGGCTCGCCGTGGACGACACGCTGCGGGTCGAGGGCTTCGACTGGCTGTACGCGGCGGGCGATGTGAACCACCGGGCGCTGCTCACGCACCAGGGCAAGTACCAGGCGCGGGCGGTCGGCGACGCGATCGCCGACCGGGCGCGCGGAGCCGCCGTGGACGACGCGCCCTGGGGCGCGCACGTCGCGACGGCGGACCACACCGCGGTGCCGCAGGTGATCTTCACCGAGCCGGAGGTCGCGGCCATCGGCGTCACGGAGGCGCAGGCGCGGAAGGCCGGCACGGACGTGGCGGTGGTCGACTACGACCTCGGCTGGGTGGCCGGCGCAACCCTGTACGCCGACGGCTACGCGGGCCGCGCGCGGATGGTCGTCGACGAGGCCCGCGGTGTGGTGATCGGCATGACGCTGGTGGGTCCCGCGGTCGCGGAACTGCTGCACGCGGCCACGATCGCCGTGGTGGGAGAGGTGCCGATCGCGCGGCTGTGGCACGCGGTGCCCGCCTACCCCACGATCAGCGAGGTGTGGCTGCGACTCCTGGAGGCGTACCGGGACCGGTGAGGCCGTGGTGCGCACAGAGGGACTCGAACCCCCGACAACCGGTGTGTAAGACCGGGACTCTAACCAACTGAGCTATGTGCGCTTGCCGGTCGAAGATAGCGCAGCGAGGGCGTCTTCCCAAAGCGACTGATCGCGGGGCACGCCGGGCTCGTTCATCTCGGAGAACCGGATCACGCCCTCGCGGTCGATGACGAAGGTGCCGCGGTTCGGGTAGCCGTTCTTGCCGTTGAGCACGCCGTACGCGTTCGCGACGTCGCCGTGCGGCCAGAAGTCCGAGAGGATCGGGAACAGGTAGCCCTGCGAGCCGGACCACACCTTGTGCGTGGGCGGCGGGCCCACGGAGACGGCGAGAACGGCGGCATCGTCGTTCTCGAACGACGGGAGGGAATCGCGGATCCCGCCCAGCTCGCTCTCGCAGGTGCCCGTGAAGGCCAGCGGGAAGAACACGAGCAGCACGTTCTTGCGGCCGCGGTAGGACTCCAGCGAGACGGGCCTGTTGTTCTGATCGCGCAGCGTGAACGACGGCGCCTGGGCACCGACCTGCAGCGGACCGTCGAGCCGGGGAGATGTCACCTCTTGGCCACGCGGCCGGACTTCGGCTGCACGAGCCGCGAGCCGATCCAGGAGCCGAGATTGGTCGACGAGGTCTGCGTGAGGCCGGCCGTCGGCGCGGCCTCGGCGATCTCGCTGGGCTGCACGTGCCCCGGCTGACCGGTCTTGGGGCTGAGCACCCAGACGTAGCCGTCGTCGGAGAGCGGGGTGATCACGTCCATGAGGGTGTCGACGAGGTCCCCGTCGTCGTCGCGCCACCACAGCACGACCACGTCGATCACCTCATCGGTGTCCTCGTCGAGCATCTCCGCGCCGGTGAGCTCCTCGATGGCAAGGCGCAGGTCGTCGTCGGTGTCGTCGTCCCAACCGATCTCCTGCACGATGTTGCCGGGCTGCAGGCCCATCTTCTGGGCGAATGACCCATTCGTGGACACCGGTGGGAGCCTCCTCGCGTCAGCGCGGGCGGCCCGTTGCCACCCGCATACAGCTGTTCGGTGTCAACTTACGGCACCTGCGCGTGCGCGCAAGCGGGGTACGCCGAACTCGCGCTGCAGACCTGGCGAATTCCACCACGCGGAATACGACTGTCGAGTAACTTTCGAATGCGGCAGGATGGGATCTGCGACACACCGCAGACCTACGCACCGCCTTCGCGACCCGTGAGGAGCACCAGTGACAGACTCGATCGCCACCACCCCGGCACCCGCCTCAGGAGAGGGTCCCGCACCGTCGAACGACGGTCGCCCGGACCGCGTCCGCGTGATTCGCGAGGGGGTGGCGTCGTATCTCCCGGACATCGATCCGGACGAGACCGGCGAGTGGATCGAGTCCTTCGACGATCTGATCGCGACCCACGGCCCCGCCCGCGCCCGCTACCTGATGCTGCGCCTGCTCGAGCGCGCGAGCGAGCAGCGCGTCTCCATCCCGTCGCTCACGTCGACCGACTACGTCAACACCATCCCCACCGATCTCGAGCCCTGGTTCCCGGGCGACGAGGAGATCGAGCGCCGCTACCGCGCCTACATCCGGTGGAACGCCGCGATCATGGTGCACCGCGCGCAGCGGCCCGGCGTCGGCGTCGGCGGCCACATCTCGACGTACGCCGGCGCGGCGTCGCTGTACGAGGTGGGCTTCAACCACTTCTTCCGCGGCAAGGAGCACCCCGGCGGCGGCGACCAGGTCTTCATCCAGGGCCACGCCTCCCCCGGCATCTACGCCCGCGCCTTCCTCGAGGGCCGCATCCCCGCGGAGCGCCTCGACGGCTTCCGCCAGGAGAAGTCGCACGAGGACAAAGGCAAGGGCCTCCCCTCCTACCCGCACCCCCGGCTGCTGTCGAACTTCTGGGAGTTCCCGACGGTGTCGATGGGCCTCGGCCCGATGAACGCCATCCAGCAGGCGCGGTTCAACCACTACCTGCACGACCGCGGCATCAAGGACACGTCCGACCAGCACGTCTGGGCGTTCCTCGGCGACGGCGAGATGGACGAGCCCGAATCGCGCGGCCAGATCCAGATCGCCGCGACCGAGGGGCTCGACAACCTCACCTTCGTCGTGAACTGCAACCTGCAGCGCCTCGACGGGCCCGTCCGCGGCAACGGCAAGATCATCCAGGAGCTCGAGTCCTTCTTCCGCGGCGCCGGCTGGAACGTGATCAAGGTGATCTGGGGCCGCGAGTGGGACGAGTTGCTGCACAAGGACCGCGACGGCGCCCTCGTCAACATCATGAACAACACGCCCGACGGTGACTACCAGACCTTCAAGGCGAACGACGGCGCGTTCGTGCGTGAGCACTTCTTCGGCCGCGACCCGCGGACCAAGGAACTGGTCCAGGACATGACCGACGAGCAGATCTGGGGCCTGCGCCGCGGCGGCCACGACTACCGCAAGCTGTACGCGGCCTACAAGTCGGCGATGGAGCACAAGGGCCAGCCGACGGTGATCCTGGCGCACACCGTCAAGGGCTTCGGCCTGGGCCACAACTTCGAGGGCCGCAACGCCACGCACCAGATGAAGAAGCTCACCCTCGACGACCTCAAGGGCTTCCGCGATCACCTGCGGATCCCGATCTCGGACGCCGAGCTCGAGAAGGACCCCTACCTCCCGCCGTACTACAACCCGGGACCGGAGTCGAAGGAGATCCAGTACATGCTGGATCGCCGCAAGCAGCTCGGCGGCTTCCTGCCGACCCGCCGCACGCAGGCCCAGGTTCTCCAGACCCCCGGCATCGACGCGGTGAAGGTGATGCTCAAGGGCTCGGGCAAGCAGGAGGTCGCGACCACGCAGGCCGTGGTGCGCATCTTCAAGGAGCTGCTGCGCGATAAGGAGGTGGGCCCGCGGATCGTCCCGATCATCCCCGACGAGGCGCGCACCTTCGGTATGGACAGCTGGTTCCCCACGCTGAAGATCTACAACCGCCTCGGCCAGACGTACACGGCCGTCGACGCACAGCTGATGCTCGCGTACAAGGAGAACCCGCAGGGCGTGATCCTGCACGAGGGCATCAACGAGGCCGGCTCGACCGCGTCGTTCACCGCGGTGGGTACCTCATATGCCACGCACGACGTGCCGATGATCCCGCTGTACATCTTCTACTCGATGTTCGGCTTCCAGCGCACGGGCGACGGCCTGTGGGCGGCCGCCGACCAGATGGCCCGCGGCTTCGTGCTCGGCGCCACCGCCGGCCGCACCACACTGACCGGTGAGGGCCTGCAGCACGCCGACGGCCACAGCCACGTGCTCGCGTCGACCAACCCGGCGGTCGTCGCCTACGACCCCGCGTTCGCCTACGAGCTGGCGCACATCGTGATCGACGGCCTGCGGCGGATGTACGGGGAGAACCCGGAGAACATCTACTACTACATCACCGTCTACAACGAGCCGATCCACCAGCCGGCGGAGCCGGAGAACCTGGACGTCGACGGTCTGCTCAAGGGCCTGTACCTGTTCAAGCCCGCCGACACCGCGCACGAGAAGAAGGCGAACATCCTCGCCTCCGGCGTCACGATGCCCGACGCGCTCAAGGCCCAGCAGATGCTGGCCGAGGAGTGGGGCGTCTCCGCATCGGTGTTCTCGGTGACCAGCTGGGTCGAACTGTCGCGCGACGGCATCGAGTCGGAGAAGGCGGCGCTGCGCGACCCGGGCGCCGAGTTCCGCACCCCGCACGTCACCAAGATCCTCGGCGGCACCGAGGGCCCGACGATCGCGGCGTCCGACTTCATGCGCGGCACGCAGGACCTCATCCGGCAGTGGGTGCCCGGCACCTACGTCACCCTGGGCACCGACGGCTTCGGCTTCTCGGACACCCGCCCGGCGGCCCGGCGGTACTTCAACGTGGACGCCGAGTCGATCGTCGTGGGCGTTCTCCTGGGGCTCGCCCGGGACGGAGCACTCGATTTCTCGGTCGCCGCGGACGCCGCGAAGCGGTACCGGATCGACGACGTGCTCGCCGCCCCGAAGCAGACGTCGGACCCCGGCGTAGCCTAGGACTTCATGACCGCTGATACGGGCTCGTTCCCCCTCCCCGGGAAGCCGGGGAAGGGGAGCTTCAACCGGAAGCGTCCCGAGCCTCGCGACGTGCTGCCCGAAGCGATCCTCGCCAGGATTCGCCAGTACTCGGGCCGCGTCGCGACGGAGGCGGTGCGCTCCATGGAGGAGCAGCTCCCGTACTTCGCGGACCTGGAGGCCAGTCAGCGGGCGTCGATCCAGCTGGTCGTGCAGACGGCGGTGGTCAACTTCGCCGAGTGGATCGAGAACCCGAGCAACGTCGAGTACACGGTCGCCTCCTTCCAGACGGTGCCGCAGGACCTGGCCCGCAAGGTCTCGCTCCTGCAGACCGTGGAGATGGTCCGCGTGGCGATGGAGTTCTTCGAGCGCTGGCTGCCGCTGCTGGCCCGCAACGAGGACCAGCTCATCGCGCTCACCGAGGCCGTCCTGCGGTACGGCCGGGAGATCGGCTTCGGCGCCGCGTCGATCTACGCCTCGGCCGCCGAGGCCCGGGGCGCGTGGGACTCGCGGATGGAGGCGCTGGTGGTCGACGCGGTGGTCCGCGGCGACACCGGCGCCAACCTGCTCTCCCGCGCCGCGGCGCTGAACTGGGACCCGGTGGCGTCGGCCACCGTCATCGTCGGCAATCCGCCGCCGGACCAGAACGTCTCCGTCGCGGGATCGGTCCACGACACCGCCCGATCGCACGGCCGGTCGGCGCTCGCCGTTGTACAAGGCACCAAATTGGTGGTCATCGTCAGCGGTGCCGTCACGACAGGGGACCCCTTCGCGGACGCCCTCATGCTCCACTTCGCCGACGGTCCCGTGGTGATCGGCCACACCACGCCGACGCTGGAGGACGCCCACGCCTCGGCGGTCGAGGCCATCGCGGGCGTCAACGCCGTCGCCGGCTGGCCCGGCGCGCCGCGTCCGGTGCACAGCTGGGAGCTCCTGCCCGAGCGCGCGCTGATCGGCGACACGCACGCCGGCCGCACCCTCTACGAGCTCCTGGTGAAACCCCTCGAAGAGGCCGGATCCGCCCTGTCGGACACGCTGGACGCCTATCTGGACTCCGGCGGCGCGGTCGAATCGTGCGCCCGCGAGCTGTTCGTCCACCCCAACACGGTGCGGTACCGCTTGAAGAAGATCGCCGAGATCACCGGGCGGGACCCGCAGGACCCGCGCGACGCCTTCGTGTTGCGTGTGGCAGCGACGATCGGGCGTCTCGCGGCAGCGAATCCTGACCGCTTCACCCCCGCCGCTATGACGCGGATCACAGACATCTCGCTGAGCTAATCCAGTCACACATAACACTCTGGTAACAGGCAGGACTCGCTGAGCAGCACTTTTGTGGAAACCCCACAAATTCATTGAGCCAGGTTCTCAGGCTCCAACACCTTCTTTTCAGGTTCCCGGGGTGTTTCCTGGTACACGTGATTGCACTGCTCGCACCCGGACAGGGTTCCCAGAAGCCCGGCATGCTGACCGCATGGCTCGATCAGCCTTCTGCCGTGGAGCGCCTGCGCGCTTGGTCCGAGATCGCCGATCTCGACCTGGTCCGCCTCGGCACCATCGCCGAGGCCGACGAGATCACGGACACCGCCGTGACTCAGCCCCTCGTGGTCGCCGCCGCACTGCTCGCCTTCGAGCAGATGGGCACGCAGCCCTCGGACACGGTCGTCGCCGGCCACTCCGTCGGTGAGCTCGCCGCCGCCGCCGTCGCCGGTGTCATCACGGCCGACGACGCCGTGCGCCTGGCCGCCATCCGCGGCCGCGCCATGGCCGCCGCGTGCGCCCTGGTCCCCACCTCGATGACCGCCGTCCTCGGCGGCGACGAGGCGGACGTGCTCGCCACGCTCGAGTCCTTCGACCTGATCCCCGCCAACATGAACGCCTCCGGGCAGATCGTGGCCGCGGGCACCGTCGAGAACCTGCAGAAGCTCGCCGACAACGCCCCCGAGAAGGCGCGCCTGCGCCCGCTCGCCGTGGCCGGCGCCTTCCACACCGAGTTCATGGCCCCCGCACAGGAGGCCGTTGCGGCCGCCGCGCAGGCCATCACCCCGCGCGACCCGCAGCTGACGCTGCTCTCGAACCGCGACGGCAAGCCCGTCACGTCCGGCGAGGCCGCCCTGGCGCAGATCGTCGCGCAGGTAACCCGCCCGGTCCGCTGGGACCTGTGCACCGCCACCATGCGCGAGGCCGAGGTCTCGATGGTCGTGGAGCTGCCCCCGGCCGGGGCCCTCGTGGGCATCGCCAAGCGCGAGCTCAAGGGTGTGCCGCAGGTCGCCGTCAAGACCCCGGCCGACCTCACCGAGCTGCTCGCCCCCGCGCAGTAGCGAGAAGACCACCCGACGGGCCGCCCGGCACCGTCGAACCCCGCGACGCCCGTCGTCGCACGGATAGACTCCCGTCTCCGCGAAATCGCGGGTCGGGTCACACAAGGAAAGGGACCCACTGTGGCCACCAGCCAGGACGAAATCGTCGCCGCCATCGCCGAGATCATCGAAGAGGTCACCGGCATCGAGCCCTCCGAGGTCACCCTGGACAAGGCGTTCATCGACGACCTGGACATCGACTCGCTGTCGATGGTCGAGATCGCCGTGCAGCTCGAGGACAAGTACGGCGTCAAGGTGCCGGACGAGGACCTCGCGGGCCTGAAGACCGTCGGCGACGCCGTCGCGTACATCCAGAAGCTCGAGGCCGAGAACGCTGATCTCGCTGCCGAGCTCAAGGGCAAGTACGAGGCCGAGAAGGGCAAGTAAGCCCTTGCCTTCGCTGAGGAATTTCTCGACGCGCGGTGGCGACTTCCCGAGTGTCGTCGTCACCGCCATCGAGCTGACCACGTCGATCGGCGTCGATACCGACTCCACTTGGCAGGGTCTGCTCGAGGGTAAGAGCGGCATCCGTCCGCTCGAGGGAGATTTCATCGGCGTGCAGATCCCCGATCTGCCGGTGCGGTTCGGCGGCCAGCTGCTGTCGGACCCGTCGGACGACGTACCGGAGCGGCCCGACCGCCAGTACGCCGGGGACATCAGCAAGCAGCATGTGTCGAAGCGGCGCATGTCCTACGTCGAGCAGGTCTCCCACGTGATGACCAAGCGGCTGTGGGACGGCGCCGGACGCCCGGATGTCGACCCGACGCGCCTCGCGGCGGTCGTCGGCACCGGGCTCGGCGGCGGCGAGACGATGGTGGAGGCCGTGGACGCGCTGCGCGATCACGGTGTCCGCAAGGTCTCGCCGTTCGCCGTGCAGATGTCCATGCCGAACGGCGCGTGCGCCGTCTCGGCATTGGAGATCGGTGCCCGCGCGGGTGCCATCGCGCCGGTCTCGGCCTGTTCGACGGGCAACGAGGCCATCGCGCACGCCTGGCGCCAGATCGTGCTCGGCGATGCCGACATCGCGGTCTGCGGTGGCGTGGAGGGCCGGATCGACTCGCCGCCCATCGCGTCCTTCGCGATGATGCGCGCACTGTCGACCCGCAACGACGACCCGCAGGCCGCTTCGCGTCCGTTCGACAAGGACCGCGACGGCTTCGTCTTCGGCGAGGCGCAGGCCCTCATGATCATCGAGACCGAGGAGCACGCCCTGGCGCGCGGCGCGAAGCCGATCGCGCGGCTGCTCGGCGCCGGCATCACCTCCGACGGCTATCACATGGTCTCCCCCGACGTGGAGGGCGGCGGCGCCGCCCGCGCGATGAAGAGGGCGATGGAGACCGCCGGCCTGTCCCGCTCCGACATCGACTTCATCAACGCGCACGCCACGGCAACGCCGATCGGCGACGCCGCGGAGGCGAAGGCCATCAACGCCGTCGTCGGCACGGACGCCGCGATCTACGCGCCCAAGGGCGCGCTGGGCCACTCCATCGGCGCCGTGGGTGCTCTCGAAGCCGCACTGACCGTACTCTCGATCCGCGACGGGATCATCCCGCCCACCCTGAACCTGGAGAACCAGGATCCGGAGATCGAGCTGGACGTGGTCCACGGTTCCGCCCGCACGGGCGACATCTCCTACGCGCTGAACAACTCCTTCGGATTCGGCGGCCACAACGTGGCGCTGGCGTTCGGCAAGTACTGAAACTTCTCTCCAGAAGCCGGTCGTCGAGGATCTCCTCGGCGGCCGGTTTCGCATGTCCCGACGGTGCCGATCGAGTAGTCCGCAGGGCACCGTCCCTGCAGGTCGAGTAGTCCGCTACGCGTGTCAACGCGCCTGGGGCACCGCCATTCTGATCCGGCAAGCACTCCCCGAATCAGAAGGACAAGCCCATGAACACCTCCGCCAAGCGTCTGGCCGCCACGGCCGCCGCCCTCGCACTCGTTCCCGCCGCCGGCGTCGTCGGCTCCGGCGTCGCCAACGCCTGGACGACCGTGACGTTCAGCAATCCGGTCGCCACGTGGGCCGGCGCCCGGGTGATCGTCCGGAATCAGACGTACGGCGACGCCGGGTGGTGCACCTACCACTCGCGTCCGTCCGGCTGGAACTTCGACACCGTCAACATCCCGTTCCCCCTGCCGGGCAAGGCGGTTCGCGAGGTGATCGTGCCCGGCGCCCAGCCCACCGGGAAGTGGTACTGGGTGCGGGTCACCTGCAGCAGCGCGCCCACGACGGCGCGCTGGGTCAAGTACTGAACGCACCGACGGTGCCGGCGGCCCCGGCACCGTCGGGCGATCACATCGTGAGGTCGGCGCCGAGCCAGTGCTCGGGCTCGAGGACCACGGTGAGGTGCTCCCCCAGCTGGCCGAAGGCGAACTCGAGGTAGCCGTCGAGCGCGGGGCCGGAGAGGTAGCGGGCCGCCATCGCCCGGACCTCCTCGTCGGTCGACGGCCGCGATTCGGCGACCGCTCCCTCGACGCTCACGTACATCGTGCGCGGCTCGACCGTGTCGACCATCAGCGAGAACCGGCCGGCCGCAGCGAGCGCCGTCGCCTTGCGGGACCCGGGACCGATGGTGATCCAGGGCTTTCCGCCCGGCTCGTAGGCGTACCAGACGGGCACGGTGAGCGGCCCGCGACCGGGTTCGGCGACGGAGAACGCCGCGACGTGAGGTTGTGCGAGGAATTCCTGCTTCTCAGACGTGGAGAGTGCCATGTCCCGATGGTGGCAGATCGGGCCGACAACTTTTCGCGCTCGAGGAATCGCAGGGGAATCCTCACCCGTGTCCCGGTCCCGGCGGGGCGCCGTCGCCACAGCGCCGCGCTCGCCCGCCAGGGCCGGGTTTCAGGCAGGTCTCAGCCGACGGCCTGGGACAGCCAGGTGACCTCAGCGCCCTGGCCGCCCATGCGGAAGGGCTCGAGGGCCTCGTCCCAGGCGGTGCCCAGGAGCGAGTCGAGGGACGTCTGCAGGCCCTCGGGACCCTGGTCGAGCATCATCGAGCGCAGCTGCGCCTCGCCCAGCAGGGTGTCGCCGGACGCGCTCATGGTGCCGCGCCACAGCCCCAGACCCGGGGCGTAGCAGAACCGCTCACCGTCGACCCCCTCGGAGGGGTCCTCGGTGACCTCGAACCTGAGGGAGTTCCACTCCCTCAGGGTGTTCGCCATCCGCGCACCGCTGCCGACCGGGCCCACCCAGTCGACGACGGCACGCTGCATGCCGGGGACGGCCTCCTGCGCGGACCACTTGAGGGTGGCCCGGGCGTCGAGGGTCCTCGACAGTGCCCACTCCACGTGCGGGCACAGTGCAGCAGGTGCGGCGTGGATCCACACGACTCCCGTCGTCACCTCTGCAAACTGACTCAGCTGCTGCATGGTTGCCACCTTCTTCGTTTCGACGAGGACGTCTTCCCCAAGCCACCTGTCGAAACGTGCCGGCTACCAGCTGCGCTTTATCACATCGATGTAGTTATGAAGCCATTGTGCACCATGATGCGCGTGTTGCGCCAGTTACTCGCCTTGAAGTTCCTGAGAAATCAGCCGATCGTTGAACTCGGACCACAGCGGCTTGGCCCAGGCGCCGAAGGGCCGGTCGGTGAGGACGACCGCGGCGAGCTGCAGATCGGGGTCGATCCACAGGAAGGTTCCCGCCTGTCCGAAGTGCCCGACGGTCCGCGGCGAGTTCCGCGTACCCGTCCAGTGCGCCCGCTTGTCGCCCTTCACCTCGAAGCCGAGCCCCCAGGTGTTGTTCGCGAACTTCCCGTAGCCGGGCACGAAGCCCGGCAGGCCCGGGAAGTGGACGCCGCGCGCACGGTCGACGGTGCCCGGGTCGAGCAGCGTGGGCGCGGCGACCTCCGCGGCGAACCGCGCCAGATCGGACACCGTGGACCGGGCGCCGTGCCCGGCCGGCCCCGCGAGCTCCGAGTTCACCATCCCCAGGGGCTCGAAGACGGCCTCGCCGAGGTACTCGGGAAATGCGATTCCGGCTTCCTTTTCGATCAGATCGGCCAGGAGCTCGTATCCGTACGAGCTGTAGATGCGCTGCGTTGCCGGCGGAGCCACGACGTCGGGGGAATCGAACGCGACGCCCGACGCGTGCGCCAGGAGATGCTCGACGGTGCTGCCCTCCGGTCCGGCCGGCTGCCGGAGGTCGATCGCCTCCTCCTCGATCGCGACAAGGACGCCGTAGGCCACGAGAAGTTTGGTGACGGAAGCCAATTCGTATTGCCGATCCAGGCCCCCATGGGTCTCGACGGTGCCCGCCCCATCCGTGCGCAGGAGCGCACCGGCGGCCGTGCCGACCGGCCATTCCGACAGTTCCGCGAGGCTCATCCGAATCCCTTCGATCGTTCCCCCAGACCCTATCGCGACGCCGTCGAGGACCTTAGATTCGGTCAATAGCAGAGCGTCGAATCGGTGACACAGAACTCCGGATATTTGCTGTAGCGCAAAGGAAGTTCTTTCAGGCTTCAACACTCTTATTCTCACCGTGGATGCGCGATTGCGGCATCTGCATTTCGTCCGAGAGGAACCTCCCACCATGAGTGCGAAGCATCGCAAGGCCTCGAAACTGGCCGCCAAGCGCACCGCCGTCGCCGCGACCGCCGTCGGCGCCACTGCGGCCGTCGGCCTGATGAGCGCCCCGGCGCAGGCGGCCGCGCCCGACTACAGCAAGGCGATCAGCGACTACTCGCACGCGCTGGACAACTTCCTCAACGCCTCGAACAACGTCACCAACAGCGCCGGCTCGGTCTGGAACCCGATCGCGGGCCAGACCGGCGGCATCCTGCCGACCTTCGGCTCGTCGTACAACAAGGTCGACGTCACCAAGATCTCGAGCCTTCCGGCCGTCCTCCGCAACATCGCGGGCCTGAACCTGCCGACCGGAGTGCCCGGCGTGGTGCCGAACGTCGTTCTCCCCGGCGGCTCGCAGCTCGACCTGTCGAAGATCCTGCCCACATCGATGCCGGGCGGCGCGCTCCTCAACGGCGCCGCGACGGTGCTCGACGGTGCGCTCGGCCTCCCGGTCATCGGCCCCTACATCGACCGACTCCCTGCGCTGAGCGAAATCGTGGACGGCCTCACCGCCACTCAGAGCAAGTACACCAGCTCCTACGCGTGGAAACTCCTGCAGCTGAGCGGCACGACCAACGTCCTCAACACCTTCGTCCAGACCCCGAGCGGGCTGGCCATCAAGGAGTTCACCCTTCCGACGCTCCCCGGGCTGCCCGGCCTCACGCTCGGGCCGGTGAACATCCTCCCCGAGGGTAGCCTCCCCTCGGGCACCGTCTGGCTGCCACAGGCCGACGGCACGTACACCTTCCCCCTCGGCGCCAAGGCGGGCTTCTGGGGCGCAGCTCCCACCGCGGCGCTGAAGATCCCGGGATGGCTCGGCGGCTCGGAGACCGTGGTGTCAGTGCCGATCGGTGCGGCCGGCGTGGAGCTTCCGCTCGGCCTCGCGAAGGCCGGCGTGCTCGGCGCGAACGTGCTGCTGCCCACGCAGAACGGCGTCTACTCCCCTATCGGCCTCACAATGACGAACGTCAACACGATCCTGCCGGTCGGGTTCACCAACATCAACGTGACGACGGGCAACTACGTCGGCACCAACGGGATCAACGTCAACAACGGCCAGAACCTGCTTCTGCTCCAGAACCCACTGGGCGTTCCCCTCCCGATCCTCTACGGCCTGGGTGGCTTCAACTTCGGCGTCGAGGGTGCCGGACTCACGTCGCCGTCGCTCTTCGGCGTCAAACTCTTCTCCGACAACCTCCTCCAGGTCGGCAGCCAGACCGGCCCCAACTCCAGCGCGGGCCTGATCCCGCCCGGGATCCTGCCGACGGATCCGCTGAGCCAGATCATCACCGGCGTCACCTCGCCGCTCGGCGTCAGCTCGCTGACCCAGCTCCTCGGCATCGACGCCTTCATCAAGCCCGTGATGACGGCGTTCGGCCCCGTCTACCAGGCGATCTCGGCGGTCACGCTCCAGCCGCTGTCCGACTTCGCCACCAGCCAGTACGGGCCGTTCATCAATGGTTCGGCGTCGTCGCTCCTGGACTTCTCGAAGACCCTGTCCGAGCAGACCGCGGGTCTGCCCGGTGCCCCTGCGCAGTCCGCCGCGGACTCGAATGCGGCTGCGCGGTCGGCGACCTTCGCCGCGACCGGGCAGGAGGCGGTCTCCGACACCTCGTCGAAGGTCACCGTGCCCGAGACCGGCGGCGACCACAGCCTCGACAAGGGCGGCGAGCCGTTGCCCGACCTGCTGGCAAGGCTCCAGGGCGACAAGGGCAAGGACAAGGGTGACGACGGCAAGTCCACGCCGATCACTCAGACCCCGGCGCCCGACCCCGCACCATCGGCAGAGGACCCGGCACCCGAGCCTCCTGCAGCGGACCCCGTGACGGCTCCCGAGGCGCCGACCACGGAGACAGCGACGGAAACCGCGACGGCACCGTCGAGCACAGATACGGTGACGAGTTCGGACTCGGGCACCCAGGACTCCGGCAGCACCGACGCTGGCGCGGACAAGGCCGCGTAACCCGCGGACTCGGTCATCGGCCCGGTGTCCCTCCGGGCCGATGATCGTTCTACCGCACGGGGATTCCGGTCGGGAAGCCGTCGATACTGTGGGTGTTGCGCTCGCGGTGGTACCGCTCGATGCCCTCGTCGCCCTTGTTCTCGGCCCACGAGTCCATGAGCGTGCGTTGCCCGTCGTACTCGTAGAGCGGCACACCGAAGCCACACGAGGTCTGCACGAGGTCGACGGTCACGTCGAAGACGTTGCGGGCGCCGCGCATCGGCGGGAACAGCGCGATCAGCCCGTCCCAGTCCGCGTCACCGTCGTGGACGGCCCGCGCCGTGCCGTAGAGGCGCAGGATGAGTGGTTTGCCCTCGAAGGCGCAGAACATCACGGTGATCCGCGGGTTCCGCAGCAGGTGTGCCGCGGTCTCGTTACCGCTCCCCGTGCCGTTGAGCCAGGCCACGCGGTTCGGGCCGAGCACGCGCAGAGAATCGAGTCCCTTCGGGGACACGTTGACCCGCCCGTCGGGCGCCGCGGTGCCCACGAAGAACATCTGCTGCCCCTCGATGAACTGCTGGAGCCGATCGCTGATCTGGTCGTACTGCGTCGCCATGCACCCCAGTATCGCGCCGGCGGCCCCGTCACCCCAATCGATTTCTACGACCAGTCGCCGGGTGCGGCACCGACGACCAGGCGCGATCCGGTGCGGAGCAGGGCCGTGGCGCTGAGCCCGAACATCGCGAGGAAGGCGTCGCTGAAATGCGACGGCGAGGCGAAGCCCGCGTCCGCCGCGGCTCGCGTCAGGTCGGCCCCCGCAGCGATGGACTCGGCGGCGCGCAGCATCCGCGCCCACAGCCGGTACCGGCGGAAACTCGTTCCGGTCTCCCTCCCGAAGACGCGGAGGAAGTACGGCGTGGAGAGGTGCTCGGCCTGCGCCAGCGCGCTCGCGGAGCAGCCGGCCGGGTCCGCCCGCACCCGCTCGATGGAGCGCCGCACCCTGGGCTCCAGCGGCGCCCCCGCGCCGAACGCCGCCGCGACCAGCGCCGCACCCGACGGATCGCGCTCCTCGCACAACCGCAGCAACTCGGCCTCGGCGCGGTGGCCCGTCGCCAACTCCCCCGGCACGGTCATCCGAGCCGCCAGGTCCCGGGCGCGCACCGCGGTGGCGTCGTTGTAACAGAACAGGATCCGGGCGCCGGGCTCGGCGACCACGCGGTGCACTGTCCGCGGCGGCACCAGGATGCTGCGGCCCGACACCGTGCGGGAACCCACCTGCACGTCGAGCGGACCGTCGACCCCGACGACGAGGCAGTGGACGGACGTCGAGTGAGCCGCGAGCCCCAGCGACGGCCCCAGGTACAGCGCGGTCGCCGGCGAGACCCACAGCACGCCCGGGACTGCGCACGTTTCCGGAAGCGCGGTGGTGGTCACCTCACCGATGCTAGGAGCATCAGTCCCCGACCACCGGAGGTTCCACCCGTGATCACGCACCGCATCGCCGGCCCACTCCTCGCCGCTGTGGGCGTCGCGCACCTGCTGCCCGCCACCGTCGTCCTGTCCCGTGATCGCGTCGAGCGCGCCTAGGGCGTGACGGTGCCGGACCCCGGCACCGAGCTCCTGCTGCGGCACCGCGCGACCTTCTTCGGGATCCTGGGCACCGCCCTGCTCGCCGGCGCCGCGGACGAGCGGTTCCGGTGGCCGGCGATCGCCGCCGGGACCGCGTCCGTCGGGTCCTTCCTCGCCCTCGCGGCCGCCGCCGAGGCCCCCAGCGCGCAGCTGAGGCGGGTACAGCAGGTCGACGTGGCCCTGCTGGCCGCCCTGGGTGCCGCGGCAGTCTGCGAGGCGCTGGGCGCGCGCACCACCTGAGCGGCCGCCCGAGCTATCGTCGCGCTGTGTCCACCTACGACCGGCAGGCCGTCGACTACGACCCAACCCGCGGCGGTATGCCCCGCGCCTCCGCCGCGGGCACGGGCATCGTCGCATTGGAGCTCCGCCGTCTCGGACACCCGTCGTCGGCGTCGACGTCTCCGACGGCATGCTGCGGCACGCCGCGAACCGGCTTCCGGGATCGGTCGCTCGAGCCGACGCGGAAGAGCTCCCCCTGCGCGCCCGGAGCGTCGCGGCAGTGGTGGCGATCTGGCTCCTGCACCTGCTCGACGATGCGACGCCGGTGCTGAACGAGGTAGCCCGCGTACTGGCGCCGGGCGGGGTGTTCGTCACGACCGCGGACAAGCGCGCGGCGAGCAGATTGTCGTGGGGCGCCTCCGTCGACGACGGGACCGCGGCGGATCGACCTGCTCTCCTCGTGCGGGACTGCGCTGCAAACGGTCTGGACCTGGTGGCGGCGACCTCGTTCGTCGGCGTCGGACAGGCCACCGGCGACCGGCCCGACCCCATCTACCCGGTTCTCGCCTTCCGCCGGAGCTAGCGACCCCGGAAAGCACCGGCGCCCTGATCAGCCCCGACTCGATCACGCCGTAACTCGAAAGGAAATGAAATGCCCGATAATGAGATCGTGACAGGAGATGCGTCGAAGGAGCAGTCCGTCGATCAGTTCAAACGTCTCAGCTACGGCAATGTGCGGGTCGAGGAGCTGCGTACCCTCTCGCGGCAGGCCTCGGCGGAGGCGAGCACTGTCGCAGAGCCCTTCCGGGCGACCGTCGGCGCGTTCGGGAAGGCGCTCTCGGCTCAGGCGGACCTGGCGAACGAAGCGCTCAACCAGGCGACGAGGGCCACGTCCGGCATGTACGAGGCCACAAAGGAGCAGGAGGAGAACGCCTTGGACACCAAGGCCCAGCTCGACCAGCAGGACCTCGGACCCCAGGACCTCACGCCGCCGCCCGCGGCTTCGCCCTCCGGCCCCAGCCCTTCCGGCCCGGGTCTGATCACGGTCTGAGCCTCCAGGACCGACAGAGGCCCCCACGCCCCAATCTCGGGAGTGGGGGCCTCTCCGTTGCGTTCAGGGGCCCAGGATCCGCCGTAGCGCCCGCGTGTGCAGCTCCTGGAAGGTCATCTGACCGCGGAGGAACTCCCGGGTGTCGCGGTCAGCGGTGCCGGTCGAGGTACTCGGCCACCGCGGCGCGGACCACGTAGCTCCTGTCCTTGCCCAGCTTCTTGCCCTTGATCTCGATGTCTCGGTCCATCGTCTTCGACATCTTGATCGACCGATTGATCAAGGGCTCGCGCTTCGTTCCTGCCGCCGGTCGCCCACGCTTGACCTTGAGGTAGTCGTCGGCCACCTCGGCGGTCCCGTCGGGGACCGGGCGCAGCTCGCCGCGGGCGTCCTCTTCGATGATGGCGGCGTACTCGTCCTGCGTGGTCCTTCGGGTGCTCATTTACCCTCCTCGGGTGGTGTGGTCTCGGATGTGTACTGGGGCCTGACGATGGGCCGCTGGGGTGCGTCTTCGATCTCGTCGAAAGCCCCGCCGGTGGCGTGGTACGCCTCCGTCGAGACCGTGTACCGAAGGATCATCGAGTGGAAGACGTGGAGCAGCTCGCCGTACTCGTACTCCTCTGCGAGGGTCTCGATCCACGGCTCGTTGCCGATGCGCCCGATGGACCGGATCAGCACCTTGTCCGGGTTGGTCGGGCTCTCGACCCGGTATCTCGCGGACGGTGACGAGGTCACGGTTCGGATCTCGTCGGGTGTGATCGAGTGCTGGAGCGCGAAGGGGTTGATCTCGATCCTCACGCATTAATTGTAATACGATTCATGAGCCGAGTCGAGGCCCAGATGCGAGCCTCCATCTCTGCTCCAAGTAGCCTCTGCTGCCCTCACAAGGCGCCCTCCGAGATCGTCGTTGGAGCAAAAGAATCCCGAACCAAAGGTGGTCCGGGATCCAGGTGGAGCAGGTGTCAGGCCGTCACCACAGTTCGCGCCGCCCGGGCTCACCGGGGCGATCCGGGGCGTCCGACGGGTCCTCGTCGCGGAAGAGCATCACAGGTGGCCCATCGGCATCGGCGGTGAGACTCAATCCCGCGACCGCCTCTACGAATTCCGCCGCAGTTTCGTCGGTAGTCCCCGGGCTACGTGGCCGTGAGCGTTGCATCCAGGAGCCCTGGGAAACGGGACTCCACGTCCGTAATACGCACGGTGACGACGCGGCTCCGTCCGACAGCGGTGGTGCGGACCAGGCCGGCTTCGCGCAGCACCCGGTAGTGGTGCGAGAGCGTCGGCGCGCTCACCCCAAGATCCACTTCCTGCGCTATTACCATGCAGTCGATCGGCTCGTCGCGAGCCGCCCGCCGATACAGTGCCGTCATCAACGCGCGGCGCCCGGGCTCGGCCAGCGCACTCAGGATCACGGTCAGATCAAACGACTCAACCGTCGGCTCCGGCAGCACTCGCGACATCGCCAACTCCCCTCCAACTCTTTGACGTAGATCGAAGAATACCCTAGCCTCGACCATGTGATAATTCGACATGCATCGAATAATGGGGTTTCAGCTCCACTTTCTCGGTGGCAGCTCACCGTCCTCGCCGCGGGAACGTTCGTCGTGGGCGTGGTCGGCTTCATCGTCCCCGGCATGCTCACGGAGATCGCGGCCGACCTGCACGTTTCCCTTGGCCAAGCCGGGCAGCTCACGACCGCGTTCGCCCTCGCCTACGCGATCGGTTCCCCGATCATCGCCACCACCACCCGCCGCCTCGATCGTCGCACCGTCGCCGTAGCGGGCATGACCGTCTTCCTCGCCGGAATGCTGCTCCAAGCCATCGGCGGCACCTTTGCGCTCGTCGTGGCCGGGCGCATCGTCTCCGCGCTGGGTGCTGCCGCATTCCAAGCAACAGCGTTCGCGGTCGCCGGCATCCTCACCGCCCCCGAACGCCGCGCCCGCTCGCTCGCTCTCATCGCCGCGGGCTCCAGCATGGCCACCCTCCTCGGCGTCCCCCTCGGCCTGGTCCTCGGCGGATGGTGGGGATGGCGGAGCGTCATGGCCATCATTGCCGGAACAGCGATCCTCATCGCCATCCTGTTGGTGTTCGTCCTGCCCGTGATGACACTGCCCGCAGCCTCTCTACGGGAGACGCTCACCACCTTCACCGACCGCCGCATCCTGCTGCTTCTCTCGACCAGTGCCCTCGTGCTCATCCCCGTCTACGTCGTCATCTCCTACATCGGCGTCCTCACCGCCCTCTCCACCCGGAACGGGAACGCCGTCGTCGTCGCTTCCCTCGTCTTCGGCGCCGGATTCGTCGCGGGCAACCGCGTCGTCGGAACCCTCACCGACAAGGCCGGAGCACGTCCCGTTCTGACCACGGGGCTGACCGCGAGCGCCCTCGCCGCGCTCCTGCTCACCTTCGTACAACATCACTTCGTCCTGATGCTCATGGTGCTGCTGATCATCGGGTTCGCCGGCGCCCTTCTGTTCGTGCCCCAGCAACACCGCCTCGTCAGCGCCGCGGGCACCCACATCAGCGTCGTCATGAGCATCAACGGCTCCATGAGCTACATCGGCACCGCCCTCGGAGCCATCGCCGGCGGCGCCATCATCACCACCGCGGACGCCACCTGGCTCGCCCCATCCGCTGCTGTCTTCGCCGCCCTCGTACTCGCTTTCACCCAACTCACTGCACCCGAACGCCACCGAGCAAACGGGTAGGGGCAGAGCAGAAGCACCCTCCGAGATCGGATCTGAAACGAATGCCCCCGGACCTTGGTCCGGGGGTCCAGGTGGAGCAGGTCTACGCCGCTACCACTTCTCGTCCTCGTCGGGCTCTTCGATGCGCCGACGGGGAGCCCCATCGAGGAGGTCGTCCGTGTCGCCGTCGTCGTCCGGCCGAGGCATCAGGCGCCGCACAGGTGACCGTAGACATTGCGCTCCTTGAAGATGAGTTCCTCAAGCGCATCACGAAGAAGGACCGCCCTTCAAACGAGATCCTCATCGTGACAACTGGACTCCCCGATGAGCATGGCTTCATATGCCTAGCCGACCACTTCATCTTCGAGGTACTGCGCCGACGCCTAGAGACGGGCAAGCTCAGGGTCCCGCCGACTACACACCTCAACCAGGTGGTTCTCAATCATCACGGCGCGCCTTGGTGCATCGCGATCTCGCTGTCGAGCTCCCAGAAACCTCACCTGTTTCGGTGCTGATCCTCGCTCGCGGGAGTCGTTCAAGTGATTCCCGCGAGCGAGAATTCAGCGGTCACGCGGGCTGGGTTCTCCTGGGACGGTTGTCGACCAGCTGTGGCGTCTCCCTCCAGACTAGAGGGCTACCGAGTCGTCACTCGGTAGCCGGCGGTATTCGCGGTCGCCCAGGAGTGAGGCGGTGACCTGGTCTGTCAGGGTGCGGCCTCCGTCGTTGAGATCGCCGTCGTGGATGGGGATCACGAGTCGCGGCTTCGTGCTGTTCACATAGTCCAGTGCATCGGCCAGTCGCATCCAGGGGCCACTGATTGGAAGGAAGAGGGCATCAAGAGTCGTGCCGTTAGGAAGCTCTGGGTACTCATCGCCAGGATGGAGAATGCGCGAGTCAACGAGGTAGGCCACGTTCGCGCTGGTTGGAACGGTCGGGTAGATGGGTGCGTGCTCTCCAGCGAGTGCGGACACCTGTAGGGAACCGACTGCGAATTCGACCGACCTTGTCACGGTCGTGATCTGGTTGGCTGGGACACTCTCGCTCCGCAGCTGTTCAGACGCGTCGGCGGGCGCCCAGACATGGAGTCGGCTATCGGATCTCAGGGCCTCGGCGACCCGACTCGCGTCGAAGTGGTCGGCGTGGTTATGGGTCACAAGGAATGCGTCGACGTCCTGGAACGCCGAACTTGGGGCCATCGTTCCTGGGTCGACAACAATCGAGAGGTCAGTGGCTGTTAGGCGGATTGTTGAGTGTCCCAAGCTTGCAACGTGCATTTCGGGCATTGCGATCTCTCTTCTGTGGGTTGCTGGCGGGTCGTTGTGGGGCCGGTAGGTCTTCGGCGTTCAGCTGAGAGAACGAAGCCCGTCGACCAACGGGGTAGTTGGGCGCCCGATCAAGCGGGCGAGAGTGCCGTCGGTATGCGCGAGAGCACCATCTCGGATTCCCGCATCAAGCTCAGTGAGGAAGGTGGCGGTGCGGTCGTCGAGCCCCGAGGCACGGAGTTCAGCGGCATGCTCGTCGGTAGACAACGCGCGATACTCCACTTTGCGACCGACAACGTCGCTGATCGCCGCAGCAAGCTCGGCGTAGTTCCATGCCACGTCCCCGCCGAGTTCGTAGACAGCCCCGATGTGGCCATCGCTAAGGAGCGCAGTGGCTGCTGCGTCGGCGTAGTCCCGTCGGCTGGCCGAGGCAACACGCCCGTCTCCCGCACTCGCTACGAGCACTCCCGTCTTAGCTGCCTGATCGACCGCGGCTGCGTAGTTCTCCGTGTACCAGTTGTTTCGCAAGATCACAGCAGGCAATCCCGACGCTGCAACCGCTTCCTCGGTGGCTTTGTGCTCAGGCGCGAGAACGAGGTTTGAGGTTGTCGCACGGGGTGCGCTGGTGTAAACGAACTTCGACACTCCGGCGGCCTTGGCGGCGTCAACTACCGCTCGGTGCTGCTCGGTGCGCTTGCCCACCTCGGAACTCGATACCAGCAAGACTGTGTCGGCTCCACGGAGCGCTGCCGCGATGCTCGCAGAGTCGGAATAGTCGAGATGAACGCTGCGGACCCCGCGTTCAACGAGGTCCGCGATCTTCGTCGTGTCGCGCGCTCCGGCGACGATCTGTAGCGGGTCAACGCCTCGTGTCAGAAGATTCTCGACCACGAGTCGTCCGAGGTGGCCAGTTGCGCCTGTTATGAGGATGGTCATGAGGTTCCCTTTCCCAGTCGGTCTTTGGGAACCAACTGCGCATCTCCAGAGAACATTCCAGATTGCAGGTACCCACTTTGATGTAAGGTACCAACATGGAAGAAAGTGTCCAGTTCAGCGGATTTGATCTCATGGAGCCGTTCGCCAAGGATTGCAACACCCGTGTGGTGCTGGATCACGTCATGAGCAAATGGGGCGTGCTGGTGCTGATGCGACTCTCAGCGGGAACACTCAGGTGGGGCGAGCTTCGGCGCGCCGTCGACGGGATCAGCGAGAAGATGCTCGCCTCGACACTCCGGACCCTTGCGGACGATGGGCTCGTGAGCCGCGAATCATTTCCGACCGTGCCTCCGCACGTCGAGTACAGTCTCACGCCGCTCGGCATGGATCTGATGCGACGGATGCTGCCATTGGTCGAGTGGATCGGCGCCCACGCAGACAGCATCGTCGATGGCTCCGCTTGAGCCTGGCCGAAGTGCCCGATCGCAAAAACGACCGTTTTTGACAGAGGCCGTCGAGGACCTGGACTCCAGGTGGCGGACTGTCATATACCGGTGTCAAAAGTCTTGAGCGCGAATGCGTGTCACAACACCGAGTCAGAGGTTTGCGACACCGTTGAACCATGAACGAACAGACTGGCCGACGGATTGGCTACGCCCGCGTATGCACCGACAAGCAGGACGAGAGCTTGCAGCTTCGTGCACTCGATGCCGCCGGGGTTGACTCGGTCTACGTGGACCACGGTGTCAGCGGTGCCACGGTCTCCCGGCCCCGACTCAACGCCATGCTGACAGATCTCAGGCAGGGCGACACAGTGGTGGTCTACAGCCTGTCTCGGCTGTCCCGTGGGACTACTCACCTTCTTGAGTTGGCCGAAGGGTTCAGCCGTAGCGGCGTGGACCTCGTGTCACTCAACGAGGCCATCGACACCGGTACACCGATGGGACGGTTCACCTACACGGTGTTCGCGGCTCTGGCGACCATGGCGCGTGAACAGCTCGCTGAGCGCACCCGGGACGGCCTGGAGGCCGCACGTGCGCGTGGGCAGCGCCTTGGACGCCCTCCGCGCCTCTCCGCCGAACAGATTCGCCACGGTCGCCTCCTGCACGCCGGTGGGGAGCCCTACAAGGTCATCGCTGAGTCCCTCGGATGCAGCGAGTCCACCGCGCGCCGCGCCCTCGCCCGGGAGTGAAGACCTCCTGCTCCGTCCCGGCGATTGACCAGGAGCCGCCTCGCTGGCGCTTGATCCACTTCTCAGCGTCCGAACGGGTCTCAAACGGACCAACGGCCTGTCGTCCGAAAGTGGGCGCGAGGTCCGCGACCGACGCGGCACCTTCGCCGACCGCGTAGAACTCGCGAGCACCGTCCGCGTCCTTCAGGCGAGTGACGGTCGGCATTAGGTACCGATTCCACATCTCGCGCCAGATCAGGAGCCCGACTGCAAAGCACACCCATCCGATTGCGGAGTCGAACGACCGGACCCCTTCCTTCGCCGTCACCGCTGCGATCGTGGCACCTAGGACGAAGGTCGTGCTGAACATCACGAGTAGGCGACTAACACGAAGAGGCTTCTGCAGCCCCCAGTCGACGGCCGTTGCCACGGTGATCACGCCCAACGCTGGGACCGAGACCCACCAACGGGGAATCTGGAGTTCGTCCGCAGCCAGTGCGCCGACCACGATGCAAACCAGAGCCAGAGACGAAGCTGCGCGCGCGCACTCCTGCACCACCCAGCTGGTAGTCGCCGGGGCCGGGGGGCTCATGGCTGAGGCGTCGAACCTCGAGCGCTATGGATAGCAGAAGCGCCGCGACAAAGATGGCGCCGATGAGCTGTGCAACCACGTCGAGGACCCCTCCCCTACCCCAACAGCCCACGTGCGCCCCTGCGCCTTCAAACTGCATCACGGCGGTCCCACTAAGGTCCCAAGCGATTCCAGATACAGAAAAACCCGCAGTGACCTGCGGGCTTCTTTGCTCCCCCAACTGGACTCGAACCAGTAACCCTTCGATTAACAGTCGAATGCTCTGCCAATTGAGCTATGGGGGATTGAACTTTGACCGAGAAGAGACTCTAGCGCATACGCGCTCGGGGAGACCAATCGGCAGGTCAGAGGGCCTGCCGGAGGTCTCCCCGAGGGCGTCGGCGATCAGTTACCGGTGGAGCAGGTACCCGCCTCGACCTGAGCCGGGGTGCAGGTGGGAGCGGTCGCCGGCTTGGTGGCCGTCGGCGCCTGGGTCTGCGTCCGGGTCGCGGCCTGCGGGGTCGCGGCCGGGGTGGTGGTCGTCGGCTGAGCCTGCGTCGGCTGCTGCGTCTGCGTCTGCGTCGGCTCCTGGGTCTGCGTCTGCGTCTGCGTGGGCTGCTGCGTCTGCGTCTGCGTCGGGGTCGCCGGGCGCTCGGCCGGCTTGGTGGTGGTCGTGGTGGCCGCACCGGCACCGCCGGTCACGGTCGCACCCGCACCGCCGGACACCGTCGCACCCGCACCGCCGGGCACCGTGGCGCCCGCACCGGCACCCGCACCGCCGGTGACGGTGCCGTTACCCGCACCGGCGCCGCCGGTCACGGTCGCACCCGCACCCGCACCGCCGGAGACGGTCGCGCCGGCGTTGCCGTCGACCGCGACGCGATTGCCGTTGTCGGAGCTGGGCTTCGCGACGGTCGCCTCGACCGAGGTGCCCACGGCCGCGTTCAGCGAGGCGGTGGTACCGGCCTGGATCGTCGCGCCCTTGAGCGCGGCGGCGGTCGGAACGGTCACGTTCGCGTCGAGGTTCACGTTGCCGGTCACCTTCGCACCGGGCACCGCGGTCACGGGAACCACCGTCGCCGAGGTCGGCAGCGGGGCGAGAACCGTGCCCGGGAAGACGGGCGCCGTCGTGGTGGTGGTCGTGGTGGTCGTCGACGTGGTGGTCGTGGTGGTGTAGATCGGCGCCACGACGCGAGCCTGGTCACGCACGTCGATCACGCGACCGGGGGTGACCGCCCACACGGGGTAGTACGGCTGATCCCACGCCGGGTTGACGCGGCGGTACGGGTTGTTGCCCAGGTTCAGGCTGATCGACACCGAGATGATCGGCTGCGGGCGCGGCTGGGTCCAGTTCTGGGGGTAGACCCAGAAGACCGGCACGTCGACCTTGAAGTCGGCCGAGAACCACGGCTTCGGGTAATCCGGGCGCTGCCACGGACGCGGCTGGCTCGGGTGCCACGGCTTCACGCCGAGCTGGCGGCCGTAGAGGGTGTAGCAGGTCTGGGTCTGCACCTCGGTGCTGACGGTGCCACCCGGGCCGGACGCGGTCTGCTTCCAGGAGCCCGTCTCACAGATCTGCTGGTAGACGGCGATCTCCGCCGGGGTGTAGTTCCACGGCTTGTAGTTCGCCGGCCGCACCATGGGCGCGGGGGGCGCCGGCTGGGGCGCGACGCGCAGGCCGGGGATCGACGGGGCCGGCGGGTAGTACACGGTGGTGTTGTTCGCGGTCGACGTGATCGTGCCCTGCGGCAGGCCGGAGTTCGCCACGGCCTGCGCGGCGACGGTGTTACCCACCATCGTCACTTCCTTGGGCGGCACGGCGACGCCGTCGGTCTGGAAGGCGCCCGGGTTCGCGGTGAACTGGTCGCCCGTCACGGGCGAGAAGGCGACGGGGCTGTCGCCCTCGGTCGACTTGCCACATCCGGCGAGGAGGCCGGCGGCGGCCACGACGGCGAACGACGCGGCTCCGATCTTCTTCGTATTCATCTGGTTCCCATCCTTGGAAATGGAGACGGGGCACGAAGGCCGCCGCTGGACTCTAGGACTCAAGTCACACGCTCTATAGGGACCTTGCCACGGTTCGTTACAGCCCGGCTCTGGTATTTCGGGAAGTTCAGGGAAATCCCGGAGGTTCAGTACAGCGGGCGCACAGAGAAGACCTGTAGCTTCTGGGGCGCGCCCTTGGCCTTGAATCGGCGCGGTCGTACCTGGTAGTGGGCCTTATCGGCGATGGTGAAGACGGTCTCCGAGGCCAGTACCTCGCCCCCGTTCGCCGCCTCCGCGACGCGTGCCGCGATGTTCACGTCGACGCCGATGAGATCGCCCTTGACCCGCCGCGGGGTGCCGGTGTGCAGGCCCGCGCGCAGTGTCGGTCGGTAGCCCTCGGCCACCTCGATGGCCCCGACGGCCTCGATCGCCTCGTACGCCGCCTCGATCGCGGTCTCGCCGTCGAAGGCGACCAGGGCACCGTCGCCCATGGTCTTGACCACGACGCCGCCGTGCCGCCCGACGATCTCCGCGGTCGTCCGGTTGACGGCGTGCAACAGCCGCACGATCTCGTCGTCGGTGCGATCCAGGGCCCAGGTCGAGAACGCCACGAGGTCGGTGAACAGGATCGTGATGGGCTTCGGCGGCAGGTAGTCGCGGTCGCGGCGGCTGATCATCGCCTGCCACGTCGCGGTCGCCAGGTTGCCGAGCTCGCGCGTCACCGTCGGCTCGTCGCCGACGATGCGATCGACCAGACTCGCCAGCCGTTCCGTCGACTGCGCATCGGGCTGGAACAGGTCCTTCTTGGGCCCGCCGGGCAGGTTCTCCCGCGCGGCCCGCACGAGGCCCGTCATCGCCGCGCTGCGATTCGCGCGGTGCGCGGCCTCCGCACCCCTGGCCAGCAGCTTCCGCCCCTTACCCGCGTCGGCCGCGGCACCGTCGTCGTCGGGCAGCTGGCGTGCGTCGTCGGCCATGCGACCGAGACTAGCCGTGCGGTCCCGGTGCTACGACGGTGCCCAGCGCTCGCCGTGCGCTCCGTGTCGCGCGGCGCAGACGTAGACGTCGAGCTCGGCGGCGGAGTTGAGCACCGCCTTGATCACGCGCCACACCCCCAGGCCTGCTCGCCGGCCCGCGGGCGGACGGATTCCCAGACTGAACTCACCGCTGCGCACGTCGTAGTGATCGAGCACTCCGACCCCCTCGTTCGATTCGAGTGACCTGAGCCACAGGTTAGGCGTCGTTCTCACGCGGCGGGAGGAATTGGCGCACGACGCGCCGATCGGCGGGCCCGGTCAGCGTTGCTGGTTGCAGCCCGGGTCGTCGGCGCGGTCGAGGTAGACGTCGGGCGACGAGATCGTGGGCGTGAGGAACCGGATGTGCTGGATCAGCGCGTCCGGCAGCCCCTGGGGTGCCTGGGCGTACGTCGTGCCGTCGAGGGTGCTGCGCGCGTACAACGCGAAGACGTCCCCGTGATCGGCGTTGAAACCGCCGTACACCTGTAGGGCGCGGGCGACCATGAGCTGGAAGGGCGTCAGCCCGAACCGGGTGAGATCGAGGCTCGGGTCGAGCTGGAGGCGCGTCCCCTGCGGCACGCCGCCCAGCACGGAGCCGTCGGACCGCGTGCCCGGGTAGACGAAAGTGGGAGAGCCGCCCGGCAATGCGTACCGCAGTGCGTGGTCGATGACGCCGGCCTGCACGTCCTGCGGCGTGATCATCCCCGCGAGATAGGACAGATCGCCGCCCGCGTGACTCGGCCCCGCGGTGTGACCGCCGGATCCCGTGTACACCCGGTAGGTCGCCGACGCGTTGGCCGTCCGGCTCCACTGATTGAAGGTCTGGAACTCGTAGAGGCAGCCGGTGGCGTCGTCGATCACCGCGAGGTGCGCATCCCCGTCCGTGGTGGGCCGATACGACGACAGATACGGAATCGTGAGTCGGCGATTGGAATTGCTCACGTGAATGTCGGTGGTCGGCGTTCCGGGCGGAGCGTTGTAGACCGTGGTCGTCCAGTCCCGGCTGTTCACCGAGATGCCGTTGCTACTCGCGTTCACCGCGGCGACCCACCCGGGGCTCCGCGGATCGACGGAGGCGTTGGGCGGCACGGGCTGGTTCCAGAAGGAATCGGCCGCGAAGTAGTTGCCGTTGTTCGACGGCGCGCTCGGCGTCGCCCGGGAGAACGAGGCGCCGAAGTGCGCGATCCCCGAGGTGTTGAGGTAGGTCGCGCGCACTCGGTGCTGTCCCGCGGACACCGTGCGCGGGACGTTGGTCGTACCCCATTGCGGAGTCGCCCTGTCGATGACGAGTGCGTCGTCGAGCCAGACGCGTGCGCCGACGTTGCCGAGCGTCGCCGACACGATGTAGGTGGTGGTCTGCGGGAAGGTGAGGACGCCGTTGTAGTCGACGGAGAAGTTGTCGGCGTTGACGCCGGCGAGGGGCTGGCCGGTGAAGGAGCCACCGGGGGCGTTCTCGCACTGCACCGCGACCGGGGTCCCGGTCGCCGAGGTGTTGTTGAAGTACCGCGCCTGGAACTGGTTGACCGGGCAGCCGGTCGGCGGGACGGTCGTCGTCGGCACCGTCGTCGTCGGGACCGTCGTGGTGGGCGCCGTCGTCGTCGGGACCGTCGTGGTGGGCACCGTCGTCGTCGGGACGGTCGTCGTCGGCACCGTCGTCGTGGGCACCGTGGTCGTCGGTGTCGGGGTGGGCGTGGGAGTCGGGGTCACCGCACCGTCGCGAACCGCGACGCTCGCGATGTACAGGTTCCGATCGCAGAACCACCACCGGTAGTCGTTGGTGAACTCCAGGGTCACGGGACTCGAGCCCGTCTGGGCACCGAGCCCGACGGAGTAGGTGTTCCACCCGGACGCGAGAGTGAGCGTGGCAAGGGTGACGCCCGCGCGTTTGACCGCCATCACGGGCGCACCGCGACAGATCTCCCCGCGCGCGCGGACCTCCAACTTCCCGCCGGCGTTCGCCGTGACGACGGGGATCGAGACGCCGCCGCTGCTCCAGATCTTCATGACGGTGCCGGCACGCCAGTCGGAGACCTGGCCGCCGGCGCCGGACGGGGTCACGGTCATGCCCGAGGGGCCGACGGTGGTGTCCGCGCTCGCCGTCGCGGCCAGGCACGTCGCGGTCAGGGCCGCGACGAGCGCGGCGATCGTGATGCGGAAGGACCAGTTTCTCCTGGCCATGGCGGACTCCTCGGGGTGCTCGCTGTCTTGAAGCATCGTCGGAAGTCACTGAGTCACTTCAGTCACATCCGCCCATCGAAGAGCATTGAACCACAATTGCAACAGTCGTAACACCGATGGCGTATGACTCGCTGCGCCCGCAATCCCCGCGCGCTCGGGCCGATGCAGACGACGAAGCCGCGCAGTGCTACTGTATCCGCGCTGGTCAGGGCCTGTAATCGACGAGACGCTTCGTATGATCAGGACGACCGGCTCGGGGGCAGTAGCTCAGTCGGTTAGAGCCGCGGACTCATAATCCGCTGGTCGTGGGTTCGAGCCCCACCTGCCCCACCAGGAAAGGCCAGTTCGTAGCGATAACCCCCACCAAGACCGGCCCTCTCTGGAGGCTCAGCGCCTCAGATTGCCTCAACTGGTCGGAAACTCTGTCCAGCCGCCTTCAGCGCCTCATCCTGCGAATGCGCGTAGGTGGCCATTGTGAACGCCGCCGAGCTGTGCCCAAGCCACGCAGCGATCACCGCGATTGGCACGCCCCGCATGTGCATCAGCGTCGCGCAGGAATGCCGCGCGTCATGGAGCCGCACCCGGTCGATCTTTAGGTCGCGCTGCAGGCGATCCCAGGCATCGGTCAGCCACGACGGACTACGCGGCTCCCCCGCCTCGTCACACGCGACGTAGTCCCCCGGCCCGTAGTCAGAGCCCAGGAGCAACTTCTCGGCACGTTGGTGCTTCCTGGCGGACTTGAGCGCCGCCACGGCGTCGTCGGGCAGCGGCAGCACACGCCGGGACGTCTTGGACTTCGGCGTCTCAACGATCACGCCGACCCCCTTGCCGCCCTCGACGCGGGTCTCGGCGATCGTCACGGTGCCGGACTTGAAGTCCACGTTCTCCCACCGCAGGCCCGCGATCTCGCCGCGTCGCAGCCCGTACAGCGCCAGGGTCCACAAGTCCCTCCTCGTTCTCGGGGTCGCACCGGTCGCCATCAGCCAGGCCGTACCGAACCGATGCGGCTCGAACTACTACGAGAACGCCGCCGGCAACTGCGTCCAGCGCCCGTCAGGCCCCGCGAGCAGCGCAGGATCCCGCGTCCGCTGCGCGGACGGCACGTACTCGTTCAGCCAGACCGCGACCGGCACCTGCTCCCGGCACGGCGGAACCGGCGGCCGGGGCTCGACGGCGAAGCCCCGAACAAGTTCGGCCAAGCCGACGAAGCCCCGCACCAGCACGTCGAAGCCATCAAAGACGCGGACGTCGACCTCGAAGACGAAGCCTCGCAGCTCATCGTCGGGTAAGTCCACGAGCAGCCGCTCGTCCGGCCGCCGCTAACCTGGTCGTCCCTGCGTACCTGCACGCTGTCCGTGCCGGTGAGGGGTCTACCGCAGCGGAGGCCTCTCACGGCGGGGTCGCCAGGTGCGACGATGACGATCTCATCTCACGCGGTCAGAATCGACAGGTCGTACCCGAGCTTGCGCGCCTTGGCCTGCGCGTCCGAGATCGGCTGGATCTGCGTCTCGTCAACATCGCTCGCGATCACCAGGCCGACCAGCTTGTGGTCGGGGCCGCCCCACGCACCCGATCCGCTGTCACCGGGGATCGACTGCGCACCGGTGATGTTAGTCAGCGTGCTCGTCGCAGTATCGACGATCCCGCAGCGAGTGCGCCGATCCCCCGAGCCGCTGATACAGACCTCGTCGTCCACACGCGCGTCTCCGACGGAGGTCCACCAGTGCTTGAGCGTCGGCCGCGTGTCCTCGTACAGCGCGATGATCGTGATGCCGTACTTCCCGCGCGCGCATTTCCCGCCCGCGGCCTGGCACTCCTGAAACCCGGCGACAACCTTCCCGATCACCACGCCGCTAGCGGTGACCTCGACGTTCGTGTGGTCCGCGCAGTGCCCCGCGGTGACGATGTAGTAGCCGTCGGAGTCGCTCGCGAAGTAGCCGACCGAGCACTCACCGTCGCCGGCGATCATGATCGTGTCGCCGGGCGCGAGGCTCCACTCCGCCTGCGCAGCGCCGGGGACGGCGGTGACGACCGCGGCAGTCGATACAGCGGCGGTCAACAGGCGGCGTCCCCAGCGATTCATAGCGCGTATCCCTTCGGCGTGATCGGGAGCGCCCGACCGCGCCCTCGCCCCCAATCTCGCGCCGCGTGCTAGTAGACCTCTTGGCGCGGGGTAAACGCGCCGGCCGCTCACGCCGCGACGACGCCGCCCCGCGGCCCGGGCGGCCCTCCGGGCGGCGCAGTGCATCGCCGCGTTCTCCCCCGCCGGGCTGTCCACGATTCGCACGCGCGTGACGCCGCAGACCCTGCGCGCCATCATCGGCGACGACCTGCTCCTGCGAGACATGCTTGATGACGCTCTGCGAGGGCGGCAGGGCGAACGGACCGACCTCGTGGATAACATCAACAAGGTCGATCGGCCCGACGGGACCTCGAAGGACCGTGCCCTGCGCAAGCTCCCCACGGGCGCGCCGGAGCTGCACGAGAGGGTGCTCGCCGGCGAGCTGACGCCGCACGCCGCGATGGTGCAGGCGGGGTTCAGGCACCGCACCGACACCGATACCGACGAGCTGCCCAAGGACCGCACACTGCGGGTCCGCGTGAACGACGGACCGGTGTTCAGCGCCCGGCCGGAACTCGGAAACCGCGACTTCTACTGGGTCGGCGAGTACGTCGACGAGCTCAACCGCGCCCGCTGAGGCGTCTACCCGGCGTGTAGACAGGTGCCAAGTGGCACCTGAACGCCCGTCACCTTCGCGGTGACGGGCGCTCTCCGATCGATCTACCGCACATAGAGGGTCGCGGTCTCAGGCTCGGGCGCCGGCACGTTCGGCACCACCTCTTCTCGCCGGTCCGGATCGAAGACGACACCGTCCGCCCTAGTTGCCTGCAGCCTCATGCCCAATCGCCTGCGATTTCGACCGAGGGAAACCCCTGGAGCGGACACGGGAACGTTGATGCATCTTCCGCAATGGATCCGAGCGACGCAGAACTCGGTCAACTTACGGCAACGCAAACAGAGTACTTGCGGGCTTGATGAGGAATCTGTGGATACTTGCATTCCGGGGCCCGGCCACCCTCGACATCATAGTAGATCTCGATCGGCCGGAAAGTGCGCGCGTTCTTAGCGCTCTTTCTATCGCACGGGACGTTCGCAACCACGCCCGTCGTGTAGTCGACTGAGATGCAGCGGTCCGTCTGCCAGTTGTAGTCCAGACACAGCGCATAAGCCGGCCTCGTCCTAGATTGGAAGTAGCGCTGATCTGCGTCCTGCGGACATCCGGAAGGGCGCGAAACGACTCCGATCACCTTGAATGCAGCGTCTGGGTGGCCGCATTCCAAATTGACCACGGTCGTGTCGTCGTCGGCGCCCTCCATCCGAAGACAATCGCCGGTCGATGGCGAGTCTCCGATCTTCTGCGGGCTGTTCGGCATCTGCCCAGGAATAGCGGCAGATACATGAACAACCCCGCCGCTCGATTCATGAACAGGGTCGGGGTGTATCGACTGACCAAACATGACCGCGACGACTGTGAGTGCAATCGCCACCACGACAAGCATATTGACAAGTACACGAACATAATTCGGAGTCGGTGATTCAACGTCCGACTCTGTCACGAATCCACGCCGGCGAAAGCGATTGATGACGTACGTGAAGAGTGAAGTCACCAGCACGGACACGAAGAACACGGGGAGGGCGTATCGCACATCCATTATTCGGTGTCACCACCTTCAGCAGTCTCGACCTTTGAGGCGGCTACCCGAGAGCCCTCACTCCGCTCGACCGCGAATGCGATCGGAAGTGCGAGCAGCCCAAGCGGAACGCTCACGATAAAGAACGCGTATATTGCAACGATGTTCGCACCCAGGACTATCGGAATAAGCGATCCGACACAGAGAGCCGTCTCGAAAAATACTATCTGCCTGCGATCGCGGAACGCGGTTCTCCTTGTCGTTCGCGCGACCCATATTAGCGCCAAATGAAGCGCCGCTTGGTACGCAACAACAAGGCTTCCAACAATGATCCATGCGTTTGCGAACGCAGAGTCCAGCTGCCTCCATTCCATCTGAATGTACAGAGTCGCCGTAGCCAGAGCGAGGGATATCCAAAGTTTGATTTCAATAGCGCGCATGAGGTTCCGCCCGCCTATAGATTGCATCGCGCGAGCGACGTCTTGTAGGTGCCGGCCGCGACCATCTGTGGCTCGAAATTCCAACTCTGCTTTCCGGGCTTCAATTTCTCGACGCCAATGAAGTGACACAGATACTGCTGGAATACCGTCTTAGTGTTCACGATATCTTCAGGAACTCCCATCGCGAGCGCTTGACACTTAAATTCTCTCCAGGCTAGATATGGCACCGTCTCAGCTGGCCTGCTTGCCCAATTTCGAAGTTCAAGCGGATCATCGACCGCCAGCAGAGAAGGCCACGGAGTCGCTCGAGCAACATTTCTAAGGTCTTGAGTGGGGACAAGCTGGAGCATGTTGCGACCCTTTTCGTCGGTCTTTGAGTCGGGAATGACCCAGTTGACACGCTCAACCGCCTTATGTTCGCATCCATCTCCGCTCGATGGTCCGGAGATCGACACCCGGGGCATATCATGACACGAACAGTTATCGGGAATGTTTCGATCACCATCGGTCGGGTCCTGAACCCAACGTTGGCCACCGCCCCAAGTAAGGACGGAGCGCCCGCTGCCGCCGCGCAGTGTGGCGATGTCCAAACCGTAGTCGGCGGCCGAGTCCGATGCGTACGCCTCCCTAAACAGATCGAGACATTTGCTATCTTCCGATCGCTGACTTGGCTTTGATCCCGGGGCTGTCGTCGACGGCAAGGTGATCGCGGTTGTTGTGCTCGATGTTGGAGGCGCGGTTGACCTGCGCGTTGGAATGGTGGTCTGCGCGCCCGTTGTCGGCGATGCCTGCGCCGGAGTTGGTGACTCAGTCGGCGCCTGAGTCTGCGTCGGTCCGCAGTTGACGATGCAGCCGCTCGGGTTGTCCGGCGTCGGCATCGCCTGCACGGTGCCCTGGAAGCCGGGGTTCCCGTTAGTCGGCGGAGTCGGGCCGCCGGTGTCCGTGTTCGGCGGGATCGTCGTCTGCGGCGCCTGCGGAGCCGTGGTCGGCACCTGGTTCCCCTGTGTCGGCCCCGGGTCCTGCGTCGGCTGTGGGCCGCAGGTCTGTGAGCCGTCTGGACACGGCAGCGCCGTCGCAGCGGGAAGCAGGTCACTTCCGGCCAGCGTCCCCGACGCACCCACGAGTACGGCGACAACCAAGGCCAGGATCGCCCGGCACCATCGTTCCAACAACGTGAGTTTCCTGCCGTACAGCGTTCTCATACCCCACACCTCTGCGACTGCGGAGCCGCCCAGCGGCACCCGAAGTTTGTCAACGTCGATCGAAAACTAACACGGGCTCCTGATTCGCGCTAGCGAACCTGGAGATGAATAGCCCTTCTGCCTGCTGTGATCCCGCTCGGGCAGCAGGCCTCAAGAGTCGGAAGTACACAGTCGCACAGCCCGGTCTCGTTACTTGTGCGTACCGTCTGATCAGCGTCTTCACAGGATCTACTTGACGGATCCAACAAACTTCCTACAGACTCTCGCTGTCACATCTGCATCATTAGTCACATTAGTCACAGATGTCAGCCGACGATCGGCGTCCAGCAATGAGGAGCCTCCACATGACCCGACGACCCACCCGACCCCCGCTTCGGCGCGGAAACCTCGAGCAGAAATCCCGCGAGAGGGTCGCCCGGCGCAGTCTCCGCCGTGCGGGTGTCGGGATCGTGGCATCGGGCGTCGTGCTTGCTGGCGGCGCTGTCGCTGCGGCTCCCTTGCCCGCACCGGACGTGCCGCTGCAGTTCGGGCAGACGAAGACCGGCCTGTTCGCCGACACCACCCGCGCGGTCACCACCCCGGACGGCTGGATCATCCGCGCGTACATCTACGGGATGGACCTGCGGTCGGTGATCCCCCTGGGGCGCGGGCTCAACTCATACGAGAGCTTCGTGAGCGTGTCCGGCAAGGCCACCATCGACCCTGTCGATCCGAAGAAGCCGCCTAAGACCAAGGTGAAGGCTGCCACGATCACCGTCGGCATGACGCTCGCCTGCCCCGTGAACCCTCAGAGCCTGCAGATCTCGGGGACGGCGAGCAACGCGGTCAACGGCTCCGTCACGCCCGGCGTCTCCGGCACCCTCTCCGGGACCGGCCAGGGCTCAGGCGGTTCGAACGGCGGCAACGGCGGCGGCTCGGTCACCGCGTCGGTCACCCCCAGTATCTCCGCCACCCTCGGTGACACCGTCACCACCAGCGGCACGATTAGCGGCACCCTCGCTCCCGGCACCGCCAAGGACTTCCCGATCGCCAAGAAGAGCCTCGAGGGCACCGCAGGGTATGTCACCACCCGCGAGACCCGCGCCGCCGTCGACGGCTGCATGGGCGGCGTCCAGGTCCGCATGTACGCCACCGCCAGCATCTCCACCCAGCTCGGCGACTCCGCCACTACCACCTACGGCAAGCCGATCTTCATCGAGCGCGACAACCCGGGCCCGGCCCGCAAGCCCCCGACCGTGAAGGTCAAGGAAGACCCGAACCCGGCGCCGATCCCAGGGCAGGCCGCGGCCAAGCCTGAGACAAAGCCAGTCGCGCCCGCGAAGCCAGCGGCGTCAGCACCTAAGCCCGTACCTGCGGCGAAACCCGTCTCGACGGCATCAGCGGCTCCGGTGCCCGCTGGTCGCTGAGCCTGTGACCGAGAGGCCCGCCACCACACCGTGGTGGCGGGCCTCTCGCTTGCTGCTCAGCGCGTCTCCAACCCCTGATCCGGGCGTTCCGCCAAGGTAGGAGCCGTGACCGGATCGAAGGAGACCGTCGCCGCGACGGACGCCGCGATCCGCCGGCTCGCCTACCGCGGCCGCGGCATCCTCACCGCCCGCGCCGCCGCGGCCGCAGGCATCCACCCTGAAGCGCTCTTCCGCGCCGGCAAGCGCGGCACCGTCCACGCGACCGACTACCGCGGCGTGTACTCCGTCTTACCGCCGGAGCTCTTGTCGGCCCGGGACCGCCTCCAGGCGGCGTGGGTCTCGATCGACCTCACCTCGCCGCCGTGGGAGCGGGTGCACCAGGCGGCGAACATCGTCAGCCACCACACAGCGCTGGATCTGCATGCCGGCCGCCAACCTGCTGAGCCCTTCGAGTTCGTCCTCGGCTCGACCAGCCGCCTGATCAACCGGCCCGGGATCATCGCCCACCGCCAGCCCATCGAGCCCGACGAGCTCACCGAAGTCGACGGTCTCCCGGTGCAGACCGTCGGAACCGCGATCGTCGACCTCATGAGCACCTACCGTCCGCACCCTGAGCAGGCAGTGTCGCGTCTCCTCGCATCCACCGTCGCGGCCGGCGCCGACTGGCAGGACGTCCCCGCGCGCCTGGGCTACGTGCTCGGCAACCCCTGGTCCAAGCACGACACCCGGCAGGTCCTCGTCGACCTGTTCGCTCGCACCGGCGCCAACCCCGCCCTAGTCCGCGGTCCTCGGCGTCGACTGGCACCGAATCGGGTTCTGGCGCATCCAGATCAGCAAGGACGACAACCGCACCGCGGTCACCGACCTCTTCGTCGACGCCCTCACCCATGCAGGCGCGGCCCTGGCCAACTCGGACCGGATCACCGCGGCCCTCGAGGCCGAGGCGTACCTGCAGCGGTTCCCGGCCGCGACCCGCGCCCGCATCGCGCTCTTCGACGACACCCGCCAGGAACGGATCCGGCTCCGCGCGCCCGACTCCCCCACGACGGCTCGAGCGGCCGCGGCTGCACCCGCCGCGACGCCGCTCGCCGGCACCGCGATCGACGAGGCCCCGCGACATCGTCGCCGAGGTCGCCCGCACCCACGACGGGCTCGTGACCACCGCGGAGGTCGGCCGGCACGGGGTGAACCCGCAACAGCTGCGCACCTTCGTCGCCGAGGGACTGATCCGCCGCACCGCCAACCGCGGCGTCTACACCACCCGCGTCCACGCACTGACCGGCCTGCACCGGCTCCGCGCGGCCTGGTACGCCGCCGACACCCGCACCCCGATGGACGAGCGCGCCGGCACCCTGCGCGAGGTGATCACCGGCCCCACCGCGCTCGACCTGCACGCCGGCCGCACACCCGTGGCGCCGTACCACCAGGCGCTCGGATCGAAGACCCGCCACATCAACCGCGTCGACGTGATCGCGCACCGCACCCGACCGCTCACCGCCGAGGACGTGACCGTGATCCACGGGATGTCGGTGACCACCGCGGCCGCCACCGCCAAGCTCGGATACGGACTGTGATCGCCCCCGACGTTGCTCGAGAACGCCTCACTCGACCATGCGTCGCAGCTAATCTCAGTCCGTGACCGACGACGAGCCGATCCAGGGCGGGCAGCGCCTACCCGACTGGGTTGAACGCGAACTCGCCCGCCGCCGCGACTACTGGCGCGTGCTTCGCGACGGCGGCGCGATCTCGGCGGCGGAAGAGGCAGAAGCGATCCGCCGCGAGACAAAGGATCTACCCGAGTAGCCCAACGCCCCGCGCGCAGGAAGCAGTGAAGCCCGCCACCACCGCGGTGACGAGCTTCGCTCGCGGAACGCAATTCAGGCGAGAGCCTCTCGCCCAGCGCGCTGACGCTGCCGCTCTTCCAGACCGGCGACACGACGGTCCGTAAAGGCGCCCGCCAACCCGCGGATGCCACGGAATCGCAGGACGGCTCGAGTCGGATGATGAAGGTGTAAGGCGATGGCGCCGATGCACTTAGGTGAGGTTCCGCCGCTGCGCTGCGCGGCGTGCGGCGCAGCGTTCGGGCCGCGCCGGGTGCTGGTTGGCAGAGTCGGGCACCCCGGTGCTGATGTCATCCGTCCGCTACACCAGCCGTGAGGTTCCGGCGTACAAGCGGCCTCCGTAGGCGGTGATGCTGGCCCAGTCTGCCTGATCCGAGGTGTAGGTGAGACTCCAGTTCTCATCGTTGCCGCCGACCGCTAGATCAGAGTTGGAGTCGCCGCCGTTGGTGCCGTGTACCTTGTACGCGATGTGCTCACCGTCGGTCCCGAGCAACATGGTGTCCTTATTGCTGAGACCGCCCTCAAAGGTGCCCCATGCACCGCTGTACACGTCGAACCAACTGTACTTATACGCCGGGGGATTCGCTGTTTTCGACGTGTCCCGAACGGATCGTTGGACGGCAGTGGTTCCGAGCCCGACGATGCTGAAGGTGCTGTCGATTCCCGGGCGGCTCCACAGCTGGTCGCCACGGACGGTAAACGCCCCGACACGGTGCGTCCCGTCCTGGACGAGCACTGGCAACGACGGCGCGCGGTAGATGACTGGCGCGTCGACGTCCTCGCGGCCGATCAAGGGCATCGACCATCCTGCGGGCGCAGCCCCGGTCCTGGTTCCGTCAGTGGAGTAGAGCTCTTCGCCACCGTCGCTGTCGACCGCGAACCCTCCCGAGAATCCGCCGAGATCCGGATCCGCGCGGCGGTAGTTGTCGCGGCGCAGTACTTCCTTGCCATCGGAGACCCGGCGCACTGAGAGCACTGTCGTGTCACCGAACGGGCTCTTCGTTGTGATTGTCGCGGCAACGACACCCGCCCCGGGGAGCATCTGGGCAGAGGGCATCTCTTGACGCCACACCTGCGAACCATCGGAGTCGTAGACCTGAACCTCGATGTTTCGTCCGAGAGACCCTTTGCGTCCACTGACCACAAATCGGCCGCCGTCTGCGTACGGCACTCCGGGACTGTCAAGCCCGGTGTCGATGACTTTGATCCGGCCAGCTGCAAGGTCGACGACCGCGATCTTGGCGTACGTGCTCGTCCGGATACGGCACACCACCACCGAGCCCTGCGGGTCCGCGTCGCAGACATCGGGCGCCTTTCCGACCGCAATCCGGTTGATGAGGGTGCCGGTCTCTGTGGAAACGAGGTCAATGAAATCCTTGTCCATCCCCACGGACGAAGCGAAGAGCGTCACAGCCGCGGTACCGCCGATAGCTTTCCAGGCCCGTCCGGATGCCGGTGTGTATGTCCACTTCGGACCGGACGGCTTCCGCGCCACGGACCCCAGCACAGGCGTCGCAAGCACACGTGGTAGACCAGCCGCTTCGGGAGAAACGCTGCTGTCGTCCAATCCCTGGGAACTGACCGACCGCCACACGACGACACCCGCGACCAGAGCGATCACCGCTACGACTGCGACGGCGGCCACGGCGAAGCCGCGGTGGGACTTGATCGCGTTCGCCCGAGCCGAGCTGTTCGCCGCACGCAACTGCGTAGGGGCGTCGTGTTCCGCTACGGGGGCGCCGGGAATGAACGTGCGATCCGGATCCGCGGAGGGCGGCACTGCCGGGACGACGAAAGTGCGGCCGGGCACGGAAGCGGCGCACGCGTGCGCGAACGCGGCAGCGAACTCGCCGGACGAGGCGTACCGCGCGTCGGGCGACTTCGCGGTCGCCCGGGCGAGCACCTCGTCGAGCTGCGGCGCCAGATCCGGGCGGCGCACCCTGACCGACGGTAGAGGCAGCCCGAGGTGCCCGGCGATCACGATCGCGGCGTTCGAGTCCGCATACGGCGCCTCTCCTGTGAGCAGCTGGAACGCCGTGCACGCCAGCGAGTACTGGTCCGAGCGGCCGTCGAGTGGCCGGCCCTGCAACTGCTCTGGCGAGGCGTAGTTCACCGTTCCGACGGTCACACCTGTACCGGTCAGTTCGGATGCCTCCCCTCCCATCCGTGCGATGCCGAAGTCGGTGAGCAGGACGTCACCGTCGGTCGACAGCAGGATGTTGGCGGGCTTCACGTCGCGGTGTACTAGGCCGCGTCCGGCGGCACGGTCGAGGGCGTCCGCGATCGTCGAGACCACCGACGCGACCTCTGAGGCTGGGAACGGCCCCGTCTCCCGCAGGCGCTGTGCAAGATCGACACCGTCGACCAGCTCCATCGCGATCCACAGCCGCCCCTCCGACTCACCACGGTCGTGCACCTTCACGATCGCCGGGTGTGAGAGCGACGCAGCGAGATCAGCCTCCCGCTCGAAACGAGCACGGAACTGCGGATCCGAACCCAGCTGCGGCGCGAGCACCTTCAGCGCGTCGCTGCGCGGTAGCCGAGGATGCCGGCCCACGTATACCTCACCCATGCCCCCAGCACCGAGCGCACGCTCGATCACGTATCCGGCAAACGTCGTCCCAGGTTCGAGCACAGCAACCTCCCCATTTCTGTAGTGAAAGCTAGCGCAACTCGTTCGCGGACGGTCGGGGAGACTGAGATCCCGCCCGGGGAGCTAGAGCCGGGAGGTCGGCATTCTGGATGAGCTGCTGCGCCGCCCTCAGACCGGAGTCGGTCGCCTACGACGTGTGCACGACCACTTAGGCCTGCGCGACCTTATCGATCGACTTGGTGAGGAGCTCGTCGAAGAGCTTCTTGTCCGGAGTGCCGGTCATCACTTTCACACTCACCGTTACCGCATAGCCGCCGACCTGTGCGTATCCCTGGTACGACTGCTGCGTGACCCGCTGGCCAGCAGCGTTCGAAGTCGAATCCTCGCGCACCACTAGCAGGTCGGTCGCCCTGCCCTTCGGCGTGTCGATTACGGTCCTGGTGATCTGCGACGACACGGATACGCCCTGGGAGGTCAGGTCCGCCGTCATCGTCTTGCACGGGCCGGTGAAGGCGCTCCGCAGTTTGGCGATGTCCGGGTGGGCAACGAGCACGGACTCCGACACCAGACCGGACTTCGAGCTGCCCGCGATCATCCCGAACTTCGAAACGTCCAGCCGCGCCGTGGCATCAACGATCGCGGTCTTTGAGCCGCACTCCGCAGGAACAGCCTTGAGCGTATCGGCGGAGGTGGTGATCTGGTCGAGTGCCGACTGCAACTGCGCATCCGTCACCGGAAGCACGTCGATGCCGGCCGGAAGCTCCGCCGCGGTCAGCACCACATCCTTCGCGGACTTGCTGCTGACGGCCGGGGTCGGCGCATCCTTGGTGCCGCCACCGTCGGCGGTCGAGGAATCTGAGCTACCGCACCCCGCCACCAGAACGACAGCAATCGCCGCCACAGTGGTGGCTGCACTGACGATATGGAACGACCTCTTCATCTGGTTCTCCTCTTGTTCTCAAGGTCTTGAGTCGGCTGGACAACACCGGTGAATGTGCTCCCGAGCGGAAGTGCCAGATATCACCGCCGGGCACTCTGGTCGGATTACTATCGCGGACACTATGGGCGCGGTCTTGGCTCCGGCTTGCCTTGTGCTTGTGCCGAACCCGATGTCTCGATTGAGCGTGAACCGCAAGCGGCGATCACCCGGCGGGAGGCGTCGCGCTGAACCTGTCGAAGAGAGCCAATGGACGCGGGCAGAGACCCAACCTCATTTCACGTCCTCTCCCACAGCTCGAACGCCCGACACCTGCGGCCTCTGTGCAGACTGACGTGCGTGTCGGAATAATCCAAGCCAGCGCCAACCAGGGCGTGGCAGCATGACTTGCGAGGAGGGGTGATGTTGCAAATAGGTGACGATTTCGCTGGGTACCGGATTGAGCGGCTACTCGGCGCCGGCGGCATGGGTGAGGTGTACGTCGCGCGCCACCCGCGGTTGCCGCGGTCCGATGCACTGAAGGTGCTGGCACCACAGTTGGCAACGGATGATCACTATCGTGCTCGGTTCGAGCGCGAGGCCGATCTTGCCGCTGGCCTGGCCCATCCTGCGATCGTGACCGTGCACGATCGAGGTGAGTACGACGGCCGGCTCTGGATAGCACTCGCCTACATCGAAGGTGCAGACGTCGCGAAGATTTCTGCTGAGCAGCAGCTCTCCAACCCCGCGGTCACACAGATCATCGCCACCGTCGCGGACTCGCTCGACTACGCCGGCGGTCGCGGACTCGTACACCGCGATGTCAAACCTGCCAACATTCTGGTGAGCACCGATCATCGCGTCTTGCTCACCGACTTCGGCATTGCACGGATGAGCGACGACGTCAGCTCGGACCTCACCGGCACTGGTGTCACCGTCGGGACGTTGAACTACGCGTCGCCCGAGCAGTTGCGCGGGCTCCCCGTCGGACCTCGATCTGACCAGTACTCACTGGCGTGCACCGCCTACCAGCTTCTCGCTCGGACCGCCCCGTACGCGAGCAGCAACGCGGCGAGCGTGATCACAGGTCATCTCGTCGAACCGCCGCCGAGCATCCGGCTCGCCCGGCCTGACCTCACCCCGGCTGTGGATGCCGTTCTGGGCCGAGCCATGGCCAAGGATCCCACCCACCGTTTTGGTTCCAGCGTTGAGTTCGCCACCGCACTGGAGGCAGCCCTTCTTGACGACCCGCCTCCGCCCACAGTGTCCAGTGCCATCCAGGCCGAAGCACACTCATACCCACGGTCGGCGGGGTACGGTCTGGACCCCACTGATCTACGCGATCCGGAGAGTACGCACCTGCGCGGTCAAGATCAGCTACAGGTCGCTTCGGGGGAATCACGACCAGCAGGTCGCCGAACGCCGACAGTAGTGCTGGCAGCTGCAATTGTGGCAGTTCTGCTGGTCGTTGCTGGTGGCTACGGGGGGTACCGGTGGTGGCTGTCGTCGAACCAGGCGCACCTGCCTATCCAGGATCCGACGGCGGAGGCCGCTGCGCTATCGCGGACGTCGGTCTCGCCGTTGCTGCCGTCGCTGGAGCGTAAGCCCGATGGCTGGCGCTGGCAGGTTGCGACCGGCCTGACTTTCAAGGCCGCCGATGAGAAGACCGCAGTCTTCGTCCGCTCCGCCGAGATCAATCCTCAGATCCTTCCCCTCGACGCAGCGACCGGCAAAGCGCTGCGCGGGCCAATCCCCTACGCCGGAGGCGCTACCTTCCAGTGCGCGGTCCACGGCTCGAAGTTCGCCTGCGCGCAATCACAGCTTGTGACCGTGCTTGACCTGGTATCAGGAGTGATGTTGCGTCTCTCCGAGCCTGCGGGAAGCGACATCGCCTTCCTGGGGGACATCCTGGTGACCTACACGAGTCACGGTGGCGGGAAAGCCGCGGCAGGTTACCGCCCCGATGGATCCGTGGCCTGGCGCCTCGCCGGTGAAATGGTGAAGGTCTACCCGGAAGCAGGAATGGCGATCGCCATTACAAGGCCGTCACCTTCCGACCCCTTCGCCAAAGGTGAGACACGCATTCTCGCCGGCGACGGCCGGGTGCTCCTGCAACGTGACCGGACGACCCTCGAGACCACCGCAATCAGCGGTTCAGCCGCCGGGCTACTCATGAAGACCACAAGGGGACCGTTCGAAGCAGTGGACCGCAACGGCGCCGTGAAGGCACTTCCGGCAGAATGGTCACCCGCCGACGACTGCTGGTGCGACGAGCCGGCGTCGCCGCTGCCAGTGGTATATAGGAGCGTCGGCGACAATATTCTCGTCGGCACCGTCAATCCCGCGACGGGCAATGTGCTGTGGACCCGAAGCATGTTCGCGATGCGCAACAAGGGACGTACGAACGACTGGACTGTTCGCGCGTCAGGAGTGGGCACGAAAACTGTCGCCCAGTTCTATCAACCGTCGTCAGAAGACAATCAGGTGTATCCGACCGAGATGTGGGACGCATACACCGCTGAGGGCGGGGCGCTGAACGTGACGGGCGACCTGATCGGCACTGATGGATCGCGAGGACTGGCGGCGGGAAGGCAGCGACTTGCCGCTCTTGCACCGAACCAACTGGCGGACTGGTGGGCAATCAACCTCGGTGGAACCGCCACGGCCGACGGGGGCGGTGTCTACATCGACAACAAGCGGGTCCTCTAACGACGTTGCACTCCCGCCGGCTCCCAGATCGAGACAGACACTCAGAAAGTTCGAGCATGAGACGATTTCACGCTGAATACTCCACACGCGAACAATGCTACGAGATCGGGATCGAAGTCCCGACAGGGCGCTTCTATCTTTCCATTCCTGTCGGAACCGGGATGATCGACTACGACGAGTACTACTACCTGTCCGAAAACGAGCATCGACACTTCATGAACAACACCGACGCAGCAACTGCATTCGCGGACGAATGTCGAAAACATGGACATGACGATCGACTGATCATGAAGCCCGGTAGCAACCGCGGCGCACCAATCTGGCCGATTCGCGCGAACCGCGGAAGTCTGAACGAGAAGCACGCGGACGCGCACAAACACGATCCTCCGCCGCCTTCCGCCGACCACGCATTCCCGAGCGAGGCACAGAACGAGACATCAAGACCCACGGAAGGGGGCAACAGGATGGCCTTCGAGGACCGCCCCTACGACGCAAACGCTTCCTCGGTGTCCATCGTCCGCACTGCACCCAAATCGAAAAGGCCACAAACCACGGACGCGATACTGCTCGCAATCGGATTGGCCGCTGGAGTGATCGTGTACCTGATGGGCATCGGCTGGGGACTCCTTGTCGTGCTAGTCATTCTTGGGCTCGGCGTTCTTCATTTCATCTCGCTAGCTCGAGCTAAAACGGCGGCTGGGGAGCCGCTGATCACTGTCAGCGCTTCGGGAATCCAATCGAAGGGATTCTCGTTGCCGTGGGACCGCGTCGTCGCGATGGAATTCGTGTTCACCAAGGCCCAGTACTTGCCCAATGCCCCTACTAAGACCAAAGCCACCGATCGCGCTGTCAACTCTCTCGTTGTGACCTCAACCGATCGCGACGACAACGGTCGCCCTCTTCAGTACGGAACCACCCTTCTCGGTAACAACTACACCGACAACTTCAACGAACTTCGGGCCGCCGCTCAGCGGTACTGCCCTCGGATCCAGTTCAGAACCGAAATTGGTAGCGCTGACTACGCGCTTCGCGCCGACCAGGTGGAACGGTCGATGGAAGAACTAGCGAAAAGCGGGAAGATCACCATTCGTAACGGCAGCGGTCGATCTACCGGTGCTTCACTAGATACCGACGGCTTTACCAACGAGCGATCAACAATTCGATGGGCGGACACCTCATCCGTCATCGCTTACACCTACGTCCACACCACCCAGACAAGCTTTGGCGACGCAACTAGACGAAAGCAGCGACTGGCGATATTGCAGACGAAGCAGGACGCGTCCGGAAACCACATTCCATTCCGATTCGGCTTTCTCGGATTCGACTACATCGACTACGGGTCAGATTGGTCCCCGTCGATCGAGGAACTCGCAGTATTGATAGATCGTATCGCGCCCCATGTGCGATTCATTGACCAGCGAACCGGCAGCTGAAGAATGACCTGCCATTGCCACGCGTCCCACGACACCGGGATGGTGAATGGTCTTCAGCATGGCCATACGTCAATTTGTCAGCGTCTTCGAAACAAAGTGCCCGAAATCTGGTCTAGTCGGAGATTCCTGGCCATCAGGGATCGCGCCTTCTTCTGCCATCTTTCGTTCGGGAGGTGAGCGATGCTGCAGGTAGGGGAAGTATTCGCCGGATACACCGTGGAGCGGCAGCTCGGCGCCGGTGGGATGGGCGAAGCGTATGTCGTCCGGCACCCACGGCTACCGCGTCGCGAGGTGTTGAAGCTCCTCGCCGCGCACCCGGCTGATGACCCGCAGCTTCGTGCGAGGTTCGAGCGCGAGGTGGATCGCGCAGCGTCGCTGAGTCACCCGAATATCGTGACGGTGCACGATCGGGGCGAGGCCGACGGCCGGCTGTGGATCACGCGGGACTATGTCGACGGCATAGACCTGTCCGAGTACGTGCGGCGGGGTCCAATGCATACCGGCGAGGTCGCGCGAGTCGTCGGTAACGTGGCTGGCGCACTGGACTTCGCGGGAGCGCAGGGATTGATCCATCGGGACGTGAAGCCCGCGAACATCATGATCAGCACCACGGGCCGGGTGCTGCTGACAGATCTCGGGATCGCTGCACTGGGGGTGGACAACTCGGAGCTGACGGGAACAGGGATGGCGTTGGGCACGATCAGCTACGCCTCGCCCGAACAGTTGCGGGGGCAGCCGGTGGACCCGCGGTCGGACCAGTATTCGCTGGCGGCGACCGCGTTCCACCTGCTGACGGGGTCGGTTCCGTTCGTGCACACCAACGTCGGTGCGGTCATCGTGGCGCATGTGACCGCGCCGGTACCCAGTGCGCAAGCCGCCCGTCCGGAACTAAGTTCACGCGTGGATGCAGCGATCACTCGAGCGATGGCAAAGTCCCCTGCGGACCGCTTTTCGTCAAGTGCCGCGTTCGCTGCAGAACTGAGTGCCGCGCTCGCCGAAACCCGCACAGCGGCTGCAGCTGTGACCGAGCCCACGGTAGTGCGGGGAGATCCCACGGCGTTCTCGAACCTGCCAGCCGTCCCCGACGAGTTCGATCCGACCCAGCTCCGCACCAGCGCTCAGGTGCACCCGAACCCGCCCGGCCCACCATGCGAGTTCGATCCCACGCAGCGACGTGCCGACGCTCAGCCGCCGTCCAAGGCGACGCGACAACCGGCGAAATCCAAGGCGGTCGCAGCGCGACTATCAGGTGTCGTTGCCGCGGCCGGCGGCGCCACGATGGCAGCAGGGGCGTTCATGCCCTGGATGCAGTCCGCATACCCGAGCACGGTCGTGCAGCCGGGTAGGCCCGACTCCTACATTGCACGGGCTCGCGGGATCGGGATCCCTGAAATTCAAGCGATCTACCCCGGTGGGACTCCTTCGGACATACTGTGGGGGTCCGCCTGGTCAAATTTCGGGATAGCCACGCTCTGGATCGGAGGCATCCTGGCTCTCATCGGACTCGTCACGTTAGCCGTACCGCGGCGGTTCATCGCAGTATCTGGTGCCGTGCTCGCCACCATCGGCACCGTGGTCGCGATCGCCGCTATCGCGAAGCCAGCGCTCTGGGATCGCTGGGCGGACCACCCCGGCACCAGCGTAACCAATTCGGTGATGTCAGGCCTGTGGGTGGTCACCGGCGCCGCGCTAGTCGCACTTGTGGCATTCGTGACGGCGGCCCTTGCATCGCGGCGTAACGCCTAACTCTCACGAGCCGCGGCGGGAATCCTGTTGGCGGTGAGCCCGGTCAAGAGCAAGAGCGGTAGCGCCTTCTCTCAGAGATCGACCGGTTGTACCCCTTCTACGCGCCGCTCGGCGCACCCAGATCCGCGCGTGTGAGCACGACGGACTCTCCAGTGGCGTTGAACACCCGCGCACCACCGAAGGACGACACCCGAACGACGAGCGCGACCACAGCCTCCCACTGCATCCGGCTGTAGATGTAGCTCTGATCCGCCGCCGGCGACGTATGCACAAGGAGGAAGCCGTCGACACCGTCAACCGGTACAGCGAGGTGCACGTACGGTGGCTCGGGATGAACCCGAACGAGCACCGACTGCCCGGCCAGTTCCCGTACCGTGCGGGCAACATCCGATGCGCCAATCGCCCCGTCGACCACGCTCGCACCACTCTCAGCCTCGCCCGATGAGGGAGAGTCCGCCTTGCTCGCATTCCTGGGGAGGCCTAGCTTGGCATCGTCACGGAGTTCGACACGCACTTCCTTCACGAACTGCACGACAGACCCAACCATCACGACGGTACCGAGCGCCATCGCGCCGAGCGGCCCCCACCCGGCCTGCGTACTGCTCTTGACTTCCTCGTAAGTTTTGACGTCGGTGCCGTAGGTGCACCTGTCGCCAGGGTGCATCTCCGCGCCGCCAGCCCCGCCGCACCGGACAACGTCATCGCGATCCTGCCATTCAGCAAAGCCAAAGTAGTAGAAGATCGCCGCGCCGACAGCGAAGCCGGCAAAGTACACGACGTTCCCCAACATCGCCCTCATGACCTGGTTCATTTCGTAGCCTCCTCATCCCAGAACGACATAACTCTAAGCTGCCGCGGCGGCCCTAGACGGAGGTACCAGCCACCTCGCGCTTCAGGTGCCGGATACGTAGTAGCGCCGGCACATCATGAGTGACACGCACAACTCCTGCATCGGGCTGTCGTCGCTGATCCATTCGATCGACGAGAAGCCTCTCAGGTGAGCCTCCTCCGCGTCCGACGTCGCCTGCGCTCAGTGAGCGAGTACCGGCCAGCAGTGAGAAGGAGGCAGGGGCTAGTACATGATGGCGAGGACAGCTCGGTGGGCTCACATCGAGCGCGGCGTTGTGGCTCAGCAGCACCCCTAAGCAGCGACACCCTTCGGGACCACCGATTCCTGGCGCCTTGCCAGAATCCGCGTGATCGTCGCCGACTGCCACCGCCCGCGACGCTTGGTCGGCACCTTTTGAGCCGTCAGGATCGCCGCGATCTCCCGCGAGCTCTTGCCGCCTTCGGACAGCTCGAGGATCTGCGCTAGGACCCGCTGCTCATCGTTGATCTCGACCAAGGCGCCGTGCGCGTTGCCCGCGCTGCGCTCCCCCTTCTTCTCCGAGTGATACCCGTACGGCGTGCGGCCCGCGGCCCATCCGCCCTTCGCGGCCTTCGCGTTACGGCCATCACGGAGACGCTTGCTGATCATCCGCCGCTCGAGGCCAGCGAACACGGCGGTCATCTCGCGGTAGGCGGTGCGCATCGGGTCGTCGGGGTCGTCACGGGGAACAGGGCCGGTCGCGGTGAACACCTCACTGCGGGGCTTCTGCCACAGACTTGCGAGCACCGCCTCTTGCACGGTGACCGATCGAGCGAGTCGGTCGAGGTCGCGGACGATGAGTCCGTCCGCGTCGCTGGCCGCGATCGCTTCGAGCGCCTCAGTGAGACCGGGACGCTCGTCGGCGGGCTTCGCGCCCGACAGTCCCTCATCGGTAGTCCATCTAACAATGCGGTGTCCGCCCGCCTTTGCTGCCGCCTTGATCGCGGCGCGCTGCGCATCTAGGCCGAAGCCGTGCTCAGCCTGCTCGATTGTTGACACTCGCAAGTATCCGATCAGTTTCATGAAGATCCGCCTCCCGAGGCCCCGAAACGCTGTGACCTGCAGTGCTACCAAACCTGGCGGTTAAGTAGCGGGTGCGGCGCGCTTTCGGAGGTCGGGTTCACCCCACCAATTCCGCACCACAACCAGGATCACGAACGATCTGCGCACGCTACTTCGGCACCGCGCTCGGTCCAGGAGCAGACACCCCCGCTACGGCACGGATCTGATTCTCCAAAGTCGCGACCATTACCTTCGGCGAGCGAGTCGAATCCGGGACCGGTATCGCCTCACCGGTGTACGCGTAGCTCTTGCGTTCCGGTCGCACGCTCCTCTCACACGCTGCGGAGTCGTCGATCTCGCAGACGGGTATCTCGAACACGCGCCGCTCGATCTCCGACACGGCGTTGAGGTGGGCCAAGCGCGCGTAACCATCGGCAGTCACGTTCTCTCCCATCCCGGAAGCACGGACTGCCGCGTTGACGACCTCGTCGTCCCACAGCTTGACGACAGACGTCACCCCACCGACGTAGGCGTACATGCGCCATGCGGTGTGGTGGGCTTGTTCGTCCTTGTCGAACGCGTTGAGCTTCCAATCGCTCGTTGCTTGGGCCTGCGCCGCTTTCACGAGCGGGCCCAACATCTTCTCCGGTGGACGGGAACCGACAGCCTCGGTTGGCAGCACTGCTCCATACTCGTCCAGGTAGTACTGACCGGCGAACGACGAGATCTCCCCGATTGCCATCCGTGTCGCCTCGAGGAAATCGACATAGGCGGTGAGCTTCTTGTCAGCGACAGATTGCGCAGATGCCGCCGCTATCGATCGAGAGTTCTGGTCGGCCGAAGCCTTGATCGCGTCGACCGAGTTCTTGTTAGAGAGGAAGAGCCCGGCCGCGGTTAGCACGATGGCCACGATCGAGATTGCGATCGCTGCCCACTGCCGGATGGGGTCCCCCGTTGACGGGCGGTCTGAGTTCGATTGAGTCATAGCGGGGATCGTGACAGGAAGGACGGACACATTCACTTGCGATCACATCGAGGGGCTTCTTGCCGGGAGCCGCGGACAACCTGAAATCCCAACTCCGGCGTTCGGGGCTCATCATCTGAGCCTCCACCCCGCGACGGTCCACACCTTCCGCGAACCTGCTGACCTGCGCGTTCGTGGAACTCAGTGGCTCCGTGTCGGTGTCGTGCTCTATTTTGGAGCACATGAGCAGCACCACGGGCAGGCAACGCCGCCCCGCAGCCTGAAGGACCGGGCTGCGGGGGCGTTGTCCTGAAAGGCAAACGATGCCTGTAACTCTCGCCCGCGTACTCGCCGATCCCGACGACCCTGACGCCGCGTACCTCGCGTCCGTACTCGCCGCGATCGGCGAACCCGTCTCGCCCATCGTTCTCACTCTGCAGGTCCCGGACCTCGAAGCCGCTGGTGAACGCCTCCTCGACGCCGGCCATGGATTTTGCTCCGAGCCGCGCACCGGCCCGATCGGACGGATCACCGTGACCGCCGGCGAGACGGTGACGGTCGCGGTCACCGCAGTCGAGGCAGTGGCCGCACCCACCTCTGTCGTCGACTCGGCCGAGCCGCTCCCCGACTCGCGCGGACGGTGGACGATCCGCACCGGCTGCGGGTCCCACCTGATGCTGGACCTCGACGCGATGACACTCACCTGCCACGCCGGCGCCGGTGCGGTGATGCCGCAGGACGGCGTCGAGCGGGCGCTCCGGTGGGTCCTGTCGTGGCCGAAGGTGGGCGAGAAGGCGCGGTTCCAGTTCGCGGACGGCAGCGGCCTGACCTGTACGGAGACAACGAAGATCGAGGAGGAGCAGAAGTGAGCGAGAACATCATCACCCGTCTAACGAGCGGCCCCGGCCGCGACGTCGAGAGCAGGGCCCAGCTGTATCGCGTGGTCCAGCGCGGCGCCGCGCTGGCGAACCTGCTCGACACGCTGCCCGCCGAGGCCGTCGCGCGCATCGGACTGACCGGCGAGGATCGCGACCGCTTGTCGCAGCTGACCTCGCGGGCGCTGTGGGCGTCGACCGCGGACCTGCACCAGAGCAAGGCCGACGACCTCGCGCGGCGAGTGACCGCGCGGGCAGCTGAACTCGACGCGGACGAGCGCTCATGATCCGCGGCATCACGCTCTTCACCCCGCGAAGGAGGTCACAGGCGCGCAGCTCGCGGCGGTTCTCGGCGTCGAGTTCACTCCTGCCGGTGACGATGTCGTCACCGGAACGGTCGACGGCTGCGAGATCCAGCTGCTCCGCACCGATGCGTTCCCGACGCCGTGGCCGGTGCAGTTCGAGGTCACGGTGCCGAGCGTCACGGCTGTGATCGACCGCTGCCGGAAGCTCGGCGTAGCGATGCACGGCGACGATCATCGCGTCGTCGTCGAAGTGGAAGGACGCATCGACATCGCCTGCGTACCGGTGCGGCCGGCCAGCGAAGACGAACTCACAATCGAGACGAGGAAGCGATGAGTGAACAGGAACGCACCCCGACCGAGTGGCCGGAGATGAACGTACCCGGATGGCACGCCCCCTACCAGCAGCTGCAGGCCGACGTCGCCGAGCTCGACCCGTACGCGCGGGTGAGCGTGCTCGAGGTCGAACCGTACCTGCACCTCCACGTCGATCACGCAGATGACCTTGTGCTGCAGCAGGTTCGCGAAGCCTGTTTCACCGCCGAGGGCGCGTCGATCAGGACCTGCACAGTGTGCGGCAAGCCGGGCCAGATGCTGCCCGGCCCGGACGGAACACTGCCGGCGGCGTGCCCGGAGCACCAGGAGACGGCCGAGACCGATCGGACACCGACGGTGTGGCCGGCGCATGTCGGCGGGCCCGGCTGGCGCGGGCTGTACCTGCAACTTCAGCGCGATGTCGCTGCGCTCGACCCGCACGCCAAGGTGAGCGCGCGGTCCAAGTTCGGAGTCCTGGACGCCGACGTCGTCGACGCCGATCCGCCTGTGCTCGAGCAGATCCGGGAGCTGTGCCGCCAGGTGAGAGATGTGTCCAGCCGCACCTGCGAAGTGTGCGGGGAGCCCGGCGGGCCGGCGCGGCCGCACCGGTGGATCTGGGCGCTGTGCCCGGTGCATGCCGCCATGCCGGAGCGGGAGATGCGCGCGGAGATGCAGCGAGTGCGGGAGGACGAGCCGTACGCGCTGGGACCGAAGACCTTCGGGACCTGGACCGTCACGCATGCGGACGGCAGCAAGAGCATCTGGATCCTCCACCGGAACCGCCGCGAGCTCGTGATCGGAAACCAGCACCGGGGCATCGAGCGGATCGACGCGTACCCGCAGGTGGGCGCGGTCGCGCACGCCGTTCTGTACGAGCGTGCACCGGCCCGCACCCGCCCCGGACGAAAGCGAACCGGAGTGAGCGGACGGGTCTGGTCAACGAGTCCATCAACCGGTCGACATGCGGTGCAGGCCAATTCGATCTATTGGCCTCCACCGAAGGCCGGTTCATGAAAGCCCCCGGGAGTGTCCCAATGCGCGGGCGCGCGCCCGCGCGCGCGAACAGACGCACACCGTGTGCTTCCTCTGGAACGGACGGTCGGAGCCAATAGACGATCAATCCCGGACTCAATCCGCGCATCAATCCGTGCCTCAACGGACGGCTCAAACCCGGAATAGACCAACCCTCGTCCAGCACAGGAGGTCTCACCATGGGCCGAACGCCAGCACCCGTCACCAGTAACCTGCTCGCGGGCCGAGAGCTCACGTCGCACTACGCCCGCGATCTGAAGGACGCTCACATCCGGGCCCTCGCCGGCATCGCCGCGATCGCCGGCCGAGACAACGTTGAACCCGCCGACGGGCTGCGCGCCCTCGCTCTGCTTCACGCGGCGGAGGGCGCCGTCGCCGAAGCCGAACTCCAGCTCGTAGGCACGCTCCTCCTGGCCGGCGCAACCCTCGCCGAATGTGCCGCCGCGCTGGGCATCCGACCGCAGACGTTGAGCGCCCGGCTCGCTGCCGCGAGAACGTGGGCAACGCGCATCGGAACCGAACTCTTTCCCGACCCGAATCGGCCCGGGAACTGGCTCGTCGCGCAGCCGGATGCGTCGTCCGAAACCGCGTCGCGTTCTTCGTCCTGATCTCGCGTGCGGTACACCGGCGCGCACACCGAAACATCCACTGAAAGGAAGTCCGATGTCCATCAACAAGTTCCAGTTGGCACTCGCCCTCACCCGGCGCCTCGACCGGTTCGACGACCGCAGCCGCGCCGACGCAGAAAGGATCATCGACGCGGTCGAGGAAGGCCGCCCGCACGTCGGGCAGTTGCGCGCCTTCTTCCCCGACGCCTGGGCACGCTGCGGACGCGCCGCCGCTGCCGCCTCGACACCGAAGGCGCAGCGCGTCGCCCTGGCTCACCTCGCCGTGCTCGCCGAGCTCGAGACCGTGCTCGGCCTGGGTCCGCAGGTGGAGCAGGAACATGCCACCGAGGCGGCCTCGAACTCGACCGAGTCGGAGCACTTTCCGGAGCCCAATCCTGTGTCTTCGCCGGAGTCCGAGACTGATGGATGGAGCGCAGCATCATGAACCGGAAGCACGCCGCCGCAGCGGCACTCGCGGCGACCTCGATCCTGTTCGCGGGATGCAGCACCGGCGGTACCGAAACCGCTACACCGTCGAGCACGTTCGCGGCGCCGCCCGCGAGGCCGTGGACGGACCGGTTCATCGGCCCGGATCGTGTCCGAGCGACCGAAGCAGCCGAGCGCGGACACGCCTATCTGTGGGCGGAGCCGAACGAGTGGAACACTCCCTGCAAGGTCTACCTGCGCAGCCCCGCCGGAGCCGTCTTCAACCTCGACCCGAACGCGTGGGGTGCCCCTGTCGAATCCGCGCGAACGATCGCGGACGGCGGCGATGAGAACCTCTGGGGTTGCGTGGGCACGGGGAAAGTCCTCCCGCACGACGCCGTGTCGGCACCGCTGCCGCCACCGACTCCCATTCCGTATGTCGGGGCAGACGCTGCCCGGGCGGTTGCCGCGGGTCACGCGTACGCGTGGCGAGAGGTCCACTCCGGCCACGCCGTGGTGCGAGTCGAGGTGTCCGGTGGGGCGGTGTTCAGTCTGCCGAACGTGTGGCTCACCGAGGCGGAGTCGGTGCCCGCGGGAGGAGTCGCGCTGGCCCCGAACGCAGACCCGTGGGCGTCCGTGTCCACCACCGCTCGATGACCGAAGGACAGGCCCCGTCACCGCATCGGCGACGGGGCCTGTTGGCGAAGTCGACAGCTTCACAACCTCGACCACAGCTCGCAGCGTGAAACTTCCTCGATGCTCAGTGCCTCATCGGTGCCTCAACTCGGTACGACAGACCTGGACTATCCGAGACTGTGCAGCACTGAATCATCCACTATTCGCAGGTCACGAGACCGACCGAATTCGAGCTGAGCTGGCCTGCATCGAGGACTACTGACTCATAATCCGCTGGTCGTGGGTTCGAGCCCCACCTGCCCCACCACGACGGACCATGCGGATCGTCACGGAAATCCGCTTGCGACCCCGGATACGTTGAATCCGTGACCACGCCAGCGCTGTGGATCAGCGGCACGCCCGGGACGGGCAAGACCACCACCGGGTGGCGGGTGTTCGAACTGCTCACCGCCGCGGGCGCGAACGCCGCGTACGTCGACATCGATCAGCTCGGGCTGCTCGGCCCCTTCGAGCGCCTCTCGGGCGCCACGCCGCACGTGGTGAAGGCGGAGAACGCCCGGCGTCTGGTCGGGACCCTCGCGGGGCTCGGGCTCCGCCAGATGGTGATCTCCGGCATCGTCGACCCGGACCTCGGCGACCCCGTGTTCGCCGACGCCCCAGCGGATTCCGGCATCGACCTCACGCATGTGCGGCTGCGCTGCGCGTGGCCGGAGCTGCGGCGGCGCTACCTGGACCGCGGCTCGCCGCCGGACGCGCTCGCCGACCTCGAGGAGCTGGCCGCGCGGGTCGACCGCAGCGCGGCCGACACCGTCGACACCACCTCGCGCGATGTCGACGACGTGGCGCGCGAGTTGGCCGCCCGTCGGACGACCGCCCGGACCGCGCCCTGGGCGACGGCACCGAGCGCGCGCCGCTCCGCTGCCGACGACGGTGCTCCACGGCGCGACCGCCGCCGGCAAATCCACCGTGGGCTGGGAGCTGGTCCGGCGCCGGTGGGCGGCGGGGCGCGGGACCGCATACATCGACGTCGAACAGCTCGGCTTCCAGGGCCCGGCATACCACCGCGACGTGCACGCGGCCGCGTACGCGGCGCTGACCCGGGGATACGCGAACGCCGGGGCAGACGACCTGATCGTCGTGACCCGGGACCCGGACCTGGTCGCCGAGGCGCACCCCGAGGGGCTGGCCGGCGTCCTGCTCGACGCCTCGGACGAGGCCCTCACCGCCCGCGTAGCACTGCGCTCCGCGGAGAGCACCGGACGCCTCCCCGGCGACGAACTGCTCGGCGCCGACCCTGCTCACCAGCGGATTCTCGCCGATCGCGCCCACCGCGAGGCGGCGCTCCTCCGTCGCTCCCCCGCGCACGACGTCGCGATCGACGCCACGAGGGGCGCACCGTCGGACGTCGTCGACCGGATCGAGCGCGCGCTCGGCGATCGTCCCGGTGGAGCGTGAACGCACTTCCGCCGCACCGACCACGGTGACCAGGCATTCCGGAGCCGATTGGTTGCACACTCCCACCATCGCCCCGGTGGCTCGCGGCGCGGTCAGCGCATTGCATAATGATGGGCGTGACGCAACAGCTGGAGCCCGAGTCCCCGTCGAACTCCGCGACTGCCGATGGGCATCGCGGCGCGTACGACAGCCACCGCGACGCCTGGGTCGCCCGTGAGGAGCAGGCCGAGCGCCTGATCCCCATCATCGGCCGGCTGTACCGCCAGCACGGTGTGGTGTCGTCGATCCACGGGCACCGCCTGATCAACCTCTCCACCTCCGCGGTGATCTCGGCGCACGAGCGCGCCGAGGAGCTGGGCCATCAGGCCCTCACGCTGGCGCAGACGGAGAAGGTGCTGCGCGGCCTGCTGGAGATCGCGCCCGAGCCCGCGTCGATCGACATCGCGCGCCTGGCCGTCCTCGCCGCGGACCTCGAGTCCGACGAGGCCGTGCAGGAGCTGCTGCGCGCCGAGATCGCCAAGCGCAACGTCCCGGTCTCCGATGGTGACGGCGCCGACGTCGTGCTGTACGGCTTCGGCCGCATCGGCCGCCTGCTGGCCCGCATCCTGATCAGCCACGCCGGCAACGGCCACGGCCTGCGCCTGCGCGCGATCGTCGTGCGCCGCAGCGTCAAGAACGACCTCGAGAAGCGCGCCAGCCTGCTGGCCCGCGACTCCGTGCACGGCCCGTTCGCCGGCTCGGTCTCGATCGATGCCGAGAACGACGTGATCATCGCCAACGGCACGCGGATCCAGGTCATCTACTCGGACGACCCGTCGACCATCGACTACACCGCGTACGGCATCAAGGACGCGCTGATCGTCGACAACACCGGCAAGTGGCGCGACGAGGAGGGCCTCGGCCTGCACCTCAAGAGCAAGGGCGCCAAGCGCGTGCTGCTCACCGCGCCGGGCAAGGCGCCGCTGAAGAACATCGTGCACGGCATCAACGACAGCACGATCGAGGACGCCGACAACATCCTCTCCGCCGCGTCGTGCACCACGAACGCGATCACCCCGGTCCTCGCGGCCCTGGACGAGGCCTACGGCATCCAGCGCGGCCACGTCGAGACGGTGCACTCGTTCACCAATGATCAGAACCTGATCGACAACCTCCACAAGGGCGACCGCCGCGGCCGCTCGGCGGTGCTCAACATGGTGATCACCGAGACGGGCGCCGCGAAGGCCGTCTCGAAGGCGCTGCCGCAGCTCGAGGGCAAGCTCACCGGCTCGTCCATCCGCGTCCCCACCCCGGACGTCTCGCTGGCGATCCTCAATATCACCCTCGAGAAGCCGACCAGCAAGGACGAGGTCAACGACTACCTCCGCCGCGTCTCGCTGCACTCGAAGCTGCGCCAGCAGGTCGACTACATCGAGTCGCCCGAGGTCGTGTCCACGGACTTCGTGGGCTCGCACCGCGCCGGCATCGTCGACGGTCTCGCGACCATCGCCGACGGCAAGGACCTCGTGCTCTACGTCTGGTACGACAACGAGTACGGCTACTCCTGCCAGGTGGTCCGCGTGCTCGAGCGCATGTCCGGCGTGCACCCCGTGGTCATCCCGGCCCGCGCCGACGTCCGCGTCGAGGCCTAAGTACCCGAATCCGTCACCGCCCCGGTGGAAGCCGTTGCTTCCTCCGGGGCGGTGTCGTATCCGGCGCTCGAGCGCCGGCCCGTCATGCCTCCGCGAGTCGCTCCCGTACCGCGGGGGCGAACGGGCTCCACGCGAACCAGGTGGGGAAGGACCGGATCAGGCCGGCGGGGCCGGTCAGAACGACGCCCCCGGTGGCGACGGATCGCGGATAGTCGGTGATGCCGGAGAACACCCGCATCAACGCCACCGGCTCCGTCCGGACGACGAGGTCCGTGTCGTAGCCCGGAGGATCCGTACAGACCGATGACTCCCGCCGCTCGATGACGAGCCAGATCCGCAGCGGCTCGTCGCCGACGTAGTCGAATTCGACGACGGTGCGCCTGTCCGGCAGTGCGTCGGCCACCAATCGCCGAGACATCCACCAGGTCAACGTCACCGGATCCACCTCGCGCGGCTCGGGTTCGCTGAACATCCATCGCACCGACCACTCACCGAACGCCATGATCACCCGCTCGAGGTCGCGGCCCGCGGGAGTCAGCACGTACTCGTGCCCGCCTCCGCGTGGCAACGCGACGCGTTCGACGACGCCCTTGCGCTCCAGGTAGGTGAGTCGAGCCTTGAGCAGCGATCGAGAGATCCCCGGAAGGCCACGGTCGATGTCGTTGAACCTGCGGCCACCGAGGATCAACTCGCGGACGATGAGCGGAGTCCACCGCTCCCCGATCACCGAACTTGCCAGGGCCACCGGGCAGTACTGGTTGTAGTCCTTCATGGCGAGCCTCCTCGGAGTGCGGGCGCTCCTTCGAGTGTGAGCGCACCCGGCCCGCAGGTCCAGAATCAGTCCCGGGGCGGTCCAGTTCTCGGACTGGCCCGCGCATCGCGCCCCTCGGCATGCTGAGGAGATCAGCGACGAAGGGACGATCATGACCAGCACTTTCGATCCATCGGTGTTCAAGGCCACCACACGTGAGCAATGGCAGGCCGCCGCGGAGGCCTGGGATCGGTGGGGCCCGCAGATCGAGGACTGGCTCGGCGAATCCACGGGGCGGATGCTCGACGATGCGCGGGTCACCACCGGCTCCCGCGTGATCGACATCGCCGCCGGTGCCGGCGGCCAGACCCTCGCCGCGGCACACCGAGTGGGGACCTCCGGACGAGTACTCGCGACCGACATCTCGCCCGCGATCCTCTCCTTCGCAGCGCGGGCCGCCGCGGCCGCGGGCCTGACGAACATCGAGACCCTGGAGGCCGACGGGGAGGACCTGCGCGCCATCCCCGACGGGACCTATGACGCGGCGATCTCCCGGGTGGGGCTGATCTACTTCCCCGATCGCGGGCGCGCGCTGTCGGAGATGTGCCGCGTGCTGCGACCGGGTGGCCGCGTGTCCACCGTGGTGTACTCGGCTGCGGAGCGGAACGGCTTCTTCGCGGTACCCGTCGGCATCATCCGCGCGGCCGCCGGCCTGCCGGCGCCGGCGCCGGGCCTTCCCGGACCGTTCAGCCTCGCCGGCGACGGCGTCGCCGCCGCAGCCTTCGCCGACGCCGGGCTCGTGGACGTCGCCGTGACCGCCGTTCCGTCGCCCGTCCGGTTCTCCTCTTCGGCGGAGTGCGCACGGTTCGAGCGGGAGTCGTTCGGCGCATTGCACCAGATGCTCGCGGGGGTCGACGAATCGACGCGCGGTCGGACCTGGGAACGGATCGAGCAGGCACTCGGCGAGTTCGACGATCCGACCGGTTTCGTCGGTCCGTGCGAGATGCTCGTCGTCTCCGGCACGCGCCCGTGAACCGCACCAGGTCGGCACGGGACCGCGCGCCCCTGATCATCGACCGGCGAAACCGTGACCGACTCACGAGCAGTCGCAACAGCACCCGTCGCCGCAACAGCAGTCGCCGTCGCAGCAGCAGTCGCCCGCGTTCTCGCCCACCTCGACCGATCGCCTGCCCAGCTTCTTCTTCGACTTCTTGGTCATCGGCGTGCGCTGGGCGGCGAGGACCGTGGCCATCGCGGTGAGCAGCAGGGGTCGCACCAGCCGGTCGTCGCGCAGCTCGACCCGGCCGAGCCTGTCGATCACGGTGTCGCGCAACGCCTGCAGCCGCGCGACGGCGGCGTCCACGGACGTGCCGGTCGCGTCGAGCGGGTTGTAGTCGCCCCGCGCCCGGTCGCGCGGCAAGTCCTCCAGCGCGTCCGCGAGGTGCGCGAACTCGCCGTAGGCGCGGCCCAGCTCGCCGAGGGCCTCCTCGTTCTCCGGGCAGCCGGCGAGCCCGGCCGACGCCGCGAACATCGCGCCGACCGCCGACGCCGTCGGCGCGGTCACCTCGGCGAGCTCGGTGGCGCGGGACTCGATCCGCGCCTGCTCGGCGAGCCCGGCGAGGGCGTCGGGAACGTGCGCCGCCGCGGCGACCGGCGCGTCGGCTCCGGCCCGACGCCCGAGCCGTCGCTCGGTCACCCGCAGCAGCCCGACGGTGCTGCGCCCCGCGGGACCGGAGCCGCACAGGCCCTCCTCCCGCTCGGCGGCGCGATCACCGATCTTCGCCGACGCCAACGTGAGTGCGGCGGTGGCGCCCAGCCGTACCCCGAGCTCCGCCGGTGCGATCACCTCGGCGCGCCGCATCCCGCGCAACGCGCACGGGCCGGCCGTGCGGGTGGCGGCCGGCCGCGGCTGCTGCGCCTCGACGAGCGCCGAGAGCAGCGCGGCGTCGGTGTTGGTGAACGCCCGCGCGGGCTGCCCCGCGGTGTCGCGCAGCATCAGGCACAGCCCGCACAGGTGCGCGCGCCAGAGCCGCCGCACCGCGGGATCGAGGTGAGTGGAACACGAGCGCACGAGACCGAGCACGATGGGACTCCGATCACTGTCTGCAACCGCTGGACCCGACCATTGTGCCGGGCCGCGCCCCCGCCGGGCCGTCAGTCGTCGAAGACGAAGCCGTCGGCCTCCGCAGCGGCGACCACCTCGCGCACACGCGCGGGATCGGTCGCGATCCGGGCCATCTCCGAGCCCAGGATCACCAGGGTCTCCTTGTCGCTCCGCGCGCTGAACATGCCCGCCTCGCTGTCGAACCGGATTCCCACGCGCATCTGCTCGGGCAGGATCCGCTCGGCGACGCCCTGCCAGAAGTAGCCGTTCGGCTCGTGCCCGAGCGCGACGACGGCATCGTCGGACGGGGTGCCGCCGGCCAGGAGGATCAGCGAGTACTCGCCCGGAACCGTCTCGACCAGTTGCAGGGGCGCGATCCCGCCGGCGCGGCCGCCGCTGCGCTTCGCGATCACCCTCCGCAGGCCGCGCCACACCGCGAGCACGGCGACGGAGCCGAACAGGATCGCGGGGTACTTCAACCACGGATTGAGGGGGTCGAGCAGCCAGAACAGCAGGCCGAGCGCCACGACGACCGCCAGGAGCTCGGCGATGTCGGCGACGGTGAACTGGCGATCCTCGTCATCGGTCAGCACGAGGGGAAGGTTACTGCCCCTCGGGCCAGTAATGGCTGTCGGGCAGCGCCCGAGAGCCGAAGATCGCCTGGCCCACCCGCACGCAGGTCGAGCCCTCCTCCACGGCGATCTCGTAGTCGCCCGACATGCCCATCGACAACTCGACCGCCTCGGGCCAGTCCTGCACGGCCCGGTCCCGGACGTCCCGGAGCCGGCGGAAGCAGGCGCGCACCCGTTCCTCGTCGGAGGCGAACTCCGCGAGAGTCATGAAGCCGCGCACCCGCAGCGAAGCGAACGCGGGCAGTTCCGCGAGGAAGGCCGGCACCTCGGCCGGCGGCAGCCCGTACTTCTGCTCCTCGTCCGACGTGTTGACCTGCACGTACACATCGAGGCCGCGGCCGAGCGCCTGCAACCGGCGGTCGAGCGCCTCGGCGACGCGGACGCTGTCGAGTGCCTGGAACTCGGCGGCGACGGCGGCGACGTCCTTGGCCTTGTTGGTCTGCAGGTGGCCGATCACGGCCCAGGAGACGTCCAGGTCGGCCATCTCGGCGCTCTTGCGCTTCGCCTCCTGCGGCTTGTTCTCCCCCAGCTCCCGGCAACCCGCAGCCACGGCGAGCCGCAGCCGCTCCTGCGGCACCGTCTTGCTGACGGGGAGCAGCCGCACGTCCGACGGTGACCGCCCCGCCCGGGCCGCCGCGGCGTCGATGCGGCGCATCACCTCGGCGATCCCGGCCTCGAACTCGGCGACGGTCTGGGCGGGCGGGTACGAGCTCATGGATCGAGCCTATCGGCCGGGGACCGCCCGCCGGAGCGGGGCCGCGGCCGGTACAGTGGCGGCATGATGCGACTGGTTATCGCCGCAGGTGCCGGCTACGTGCTGGGCACCAAGGCCGGACGCCGCCGGTACGAGCAGATCAACCGCACCGCGAAGGCCATCGCCACCAGCCCGGCGACGAAGAAGGCCGTGGAGATCGGGCGCCGCAAGCTCGCCGAGCAGCTCAACCCCGATCCGAAGATGCGCACGATGCGCGAGATCGACGCGCAGACGGTGATCTACTCCCCCAAGACCGACCTGGATTAGACCGAACCGGACTAGAACGCCGAGTCGCCGACGGCCATCTTGAGCAGGCTCTGCCGGTAGCTCTCGAGCGCGACGAGGTCGCCGAACAGGCGGTTGTAGTCACCGTCGGAATTGGGCGACATGCGGCGCAGCTTCGACTTGAGGTCGGCCACCTGCGCCCCGACCCACACCTCCTGCAGCCGCGCCATCACCGACTCGACGTACCGCGGCGACGGGTCGCCCGCCACCTGCATCGGCTCCACCGCGAGCTCGGTGACCAGCGGCTCGAGCACGGGACCGTCGACGTGGCGCACCACCGTGTCCACCCATTCGGGGCCGCCCAGGCCCGCCGCGATGCCTCCCGCCGCCTCGATCGCCAGCCGCACCTGGCGGTACGCGGGGTCGGTGAACATGTCGTCGGAGAGCGCGTCGAAGACCATGCCCGCGAGCGCGGGCACCTGCAGCGCGGCCTTGAGCACCTCGCGCTGCACCCACAGCACCGGGTCGGCGGGGTTGGGGCGCTGCGGCCCCGTCGGTCGGGGTGCCGGGACCTCGGGAACCGCGTCGCGGATCCGGTTGGTCGACGGTGCGGGCGCGCCGGGCCCGGGACGCCCCTCGCCGCGGCGGATCCGGGCGGACTCCTCCCGCACGCGGCGCAACACCTGCGCGACGTCCTCCCAGCCGACCCACCCGGCGAGCTGGCGCGAGTACTCGTCCCGCAGTGCCATGTCCTTGATCCGCGCGACCACGGGCACCGACCGGCGCAGCGCGTGCACGCGCCCCTCGGCGGTGTCGAGGTCGAACTCCTGGATCAGCGTCTTCACCACGAACTCGAACATGGGCACGCGCTGCGCGATGAGGTCCCGCACGGCCTCGTCGCCGCGCTTCTGGCGCAGCTCGCACGGGTCCATGCCGTCCGGTGCGATGGCGACGAACGACTGCCCGGCGATCTTCTGGTCGCCGTCGAAAGCCTTCATCGCGGCTGCGCGGCCGGCGGCATCACCGTCGAAGGTGTAGATCACCTCGCCGCGGAAGTAGCTGTCGTCCATCATGAGCCGCCGCACGAGGGAGACGTGGTCCTCGCCGAAGGCGGTGCCACAGGACGCGACGGCGGTCTCCACGCCGGCGGAGTGCATGGCCATGACGTCGGTGTAGCCCTCGACGACCACCACCTGGTGCCCCTTGGCGATGTGCTTCTTCGCGTGGTCGAGACCGAACAGCACCTGGGACTTCTTGTAGAGGATAGTCTCCGGCGTGTTCATGTACTTGCCGAGGTTGTCGTCGTCGAAGAGCTTGCGCGCGCCGAAGCCGATCACGTCGCCGCCGAGGTTCCTGATGGGCCACAGCAGCCTGCGGTGGAACCGGTCGATCGGGCCGCGCTGCCCCTGCTTGGACAGGCCCGCCGCCTCGAGCTCCTTGACGTCGAAGCCCTGCCGCAGCAGCGCCTTCGTCATGGTGTCCCAGCCCGACGGGGCGTAGCCGCAGCCGTAGAAGCGAGCGTCCTCCTCGGTGAACTCGCGTTCGGTGAGGTAGGTCCGGGCGATCTCCGCCTCCGGGGTGCGCAGTTGCTCGGCATAGAACTTCTGTGCGGCGGCATTGGCCGCGACGAGCCGCATGCGGGTGCCGCGGTCCTGCTTGGGGCCGGGAGCGCCGCCCTCGTAGGAGATCTGGATGCCCACCTTGTCGGCGAGCTGCTCGACGGCCTCCACGAAGGGCACGTGCTCGATCTTCTGCAGGAAGGAGATGACGTCGCCGCCCTCGCCGCAGCCGAAGCAGTGGAAGAAGCCCTGCGTGGGACGCACGTGGAAGCTGGGGGTCTTCTCGTCGTGGAACGGGCACAGGCCCTTCATCGACCCGACGCCGGCGGGGCGGAGCGCCACGTATTCGCCGACCACGTCCTCGATGCGCGCACGGTCGCGGATCGCCGCGATGTCACGCTCCGGGATTCTGCCGACCACGGCAACAGTCTACTGACTCCCGTGGCGTGAAAGATCTACACCTGCATCCGGCGTTTTCCCAGGTCAATCGAAATCGATGTCCCTCAGAGCGCGGAGAGGTGTCAATCTTTCAACTCTCCAGCACTTTCTCGTCCAGCCGCTCCAGGCGCGTCTCCGTCATCGACGCGATCTGGTCGACCACGACGCGCAGGCGGACGGCGTCGGAATCCGCGGCGAGGTAGGCCGGGGAATACAGCGGATCGATGTTCGACGGTGACGCGCCCATCAGGTAGTCGGCCACGCGCAGGATCCGGTCCCGCTGGCCCTGCTGAATGGCGAGGTGCATCTGGTTCGAGTAGATGTACTGCAGCGCCATCGTTTTCAGCAGGATCACCTCGGCGCGCACGGACGGCGGCACTTCGACGTCGGCCTCGTACCGGCACACCGGCTCGTTGCCCGTGGCGGCCCGGGTCGCGTCGATCGCGGCGGAGGCGAAGCGGCCCACCAGCTCGCTCGTCATACGCTTGAGCGCCACCGAGGAGGCGAGGTCACCGTCGTACTTCGCGGCCGCGGCGACCACCTCGAAGGAGGCGAGGCGGGCGCCGGCCTCCTCCAGCTCGGCGGCCTCGGCGCCGCGGAAGCTGCTCGCGCCGAAGCCGGAGAGGCTGCGCACCTCCGCGGGCGAGGAGAGGGCGCGCAGGTCGAGGCGGCCCGACAGGACCCCGTCCTCGACGTCGTGCACGGAGTAGGCGACGTCGTCGGACCAGTCCATGACCTGCGATTCGAGGCACTGCCGGGTGCCGTGCGGGCCGTTCTCGCCGCCGCGCATCCAGTCCAGGACGTACGCGTCGTCGTCGTAGACGCCGAACTTGCCGCCCGGCTCGCGGCGGAGCCACGGGTACTTGGTGGCGGCGTCGAGCGCGGCGCGGGTGAGGTTGAGACCGGCCGACTCCCCCGCGGCGTTCAGCACCTTGGGCTCGAGGCGAGTGAGGATGCGCAGGTTCTGCGCGTTGCCCTCGAAGCCGCCGATGCTCGACGCGACCTCGTCGAGGGCGCGCTCGCCGTTGTGCCCGTAGGGCGGGTGCCCGATGTCGTGGGCGAGGCCCGCGAGGTCCACGAGGTCGGGATCGCAGCCGATGCCGAGGGCGATGCCCCGGCCGATCTGGCTGACCTCCAGCGAGTGGGTGAGCCGGGTGCGCGGCGTATCGCCCTCGCGCGGGCCCACGACCTGCGTCTTATCGGCGAGGCGGCGCAGCGCGGCGCTGTGCAGCACGCGCGCGCGATCCCGCGCGAAGGCGGAGCTGTGCCCCTCCCACCGCAGGGCCTCCCACTGCGGGCCCGAGAAGAGCGTGGGCTCCGTATCCGCTTCGAGCCCCGCCGTTTTGGGCTGCTCGGCGACGAGGCGTTCGACGTCGGCCGGCTGGTACGCGGCCGGCCCGGGCAGCAGCGGCACCTACTCGGTGACCCAACCGCGCGCGAAGGCGAAGTCTGCGATCCGCTGACGGATCGCGATGATCTGGCCGGCGGTCAGATCGTCCGAGGAATCGAGCAGGAGCTCGGTGAGCTCGTCGACGAAGGACTGCATGTCGAGCGCTCCGGCGGCCGCGCGCGGTGCGGCGTCCCGACGGGGCGCCTGGTCGCGCCGGTCGCCGCGGGAATCGCGGGAATCGCGACTGTCCCGGTTGTCGCGACGGGGCGCGGCGGCGGGAGCTCCGCCGACGACGGCGACGTTCACGGCCTTGAGCCCCTTGTCGCCCTTCTCCACCTCGAACGTGACCGCAGTGCCCGGCCGCAGCGCCGACTCGTCGAAATCGATGTCGTTCACGTGGAGGAAGACGTCCTCGCCCCCCGCGTCCGGCGCGAGGAAGCCGAAGCCGCGCTGCGTGTCGAAATGGACCACCTTGCCGTTCGTCATGCGTCGAGTATCCCATAGTGAGACGGGGCGACCCGCTTGATGCGGTGCACCCGGACCGGCGGCGATCCCCCGGTACCGTATTGCCCATGAAGAAAGCGGCAGTCACCCTCGCGGGCTGCACCCTCGTGGCGCTCGCGGCGTGCACCTCCCCCAACACCGACTCCAGCACCGTGGTCGCGATCGACGGGAAGGCCGAGAGCGCGGCCGAGTACGTCAACGCCGGATGCTCGCGCAACGGCGACAGCATCACGGTGGGCTCGGGCAGCGTGCAGACCGCCCGCGGCGTCGGCGCCATGCTCACCGAGGGCAACCCGCCCACGGTGAACAGCCTGTTCATCGCCACCGGCGGCAACGTGATGACGGTGCTGAACACGCCCGTCGGGAAGGTCGGCTCGGCCAAGGCCTCGAAGGCCGGCAACCGGTACACGATCACCGGAGAGGCCCGCGCCGCCGACCTGAGCACCAAGAAGTTCCGCGTCGAGATCACCTGCGGCTAGCACTGTCCAGATCGGACAAGATCCGAGAGCGAAGAGAAACAACGGCGCCCCGGTGCATCACCGGGGCGCCGTTCTCACGACCTGATCAGCAGCCGCCGAGGCGCGCGGCCAGGTACTGCTGGATCTCGGCGAGCGGCACGCGCTCCTGCTCCATCGTGTCGCGCTCGCGCACGGTCACGGACTCGTCCTCGAGCGTGTCGAAGTCGACGGTGACGCAGAACGGGGTGCCGATCTCGTCCTGGCGGCGGTAGCGCTTGCCGATGCCCTGGGCGTCGTCGAAGTCGACGTTCCAGAACTGCCGCAGCTGCGCGGACAGCTCGCGCGCCTTGGGCGAGAGCTTCTCGTCGCGCGAGAGGGGCAGCACCGCGACCTTCACCGGGGCGAGGCGACGGTCGAGCTTGAGCACGACGCGGGTGTCGGTGCCGCCGTTGGCCTTCGGCACCTCCTCCTCGGTGTAGGCGTCCACGAGGAAGGCCATCAGCGAGCGGGTGAGGCCAGCAGCGGGCTCGATGACGTACGGGGTGTACCGCTCGCCCGACTGCTGGTCGAAGAACTCCAGCGACTCGCCCGAGTGCTTCGTGTGGGTGCCGAGGTCGAAGTCGGTGCGGTTGGCGATGCCCTCGAGCTCGCCCCACTCGCTGCCGGTGAACTCGAAGCGGTACTCGATGTCGACGGTGCCCTTGGAGTAGTGGCTCAGCTTCTCCTGCGGGTGCGTGAACAGGCGCAGGTTCTCCGGGTCGATGCCGAGGTCCGTGTACCACTTGAGGCGGTAGTCGATCCAGTACTGGTGCCACTCGTCGTCGTCACCCGGCTTGACGAAGAACTCCATCTCCATCTGCTCGAACTCGCGGGTCCGGAAGATGAAGTTGCCGGGCGTGATCTCGTTGCGGAAGCTCTTGCCGATCTGGCCGATGCCGAACGGCGGCTTCTTGCGCGCCGTGGTCATCACGTTCTTGAAGTTCACGAAGATGCCCTGTGCGGTCTCGGGCCGCAGGTAGTGCAGGCCCTCCTCCGACTCGATCGGGCCGAGGTAGGTCTTGAGCATCATGTTGAAGTCGCGGGGCTCGGTCCACTGCCCCTTGGTGCCGCAATCCGGGCAGACGATCTCCGACATCGGCACGGCGTCCGGGTCGACCTCTTCGCCCTTGGCGGCGCGCTTCTCGGCGAACGCCTCCTGGAGGTGGTCCTGACGGTGCCGCTTGTGGCAGTTGAGGCACTCGACCAGCGGATCGTTGAACACCGAGACGTGGCCGGACGCGACCCACACCTGGCGGGGCAGGATGATCGCGCTGTCCAGACCCACCACGTCGTCGCGCGAGGTGATCATGTTGCGCCACCACTGCTTCTTGATGTTCTCCTTGAGCTCCACGCCCAGCGGCCCGTAATCCCAGGCCGACTTCGTTCCGCCGTAGATCTCACCCGACTGGAAGACCAGTCCCCTGCGCTTGCACAGGTTGGCGACGGTATCGACTTTGGTTGCTTTGGCCACGGCGCGCTTCATCTCCGACGGGTTGTGAGACAAGAAAAACGTACGCACCGACTCTACCGTTCGCACCCCGGACCACGGCGCGATGGGACGCCTCCCGCCCGGCGGCTTGACGTGGCCGATCCCGCATATGAAAATGATTGTTGATAAGAGGAGGCACCCCATTCCCACCGACATCGTCCCGACCGCCCTCGTCGCCGACTGCCCCGTCGACCCCGAGGACCCGCCGCGCACCCAGCCCGATCCCGAGGTACTCACCGCCACGGGCGACCTCCTGCGCGCCCTGGCCGCCCCGGTCCGAATCTCCATCGTGCTCGAGCTCATGCACTCCGAGCTCTGCGTGCATCAACTGGTCGACGCCCTCGGCGTGACCCAGCCCCTCGTCAGCCAGCACCTGCGCGTGCTCAAATCGGCCGGCGTCGTGCGCGGCGAGCGCAACGGTCGCGAGATCGTCTACCGCCTGGTCGACGACCACCTCGCGCACATCGTGGTCGACGCGGTCGCCCACGCCACCGAGCGGCCGGGGGCGTGACGGTGACCGTCCACGCCGCCAAGGGAACCGGAATCCGGGCGACCAAACAGCGCGGGGCGATCACGCAGGCGCTGCGATCGGTCTCGGAGTTCAAGTCGGCGCAGGAGCTGCACGAGCGGCTCCGCGCGGACGGCGAATCGATCGGCCTGACCACCGTGTACCGGAACCTCCAGGCGATGGCGGACGCGGGCGCCGTCGACACGCTGCGGACGGACAGCGGCGAGGCCCTGTTCCGGCTGTGCTCGGACGAGCACCATCACCACCTGGTGTGCCGCGAGTGCGGGCGCACCGTCGAGGTGACGGATCGGGCCGTCGAGGCGTGGTCGGCGCGGACCGCCGCGGCGCACGGCTTCACCGACGTGACCCACACGCTGGAGATCTTCGGCCGCTGCGCCGACTGCTCCCGCCCCTGACCCGATCCGGGCGCGGTTCAGCTACGAACGGCCTGGGCGAGGAACGGCGAGAGCACCGCGGACACCTCGCGCGCCGCCTCCTCCGGGCCCTCGATCGGCATGGTGAGGTGGCTGAACGCGAGCCGCACGAGCACGCCGGCCGCGATCTGCGCGTCGGCCCGGCGGACCTGTGCCCAGCTCATGGCGAGGATCTCCGCGAGGCCCTCGGCGGCGCGCTGCATGATCGGCGTGCCGTCGATCGTCACGATCCCCATGAGGTCGCGGTGGGGGTTCGGTCCCACGATGTTGATGACGACGGGGTCGCCCATCCCGATCTCGAAGACGCCGCGCATGGCGTCGTCGACGGCGGCGTCGATCTCGCCCGGGTGCGCGTCGATCCGCTCCTGCACGTAGGCGAGGAGGCCGTCGACGAACCGGGTGACGTAGGCGACGGCCATGCCCTTGCGGGAGCCGAACTCGTTGTACAGGGTCTGCCGGCTGACGCCCGCCTGGCGGGCGACGGCGGCCATGGTGACCGCCGACCACTCCCGCCCGCTCAGGACGCCGCTGACCGCGTCGAGCGCCTGATCCCGCACCGTTTGTTTCGGCGCGGCATCAGCGGCATCGCGCCCGACGAGGACGGTCATCGCGCGACCGCCGCCGCGATCTGCTCGGAGAGCTCGCCACGGACCGCCCGGAGCTCCTTGGGCCGACCCATCGCGACGGCGCCGGCGAGGCTGCCGCCGCGGTGGCACCGCGCGAAGAAGGGATCACCGCTCGCCGTGTCCATGGGACCGTCCACCTCCAGCTCGTCGTCCGCCGCGGGCCATCCCGCGAACTGCAGCACCGCCCCGAACTGGTTCGACCAGCCCCACGGGACCGTGGGGGCGGGCGCGCCGCCGAGGAGCACCTGCGCGACCGCGGTGCCCTGGTCCTGCGCCGCCGACCAGTTCTCGGCCCGGTAGCTGCCGCCTTCCAGCGGATGGGGCACCCGCGCGCAGTCGCCGATGGCGTAGACGCCCTCGGCGGACGTGCGGTACTGCTCGTCCACCAGGATACCGTCGTCCACGCGCAGGGCCAGACGCTCGGCGAGGCCGGTGTCGGGGCTCGAGCCCACGGCCACCACCAGCAGGTCGGCCACGAGGGCGCCGCCGCCGGGCAGCGCGACGGAGACCTGGTCGGGGTCGACGGTGATCTCCCCCGGCCGGACGCCGAGCAGCAGGTCGACGCCGGCGTCCCGCTGCAGGCCGGCGAGGCGCTCCCCGATCGACGGGGGCACGACGCGGGCGAGCGGCAGGGCGGCCGGCTCGACGACGGTGACGGCGGCCCCCAGCTTCGCGGCGGCGGAGGCGACCTCGGAGCCGATGAGTCCGGCGCCGAGCACGATGACGCGGCCCGCGCGGCCCAGCTCGTCGCGCAGCGCGGTCGCGTCGGCGAAGTCCCTCAGGTACCTCACGCGGGGCGCGGGCGGCAGGCCCGGCAGCTCCCGGGCCGCACCGCCGGTCGCGAGGACTAGCGAGCCGTAGGCGAGGTCGGCACCGTCGGACAGCTCCAGGGTGCGGGCGGCGGTGTCGCCGCCCGTCACGGTGACCCCGGTGCGGACCGTGACGTCGATGTCCTCCCAGTGCGTGGCCGGCTTGAGGAGCGCCTTCTCGACGGGCATCCCCGCCAGCAACACGTCCTTCGACAGGGTGGGCCGCCGGTACGGGAGGTGCGGGTCGCGCCCGATGAGGGTCACGGCCCCGTCGTATCCGCCGGTCCGCAGCGCCAGGGCCGCGGTGGCGCCCGCGACGCCCGTGCCGACGATCACCACGCTGTCCGTGCTCATGCCCGCGATACCTCGACCATCTCGAAGTCGGCCTTGGCGGCGCCGCAGTCGGGGCAGGACCAGTCGTCCGGAATGTCGTCCCAGCGGGTGCCGGGCTCGATGCCGTCCTCGGGCCAGCCTTCGGCCTCGTCGTACTCGAAGCCGCACTGGAGGCAGCGGAACAGCTTGAAGGGTGCGTCACTCATTGTCGGTTCCTTTCTCGGAGGGGAGGATTCGCGCCGGCTCAGACCGGTTCGAAGTCGATCTTGTCGCGGACCCCGCAGTCGGGGCAGTTCCAGTCGTCGGGAATATCAACCCAGAGGGTGCCGGCCGGCCAGCCCTCGCGGGGCGCGCCCGCCGCCTCGTCGTAGACGTACTGGCACACGGGGCATTTGAAGGCGCTCATGCGGCGGCCTGCTCTCCGGTCGCGGTGGCGCCGTACTGGGCGAGGACCTTGTCGCGGACGCGGGGGTGGATGTTGACCTTGGTGATGTCGCCGTCGTAGTGGTCGAGGACGCGGTGGTCCATCAGGCGGCGCCACAGCGGCGGGAAGTAGGTCAGGCCGATCAGCGTGGCGTAGCCCTGGGGCAGCGACGGGGCCTCCTCGAACGAGCGGAGGGTCTGGTAGCGGCGCGTGGGGTTGGCGTGGTGATCGCTGTGGCGCTGCAGGTGGTACAGGAAGACGTTGGTGATGATGCGATCCGAGTTCCAGGAGTGCTTCGGGGCGCAACGCTCGTAGCGGCCGGAGGCGAGCTTCTGACGCAGCAGGCCGTAGTGCTCGAGGTAGTTCACCGACTCCAGCAGGCTGAACCCGTAGACGCCCTGGATGATCAGGAAGGGCAGGACGTACCAGCCGAAGACCGCGGTCAGGCCACCGAACAGCACGACGGTCATGAGCCAGGCGTTGAGCACGTCGTTCTTCAGGGTCCACGGGCTCTTGCCGAGTCGCTCGAGGCGGGTCTTCTCCAGCTCCCACGAGGACTTGAGGCTGCCCCACACGCTGCGCGGCAGGAACTCCCAGAAGGTCTCGCCGAAGCGGCCGGACGCGGGATCCTCCGGGGTGGCGACGCGCACGTGGTGGCCGCGGTTGTGCTCGATGAAGAAGTGGCCGTACATGGCGGGCGCCAGGGTGAGCTTGGCGATCCAGCGCTCGTTCTCGGGCTTCTTGTGGCCCAGCTCGTGACCGGTGTTGATGGCGATGCCGGCGACCACGCCCAGGCTGAGGGTGAGGCCGATCTGGCTGATCAGGCCGAGCCCGCCGCCGGTCGCGTACACGCCGCCCAGCCAGGTGAGGTTGTCAGCGGTGAGGAGGTAGCACATCAGCACCAGCGAGGCGAGCTGGAAGGGCAGGAAGACGTAGGTGAGCCACTTGTAGTACTTGGAGTTCTCCAGCGCCTCCATCACCTCCTCCGGCGGGTTCTCGCCGTCGTCGCCGGCCTTGATGTCGACGATCGGGAGGATCACGTACAGCAGGATCGGGCCGATCCACCACAGCACCGGGGCGAGGTACATCAGCGGGGTGCTGCCGATACCCAGCAGCATGATGAGCCCCACCGCGAAGAACAGGGCGGTGGGGACGAACAGGCCCCACAGCCAGAGTCGCTTCTTGTGGTCGGTCCAGACGGCTTCCTTGCCGTCCGCATCGATGTAAGCCAGGCCCTTCATGGTGCCTCCTTAATCCGTTCGCCCCCGGCAGGGGCTGTGACTGAGGTCATACGCTCTGGACTCAGTATTTGACATGTTCCGACGATTTGTCAAGCGACTCGTGGACAGTTCGCGCTGATATGTAAACCCCCAGGTAGACAGGTCGGCCCGGTTCGTCAAGCTCTCCCTTTTTAAGTTGTGCACAATCGAATTGCGTGCCATCATCATGGAGTGGAAGCGAAGCGGACCCTGGACGAGCAGCTGTGCTTCGCGCTGTACTCCGCCGCGCGGGTGGCGTCGAACGCCTACCGCGAGGAGCTGTCGACGCTGGGCCTCACCTACACCCAGTACGTCACGCTCCTCGCCCTGTGGGAGCGCGACGGCGTCACCGTCTCGGCGCTGGGCGAACGCCTGCGCCTCGACAGCGGCACCCTGTCGCCGCTGATCCGGCGGCTCGAGGGCGCCGGCCTCGTCGAGCGCCGCCGAGACCAGGCCGACGAACGGCTGGTCACGGTCCACGTCACCGACGCGGGGCATGCGCTGCGCCCCCGGGTCGACGCCGCCCGCAGCCGGGTCTACGAGGGCTTCAACCTGCCCGTCGAGGACGCGGTCGCGCTCCGCGACCTGGCGAACCGCTTCTGCGCCGCGCACACCTGACCATCCCCGACGTTCCAGGAGGAACCCCCGACATGAGCACCGTGTACACCGCCGAGGCCATCGCCACCGGCGCCGGCCGCGACGGCCGCACCCGCACCGACGACGGCCGCGTCGACCTGCAGCTGGCCATCCCGAAGGAGATGGGCGGATCCGGCGACGGCGCCAACCCCGAGCAGCTCTTCGCCGCCGGCTACGCCGCCTGCTTCCACTCCGCGCTCCAGATGGTCGCCCGCACGCAGAAGGTCGCGCTCGGCGACTCCAGCGTCGGGGCCCGCGTGGGCATCGGCCCCAACGGATCCGGCGGTTTCGGCCTCACCGTCGCACTCGAGGTCGTCATCCCCGACGTCGAGCACGACGCCGCCCAGGCCCTCGCCGACGCGGCCCACCAGGTCTGCCCGTACTCGAACGCCGTGCGCGGCAACATCGACGTCACCGTGACCGTCGCGAACGACTGAACTCCCCCACCACTTCTCACAAGGAGACATCCATGCGTGCACTCATCCAGGACGAGTTCGGCGACCCCGCGAGCGTCCTGTCGGTCCGCGAGGTCCCGTTGCCCGAGGCGCGGCCCGGCCAGGTGCGGATCCGCACTCTGCTCGCCCCGATCCACAACCACGACCTGTGGACCGTGAAGGGCGACTACGGCTACAAGCCCGCCCTCCCCGCCGCCTCCGGCTCCGAGGCCGTCGGCGTGATCGACGCTCTCGGCGAGGGCGTCGAGGGCTTCACCGTCGGCCAGCGCGTCGCCACCGGCTCGGCCTTCGGCACCTGGGCGGAGTACTTCGTCGCCGGCGCCGCCGGTCTGCTTCCGGTCCCCGGGGAGATCTCCGATGAGGCCGCCGCACAGCTCTTCTCGATGCCCTTCAGCGCGATCAGCCTGCTCGACTACCTGAACGTCCAGCCCGGCCAGTGGATCGTGCAGAACACCGCCAACGGCATGGTCGGGCGCCTGCTGGCGCAGCTCGCGGCCGCCCGGGGCATCAACGTCACGGGCCTGGTACGACGGTCCGCCGCCGTCGACGAGCTCGCGACCTTCGGCGTGACCAACGTGATCGCCACCGACAGCGAGGGCTGGCGAGACCGCGCCAAGGAGCTCGCCGGCGACGCGGGCTACGCGGCCGCCGTCGACTCGATCGGTGGCGCGGCGAGCACCCAGCTCGCCCTCCTGCTCGGCCAGCGCGGCACGCTCGTCTCGTTCGGCGCGATGAGCGCCACCAACCCGGGCGAGGGCGCGATGCTGGAGATCCCCGTCAACGTCGCGATCTTCAAGGAGATCGTGGTCAAGGGCTTCTGGGGACGCACCGTGAGCCAGGAGATGGCGCCCGCCAAGCGGGCCGAGCTCATGGGCGAGGTCGTCCGCGGCGTCGCCGCCGGCACCCTCGCACTGCCCGTCGACGGGGTGTACCAGCTCGACGAGATCTCCTCCGCCGCAGCGGCGAGCGGCCGCCCCGGCCGCGTGGGCAAGGTGCTCCTGCGCCCCTGATCACCACCGCCGGAGATGTGCGGTCATTCGTTCGAGCGATCGTTGGAACGGATGACCGCACATTCAGCCGACGAGGCGGCGGCGCGCGTCGACGCCCTGGGCCAGGACGAAGAGCACGAACTCCCGCAGCGCGTCGCCCGCGAGTGTGCCGGCGGGGAACGAGTAGGACAGCACCAGGTCGGCCGAGACCTCCCGCTCCATGAGCCGCAGCGAGCCGAACTGCACGCCGTCCGCCACGGCGCGCACGTCGGCGCGGAGTTCGTCGGTGAGCGCGAGGTCCCACGCCACCACCTGGGTCAGCGAGTAGACGTCCACGTCGCGGGCGAGGGCGAAGACCTGCACGGACGCCGGGGTCTCGCCGAAATCGACCAGCACCGCCTGGTTCTCGTCACGGCGCAGCACCACCCCGTCGGCCAGTGCGGACTCGAGCCGGGAGCGCAGCGCGTCGAGCCGGGGGTCCTGCGCCGTCACTGCGCGCCGCCGAACCGGCGGTCGCGCTTGGCGTACTCGAGGCACGCGTCCCACAGGTTCCGCCGGTCGAAGTCGGGGAACAGGGTGTCCTGGTAGACGTACTCGGCGTACGCGCTCTCCCACAGCAGGAAGTTCGAGGAGCGCTTCTCCCCCGACGGCCGCAGGAACAGGTCCACGTCCGGCATGTCGGGCTGGTACAGGTACTGCTGGAAGGACTGCTCGGTGATGCGGTCCGGATTGATCTCCCCCGCAGCGGCGCGACGCGCGAGCTCCCTTGCGGCGTCGACGATCTCGGCCCGGCCGCCGTAGTTGACGCACATCGTGAGCGTCATGACGGTGTTGTCCTTGGTGAGCTCCTCCGCGACCTCGAGCTCCTTGATCACGCTGGCCCACAGCCGGGGACGCCGCCCGGCCCACTTCACCCGGACGCCCATCTCGTGCATCTCGTCGCGGCGGCGCCGGATCACGTCGCGGTTGAAGCCCATGAGGAAGCGCACCTCCTCGGGGCTGCGCGTCCAGTTCTCCGTGGAGAAGGCGTACGCCGACAGCTGCTTCACGCCGATCTCGATGCAGCCGCAGACCGTGTCCATGAGCACGGCCTCGCCGCGCTTGTGCCCCTCGGTGCGCGGCATCCCGCGCTCCTTGGCCCACCGACCGTTGCCGTCCATGACGAGGGCGACGTGGTTCGGCACCAGCTCCGCGGGGATCTCCGGCGGCGTCGCCCCGGAGGGGTGCGGGTCCGGGGGCCGGACGGTGACCGGCGCCGTCGGCACCGTCGTCTTGGACCTACCCCGCCGCAGTCCCGGCACCGTCGACCTCCCTCTCACCGGCCGTGAGGGCCGGGCTGTGCGGCGCGTGCCGCTCGATCATGGGCAGCGACCGCAGCTGCCGTCCCACGTGCCACTGTAGGTGCGCGGCGGCGAGCCCGTTGGCCTGCCTGCGCAGCCGCTCGCCCGTGGTCTCGGCGAGGTCGAAATCGGCCCGGGCGAGGGCCGCCATCAGGTCCAGCACGCCCTGCCCCGGCACCGCCGAGCCCGACGGGCGGCAGTGCACGCAGACGGCGCCGCCCGCGGCCACATGGAAGGCGCGGTGCGGCCCCTCGTCGCCGCAGCGGGCGCAGATCGTGAGCGTGGGCGCCCAGCCCGCCGACTCCATCGCGCGCAGCAGGAACGAGATGAGCACCAGGTCGCGGTCGCGCGTCCCCTCCGCGATGGCGCGCAGCGCGCCGACGGTGAGCCGGTGCAGCTCCAGCGCCGGGGCGCGCTCCTCGCCCGCCAGCCGCTCCGCCGTCTCGATCACCGCGCACGCCGTGGTGTAGCGGCCGTAGTCGCCGGCGAGATCGCCCGAGTAGGCGGCGATGGAGTGCACCTGCGTCACCATGTCGAGGTTGCGGCCGGGGTGCAGCTGCAGGTCGACGTGCGCGAACAGCTCCAGCCGGGCGCCGAACCGCGAGCGCGGCCGGCGCACCCCCTTCGCGACCGCGCGGACCAGGCCGTTGTCCCGGGTCAGCAGCGTGAGGATGTAGTCGGCCTCCCCCAGCTTGTGCTGCCGCAGCACCACAGCGTTGTCCCGGTACGACCTCATACCCTCCATCATCCCACCCCGCCCCGACATCTGGCGCCATCGACGCTCGTGAGAACTCGTCGCCATGGTGTACTCGTCCTGTGGTAGATCGAACATCGAGCACCCTGACGGTGGTGATCAATACGTGGGACATCGAGGACGACAGCATCGATCCTCCCACCGTCGGCGATATCGGCGAGTACCCGCTCATCTTCTTCGCCGTCGAGGACATCGCCCACCTGGACGACACCGCGGTCGTCGACATCGACGCAACGGCAACGGTCGTCGGTAACTCCTACATCGCCGTCGACGGATTGCGTCGCTGGCCGACGGTGTACTCGGGAGCCGGGTGGAAGTACGAGGCGCAGGGAACAGCTCCGGAGAACGGCCCGGTTCGGCTGCACGGCACATTCCACGCCAATCACATGGGCACGCCCGACGTGCGGGGACGTGTGATCCGGGTCCGCATAGAGTCGGTCGAGATGCGCCTCGAACCCTGGCCGAGAGATCCTGGAGGCAGTCTGGCCTGGCGCCCGATTCCGGGGACGATCCTCCACCGCGACGTCGCGGCGGCGCCTCGGAAGTACGACGGCGAGTCCCCGACTCCTCGCGGCAAGCGCGTCGATTGGGCGGTCATCGTCGACCTCGAACTCACCGACCCCGGCGAATCCGGATCTGCGTCGTGACGGAGCCCGCTGCCTCTGTGCCGCTACGCGTCAGCATTGCGAGCTGGATGCTGGGCGACGGATCACCGCCACCTCCGGTGGTCGGCGAGATCGGCGAGTACGTGATCGGCTTCCGCGAGGAGGGGGTTCCGGACCCTAGCGACGCGGGGGTCACAGAGCTCTCCGCCGAGGCGATTCCCCGCGGTGCACCGACTGTCACCGGCCGTGACGATGACCGGCGCATGAGGTGGCCGACCACGCTGCGGGGCATGGGGTGGGAGGTGTCATGGGGCGCTCCTCGCCCGATGATCGGGCCAGTCCGCGTGCGGGGCACCGTCTACGCCGACTACGTCTACCACCCGAATCCGATCCGAGTACGGGGCCGGATCCTCCGGGTTCGGGTCGCATCCGTGCTGGCTCGACGGACCACCGACTCCGAGCCCTTCGTCCACGTCCCCTGCACGTACGAATACCGCGATGTCACCGCCTGCCCGCAATGGCTCGATTCATCCGCCGGTGACGACCACGAGCACCGGTACGAGTTCGCGGCCGTCGTCGACCTGGACCTCGCGGACGCGCCGCTCACGGCACCACAGCCGCGCATCCGCCCGGATTCCGTAGCAGTCGACGGTGATCGGGCCTGGGTCGTCGACAGCACGCTGCCGATCGTCGCGGAACTCGACCTCTCCGGCGACCGGACACCCCAGGAGCATCTGCTGCCCGGCGCGGTGACGCCGAAGCAGGACTACGAGATCCCCACCGTGTGGGCGGCCGCTGGCGCGTGTTGGGCGTTCCGCTCGGATGGCGCCTTCCGCATCGCCGACGGCTCGGTCACACGGGTGACGACGTCGCCGGTGGACTCGGTCGTGCCCGGCGACGGGACCGCGCTGGTCGCCTTCCACGAGGAGGGAAACACCGTGCGGTTGCATCTGATCGAGCCCGGGGACGTCACGCTCCGCGAGCCCGTGCACACCGGAGATGCGCCGCGCTGGGGTATCGCGACCGACACCGGGTTCCTCCTGCTGACCTGCAACGGCGAGATGGCGCCCGAGGACCGGACCCACCGTCTGGTGCGCGTGGGCGAGGCGGGCGAGGTCACCGTCGGGCCCGTGCTCGACGACGTCGGCCCCAACCCCGACGGCTTCGGCGGTGCGCCGCCGCGCGTCTTCACCGGGGGCATGATCGGCGACCCGATCGCCCTCGACGTGCGCCCCGACCTCACCGTCACCCGCAGCGCCCGTACCGCCCCACGCTTCGGAAGCATGCGGACCGTCGGAGACGACCTGTTCGTCGTCTGTCATCGGCCCGACGGCACCGGCGCCGACGGCTGGTGGCCGCTCGACGGACCCTGCGAGTACCGGAGCGCGGAGCAGTTCTGGCTGCTCGTCCGCCTGGACGGCGACACCCTCGAACCGGTCGCCGTCGCGCCGATCCACACCACGCAGGTGTCGGTCGCGCGCCACGGCGGCGAGCTCCTTATCGCAACCGGGTCCGGCCTGTACTGGTGGCGCGACACGGGCTACTCGGAGCTCGAGGAGATCCCGCTCGCCGCACTCCTCGACGAACATTCCTGAAACCTGTCGGCGGTCCGGTGCGCGATGTCAGCAGCATCGGATTTCTTCGGGGGGAGAGGTCATGACACCGGGATGGGCCACGATCATCGTGGGCACGGCCGCCGCGGTCATCGCGATCGTGACGATCGGTCAGAAACGGCTGGCCGACAATCGAAAAGAGTGGTGGACGCGGTTCCAATGGGCGATATCGGCGACGTACAGCTCGGATCCGAACGAGCCACTGGATGGCTGGGTGGTCATCGCAGACCTGCTCCAATCCCGTCTGGCCACCCGGACCGAACGGAAACTCGCCCTCTACGTTGCCCAGCGATCGAGCCTGATGAATGATGGAGATCAGCCGTCGACAGGAGGCGAGCGATGAGAACCATGTCGGCCAGCGATCTTGCCATGCTCCGGCGTCGCGCAGCCGCCCGAACTGCAGTCGTGGGGTACCGAGTTCTGGGCGACCCGGTCCCCGAGCGCCTCGAAGCCTTCGCGAACGGCCTCACCGACGATCCCGGCGAGCTGGATCTGGAGTTCCCGGTACGGGACCGTCGGCCTTGGTGGCGGCGCCTTCTGGGCGCCTAGAAGCCCAGGCGGCCCAGTTGCTTCGGGTCGCGCTGCCAGTCCTTGGCGATCTTCACGTGCAGGGACAGGAAGACCTTCCGGCCCAGCAGCTTCTCGATCTCACCGCGGGCGGCGGTACCGACGGACTTCAGGCGGACGCCGCCCTTGCCGATGATGATCGCCTTCTGCGAGCTCCGCTCGACGTAGAGCAGGGCGTGCACCTCGAGCAGGCCGGGCTTGCCGGTCTTCTCCTGGGCGGGCGTCTTCTCCCGCTCCACGACCTCCTCGATCACGACGGCCAGCGAGTGCGGCAGCTCGTCGCGGACGCCCTCGAGCGCGGCCTCGCGGATGAGCTCGGCCATCATCGTATCGTCGTCGGTGTCGGTGATCTCGTCGTCCGGGTAGAACGCGGGCCCGGGCTTCATCTTCGACGCCAGCAGCTGCACCAGGTCCTCGACCTGTTCCCCCGACGTCGCCGACACCGGGATCACGTCGCTGTTCTCGCCGAGGAACTTCGACACGGCCAGGAGCTGCTCGGCGACCTTGTCGCGGCCCACCTTGTCGATCTTGGTGACCACGCCCATCAGGGGCGTGCGCGGCGCCATGTGCCGCACCTGCTCGAGGATGTACTTGTCTCCGGGGCCGATCTTCTCGTCCGCCGGGATCGTCAGGCAGATCATGTCGACCTCGGAGTAGGTGTCCCGCACGAGGTCGTTGAGGCGCTGCCCGAGGAGGGTGCGCGGGCGGTGCAGGCCCGGGGTGTCCACCAGCACCAGCTGACAGTCCGGCCGGTTGACGATGCCGCGGATCGTCGAGCGGGTGGTCTGCGGGCGCGAGCTGGTGATCGCCACCTTCGTCCCGACCAGCGCGTTGGTCAGCGTGGACTTGCCCGTGTTGGGCCGCCCCACGAAACACACGAAGCCGGACCGGAAGTCCTCGGGGGTCTGGATCTCTTCGGTCACGGGCGGGCCTCTCCACGCTCATCGAACAGCGACACCGGAGCGTCCGGCGTCACCTCGTGCAGGGTGACGATGCCGGCGTCGGCACCGTCGGCGGAGCCCACCAGGACGGCGGCCTCGAAGCCGTCGGCCCCGGAGCTCAACGCCGTCGCGACGGCCACCTGCAGCCCCGTCAGCGCCAGGGACGTCAGGGCGACGGGGGCACCGGCGTAGGTGCGCCCGTCGAGGTCCCGGACCGCGGCGCCGTGCGCGGCGCCCGCCCGGGCCATCGCGCCGCGCGCGAGGGTCACCAGCTTGCGGTCCTCGTCGGATGTCTCGGTCACGCGGGCTCCTTCTCGTCGTTCGCGGTCGCGTCGTCGTCCGACGGTGCCGCCTCCTCGCCGTCGGCGCTGCGCACCAGGACCGTGGAGATCCGCACCCGGCCGCGGCGATCGGTGGCGCCCTCGGCCTCCAGCAGCAGTCCGTGCGCCTCGACCTCCGAGCCCGGCAGGGGCACGCGGCCCAGCGCCAGGCCGAGGAGGCCGCCGACGGTGTCGACCTCGTCCTCCTCGATCTCCTTGTCGAAGAGCTCGCCGAGCGTCTCCAGGTCGAGCCGGGCGGACACCCGGAACACCCCGTCCCCGAGCTCCTCCACCGGCGCGACCTCGCCGGAATCGTACTCGTCGGTGATCTCGCCGACGATCTCCTCCAGCACGTCCTCGATGGTCACGAGGCCGGCGATGGAGCCGTACTCGTTGACCAGGACGGCCATGTGGTTGTTGGTGTGCTGCATCTCGCGCAGCAGCGCGTCGACGGGCTTCGAGTCGGGCACGAAGACCGCCGGGCGGGCCATGCGGCCCACCTCGATGGCGTGGCGATCGGCACCGTCGGGCAGGGCGACGAGATCCTTGAGGTAGACGACGCCCCGCACGTCGTCGACATTCTCCCCGATGACGGGGATGCGGGAGTGCCCGGAGCGGACCGCGAGCCGGGTGGCCTGCGAGACGGACTTGTCGGCCTCGATCCACACCATCTCGGGCCGCGGCACCATGACCTCGCGCGCGGCGGTGTCGCCGAGCTCGAAGACGGACTGGATCATCTTGCCCTCGTCCTCGTCCACCACGCCGCGCTGCTGCGCGAGATCGACGAGCTCGCGGAGCTCGACCTCCGTGGCGAACGGGCCGTTGCGGTAGCCGCGGCCGGGCGTGATGGCGTTACCGAGCAGGATCAGCAGGCGGGTGATCGGGCCCATGAGGATCGCGATCGCCTGCAGCACCACCGCGGCCGAGCAGCCCAGCGTGTACGCGTGCTGCCGGCCGAGGGTGCGCGGCCCGACGCCGATCAGGACGTAGCTGACCACCGTCATCACGGCCGCGGTGACGACGGCCGTCGACACCGTCGACAGGTAGCGGTCGAGCACGAGGAAGACGAGGACGGTGGCCAGCACCTCGCACGCGGTGCGCAGCAGCACCACGAGGTTGACGTAGAGGGGCCGGTTGACGAGGACGCGCTGCAGCCGCTTGGCGCCGGGCCGGCCGTCCTCGACGAGGTCCTCGACGCGCGCCGGGGACACCGTCAGGAGGGCGGAATCGACCGCCGCGAACAGACCGCCGAGGAAGACCAGGGCGACGACGCCGACGATCAGCAGGATCGACGAGGACACGCTCAGTCCCGCCGCCCCAGGAAGCCGGTGCGGCCGAGCAGCTTCTCGTCGCGCGCGGACTGGCGGGCGCGACGGTCCTGGTCGCGCTGCTGCGCGTAGTACTCGGCGAGGATGCTGTCCTGGAGCGCGAACATCTCACGCTCCTCGTCGGGCTCGGCGTGGTCGAAGCCCAGCAGGTGGAGCACGCCGTGCACCGTGAGAACGTTCAGCTCGTGGCCGGTGGAGTGCCCGGCGGCGGTCGCCTGCTCCGCGGCGAACTGCGGGCACAGCACGATGTCGCCGAGCGTCGCGGGCCCGGCCTCGACCATGTCCGGGCGGCCTCCCGGGGTCAGCTCGTCCATCGGGAAGCTCATGACGTCGGTGGGGCCGGGCAGGTCCATCCACTTCACGTGCAGGTCGGCCATGGTGTCGAGGTCGACGGCGAGCATGTTCAGCTCGGCACCCGGGTGCACGTCCATCGCGGCGATGGCGAACGCGGCCACCGCCACGACCTCCGCCTCATCGACGTCGAAGCCGGACTCGTTGGCGAATTCGATGCTCATCGGCGCCCCGGGATGCGTCGCGCGCCCAGCTGCGGGCGCTTGGTGGCTTCGAGCTGTTCCTCGAACTGGGCGTACGCGTCGACGATCTCGGCGACGAGACGGTGCCGCACCACGTCCGAACTGGTCAGCTCGGCGATGTGGATGTCGTCGATGTCGCGCAGGATGTTCACTGCGGCGCGCAGGCCGCTGGTGGCGCCGCCCGGCAGGTCCACCTGCGACGCGTCGCCCGTGACGACGATCTTGGAGCCGAAGCCGAGCCGGGTGAGGAACATCTTCATCTGCTCGGCGGTGGTGTTCTGCGCCTCGTCGAGGATGATGAACGCGTCGTTCAGGCTGCGGCCTCGCATGAACGCCAGCGGCGCGACCTCGATGACACCAGCCTCCATGAGTTTCGGGATCGACTCGGTGTCCATCATGTCGTGCAGCGCGTCGTAGAGCGGGCGCAAGTACGGGTCGATCTTCTCGTTCAGCGTGCCGGGCAGGAAGCCGAGCCGCTCGCCCGCCTCCACCGCGGGGCGGGTGAGGATGATGCGGCTGACCTGCTTGGACTGCAGCGCCTGCACGGCCTTGGCCATCGCGAGGTACGTCTTGCCGGTGCCCGCGGGGCCGACGCCGAAGACGATGGTGTGCTCGTCGATCGCGTCGACGTACTTCTTCTGGTTGACGGTCTTGGGGCGCACCGTCTTCCCGCGGCGGGAGATGATGTCGAGGGTGAGCACCTCGGCCGGCGACTCGCCGGAACCGTCGGTCATCATCCCGACGGACCGGCGCACCTCCTCGGGGCTCACGGCGACGCCGCTGCGCACGGCGGCGAGCAGCTCGGCGAGGACCCGCTCGGCCAGCGCGACATCCGCGGGGCGGCCGGACAGGGTGATCACGTTGCCGCGGGCGTGGACGTCCGCGTCGAGCACGTTCTCCAGCGCTCGGAGGTTCGCGTCCGCGGGGCCGAGAAGACCGAAGGTCAGCTCGATGGGGATCTCGACGGTGGACCGCGCCGGCGTCACGGCCTGGGCGGGGCTGTCGGAACTGGTGGGGTCTGGCACGCGGTGCGTCAATCCTTGTCTCGGCGGTGACCGCGCCTGACGGTGCGGATACGCCCAGTTTAGTACCGCTCACCCTCGGAAGGCCCGTGGGTTTCGCCGGGGGCGGATCGCGCACCGCGGCGGGTCACCGCGCGGCGAGCTCCTCGATCGCCGCGAGCGTCGCCTTGTGCCCCTTCGAGCCGGGCTCGAGGAAGTCGTCGTGGCCCTCGCCCTCGATCATCGTGAGCGTCGCGTCCATGCCGTTCTCCTGCGCCTGCGAGAGGAACCACTCGGAGAGCTGGTAGGGCACCTGCTCGTCGAGCCGGCCGTGCAGGGCGCGCACACGGGTGGTGAAGGGCATCGCCGCGACGGGGCTGGCCTGCGCGAAGGTCCGCTTGATGAGCCGCTGGTTGGCGTTGGGCGCGAGGTCGAAGAGCAGGCGCATCGACTGGTCGCCGTCGCCGCGCTCGATGAGGTCGAGGACGCCGCCGCGGGAGATCACGCCGAGCAGGTCGGGGCGCTGCGCGGCGGCCCAGACGGCCAGGGTGGCGCCGGCACTGTGGGCGGCCACGATGTGCCCGGCGCCCTTGGCCAGCTTGTCGGTGCCGTAGTCGATCGCCGCGAGCACGTCGTCGCCGAGGATCGGCCACACCACGCCCGGCTCGCCGACGCGGCGGTACTCGACGTTCCACACCGGGTAGCCGCGGTCGTTGAGGTCCTTGGCGACCTTCGACTCCATCGTCATCGAGTACAGGTTCCGCCAGTAGCCGCCGTGCACCAGGGTGATCAGGGGCTTGTCGGCGTCGCCCGGGTAGAAGTGCCCGTGCTGCGATTCCTCGCTGCCGTAGAAGATGCGACGCGCCATCGTGTCCGAGCACTCCTTCGTCCCAGCCGCCGGCCGGCACCGCGCCGGTCCGGTCGATCAGTCCGGCGGCGTGCCGGACCATCTGTCGGTCATCACTCCCAGAGCACCCAGGGCGACGGCGGCCGCGGTGGAGGTCCGCAGCACCGTCGGGCCGAGGAGCGCGGGCTGCGCACCCATCCCGACCAGGGCATCCAGTTCCTCGGGGCTGATTCCGCCCTCCGGCCCCACCACGATAACGATGGTTCCGGTTACTGAGAAGTCAACCTCACCGAAAGGGACCGCCGAACCCTCGTGCAAGACAACTACATTCGCATCCATACTGGTGAGTAACGGAACGAGTTCCCGCGTGGTCACCAGGTCGTGGACCTCTGGAACGTACGCTCGCCGTGCTTGTTTCGCGGCCGAGCGGGCCACGGCGCGCCACCGGGCGACGCCCTTCTCGGCCTTGCCGGAGCCCTTGCCGCCGGACCCGCCACCGTCCCACCGGGAGACGCAGCGGGACGCCTGCCACGGGATGATCGCGTCGATCCCCGCCTCGGTGGCGAGCTCGACCGACAGCTCGGACCGATCGGACTTCGGCAGCGCCTGCACCAGCACCACGCGCGGCGACGCGGGGGGCACCGTCCAGGTCTCGGCGCAGCGCACCGTCACGTCGGCCTTGCCGACCGCGATCGCGGTGCACCGGGCGAAGCCGCCGGCACCGTCGGAGAGGACGAGTTCCTCGCCCGTGCGGACGCGCCGCACGGCCGCGGCGTGCCGGCCCTCGTCGCCGGCGAGGAGGTACTCCTCCCCCGGCGCGGGCAGCGACTCCGCGAGGAAGACGGTGGCCGCCACCTGCGGCTACCGTCCGGCGAAGGTGTCGCGCAGGCGGGAGAAGATGCCGCCGCCCTGGTCCTGGCCGCCGCGACGGGCGGCGTGCGGGCCCTCGCCCGGGAAGAGCGCCTTGAGCTCGCGCAGCTTCTCGGTCTGCTTCTTGTCCAGCCGCGCCGGGATCGCCACGTCGAAGTGGACGACGAGGTTGCCGCGCACCTGCGAGTTGACCTGGGGCATGCCGTGGCCGCGCAGCACCGTGGTGTCGCCGGTCTGGGTCCCCGCGGGCACGTCCACGGTGAGCTCGCCGTCGATGACGGTGGGCACCGTGACCTCGGCGCCCAGCGCCGCGTCGAACATCGGCACCCGCGCGGTGACGTGCAGCGTGCTGCCGTCGCGGGTGAGGTACTCGTGCTCGGTCTCGGTGACCTCGACGTAGAGGTCGCCGGCGGGGCCGCCGCCGGGGCCGACCTCGCCCTGCCCCGCGAGGCGCACGCGCATGCCGTCGCCGACGCCGGCGGGGATCTTCACGGTGAGGTTGCGGCGGGTGCGCACGCGGCCGTCGCCGCTGCACTTGCTGCAGGGGTTCTCGATGACCTCGCCGGCACCCGAGCAGGTGGGGCACGGCCGCGAGGTCATGACCTGGCCGAGGAAGGACCGCTGCACGGACTGGACCTCGCCCGCGCCGTGGCAGGTGGGGCACGTCGACGGCTTGCTGTCGCCCTCGGTACCGGCGCCCTGGCACTTGTCGCAGAGGATCGCGGTGTCGACGGTCAGCTCGCGGCTCACGCCGTTCGCGCACTCGTCGAGGTCCAACTCCATGCGGATCAGCGCGTCGTTGCCCTCGCGGACCCGGCCGCGCGGGCCCCGTCCGCCGCCCATGCCGCCACCGAAGAAGGCCTCGAAGACGTCGCCCAGGCCGCCACCGCCGAAGCCGCTGAAGCCCCCGCCGCCGAAGCCGCCGCCGCCGCCGGGCGAGCTGTCCAGCGGGTCGCCGCCCATGTCCACGACGCGCCGCTTCTCGGGGTCGCTGAGCACCTCGTAGGCGTCGGAGACGTCGCGGAACTTCTCCTGCGCCGCGTCGTCGGGGTTCACGTCGGGGTGCAGCTCGCGGGCGAGCTTGCGGTACGCGCGCTTGATCTCCTGGTCGGAGGCCTTCGAATCGACCCCGAGGATGCGGTAGTAATCACGTGCCACGTCTGCGAAACCCTCTAACGAAATCGGCGACAGTCAGCGGACCTGATCGGACCGCGCTCAACCCATGATTCCACCACACCGCCCGATCGGACCATTCGCGCAGGTCACCCCGCCGCGAATCATGCGCGGACGGGCATCAGCGCTCCCCGAGTACCTCGCCGACGTACCGCGCGACCGCGGCGACGGAGGCGATCGTGCCCGGGTAGTCCATGCGGGTGGGCCCCAGCACGCCGAGCCCGCCGAAGACCGCACCGGGCGCGCCGTACCCGGTGGAGACGACGGACGCGCCCCGCAGGTTCTCGTCCTGCGTCTCCGAGCCGATCGCCACCGAGACCATGCCCGGCTGCTGCCGCGCGGTGAGCAGCTTGAGGACCACCACCTGCTCCTCCAGCGTCTCGAGCACGCTGCGCAGGGAGCCGGAGACGGCGTCGAAGTCCGAGGCGTTCCGGGTGAGGTTCGCGGTGCCGCCCAGCACCAGCCGGTCGTCGGCGCGCTCGACCAGGGTCTCGACGAGCACCGTCGACACCCGGATCACGGCATCGCGCAGGTCCCGCGGCGCGAGCGGCGCCAGGTCGGCGACGCCCATCGAGGCGTCGGGGATCAGCTTGCCGTGCACGGCGGCGCCGAACAGCTCGCGCAGCCGGGAGAGGTCCTCGTCGGAGGCGGGGCCGCCCAGCTCGACGAGCCGCTGCTCGACGCGGCCCGAGTCGAGGATGACCACGAGCAGCAGGCGCGTGGGCGCGAGCGCGACGACCTCGAGGTGGCGCACCCGCGCGGAGCTGAGCACCGGGTACTGGATGACCGCGACCTGCCGGGTGAGCTGGGCCAGCAGCCGCACCGACCGCTGCAGCACGTCGTCGAGGTCGACGCCGGTCTCCAGGAACTGGAGGATGGCGCGGCGCTCGGCCGAGGACAGCGGCTTGATCTGCGCGATCCGGTCGACGAACTGCCGGTAGCCCTTCTCGGTGGGGATGCGCCCCGAGCTGGTGTGCTGCTGCGTGATGTAGCCCTCGGCCTCGAGGACCGCCATGTCGTTGCGGACCGTCGCGCTGGAGACGCCCAGCTGGTGCCGGTCCACCAGGGCCTTCGAGCCGACGGGCTCCTGCGTCTCGACGTAGTCGGCCACGATCGCCCGGAGTACCTCGAAGCGCCGGTCCTCCGTCGTCGACATCGCGCCGTCCTTTCGAGTGTGAACTTCGAATGTCCAGCTTACGCGGGCTAGAGTCGAGCCGTGATCTTCAAGGGCGTACTCGACGGGAAGCCGTACCCCGATCACGGCCTCACCGCCCGCGACTGGTCGCAGATCCCGCCGCAACAGGTGCGGCTGAGCGCGATCGTCACCACCACGACGGTGCTGGCGCTGGACCGCCTGCTCTCCGAGGACTCCACCTTCTACGGCGACCTGTTCCCGCACGCGGTCGAGTGGAACGGCGACCTCTACCTCGAGGACGGGTTGCACCGCGCCGTGCGGTCCGCGCTGCGCGGCCGCGAGGTGTTGCACTGCCGCGTGCACGCGCTCCCACCCGGCACTCCGCCGCGTCCGGCATCCTCGGGGAGGCACGGCAAGCACGCCCGCCAGGACTGAGAGGACTCCCCATGTCGCGCATCATCCGCCTGACCGGGTCCGGCATCGCCACCGCGACCCCCGACGTCGTCATCGCCCGGATCGGCGTGGAGTTCCGCGCGGCCGACGTGGCCGGCGCCTTCTCCGGTGCGGGCGAGGCCGCCCGCGCGGTGGTCTCCGCGGTCCGCGGGGCCGGGGTGGCCGACGGCGACGTCGCCACGTCGAACGTGGGCCTGCAGGCCGTCGAGACGGGCCCCTGGGAGGACCGCCGGCTGGAGGGCTACGCCGCCAGCGAGTCGCTCACCGTCACCATCCGCACCATCGGCGACGCCGCCGCGGTCCTGCAGGCCGCCGCCTCCGCCGCGGGCGACGCGGCCCGGATCCAGTCCGTCACCTTCGCCCTGTCCGACGGTGCCGCCCCCGCCGCCGCGGCCCGCGAGGCCGCGTTCGCGGACGCGAGGGCGCAGGCCGAGCAGTACGCCGCGCTGTCGGGCGACGCCCTCGGCGCGGTGCTCTCCATCTCCGACGACCCGTCGCCGGCGGGTCCGCGGGCCGAGGTGCACTTCGCGGCGAAGTCCGTCGCCGCGGCCCCCGCAGGCGGCCCCGCCATGGAGGCGGGCGAGCGCCACGTCACCGCGCGGGTCACCGTCGAATGGGAGTTGGTCTAACCGTCCGATCGTTGCGGTAAGTGGCGATCCGCTGCGGTCACTGTCGCGCCCTGGCACCGTGGGGACCATGGCGAAGACGAAATCCACTGTGGCACGACGCGCGCGCATCGCGGGGGCGGCCGCGGTCGCGGTCGCACTCACCGTCGGGTCAGTGACGGCGTGCGGGTCGTCGAGCACCTCCAACGACTCCCCGCGTGAGATCACGGCCGTCGGCACCGGCGACGCCTCCGGCAAGCCGGACGTCCTCACCGTGGAGCTGGCGGTCCAGCACCAGGCGGGCGACGTGACGACCGCGCTCAACGACGCCTCGGCGAGCGCGCAGAAGGTGATCGACGCGGCCGGCGCCAACGGCGTCGACAAGAAGGACGTCGCCACCGCGAACGTGCGGGTCAATCCCCGCTACGGCACCGACCGGCAGATCACCTCCTACGAGGCGACGCAGTCGCTCACGGTGAAGGTCCGCAAGCTGGAGACCGCGTCGAAGCTGCTCGGAGACCTCGCGACCGCAGGCGGCGACGCGACCCGGATCAGCTCGGTCGGCTTCGACATCGAGAACGACTCCGCCCTCAAGGCGACGGCCCGCGACAAGGCCTTCGCGGAGGCCAAGTCCCGCGCCGAGCAGTACGCGAAGCTCTCGGGCGGCAAGCTCGGCGAGGTCCGCACGGTCACCGAGGGCGCGTCCGCCCGGCCCACCACGACCCGGCAGTTCTCGGCCCCCGACTCCGCTCCGGGCGTCGCCGCCGCACCCGTGCCGATCGAGTCCGGCGAGCAGTCGCTCACCGTGACGGTGACGGTGGTCTTCGCGCTGTCCTGACCGGTCTCGCACCGCTCAGTCGAGGATCCGGCGCACGACCCCGTCGGCCAGCAGGCGGCCGGCGTCGGTCAACACGTACGCGTCGGCCTCGCGGCGGAGGTTCCCGACGACGACCTCCGCGTCGGCCCGGGCGGCCTCGTCGGGCCGCAGCACGGCGAGGGGGATCCCGGACCGCATGCGCACGCGCAGCATCACGTCCTCGAGGTGCCGGTCGTCGTCGGTGAGAACCTCGTGGCCGGCGATCGGCAGCGCGCCGCCCGCGACGGCCTCGGCGTAGCGGGCGGGGTGCTTGACGTTCCACACCCGCGTCCCGGCGACGTGCCCGTGCGCGCCGGGCCCGGCGCCCCACCAGTCCGCGCCCTCCCAGTACAGCTCGTTGTGCCGGCACCGCCCGGCGTCCGAACGGGCCCAGTTCGACACTTCGTACCAATCGAAACCCGCGTCCTGCAGGGCGTCGTCGAGCATCTCGTAGCGGTGGGCGAGCACGTCGCCGTCGGTGTCGGGCAGCTCGCCGCGCCGGATCCGCCGGGCCAGCGCCGTGCCGTCCTCGACGATGAGCGCGTACGCGGAGACGTGGTCGACGCCCGCGTCGAGCACCGCGTCGAGCGAGGCCCGCAGGTCGTCGTCGGACTCCCCCGGAGTGCCGTAGATGAGGTCGAGGTTCACGTGGTCGAAGCCCGCGGCGCGGGCCTCCTTCGCCGCGGCCACGGCCCGCCCGGGCGTGTGCGTGCGGTCCAGCACGCGCAGCACGTGCGCGGCCGCCGACTGCATGCCGAGCGAGACCCGGGTGAAGCCCGCCTCCCGCAGCCGCGCGAAGAACTCCGGCGAGGTGGACTCGGGGTTCGACTCGGTGGTCACCTCCGCGTCCTCGGCGAAGGTGAAGTGCCGGCGGGCCGTGTCGAGCAGGGCCGCGAGGCCGACGCCGCCCAGGAGCGACGGGGTGCCGCCGCCCACGAAGACCGTCGACACTTCGGCGTCGCCGAGCGCGCGGCGCGCCAGCGCCAGCTCCCCGTCGATCGCCTCCGCCCAGGCCTGCGGCGAGGTCGACGCGCCCAGTTCGCCGGCGGTGTACGTGTTGAAGTCGCAGTAACCGCAGCGCGTCGCGCAGAACGGAACGTGCAGGTACAGCCCGAACGGTGTCGCGGCACCGTCGAGCCGGCTGAGCTCAGGGGTCGAGGGCGCGGGCACGGGTCCAGTCTGGCAGGTGCGCCGACCACGGGATTTCGTGCACCGGTGAGCGGAACCCGATTCCTCTTTTCCGCCCAGCCGGTGGCACAATGATCTCGATGGATGGACAGGGTGAGCTGCTGGCGTCGCGCCGGCACATCGATTACCTGCGGGTCTGCAGCAGCGGCTGTCGGGCCTGATTCGCGACGCCTCTGCCCGCGTCGATTCCCGGAAGCGCCACCAGCCCGGCGCACCATCCCATGAATCCCAGGAGTCTCCATGACGTCGATCGCCGACGCCCCTGTCCCCTCCGCCGCTGACGCCGCCCCCACGCGGCCGGCGCGCACGCGCCCCGTCAAGCGCAAGTCGGAGGGCCAGTGGAAGCTCGGGTACCGCACGCCGCTGAACCCCAATGAGCAGACCAAGCGCGACGACAACCCGCTCAACGTGCGCGCCCGGATCGAGAACATCTACTCGAAGCAGGGCTTCGACTCGATCGACAAGGCCGACCTCCGCGGCCGCATGCGCTGGTGGGGCCTGTACACGCAGCGCGAGCAGGGCTACGACGGCACGTTCACCGGCGACGAGAACATCGACCTGCTGGAGGCGCCGTACTTCATGATGCGGGTGCGCTGCGACGGCGGGAAGCTCGACGCGGCGCAGATGCGCACGCTCGGCGAGCTCTCCACCGAATTCGGCCGCGACACCGCCGACCTCTCGGACCGCGAGAACGTCCAGTTCCACTGGATCGAGATCGAGAACGTCCCGGAGATCTGGAAGCGCCTCGAGGCCGTCGGCCTCAAGACCACCGAGGCCTGCGGCGACTGCCCCCGCGTGGTGCTCGGCTCCCCGCTGGCCGGCGAGTCCTTCGGCGAGATCCTGGACCCGTCGCCCGCGATCGACGAGATCGTGCGCCGCTACATCGGCGACCCGAAGTACTCGAACCTGCCGCGCAAGTTCAAGACCGCCATCTCGGGCCAGCAGGACGTGGTCCACGAGATCAACGACGTGGCCTTCGTCGGCGTCGAGCACCCCGAACACGGCCCCGGCCTCGACCTCTGGGTCGGCGGCGGCCTCTCGACGAACCCGATGCTCGCGCAGCGCGTGGGCGCGTGGATCCCGCTCGACGAGGTGCCCGACGTGTGGGAGGGCGTGGTCTCGATCTTCCGCGACTACGGCTACCGCCGCCTCCGCAGCAAGGCCCGGCTGAAGTTCCTCGTCAAGGACTGGGGCATCGAGAAGTTCCGCCAGATCCTCGAGGACGAGTACCTCGGCCGCAAGCTGATCGACGGTCCCGCGCCGGAGCAGCCGGAGCGCCCGATCGACCACATCGGCGTGCAGAAGCTGCGCAACGGCCTCAACGCCGTCGGCTTCTCCCCCATCGCAGGCCGCGTCTCGGGCACGGTCCTGAGCGGCGTCGCCGACGCCATGGAGCGGGTGGGCTCGGACCGCGCCTCGTTCACGCCGTACCAGAAGCTCATCGTGCTCGACGTGCCCGATGATCAGGTCGACTCCCTGATCGACGAGCTGGCTCCGCTGGGCCTGCAGGGCCGTCCGTCGATCTGGCGGCGCAACCTCATCGCCTGCAGCGGCATCGAGTTCTGCAAGCTCTCCTTCGTGGAGACCCGCAAGCGCTCGCAGGTGCTGGTGCCCGACCTGGAGCAGCGGCTCGCCGACATCAACGCCCAGCTGGACGTGCCGATCACGGTGAACATCAACGGCTGCCCCAACTCCTGCGGCCGCTCCCAGATCGCCGACATCGGCTTCAAGGGCCAGCTCGTGGACGACCACGAGGGGAATCAAGTCGAGGGCTTCCAGGTTCACCTTGGTGGAAGCCTCGGGCTCGACAGCGGGTTCGGCCGCAAGCTGCGCCAGCACAAGGTGCTGTCGACGGACCTCGGGGACTACATCGAGCGAGTGGTGCGGAACTTCGTGTCGCAGCGCGAGGCCGACGAGCGCTTCGCGCAGTGGACGCTCCGCGCCGCGGAGGAGGACCTGCGATGACCGCACCGTCGAACCCCCTGACCGGACGCGACGCGGACGAGCTCCGCGCCCTCGCGGAACGCGCGTCGAAGGAGCTGGAGGGCGCGGATGCGCTCACCCTGCTGCGGTGGACGCTGGACACCTTCGGCGAGGACTTCATCGTCGCGTCGAACATGCAGGACGGGGTGCTGGTGCACCTCGCCAAGCAGGTGCAGGACCGGCCGAAGGTGCTGTTCCTCGACACCGGCTACCACTTCCCCGAGACGATCGGCATGCGCGACGCGGTCGAGGCGATCTACGAGGTGGAGCTGCTCAACGTGACGCCCGCGCAGAGCGTCGGCGAGCAGGACGCCACCGTCGGCAAGGACCTGTTCGCGACCGACCCGGCACAGTGCTGCAACCTGCGCAAGGTCGTGCCGCTGCGCGAATCGCTCAAGGGATTCCGCGCCTGGGTCACCGGCATCCGCCGGGTGGAGTCGCCCACCCGCGCGAACGCCCCGTTCATCTCCTTCGACGAGGGCTTCGGCCTGCTGAAGGTGAACCCCATCGTCGACTGGTCCGACGAGCAGATGCAGCAGTTCATCGAGGAGAACGGCATCCTGGTGAACCCGCTGGTCGACGAGGGCTACCCGTCGATCGGCTGCCAGCCCTGCACGAACAAGCCCGCCCCGGGTTCCGATCCTCGAAGCGGCCGCTGGGCCGGTTCGACCAAGACAGAATGCGGACTGCACGCCTCATGACCATCACAGAGCCCACGGAGCCGATCGTGTCCACTGGCGACCCCACGGAATTCAGCACGCTCGACGCACTGGAGTCCGAGGCCATCCACATCTTCCGCGAGGTCGCGGGCGAGTTCGAGCGACCCGTCATCCTGTTCTCGGGCGGCAAGGACTCGACGGTGCTGCTGCACCTCGCGGTCAAGGCCTTCTGGCCGGCGCCGCTGCCCTTCGCGCTGCTGCACGTGGACACCGGCCACAACCTGCCGGAGGTGCTGGACTTCCGCGACCGGATGGTCGAGAAGTACAACCTGCGCCTGCACGTGGCGAAGGTCGAGGACTACCTCGCCGACGGCCGGCTCGAGGAGCGCGCCGACGGCATCCGCAACCCGCTGCAGACGGTGCCGCTGCTCGATGCCATCTCGGAGAACCGGTTCGACGCCGTCTTCGGCGGCGGCCGGCGCGACGAGGAGCGGGCCCGCGCCAAGGAGCGGATCTTCTCGCTGCGCAACGCCTTCGGCCAGTGGGACCCGAAGCGGCAGCGTCCGGAGCTGTGGAACCTGTACAACGGCCGGCACGCGCCCGGCGAGCACGTGCGGGTGTTCCCGATCAGCAACTTCACCGAGCTCGACATCTGGCGCTACATCGCCCGCGAGGACATCGAGCTGGCGTCGATCTACTACGCGCACGAGCGCGAGGTCTATTCGCGCGACGGGATGCTGATGACCTCCGGCGTGTGGGGCGGCCCCCGCGAGGGCGAGGACGTGCAGACCCTGTCGGTGCGGTACCGCACCGTGGGCGACGGCTCCACCACCGGCGCGATCGAGTCGACCGCGTCGAACAACGAGCAGATCATGGCCGAGGTCGCCGCGTCGCGCCTCACGGAGCGCGGCGCCACCCGTGGCGACGACCGCGTCTCCGAGGCCGCCATGGAGGACCGCAAGAAGGAGGGGTACTTCTGATGAGCGCACCCGTGAACACCGCTCCCGCGCTCCTGCGCCTGGCCACCGCCGGCTCCGTCGACGACGGCAAGTCCACCCTCGTCGGGCGGCTGCTCTACGACACGAAGTCCGTGCTCGCCGACCAGATCGACGCCGTGACCCGCGCGTCGGTCGACAAGGGCCTCGACACCCCGGACCTGTCGCTCCTGGTGGACGGCCTGCGCGCCGAGCGCGAGCAGGGCATCACGATCGACGTGGCCTACCGCTACTTCGCCACGCCCAACCGGTCCTTCATCCTCGCCGACACCCCCGGCCACGTGCAGTACACCCGCAACACGGTGTCCGGCGCGTCGACCGCACAGGTCGTGATCCTGCTGACCGACGCGCGCAAGGGCGTCATCGAGCAGACCCGCCGGCACGCTGCGGTGCTGTCGCTGCTGGGCGTTCCGCGGCTCGTGCTCGCGGTCAACAAGATCGACCTGGTGGACGACCCCGCGTCGGTCTTCCAGGAGATCTCCGCCGAATTCCGCGCGCTCACCGGCTCGCTGGGCTGGGCCGAGGAGTCCGTCCACGCCATCCCGGTCTCGGCGTTGCACGGCGACAACGTCGCCTCGCGGTCGGACCAGACGCCGTACTACGACGGCCCGTCGCTCATCGAGCACCTCGAGTCGATCCCCACGGACCCGGACACGAAGCCGATCGGCTTCCGCTTCCCCGTGCAGTACGTGATCCGGCCCCGCACGCCCGAGTACCCGGACTACCGCGGGTATGCCGGGCAGGTGGCGGCCGGCACCGTCGACGTGGGCGACGAGGTGCTCGTCCTGCCCGCCGGCACCCGCAGCCGGGTCGAGCGGATCGATACCCCGGACGGCGAGCTCGCCTCCGCGCACACCGGCCGCTCCGTGACGGTGATCCTCGCCGACGACGTGGACGTCAGCCGCGGCGACGTGATCGTCTCCGCCGCGGATGCCCCCGAGGCGCGACAGCAGTTCGAAGCGACGGTGTGCTGGCTGGCCGAGAAGCCGCTGCGCATCGGTGCGCGGCTGCTGCTCAAGCACGGCACCAAGACCACGCAGGCCATCATCGGCGGGCTGGACGCGGTCTTCGACGAGCAGAACCTCACTGTCGGCGAGGGCAGCACGCTGGAGCTGAACCAGATCGGCCGCATCACCGTCCAGACCGCGGAGCCGATCGTCGCGGACGACTACGACAAGAACCGGGAGATGGGCTCGTTCCTGCTCATCGACCCCGCGGGCGGCAACACGCTCGCCGCGGGCCTGGTCGGGGACGCCCTGGCCCACCTGGTCTGAGCAATTCGACGGTCCGCCGGCCGCGCCCCGTTCTCGGGGCGCGGCCGGCGTCGTTTCTGCGTCACCCCTGGACCTATTGACAGTGTGCTGTCATACTGACAGCACACTGTCATTAGGAGCATCCGATGTCCCCTCGCACCATCGCCCTGTACGCCACCGACACCATGGCCGACTGGGAGTACGCCTACCTCACCACCCAGATCGCGCAGGCCGAGCAGGCCCGGCCGGGTCGCTTCACCCTCACGCTGGTCGGCGACGGACTCGACGAGGTGACCTCGCTCGGCGGGATGCCGGTGCGCCCCACACGCGACGTCGCCGATCTCGTCGCCGACGGTGCGCTCGCCGCGCTCGTCCTTCCGGGCGGGGAGCACTACGACGAGGGGCACGAGCGAGTGCTCGAGACCGTGACGGGCCTCCTCGCGCGCGACGTTCCGGTGGCCGCCATCTGCGGCGCCACCTTCCTCCTCGCCCGCGCCGGCCTGCTCGACGACCGCCGCCACACCTCCAACGACCCCGGCTACCTCCAGCTCACCGGCTACACGGGCGGCGCGCTCTACGCGGACGCGCCCGTGGTCACCGACCGCGGGATCACCACGGCGAGCGGCATTCACGCGGTGCCGTTCACCGCCGAGGTCATGCGGGTCACCGGCCTGTACCCCGACGACGTGGCGGACGCCTGGGAGCAGCTGTTCCGCACCGGCGAGACCCGCCATTTCCACCGGCTGATGGAGGCGACGAGTGCCTGGCAGAACGCCTGAGGGCGACGCCCTCACCGCGCTGGTCCTCCCCGCGTTCGAGCTGAACGGGGAGTTCCTCGCCGCCGCGGCGGCGATCACCGGCCCCCACGCCCTCACCCCCGCGCAGTGGCAGGTCCTGGGGGCGACGCTCGACGAGGCGCGGCCCGTGTCCGAGATCGCGCGACGGATCGGCCTCGGACTCACCCGGCAGAGCGTGCAGCGGGTGGCGAACGACGTAGTGGACCGCGGCTCGGCGGAGTGGGCGGACAACCCGCACCACCGTCGGGCGAAGCTGCTCGCCCCCACGGACGCCGGGCGCAGCGCCGTGTCGGCGATGGCCGCCGAACAGCACGTGTGGGCCGATCACGTGGGCGCGGCGGTCGGCGCGCAGGACCTGGAGACGCTGCGCACGCTCATCGCCCGCGTCGTCGCCGCGTCCCGCGACCACCGCGCGGCGACCGCCCCGTCCGACTGACGCCGCCGGCGTCAGAACATCTCGACGGCCCAGGCCCGGCGCGGGCTGAGCAGCATCAGGTCGGCGCGGGCGGCGGCCCCGTCGGACAGCTCGCGGATCGCGCCGGTCGCGACGCGCCGCGACATCGGCTCGTCGGAGAGCCACAGCCGGCCGAGGTCGGCGATGTCGAGGGCCAGGTCCGCGGGCTCGTCGGTGGGCGAGCAGGTGCCCGCTCCCCCGTCGGTGGAGATCAGGAAACGCCCGTGCGCGGGGCCGGGGCCGGCACCGTCGAACCCCGGATCGGTGACGTCGAGCACGAGCCGGCCCGGCGCGGCGTAGGTGCGCGCCGAGAACAGGGCGGGTACGTCGAAGGGCCGGATCCACAGGAAGTCGGTGCGGTTCGACAGCTGCACGGTGCGCGGGTCGGCGGGGACGGTGCTCACGAGGTCGTCCAGGGGCCGCTGCGAGGCCTCGACCCACAGCACCCAGTCGATGCTCATCGCGAAGGACCAGAGGTCGCGCTCGGCGGCCGCGTCGACGGCGAGCAGCTCGGTGACCTTGAGCGTGGAGTCGGGCCGGCTGTCGGTCCACTTGGGCGAGACCGTGTAGGCCAGCACGCCCGCGACGTCGCCGCCGCGACGCAGCACCACGCGCAGGGTCTCGTCGGGCCCGCCGCCCGGCAGCACCCCGGCCGTGCGGCGCAGGTTGATGTCGAGCTTCGAGACCTGCCCGGGGTAGTCGAGCACCTCGCGGACGCGGATCGACGCGGCGAGGTAGTCCTCGCTCCGGGCGTACCGCACCTCGCCGACGGGCGGCTCAGGCAGGCGGCCGCGGTCCACGGCGACCCGGACGTCGACGGTCTCGGTGCTCTGCCCGAAGCCGTAGCGGCCGTATATCGCCTGCTCGGCGGCGATCAGGGTGGCCGCGGGCGCGCCGCCGGCGAGGGCTGCGGAGAGGCACTCGCGCATGTGCGTGCCGAGGATGCCGCGGCGACGGTGCGTGGGCAGCACCGTCACCGCCGAGATCGCGCGCACGGGCACCCGCGCGCCGCCGACGGCGGTCAGCTCCTGGTCGAAGGAGAGGAAGGTCCCGACGGTGCGCCCGCCGTCGACCGCGACGCGGTGGTCGAGCGAATCCAGCTGCGCGGATACCGCTTCGAGCCACTGCTCGGCGTCGGGCATCTTGCTCTGGAAGCCGATGGTCGCGCACTCCTGGAAGCCGAGGAGTTGCTCACGGGTGGTGACGCGCTGGAAGTCGATACCGCTCGAATCGGTCATACCGCCAACATTACCGACGCACACAACCGGGTTTCCGGCTCAGCAGCCCCACCCGCAGCGATGGACGCCGAGGATCGCTCCATCCAGGCCCGCGACGAGGTGCGAGTCGATACCGATGTCATTGACGCCGATCCAGACCTGGCCGCCGTCGTCGCCGCCGACCGTCACGCGGAAGGGCACGTTCGGCGACAGATTCGCGGCGCCCGTGAGCCCGAGCCGTTCGGGCGAGGACGCGATCAGCTCCGCGAGGCGCCTCGTGTCGAGCCGCGCGACGTCGACGCGGAGCGCCGCGTCCGACGACACCGCCTGGCCGCCGTAGACCTCGCGGTCGTGGAACGCCCCTCCGAGGGAGTACGTGTACCACGCCGCACCGGTGGGCGACACCGCCTCCGGGACCCTGACCACCGCCTTGTCCCGGTAGAAGTGCACGCCCTCGATCACCGTGGTGCCGAACTTCTCCCTGGTCGCGCGCACCACCTCATCGAGGCCGGCGGCGGAGAACATCGGCCCGCCCACAAGGCGGTCCGCCACCTGCGCCGCGGCACCGGGGCCGTCGTCGGCGGCCGCGGGCCGGTCGGGGACGGACTCGGCCGAGAACCACGCGATCGCCACCGCGAGAATCGTGACCACGACCGCGATCGCGACCACGACGACCGCCACCCGCGCGCGCCGTTCCCCCCGACGGTGCGCGCTCGGGGCCACTGGAACCTGGAGGTCGCGCAGCACGAGGTCGAGCTCCCGAATGGTCGTCGCGGCGCGAGCAGCGGCGAGGCGGTCGAGGTGTTCGTCCACCGTCAGCTGCCCGTCGGTGAAGGCCTCGTCGACGCGGGCCATGACCCACACCCGGTCGACGTCCCGCGCCCGCAGGTCCGCAGCTCCCCGCAGGTCCCGCGGTTGCTCATCCCGCGCCGCCATGTTCACGACCGTACATCGACGGCGAGGCGCCGATCGCTACTTCGGCGCAGCGATCTCCGGCACGTGGGTGGCGCGTACGTACACGACGTCGCCCTCCGCGAGGTCCAGCGCGGTGGCGTCGCCGCGGGTGATCTGCGCCTGGAAGCGCTCCCCCGTCGCGGCGTTCTTCAGCTCGACGCGCACCTCGAAGCCGAGGTAGACCACGCGCTCGACCTCGGCGCGCAGCACGCCCGCCTCCTCCGCGGTCAGCCCGCCGGCGCGGGCCAACTCGGGCGTGCGGCCGACGCGGATGTCGTGCGGGCGTACGAGCACGCCGTTGAGCTTCGCGACGGAGCCGAGGAAGGACATGACGAACTCGGTCTCGGGCCGGTCGTAGACGTCCGACGGGGTGCCGACCTGCTCGATGCGACCCTTGTTGAGGACCGCGATCCGGTCGGCGATGTCGAGCGCCTCCTGTTGGTCGTGGGTCACGATCACGGTGGTCACGTGCACCTCGTCGTGCAGCCGGCGCAGCCAGGACCGCAGCTCGTCGCGCACCTTCGCGTCCAGCGCGCCGAAGGGCTCGTCGAGCAGCAGCACCTGCGGGTCCACCGCCAGCGCGCGGGCGAGCGCCATGCGCTGGCGCTGGCCGCCCGACAGCTGCGCGGGGTAGCGGGTCTGGAAGCCGCTGAGCCCGACGACCTCGAGCAGGTCGTCGACCTTGGCCTTGACCTCGGCCGCCGGGCGCTTGCGGATCTTGAGCCCGAACGCGACGTTCTCCCGCACCGTCATGTGCTTGAACGCGGCGTAGTGCTGGAAGACGAAGCCGATGTCGCGCTGCTGCGGGGTCGCGTGCGTGACGTCGACGCCGTTGATCTCGACGAGGCCCGAGTCGAGCCGGTCGAGGCCGGCGATCGAGCGCAGCAGCGTCGACTTGCCGGATCCGGAGGGCCCGAGCAGCGCGGTCAGCGAGCCGTCCGGGATCTCCAGGGAGACGTCATCGAGGGCCGCGAAGTCGCCGTAGCGCTTGTTGGCTCCCACCACGTTAATCGTCATCGCGGTTCCTCCTGCGGGTCGCTTCGAGCAGGGACATCGCCACCAGCGCGACGAGCGCCAGCAGCATGAGCAGCGTCGCGGCGGCGTACGCCCCGAAGGTGTTGTAGTCGTCGTGGTTGCGCGAGCTCACCAGCAGGGTGAGCGTCTGCGAGATGCCGGGGAAGTTCGACGAGACCATGAGCACGGCGCCGTACTCGCCCAGCGCTCGGGCGATCGTGAGCACCACGCCGTAGGTCAGGCCCCAGCGGATCGCCGGCAGCGTGATCCGCCAGAAGGTCTGCCAGGCGCTCGCGCCCAGGGTCGCGGCGGCCTGCTCCTGGTCCTGCCCGATCTCGTGCAGCACCGGCTCCACCTCGCGCACCACGAAGGGCAGCGTCACGAAGGTCGTCGCCAGCACCATGCCGGGCAGCCCGAAGATGATCCGGAAGCCGAGGGATTCAATGCCGCCGAACCAGCCGCCCACGCCCCACAACATGATGAGCGCGACGCCCACCACCACCGGCGAGACCGCGAAGGGCAGGTCGACCGCGGCCTGCAGCGCGGCCTTGCCGCGGAACTTCCCACGGGCCAGGGCCAGCGCGACGAGCACGCCGAAGATCACGTTGAGCGGCACCACGATCGCGACGATGAGCAGCGAGAGCTGCAGCGCCGAGATCGCCGCCGGGGTCGTGATCCAGGCCCAGAACTCGCCGAAGCCGCGCTCGAACGAGCGGTACAGGATCACGCCGATGGGCAGCACCAGCAGCACCAGCAGGTGCAGCAGCGCGACCGACCGGAGGCTCAGCACCGTCTTCCTGGAGAGATTCACTCCTGCTCCTCCCTCTTCGCGGTCCTCGACCCGACGAACCGCATCACCGCCAGCAGCACGAAGGCGATGGCGAGCAGCGCGACCGAGACGGCGGACGCAGCCACCTGGTTGTCGACCTCGAGCTGCTGCTGGATGTACTGCGAGGCCACCTGCGTCTGGCCGGGGATGTTGCCGCCGACCAGCACGACCGAGCCGAACTCGCCGATCGCGCGGGTGAAGGCGAGGCCGGCGCCGGAGAGGATCGCGGGCAGCAGCGTGGGGATGACGATCTTCGCCGCGATCACCCGGTTGGGCGCGCCGAGGGAGGCCGCGGCCTCCTCGACCTCGCGGTCGAGCTCGATGAGCACGGGCTGCACCTGCCGCACCACGAAGGGCAGCGTCACGAAGGCCAGCGCGATGACGATCGCCGGCTGGGTCGCGTTCAGCGTCAGCCCGACGGGGCTGTCCGGCCCGTACAGCGAGAGCAGCACGATCGACGCAACGATCGTCGGCAGGGCGAAGGGCAGGTCGATGAGGGCGTTGACGACGCCCTTGCCGGGGAAGTCGTCGCGCACGAGCACCCAGGCGATGACGGTGCCCATCACCACGTTGATCAGCGTGACCAGCAGCGAGACCCACACGGTGATGACCAGGGTGGACACCGCGTTCTTCGCGGTCAGCGCCTCCCAGAACCCGGACCAGCCGTGGTCGAAGGCCTTGGTCGTGATGGCCGCGATCGGCAGCAGCACGATCAGCGAGATCCACAGCCAGGCCACGCCGATGCGCAGCGGGTTGATCAGGCTCCGCATCACTTGCCGCCGTTCTTGTAGGCCGCGGCGATGGCGCCCTTGTCGCCGAACAGCGCCGCGTCGACGGCGGCCCAGCCGGTGAGGTCCTTGCCGTTGTTCTTCGCGGCCGTCCCCTTACCCAGCACCGCGCCGAGCTCGTCGATCGTCCAGAGTCGCTGCGGCTGCGCGGGGAACAGGTGCGCGGTCTCGGCGGCGATCGCGGGGTCGCCGGCCCGGAAGCCCGACCGCGGGATGGCGCGCTGCGCCTCAGGCGAGAACAGGAAGCCGACGAAGCGGTTCGCCGCGTCGAGGGACTGCGCGGTGTTCACGACGGCGACGGGCAGGTCGATGCGGAAGGACTGCGGCGGGATGAAGTACTCGGGCTTGGGCTTGCCGTCCTTCTCACTCTGCCGCTGCAGGAGCACGGCCTCGCTCTCGTAGCTGAGCAGCACGTCGCCCTGCCCGGACTCGAAGGCGGAGGTGGCGTCGCGGCCGGAGCCGGGACTCACGGTCGTGTGATCGCGGATGAGCTCCTTGACGAAGGCCAGCCCCTTCGCCGGCTCCTGACCGCCGTTGGTGAGCGCGGCGTAGGGCGCGAGCAGGTTCCACTTGGCCGAGCCCGAGCTCGCCGGGTTCGGGGTGACCACCTCGACGCCGGGCTTGAGCAGGTCGGCCCAGTCGTGGATGCCCTTCGGGTTGCCGGGCCGGACCACGACGGCGACGAGGGACGTGAAGGGCACGGAGCGCCGCGGGTAGGCCTTCTCCCAGTCCTTGTCGATGAGCCCGGCCTTGACGATGCGGGTCACGTCCGGCGCGACGGACATGTTCACCACGTCGGCGGGCACGTGTCGCGCGACCTTGCGGGACTGATCGCCGGAGGCGCCGTAGGACTGCGAGAAGCCCACGTCGGGGTTGGTCTCGCGGAACAGCGGGATGGCCACGTCGAAGGCGGGCTTGGGCGCCGCGAAGGCGACGAGGTTCACCCGCTTGTCGCCACTGGAGATGTCGACGCCGTGCGGGTCGTCGGTGGAGCCGCCGCCGCACGCCGTGAGCACCACGGTCAGGGCGATCGCGACGATGCTCACAGCACGGCCGCGGAGGCTGGGTCGGATCACGTCTCGCCGTTCTCCTCGGGACAAGGTCAGGCGAGAATCCTACGGAGAGCCGTCAGCGCAGCAGGGCCCACGCGACGACGAGGAGCACCAGCAGCGCGATCAACGCGAGGGTCACCTTCGACTTGGGCACGAGCGCCCGCCATCCGCCGCCTGTCTCAGACACTCTCGTCATTCCCTTCTCCGGCACGCTGACCTGCGATGTCCGCGCGACCTGACCGCTCGAGGCGGGCGTCGAGCGCGTCGGCGACGCGATCGATGAGGGCGCTGAGGACGCGCACCACCAGCATTGCGATCACTGCGAGTACAACCATCACGAGGCTGACCTGCAGTACGTAGGGCAGTCCGGTGAGCCACAGCTCCACCGAGTCCCACCACTGCGCGATCGCATGCACCCGACCAGCCTAGCGACCGCCGTGCGCGAACCCGCCACCGTGCCTCATCATGGTGTGCATGGCAGCGAAGAACGACGGCCCCACCACCGACGCACCCGGCCCCGATGTGCTCGGTCTCGATGCGCTCGTGACCGACGCCCCGTCGATCGGCGATGCGGTCTTCCCGCCCATCCACGACTACGCCTTCCTCTCGGACTGCGAGAACACCTGCCTGATCGCGCGCGACGGCAGCGTCGAATGGATGTGCATCCCCCGCCCCGACTCCCCCAGCGTCTTCGGCGCGATCCTCGACCGCGGCGCCGGCTCCTTCCGGCTCGGGCCGTACGGCGTGAAGGTCCCCGTCGACCGGCGCTACCTGCCCGGCAGCCTCATGTTGGAGACCACGTGGCAGACCTCCACCGGCTGGCTGATCGTGCGCGACGCCCTCGTGATGGGTCCCTGGCACGACACGAGCACCCGGTCCCGGACGCACCGTCGGACCCCGACGGACTGGGACGCCGAGCACATCCTGCTCCGCACGGCCCGGTGCGTGTCCGGCACCGTCGAGCTGCAGCTCAACTGCGAGCCGGCCTTCGACTACCACCGGGCCGGCGCCGAGTGGACCTACTCGGCGGACGGCTACGGCGAGGCCGTCGCGCGGGCCCGCACGGACTTCGGGAAGAACCCGGAGCTCAAGCTCACGACGAACATGCGGCTGGGGCTGGAGGGCCGGGAGGCCCGGGCGCACACCCGCCTCAAGGAGGGCGATGAGGTCTTCGTCGCCCTGTCCTGGAGCAAGCATCCCGTGCCGCAGACCTACCCCGAGGCGACGCAGAAGATGTGGGCGACCGCGGAGTCCTGGCGGCAGTGGATCAACCGCGGCCAGTTCCCCGACCACCCGTGGCGCACCTACCTGCAGCGTTCGGCGCTCACCCTGAAGGGCCTGACGTACTCCCCCACGGGCGCGCTGCTGGCTGCGTCGACCACCTCGCTCCCGGAGACGCCGGGCGGCGTCCGCAACTGGGACTACCGCTACGCCTGGGTGCGCGACTCCACGTTCGCGCTCTGGGGCCTGTACACGCTGGGCCTCGACCGCGAGGCCGAGGACTTCTTCTCCTTCATCGCCGATGTCTCCGGTGCCAACAACGGCGAGCGTCACCCGCTGCAGGTCATGTACGGGGTCGGCGGGGAGCGCACTCTCCTCGAGGAGGAGCTCGGGCACCTCTCGGGGTACGACGGTGCGCGGCCCGTCCGGATCGGCAACGGGGCGTTCGACCAACGCCAGCACGACATCTGGGGCACGATGCTGGACTCGGTGTACCTGAACACCAAGTCCTCCGAGCGGATCCCCGAGACGCTGTGGCCGGTGCTCAAGGAGCAGGTCGAGGAGGCGCTCAAGCACTGGCGCGAGCCCGACCGCGGCATCTGGGAGGTGCGCGGCGAGCCGCAGCACTTCACCAGTTCCAAGGTCATGTGCTGGGTCGCGCTGGACCGCGGGGCCAAGCTCGCGGCGATGCACGGCGAGGACGACTACGCCCGCGAGTGGGCGGAGAAGGCCGAGGTCATCAAGGCCGACATCCTCGAGCACGGCGTGGATTCGCGCGGCGTGTTCACCCAGCGCTACGGCGCCCCCGCGCTCGACGCCTCCCTGCTGCTGGTGCCGCTGCTGCGGTTCCTCCCGTCCGACGACCCGCGGGTGAAGGCGACGGTGCTCGCCATCGCCGACGAGCTCACCGAGGACGGGCTCGTGCTGCGCTACCGCGTCGAGGAGACCGACGACGGCCTGCACGGCGAGGAGGGCACGTTCACGATCTGCTCGTTCTGGCTGGTCTCGGCGCTGGTGGAGATCGGCGAGGTCACCCGCGCCCGGGCGCTGTGCGAACGGCTTCTCGCGTACTCGTCGCCGCTGAAGCTGTACGCGGAGGAGATCGACCCGAAGTCGGGCAAGCACTTCGGGAACTTCCCCCAGGCCTTCACTCACCTGGCGCTGATCAACGCGGTGGTGCACGTGATCCGGGCCGAGGAGTCGGGGCACGACGCCTCCGCGTTCCTCCCCGCACATCACACGCCTTGAGGCCGTAACGTGCAGTCATGCACGACGACCGGCGGCTGACCGAAGAGCGGCTCGACAGGTTCACGCGGGAGTTCCTGAACGGGGCTGTGTATTCGCACTCGGCCCCGGTCACGGTGACCGCGTGGCCGGCGCCGGGCGAGCCGATGCCCTTCGCGGAGGCGGTGGCCCAGGAGTACACGGCGATCACGCCCGGCACCCCGTGGGGCGCCCCCTGGTCCACGCTGTGGCTGCACGTGACCGGAGCGCCGCCGTCGGAGTGGTCGGACGTCGACGGCGCGCTCGAGCTCCGCGTCGAGCTCGGCTTCACCGGCGGCCCCGGCTTCAACGCCGAGGGCCTCGTATACCGCGCGGACGGCACCGTCGTGAAGGGGATCTCGCCCTTCAACGCCTACGTCCCGCTGGAGCCCGGCGAGCCCGTGGACCTGTACATCGAGGCGGCCGCCAACCCCGACCTGGGCGGCGACTTCGTCTCCCCCACCCACCTGGGCGACCGGGAGACCGCCGGCGACGGTCCGCTGTACCGGCTCGGCACGATCGACCTCGCGCTGCGGGACCTGACGGTGTGGGAATTGCAGCAGGACGTCTGGACGCTGAACGGGCTCATGCACGAGCTGCCCTTCGACCTGCCCCGGCGGCACGAGGTGCTGCGCGCCCTGGAACGGATGCTGGACGTGGTGGACCCGCACGACGTCGCCGGCACCGCGGCGGCGGGCAGGGCGGCGCTGGCGCCCGCGCTCGCCTCGCCGGCTTACGGGTCGGCGCACCGGATCACGGCGGTCGGCCACGCGCACATCGATTCCGCGTGGCTGTGGCCGGTCCGCGAGACGGCCCGCAAGTGCGCGCGAACCTTCGCGAACGTCGTGGACCTCATGGACCGCGATCCCTCGTTCCGCTTCGCCTGCTCCTCCGCGCAGCAGTTCGCGTGGGTGCGCGATCGCTACCCCGAGCTCTTCGGTCGGATCAAGGACAAGGTGGCGGCCGGGCAGTTCATCCCGGTGGGCGGCATGTGGGTCGAGGCCGACACCAACATGCCCGGCGGCGAGGCGATGGCCCGGCAGTTCGTCGCGGGCAAGCGGTTCTTCCTGCACGAGTTCGGGATCGACACTCCCGAGGCGTGGCTGCCCGACTCCTTCGGCTACTCCGCGGCGATGCCGCAGATCGTCGCCGCCGCGGGCTCGCAGTACTTCCTCACGCAGAAGCTCTCGTGGAACCAGACGAACCGGATGCCGCACTCGACGTTCCTGTGGGAGGGCATCGACGGCACCGCGCTGTTCACACACTTCCCGCCCGTCGACAAGTACAACTCGGACCTGTCCGGCGCGGATCTCGCTCGGGCGCAGAAGAACTACCGCGAGCAGGGCACGGGCACCCGCTCGCTCGTCCCGTTCGGCTGGGGCGACGGTGGCGGCGGCCCCACCCGGGAGATGCTCGCCGCGGCCGCCCGCACGGCGTCGCTGGAGGGATCCCCCGCGGTCGAGATCTCCTCGCCCGCGGAGTTCTTCGACGCCGCCGCCGCGGAGCTGCCGCACCCGCCGCGCTGGGTGGGCGAGCTGTACCTCGAGTTCCACCGCGGCACCTACACCTCGCAGGCCAACACGAAGCAGGGCAATCGGCGCAGCGAACACCTCCTGCGCGAGGCCGAGCTGTGGGCGGCGACCGCCGCCGTGCGCACCGGATTCGCGTACCCGCTGGAGGAGTTCGAGGAGATCTGGCACCTGGTGCTGCTCCAGCAGTTCCACGACATCCTGCCCGGCAGCTCCATCGCCTGGGTGCACCAGGACGCGGAACGGAACTACGCCGCGGTGGCGCGGCGGCTCGAACGGATCATCGCGGCGGCACTGGAGGCGCTGGCGGGCAGCGACTCCCGGACGCAGCGGGTCGCGGATGCCGGCGAGCGCCGACTGGTGTTCAACGCCGCACCGCACGCCCGCGACGGGGTACCCGCCTTGGGCGCGGCGGTGGCCGACGCGCCCGAGTCCGTCCCACCGGCACCCGAGGGATCGGGCTTCCGGCTGGACAACGGCGTGGTCTCCGCCCTGATCGACGCCCGCGGCCTGCTCGTCTCGTTGGTCGACGCCGCGACCGGCCGGGAGGCGATGGCGGCGCCCGGTAACCTGCTCCAGCTGCACCGCGACATCCCGAACCACTGGGAGGCGTGGGACATCGACTCGTTCTACCGCCGCGACGTGACGGACCTCGTCGACGCGGAGGCGGTGACGGCCGAGCGCGACGCCGTCGTGGTGCGCCGCGCCTTCGGGGACTCGACGATCACGCAGCGGATCTCCCTGCGAGCAGATTCCCCGGCCCTCGACATCGAGAACGACATCGACTGGCACGAGCGGCAGAAGCTGCTCAAACTGGCCTTCCCGTTCGACGTCCACGCCGAGCGCAGCGCCGCGGAGACCCAGTTCGGCCACGTCTTCCGGCCCACGCACGCCAACACGTCGTGGGACGCCGCGAAGTTCGAGATCTGCGCGCACCGCTGGGTGCACGTGGGCGAGCCCGATTACGGCGTCGCCGTCGCGAACGACTCCACCTACGGTCACGACATCACGCGGCGTCCCATCGATTCCGACGGCGCGACGCCCGGCACCGCAACCCAGGCCGCCTCCGGCACCGCAACCGCGGCCGCATCCGGCACCGTCGTGCGGCTCTCGCTGCTCCGCGCGCCCCGCTACCCCGATCCCGAGACCGACCAGGGCCGGCACCGCCTCGCGGTCTCGGTGCGGCCGGGCGCGACGATCGGCGACGCCGTCGAGGAGGGCTACCGCCGGAACCTCGCGCCGCGCAGCGTCCCCGGCGCGGCGGCGGTCCCCGCGTTGGTCGCGATCGACCACCCGGGCGTGATCGTCGAGGCGGTCAAGCTCGCGGAGGACGACAGCGGCGACGTGGTCGTGCGCCTCTACGAGTCCCGCGGCACTCGCGCGTCCGCGACCGTACGCGCCGACTTCCCCCACGAGTCTGCCGTCCGCACCGACCTGCTGGAACGCCCTGTCGACGCTCCCGAGCCAGCCGGTGACGTCCGCCTCACTCTGCGTCCCTTTCAGCTGGTCACGCTGCGTTTCCGCCGCTGACGTGCTGAGCGTCACCTCGTTCGACCGGAGTCCCGGTGATAGTTTGATGGATCGTCACTATCAATTGAGACTCTTCGAACCTAGGAGGTCGAGATGCTCAGCGTGCTGGCATTGATCACTTTCATCGTCTTCCTCGTCTGGCTGACGAGCGACCACGACGGCCTGGACTTCCGCGCGCGAGACGTCCGTCGCGCCGTCGCCGACCGGGACAGCCACACCGACCCGCGCGGTGTGATCGTCTCCTGACGCCGCGGAAACACGTGGCGCGCGAGCAGGTGAGTGCGCGACGATCGCGAGGTGGACACCGTCGACGTGGTCGTCGCTCACAGCTCGCGCGCGACGCTGCGCGTCGGTGACTCCTTCCTGAAAGTCGACGGCGATCCGACGCACGCGCGCCGAGAGATCGACGCGATGCGGCTCGCGCCCGTGCCCACCCCGGACGTGCTCTGGCACGAACCACCCGTCCTTGCGGTGAAAGCCGTTCGCGGCACGGCACTCGGCTCGCTCGACGGACCGGATTCCGCTCCCAGGTCGGCGTGGATCGCCGCCGGAACCGCGATCCGAGCCCTCCACGATGCGCCGCTTCCACCGTGGCACGGGCCGTCGGCCGCGCGACTCGGCCGAGAACTCGACGCCGAGTGCGCGTGGCTGCTCGAGCACAGCGAGCTCCCCCAGCGGGTCATCACACAGAACCGCGAGAGCGCGCGATCCGTTCTGCGCCCCTGGAAGCCGGCGTTCATCCACGGCGATCTCCAGGTGGAGCACGTCTTCGTCGCCGACGGCGCCGTGACCGGCATCATCGACTGGTCCGAGGCCGCACAGGGCGATCCCGCGTACGACCTCGCGACCATGACTCTCGGTCATCCCTATCGCCTGGAGGACGTGCTCACCGGCTACGGCGGTGAGGTCGATCGCGACATCGTGCGGGGATGGTGGTCCATGCGCTGCCTGTTGGTCTCACGCTGGCTCATCGAGCACGGCTACGACCCGTCCGCACCCGGGTGCGAATTCGACGTCCTGCGACGCCTGGCCGACTGACGCGCCCCGCGCGCCTACCGGAGCAGCCCGACGGTCAGGCCCATGCCCACGAACAGGACCAGCTGATACGCGCAGTTGATCACGGTCAGTCGCGTGGGCTTCATCTCGAAACCGTTGTGCTGCGCCAGCGTCGACAACGAGAAGCACGCCCACGCCGCTGCCCCGACCGCGACACCGAGCCACGGGGAATCGCAGTCGAAGAAGCCGGCCGCGAGCGAGTCCGCCGCCGCCAGGCCGATCGCCGTCAAGACCAGCGAGGCGACGAAGATCACCATCGGACCCTTGCCCGCGCCGGCCGAGATCTCTTTCGTGACGCCGGTCAGCTTGCGCCACGTTCCGCCCACGAGACCCCAGTCGCTGTACCAGACGAAGGCGATCACGAACCCGACGACGGTCGCCGCGAGTACTGCGAGCCAGCTGATGGTCATGTCCATGCGAATCGCTCCTCGGTCGCGCCATCCTGCGAATTGACTTGATACAATCAAGCATGGTTGAAAAAGTCAATCCTCCGGTGTCGGCCCGCTCGTACGGTCAGTTCTGCGCACTCGCGCGCTCACTGGACGTGATCGGCGACCGATGGACCCTCCTGATCGTCCGCGAGCTGCTGCCCGGGGCGATGCGGTACGGCGAGCTGAAGACCTCGCTCGCCGGGATCGCGACGAACCTCTTGGCGGATCGCCTGCGCAGCCTCGAAGCGAACGGGATCGTCGAACGCCACCTCGACGGTGCCGGTGTGGTCTATCGACTCACGCCGTGGGGCGCCGAGCTCCGCGAGCCGATGGAGGCACTCGGGCGGTGGGGCATCCCCCTGCTCGCCTCGGGCCGTGGAGACGACGCCTTCCAACCCCGCTGGCTCACGCTCGCCGTCCCCGCCCTGCTGCGCGGTCGCACCGCCTCCCATGCCGTGGAGGCCGGAATCGAGGTCGAGGGCTTCCTCATGGTGGTGCGCGTCGACGAGGCGGGGCCATCCGCCTTCGTCCCGGCGGAGCGGCCGAGCACGGTCCTGACCGCGTCGCCCGACACCGTCGTCGGCCTGTCCACCGGGACCGTCAGCGTGGACGAGGCGATCGCCGACGGCGATCTCGAGGGTGATGGCGCGCCGTTGCGGTCGATCTTCTCGGTACGTCAGTAGGGCGGCGGGCCGTCGAACGACGGTGCGCGGAACCGCGGCCGCGGCGCCCCGAGCGCGGCGGCGATCGCGTCCTCGACGTCGCTCGGCGCGATGTTTCCACGGGCCCGCTCCGCCTCCAGCGTCGCGACGTTGCGGCGGCGCAACTTCTCCCGCCGCGCGTGCTCGCGCTGCAGCCGGGTGCGCCCGCCGGGCGCGGCCGCGGCCTCCGGCGGCGAAGGCGCACCCTCGGGGACGATCCACTCGACTCGAGCGAGGTCCGGAAAGAGCTGGAGCACGATGCCGGCGGGGTCGACGATGTAGCGCCGGCCTTCCGGCGAGGTCCACAGGATCCGTCCGTCCGGCAACCGCGCGTCGAGCCACTCGCCCGCGGTCTTCAGCTGATGGCGGGCGACGCACAGCGGCTGGATCTGCTCCGCCGTCGTGCCACCACCCAATGCCGGCGCACGGTGGTCGTACTCGCGGCGATGGTCGATCTGCGCCCGCGACGCCGGACGGCTGCAGAACGGAAACACGCAGCGCGGGAACACCAACCGCAGGTATCGTCTCAGATCCGCCGACGGCCGGTACCCGGCGCTACCGCGCGCTGTGACCAGTGCACCGGGCAGACCTCCGCCACCGGGCAGACCTCCGCCACCGGGCGGCGGATCACCATCGCCGGGACCGGAATCATCAGGGCCTGAATCATCGGGGCCCGGGTCGTCGAGGCTTGTGCCGCCGACCCCTTCGCCCGGCCCGGAGTGCCCCTCCAGATGGGCGATGATCTCGGCGAACGCGCATGCGAACACGAAGTCCCTCGATCCGCGCGACATCTTTTCCTGCGCCCCCGGCGAACACCGCGCCGCTCCGGCCACCTCCGGCGTGGCGTCGTCAGCCTCGACATCGGAGATCCGCTGCCCGAACGGTCGGAGCTTCGCGTCGTCGCGAGCGGCGAGATCGCGTGCGTGCGCGCCAGTGATGGGCCCGTGGCCCACCAGATAGCCGAGCCCCGCGGGCGCCGGTGGCGCTTCGCCCACTGGTTCGGGCTCCGCCAACCGCTCCGCGTCCCCCGCCGGCTCAGCGAGGTCCCGCTCGTTCACCACCACGTTGATCATCGTGATGAACCGGGTGATCACGCCGTCGGCATCGGGCTCGCCCTGGAACCGCGCCTCGCGGTACCGGCATTCCGTTGCCTCACACTGACACCCGAGAGTGGAATAGCCCCGCGTCAATTGCATCAGCCCGTCCGCGTACCGCTGGGGCTGCGTGCGCGGGTCCTCGGCACACACGGTCCCGGCAATGTGGTCGACCCGCGTCGACAGCTCCTGCACGTCGTGCGCCGGCAGCAACGCGAACGCCGCGGCCATCCCGTCCTCCTCCGGACGGAACGTCACCCGGCGGTCCTGTTCGGCCGCCCGGCGACGCCGCTCCACACCGTCCGGATCGATCTGCTCCACCAGAAGATCCGCCGCTTCACGCAGCGCGGGGAGCGAGAGCACTTCGTACTGCTCGGTGAGGCGGTCCGCGAGGAGGCGGTCGAAGACGACCACCTGGTCGCCGGTGAGCACCCGCGAGCGGGTCAGCGCGACCTCGCCGGCCTTCGGCGCGATGACGCCCTCACCGATGAGCGCGAACACCTTCGGGATGCGCTCGACGAAGCCCACGGCGGTCTCGATCGCGTGTGACGCCGCAGCCGATCCGATGCGCAGCAACGTGGAGACCTGCGCCTCCACAGCCTCTGCCGCAGCGGAGAGCCGACGCCGGGCTTGCACCGCCTCCGCGTAGTCACCCGGTCGCGCCAGGTACTCCGCCTCGCCGTCCGCGTACATCACCCGGTGCAGCGCGTACACACTCGCCATGGTGCGGCAGAAGGCGATGTTCTCGGACCGCCGTTGTTCGAACAAAACCTGCACGACTCCGCGCTCATCGGCAGCACGACCGAGTCCCTGGGGAATGACTTCACCAGGTAGATCTCGCAATGCTGACGGAAGCGCCATAGCGCCATCCTACGCGCATATTTGCGATAGCGCCATACGATTCGAACACTTCTTCCGACGCGGCGCTCCGCCGACGATCGGCGTCAGCGCTTGGCCGGGTGCCGGGAGGCGGCCGCGCCGAGCCGCGTTTCGACGAGCTGTCAGGCAGTCAGGCCGCGGCGCTCCAAGAGCGGAGCGATGTCGGGGTCGGCACCCCTGAAGTCACGGTAGGCCTGCGACGCATCGACACTCCCGCCGCGGGATAGCACAGCCGCTCGGAGCTTCTCGCCGTTCTCCCGCGTCGGGCCGTCGTGCGCGGTGAACCAGGCCGAGGCGTCGGCGTCGAGCACCTCCGACCAGATGTAGCTGTAGTACCCGGCGCTGTACCCGCCCGAGAAGATGTGGTTGAAGAACGGCCCGCGGTAGCGCGGCGGCACGCCTGCCACATCGAGCCCGGCGTCGGCGAGGGCAGCCGCCTCGAAGGCCTCGACGTCGGCGACGACGGTGCCCGGCTCGATCGTGTGCCAGGCCAGGTCGATCACCGCCGCCGCCAAGTACTCGACGGTGCCGAAACCCTCACCGCGAGTGCTGGGCTCGAGGACCGAGCGTCGCAGTCCTTCGGGTAGTGCCTCGCCCGTCTCGTGGTGCCGGGCGTAGCCGTCGAGGATCGTCGGCCAGGCGGCGAACATCTCGTTGAACTGGGACGGGAACTCCACGAAGTCGCGCGGGACGCTCGTGCCCGAGAAGTACGGGTAGGTCACGTCCGAGAGCAGCCCGTGCAGAGCATGCCCGAACTCGTGGAAGACGGTGGTCACCTCGTCCCGGCTGAGCAGCGCGGGACGACCCGCGGGCGGGCGAACGAAGTTGCACACGTTGATGATCACGGGCTGCGCGTCCAGCAGACCGGACTGGTCGACGAAACTCGTCATCCACGCCCCGCCGCGCTTGCTCGGCCGCGCGAAGTAGTCCCCGATGAACAGGCCGAGCGGCGCACCGTCGGGCCCCGAAACCTGCCACGCCCGCGCGTCCGGATGGTGCAGGGCGAGGTCTGTGCGCTCGGTGAAGACGAGCCCGTACATCCGGGAGGCGGCCTCGAACGCGCCCTTCTCGATCACCGCGTCCAGCGCCAGGAAGTCGCTGAGCCGGGGCCCGTCGTCGGGGCCGTCCCCGGCCTGCGCACGTTGCTCGGCGAGGCGGGCGTAGAAGGGCCAGTCCCAGGCCTCGATCGGATGGCCGGCCAGTTCCTCCAGCTCGGCGCGCTCGGCGGCGGCGTTCCGCGCTGCCGGGACTGCGAGGTCCCGCAGCATCCCGAGGGCGGCCTCCGCGGTGCCTGCCGTCTGGTCGGCGATCTGGTAGGCCGCGTGATGCGGGTAGCCGAACAGCGCGGCCCGCTCGGCGCGCAGGCCGGCGACGCGGGCGATCAGCTCGCGGGTGTCATTCTCGCCGCCACGCGTGTTCCGCCCGGACGACGCCTCGTAGACCTTCCGCCTCGACTCGCGGTTCGTCAGCCGGGCGACGTTGGGCTGGTTCAGCGGGTAGCCCAGCGCCAGAAGGTATCCCCCGCGCCCCGCATCCTCGGCCGCGGTTCGGGCGGCGGCGACGGTGTCGGCCTCCAGCCCGTCGAGCTCGGCCTCCGTCGCGAAGGGCACCGCGGACGCATTGGTCTCGGCGAGGGTGCGGCGGGAGAACTCGGTCGTGAGCTCGGCGAGCTCGGTGTTGATCTCCTTCAGGCGGTCCTGCGCCGCGGCGTCCAGTCCTGCGCCGGCGCGGGTGAATCGCAGGTGGTAGCGCTCCAGGAGGCGCTGCTGCTCGGCGTCGAGGCCGAGAGCCGCTCGCCGAGTGTGGAGCTCGGCGATGCGGGCGAACAGCGCGGCGTCCATGAGGATCGCGTCGAAGTGCGCCGACCACCGTGGGGAGATCGCTGCCTGTGCCGCCTCCAGCGCGTCGGTGCGGTCGGTGGACGTCAGCGAGAAGAACACCGCGGCGACGCGACCCAGGTCCTGCCCCGCGCGCTCCATCGCCTCGACGGTGTTCGCGAACGTGGCGGGCTCGGGATTCTCGGCGATCGCCGCGATGTCCCGACGGTGCCGGGCGAAGCCCTCGGCGAACGCGGCCTCGTAATCCGCGTCCGCGAACGCGGCGAAGTCCGGCAGGGCGAAGGGCAGGGTGCTGGGGGCGAGAACGGCATCGACGGTCACCCCTCGAACCTACCGCCCCCGCCCGGGTCCCCTCGCGGAGAGAATCAGGGAGATCACGGACGGGACCTGAGTAGTTCCACGGATTCCGTGCGGGCGGCATCGCGCGATGCTCATTCCCATGAGCGATCCGATTGCCCTCCCCACCCTGATCACGACTGAGCCCGCTCCGCGGACGCAGCGGTCCGCGGCGGCGGACGTCGCCGCAGGCGCCGTGCTGTGGATCCTTCTGCTGGGCATCGCGTACATCGCGGCGATGTTCGCCGGGTTCTACGCGATGGCGGCCGACGGCTGCCCGGTCGACGCCCCGTGCGCCGCGGCGGAGGCGGCCGGGCGGGCGATCTACTTGCAGTGGGGAGGCATAGCAGCGATCTTCGTCGGCAGCGTCGTGCAGGCCCGCCGTGGGCGGTACTGGTTCTACTGGCCGCTCGTCGGCATCGGCCTCGTGGTGCTCTGCACCGTCGTCACCGCCGGCATGGCGAATGCGGCGTTCGCGCTATGACCGCGCCGGAACGCGCCGCCCCCGCCGCCCCGAACTCCCGGGCCCGCCTCGTCGACGCGGTCTCCGGTGGACTCCTGCTCGTCGCCTTCCTGGCGTTCACCGCGCTCACAGCGTTGTTCCTGCCGCTGGGATTCGCCATGGCGTCCGACCCCTGCGCCTACGAGGACTGCAGTTCCGAGGGGCATGCCGTGGCGGCGATGATCACGTTGTGGATCGGTTCGGCGCTCGGTGCTGCCACCGCGAGTGTCGGGTACGGCGCGGCGCTCGCCCGGCGCCGCAGCACACTCCTGTGGCCGTTCCTCGGATTCGCCGTCGTGGTCGTGAGCATCATCATCGGGGTGGCGCTCGCCTCGCCCGTCCGGGAGGTCGTCAGTCCGTGATGGTGATGCCCAGATGGGCGGCGAAGACCTCCGCCAGGCCGACCGCCTGCAGGTGCGACATGGTGGCGCCCGCGATGCCCTCGAGCCCGCGGATCCGCTCGACCTGCAGGCCGCGCAGGTCGACGTGCTGCAGCTTCGCCCGCGTCACGTCGATCTCGCCGGCGGTGCAGTCCTCGAAGGACACCCGGTTCAGGGTCGCGTCGCCGGCGTCGATGCCGTCGAGCATGCAGCCCCGGAAGATCACGTCGGTGAGCCCGGCGCCGCGCAGGTTCACGAAGCCTAGCCGGACGTCGGTGAAGACCACGGAACGCAGCTTGGAGTCCATGAGCTCCACGGCGCCGATCCGGGCATCATCGACCTCGACCTGACGGAAGGTCGAGCGCGACGCCCGGAAACCCGTGGCGAACAGCGCGGTGATCCGCGTCTCGAGGAACGCCGATTCGGTGAAGACCGCGTCCCGGACCTCCCAGCCCGCCAGCTCGCACTCGCTGAAGGTGATTCCGCTGAGATCGCGTCCCTTCACGGTGGGTCCGGCGAAACGGCGACGGTCCTCCGTGTCGCCCGGCATCAGCTCATCGCTGTTCCCGTCCACGAGGTCGCCGAGCCGCAGCGGCGAGATCTTCGGTGCGACGAGGCCCGCCATCAGCCGATCACCCTTCCGGCGGGCGAAGCGGTCCTGGCTGCGATGGCGGCGTCGACGTTCACGCAGACGAAACTACCCGCCACCACCGACACCGGGCCCGGATCCCACGTCCGGAACGGGATCCGCGCGACGTGCGCACCGGCGGACGCCGTCGGATCTGAGTAGTTCCACCGATGCCATCGACGCGGCACGGGGCGACACTGGGTCAATGGCGCACCTCGCACCCCGTCAGGACGAACAGCCTCGCGCCGAGCAGGGCGTGTCCGGACCGGACGGCTCGCACAGCACGGCGGCGATCATCGTCGCCTGGCTGGCCGTGATCCTGATCGAGATGCCCTTCGTGTGGGCGGCCGGCTACGTGCTGATGCTCTCCAGCCTGTACGCGAACCCGTCCGGCGATCCGCTCACCATAGAGGGCGCCGCGATCCTGCTCGGGTTCGGCGTTCCGGCGGCCTGCCTGATCTGCCTCATCGGCGCCTCGGTCTGCGCGCACCGAGGCGCGGGCCCGGGATTCCTGGCGTGGGCGAAACGGGCGGCCGTGTCGATGGCGATCGTCGCCGGTCTCGCACTGGTGCTCGGGACGGCCTTCTGACCGGCCGAGGGCCGAAGTCAGCCGAGCAGGCCGGCGGCCGCCCGCAGCCGGGCCTCGGCGTCGGCGGCGATGGAGGTGACCACCTCGCGGGCGGGGCGGACCTCATCGACGAGCCCCGCGGCCTGCCCCGCATAGACGACGCCGACCTCGGGCAGGCCACCGTCATAGGCGGCGCTCACCGCCTCCTCCGTGCCGGAAGACGCCTCGGCACCGTCGCCGTCGTGCCAGCGGTCGGTGAAGTCATTGGTGAGCGCGCGCCCGAACCATCGTGTGGGCCAGGGCTGGTGGCGCGCCTTGTCGAAGACGTCGGTGTAGACGGTGTCGGCGCTCCGCGCCTTGAGCAGCGCCGGGATCGCGTAGTCGGGCCCGACGGTCTCCGGCGACGCGAGCAGGGCGGTGCCGATCAGCGCGCCCTGCGCACCGGCGGCGAGAACCGCCGCGAGACCGGCGCCGGTACCGATGCCGCCCGCCGCGAGCACGGGCAGCTCGGTCGCACGCAGCACCTCCTGCAGGAGCGGCAGCGTCGCGATCCGTCCCGTGTGTCCGCCCGCCTCGCCGCCCTGCGCGACCACGGCGTCCACCCCTGCGGCCTCGACCTCGTGCAGGTCCTCGATGGAGTTGATCTGCGAGATCACCACGGCCCCGGCGTCCTTGACCCGCTGCACGAACGGGGCGGGATCGCCGAACGACAACGACACCAGCTTCGGCCGCGCGGCGAGCACCGAGTCGAGCAGTTCCGGGCTCTCGGCGAGCGACCAGGTCTGCAGGCCGAAGGCGAGCGGCGCATCCGCGCCGGCGACGGCCCGGATGACCCGCAACTGCTCATCGATCCACTCGGGCGTGGCGTATCGGGCGGCGCCGATCATGCCCAGCCCGCCGGCGGCCGTCACCTGTCCCGCGAGCTCACCCCCGGCGCGGCCACCCATCGGGGCGCCGAGGATCGGCAGGTCGATGTCCAGAGTGCGCGTCAGCCAGGTGTTCCACACACCGACGAGGTTACGCCCGTGGCAGGATTCCGCCCATGGCCGCCGTCGATCCCGAGATCCGCCGCATCCGTGCGCTCCGCCTCCGCGCCCAGGGGCTCGTGCCCGGCGTGCGGGACTGGCGCACCGCCCCGGACGCGGCGCGCGGCATGCTCGCGATTCAGGCGCAGGACGGTGCCGCGGCGCGGTTCGCGCTCTCGCTGCGCGCGTCCGAGCACCCCGACGACGCGACGGTGCTGGGCGACCTCGCCGCGGGGCGGATCACCCGGAACCGTCCCGCGCGCGGCACCCTGCAGATCACCGCGCCGGAGGACCTGCACTGGCTCAGCGCCGCGCTCACGGTCCGCTCGCGCGCGGAGGCCGCGAAGCGCCGCCCCCAATTGGGGATCACGGAGACGATGATGGCGGACGCCGAGCGGATCATCCGGGCGGAGCTCGCCGACGGCGCCTCCCGCACCCGGCCCGAGCTGGTCGCCGCGTGCGCGGATGCGGGCCTGCCGCTGGACAACTCGCAGACCGGCCACATCCTGAGGGACCTCACCGAGCTCATGGCGATCGTCTTCGCCGATCCCGCGCCGAAGGTCGACGTCTTCGCCCTGGCCGACGACTGGGTGACGGAGCGCCGGGATCCGGAACATGCTCTCGGCGAGGCGGTCTCCCGGTTCGTCGCCGGCCGTGGCCCCGTGACCCGGCAGGACATCGGGAAGTGGGCCTATCTCCCGATGGGCGCCGTCGACGAGGGCATCGCGGCCGCGGACGGCGCCGTCGAACAGGTGACGCTCGCGGGCACGCGGTACCTGGTCGCGCCCGGCACCGTCGACCTGACGGACGCAGAGGTCGACGAAGCACTCGCGCGCCCCCTGCTCCTCCCCGGCTTCGACGAGTACATCATCGGATACGGTTCGCGCGCAGCCCAGCTCGACGAGGCGTACCTCAGCCGGATCGTGCCGGGGCGCAACGGCGTCTTCAAGCCGATGGTCGTGATCGACGGCGAGATCGTGGGCGTGTGGTCCAAGAAGGCCACCGCGAAGACGGTGACCGTGACCGTCGAGCCCTTCACCAAGATCACCGCCACGGCGAAGCGCCGCCTCGCGGGCCCCGTCCGCGACTACGGGCGGTTCCTCGGCCTCGAGGCGACGCTCGCCTGAGTGAGCCGGCACGCCCTCAGTTGCGCGCCGCCCACCAGTTGTTGCCGCTGTTGATGTCGTAGGTGCTCGTCGACGCCTTGACGGGGATCGCGCGGAACGGGCATCCCCAGCTCGGCACGACCTGCTCGATCTGGAGCGACTGCCCCGGCGCCAACATGCCGACGGACTTGCTGACACCGCCGTTGAACCACACCCGCACGTCGTAGGCCGTTCCCGGCCCGTGGTTGGTGACCCAGCCGTGGTCGGTCAGCGAGTTCGGCTCGGCCCTGTCCGGCAGCGGACCGCCGCAACTGACGTAGCCGAACGCCTGCAGATCCACGTACGGCGGCGCGGGATCCGCGGCGGCCGTACCGACCGAGAGCATCGATGCGACGCCCGCGACAGCGAGCCCGAGCACTCCGGTTGTCCTCATCTTCATGGTTGATCTCCCCAATCCTCCGTCGAACGACGACTGGCCGCCGACGCGGCCCGGCGCCAGTGTGACGCCGGTCACATTGTCGCGCGAAAGGTAGGGAAAACCAACATATCGGACAACTGGAGAGACGGAAGTTGCTGGAGTTTCCCGTGATTCACCGCAGAGCCGGCCAGGAGGCGGGCGCCGCCTCAGGAGCCTTCACGTGAACCGCGTCGACGAGGAGCCTCAGCTCGGGCTGCTCCGCAGCCTCGGCGAGGGCGTCCCGCAGCACCCGCTCGTGCGTCGGACGCGCCGCCGTGAGCAGCTCCCAGCCGGCCGGAGTGAGCTCGGTATAGATCCCGCGACGATCGTCGGCGCACAGGATCCGAGTGAGCAGCCCCCGATCCTCGAGGCGCGTGACGAGGCGCGTCGTCGCACTACTGGACAACGCCGCGGCACGAGCGAGTTGACGCATGCGCATGTGCCAGCCGTCCTGGCGGCTCAGAGCATCGAGCACGGTGTACTCGACCACGGAGAGGTCGTGACCCGACTGCAGCGACCGCTCCAGTTCGTTCTCGATGAGCGCGTGCAGGGCCACGAGCGTGCGCCAGCCCTGCGCGCGGATCTCCACCGCATCGTCGGCGATACCCATGGTCGGCACCCCTTTCTTCGTGACGACGAGCATAGCACCTTGCGAGGATTACCCGCGTGTGCAACTATCTAGTCGTTGTGCGTGCAACTACTGCAGACGCCGGTGATTGCAGACGCGCTCATAGATTCCACTCATCGAAGGAACACTCATGCCTCTCGCGCTCCTCGCGCTCGCCCTCGGCGGCTTCGGCATCGGACTCACCGAGTTCGTCATCATGGGCCTCCTCCCCGAGGTCGCCGCCGACTTCGGGGTCACCGAGACCGTCGCCGGCTACCTCATCTCCGGATACGCGCTGTCCGTAGCCATCGGCGGCATCATCCTCACCGCGGCGCTCGGGCGGGTCAACCGCAAGCACGCCCTCCTCGGCCTCCTGGTCCTGTTCATCGTCGGCAACATGATGTCCGCCCTCGCCGACAGCTACGAGTTCATGCTCGCCGGGCGCATCGTCGCCGCGCTGTGCCACGGCGCCTTCTTCGGCATCGGCGCCGTCGTCGCCGCCGATCTCGTTCCCGAGAACAAGCGCGCCGCAGCCATTTCCATCATGTTCGCGGGCCTCACCGTGTCGAACGTCCTCGGCGTCCCGCTCGGCACCTTCCTCGGCCAGGCCGCGGGCTGGCGCTCGACGTTCTGGGCCATCACCGCCATCGGCGTCGTCGCCCTCGCCGGCATCGCCGCGCTGGTGCGCACGACCCCGGCTGCGACGACCGGCGCCAATCCCTTCGCCGAGTTCCGGATCTTCCGCAGCCGCCAGGTGTGGCTGTCGATGCTTGTCACCGTGCTCGGCTACGGCGGCATGTTCGGCGCCTTCACCTACATCGCCTTCACTCTGACCGAGGTCGGCGGCTTCGCGTCGTCCTCCGTGCCGTGGCTGCTCGTCCTGTTCGGTGTCGGTCTGTTCGTCGGCAACCTGCTCGGTGGTCGTGCCGCCGACCGGAACCTGCCGCTGACGCTCATCGTCCTGCTCGCCGCCCTGACCGTCGTGCTCGGCGTCTTCGCCCTCACCGCCACGTCCCAGGTCGCGACGGTCGTCGCCCTGGTCCTGATGGGCGCCTTCGGTTTCGCGACGGTGCCGGGCCTGCAGATGCGCATCATGAACTACGCCGCCGACGCCCCCACGCTCGCCTCCGGCGCCAACATCGCCGCGTTCAACCTGGGCAACGCCTTCGGCGCCTGGGCGGGCGGGCTCACCCTCGCGGCCGGCCTCGGCTACGTCTCGCCGCTCTGGGTGGGCGCCGGCATCACCCTCGCGGGCCTCCTCGCCTACGTCGTCGCCACCCGCGTCGCCGGCGGCGAGCACGCCCCCGCCCCGGCACCCGCGCCGGTCCCCGTCGCCGCGTGACTCACGTTCACCCCCTTCACACACCGAGGAGAACCCCCATGACCACCATCCCGACCGTCACGCTCAACGACGGCGTCCTCATGCCCCACGTCGGCTTCGGCGTCTTCCAGGTACCGGACGACGAGGCCCAGCGCGCCGTCGAGGCGGCCCTCGAGGCCGGCTACCGCAGCATCGACACCGCCATGATCTACGGCAACGAGGCCGGCGTGGGTCGCGCCCTCGCCGCCGCGGCGATCCCCCGCGAGGAGCTCTTCATCACCACCAAGCTGTGGGTCGCGGACCTCGGCGCGGACCGGGCGCGCCCCGCACTCGAGGCGAGCCTCGAGCGGCTCGGGCTCGACCAGGTCGACCTGTACCTCATCCACTGGCCGGCGCCGGCCACCGACGCGTACCTCGACACCTGGCGCGAGCTGCAGGAGCTCCGCGGCGCGGGCACCCGGTCCATCGGGGTCTCCAACTTCCTGCCCGAGCACCTCGAACGGATCGCCGGGCTCGGCGGGATCCTGCCCGCCGTCAACCAGATCGAACTGCACCCGGCCCTGCAGAACCGCGCGACGACGGCCGCGAACCGCCGCCTCGGCATCGCGACCGAGGCCTGGAGCCCGCTCGCCCAGGGCGCGGCCCTGGACTCGCCCGCGGTCACCGCCGCCGCGGCGCGCCACGGCGTCACGCCGGCGCAGGTGGTACTGCGCTGGCACCTGCAGCACGGCACCGTCGTCATCCCGAAGTCGGTGACGCCCAGCCGCATCGCGGCGAACCTCGACCTGTTCGGCTTCACGCTCGACGACACCGAGATCGCCGCCATCGACGCGCTGGAGGCCGACGGCCGCACCGGCCCGCACCCGGCCGCCTTCAACGGCTGAATCCCCCACCTTCCGACACCCGAACACTCGAACACCCGAAAGGCATCATGAGCTTCCACGATCTTCTCCGGAGCCCGCTCGGCTTCGGCACCGCCCCGATGGGCAACATGTTCCGCGCCATCCCCGACGAGGAGGCCCGCACCACCCTCGATTCGGCCTGGAACCAGGGCGTCCGTTACTACGACACCGCTCCCTTCTACGGGGCGGGGCTCGCCGAGATCCGCCTCGGCGAGATGCTCTCGCAGCACGACCGGGACGACTACGTCCTCTCCACGAAGGTGGGGCGGGTGATCCTCGACGACGTCGAGGACACCTCCGCGCGCGACCTGGGCGAGAAGGGCGGCCTCTTCGAGCACGGCCTCCCGAACCGGATGGTCGACGACTACAGCGCCGACGCCACCAAGCGATCGATCGAGGACAGCCTCACCCGCATGGGCGTGGACCGGATCGACGCCGTCTGGGTGCACGACATCGCGCAGGACTTCCACGGCGACGACTGGCTGCACCACTTCGAGATCGCGCGCACCGGGGCGTTCCGCGTCCTGCAGGACCTGCGGGAGCAGGGCGTCATCACCACGTGGGGCCTGGGCGTCAACAAGGTCGAGCCGATCGAGCTCACCCTGGCGCTGGACGAGCCGCGCCCCGACGCGTTCCTCCTCGCAGGCCGGTACACGCTGCTCGACCACCGCGCCGCGCTCCCCCGCCTGCTGCCACTGGCGGAGGAACAGGGCGTGAGCATGGTGGTCGGAGGCGCGTACAGCTCCGGAGTCCTCGCGGGCGGCACCACCTTCGAGTACCAGCAGGCACCCGACCACGTCCTCGAGCGCGTCACCCGCCTCCGCGCGCTGACCGACCGCCACGGCATCCCGATCAAGGCCGCCGCACTCCAATTCTCCCTCGCGCATCCGGTCTCTGCCGCCGTCATCCCCGGGGCGAGCCGCCCCTCGCGGATCGCCGAGGACGTCGCCGCGCTCGCGACGACGGTTCCCGACGCCTTCTGGGCGGACCTCCGAGCCTCGGGACTCGTGGACGCCGCGGCACCGCTCCCCGGCGGACACTGATCTCCTCGAAAGGAACACATCATGGCATCGATCTCCCTGAGCCGCACCGTCTCCGCCGCACCCGACGTCGTCTGGAACCTCATCGGCGGATTCGGCTCCCTCCCGGACTGGCTCCCGTTCATCACCGCGAGCACACTCGAGCGCGGTGGCCGGGTACGACGGCTCACGACCGCTGACGGCGGCGCCGTCACCGAGGAATTGACCTCCTTCGACGCCGCCCGGCGGTCCTACAGCTACACGATCGTCGACTCGCCCTTCCCGGTGAGCGCCTACGAGTCCACGATTCGGGTGCATTCGATCCCGAGCCGTCCCGACGAGGCCGAAGTCCAGTGGTCGGGCAGGTTCTTCCCCGGCACGGGGACCGAGGCCGAGCTCGAGACCCTGTTCGCGGGCATCTACCGCGACGGGCTGGAAGCATTGAGCGGCACCATCGACCGGCGCTGACTCCGGGTCAGTTCAGGCGCCAGTCCTCGTAGGCCCGGGGATCGCCGATCGGCTCGACGTGGATCGTGGTGCGCAGGTCCGCGAACTGCTCCGCCAGTTCCTGCTCCACCTGTTCCGACAGGTCGTGCGCGCGCTCCACGGTCCACTCCCCGGGGACCAGCATGTGCATCTGCGCGAACCGCTCGTGCCCGGATTCCCGGGTCCTGACGTCGTGGAACTCGATGCCGTCGGCGCGGTGCCGGTCGAGCACCTCGTCGAGGCGCGCCCGGTCCTCGTCGGGCATGGCCGCGTCCATGAGGCCCGCGCCCGAGCCCAGCACGAGGCGGACGCCCACGACGAGGATGTTCACCGCGACGGCGATGGCGATGAGCGGGTCGAGCGGCAGCCAGCCGGTGAGCGCCACCAGGAGCACGCCGGCGATCACGCCGACCGTGGTCCAGACGTCGGTGAGGAGGTGCTTGCCGTCGGCCTGCAGCGCCAGGGACCGATGTGCCCGGCCCACCCGGAGCAGGTACAGGCCGACGGCTCCGTTGATGGCCGTGGCCAGGACGGAGATCGCGAGGCCCGTCCCCACCTGCTCGAGTTCCTGCGGGTGGAACAGGCGGTTGACCGCGGAGACGATGATGACCCCGGCCGCGACCACGATCATCACGCCCTCGAGCACCGCCGAGAAGTACTCGGCCTTGGTGTGCCCGAAGTTGTGGCCGCGGTCGGCGGGCCGGGCGGCCACCTTGAGCGCCACGTAGGCCGCGATCGCGGCCACGAGGTTCACCGAGGACTCGGCGGCGTCCGACAACAGGCCGACGGAGCCGGTCAGCCGCCAGGCGAGGACCTTCAGGCCGATGGTGAGCACGCCGGCGGCGACCGCCACCAGCGCGTACTTCGACAGGTCCGGGCGGAGCGGGGCCTTCGGCCCGTGATCGTGCCCACCGCCCATGACCGGCCCCTACTTCCCCTTGGGCTTGTCTGCCGAGGAGTCGGACGACAGCGCTGCCACGAAGGCCTCCTGCGGCACGTCGACCCGACCGATCGTCTTCATGCGCTTCTTGCCCTCCTTCTGCTTCTCGAGCAGCTTGCGCTTACGGCTGATGTCGCCGCCGTAGCACTTGGCGAGCACGTCCTTGCGGATGGCGCGGATGTTCTCGCGGGCGATGATCTTCGAGCCGATCGCGGCCTGCACCGGCACCTCGAACTGCTGGCGCGGGATGAGTTCCTTGAGCTTGACGGTCATCTTGTTGCCGTAGGCCTGGGCGCCGTCGCGGTGCACGATCGCGCTGAACGCGTCGACGGCCTCGCCCTGCAGCAGGATGTCGACCTTGACCAGATCGGACTGCTGCTCGCCGGCCTCCTCGTAGTCCAGCGAGGCGTAGCCGCGGGTCCGCGACTTCAGCGAGTCGAAGAAGTCGAAGATGATCTCCGCCATCGGCAGCGTGTAGCGCAGCTCGACGCGGCTCTCCGACAGGTAGTCCATGCCGCCGAGCTCGCCGCGCCGCGACTGGCACAGCTCCATGATCGTGCCGACGAACTCGCTCGGCGCGATGATCGTGGTCTTGGTGATCGGCTCGTAGGTCTCGCGCAGCTTGCCGTCGGGCCAGTCCGACGGGTTGGTGACGATCAGCTCCTTGCCGTCCTCGCCGACCACGCGGTAAACGACGTTGGGCGCCGTGGAGATCAGGTCGAGGCCGAACTCGCGCTGCAGCCGCTCGCGGGTGATCTCCATGTGCAGCAGCCCGAGGAAGCCGCAGCGGAAGCCGAAGCCGAGCGCCACGGAGGTCTCCGGCTCGTAGGTCAGCGCGGCGTCGTTGAGCTGCAGCTTGTCCAGCGCCTCACGCAGCGCCGGGTAGTCCGATCCGTCCACCGGGTAGAGGCCCGAGTAGACCATCGGCCGGGGCTCCTCGTAGCCCGTCAGCGGCTCCTCGGCGCCCTTGCGCGCGGTGGTCACGGTGTCGCCGACCTTCGACTGGCGCACGTCCTTCACGCCGGTGATGAGGTAGCCCACCTCGCCCACGCCCAGGCCCTTCGAGGGCTTCGGCTCGGGCGAGACGATGCCGACCTCGAGCAGTTCGTGGGTGGCGCCGGTCGACATCATCTGGATCTTCTCGCGCGGGACGATCTTCCCGTCGACCACGCGGATGTAGGTGACGACGCCGCGGTAGGTGTCGTAGACGGAGTCGAAGATCATCGCGCGGGCGGGCGCGTCGGCGTCGCCGACGGGCGGCGGGACCTTCTCGATCACGCGGTCGAGCAGGGCGTCGACGCCGACGCCGGTCTTGCCCGAGACCCGCAGCACGTCCTCCGGCTCGCAGCCGGTGATGTGCGCGATCTCCTCGGCGTAGCGATCGGGATCGGCGGCGGGGAGGTCGATCTTGTTGAGGACCGGGATGATCTCCAGGTCCTTGTCCATCGCCAGGTACAGGTTCGCCAGCGTCTGCGCCTCGATGCCCTGCGCGGCGTCGACCAGGAGGATCGCTCCCTCGCAGGCCTCCAGGGCGCGGGAGACCTCGTAGGTGAAGTCCACGTGGCCCGGCGTGTCGATCATGTGCAGGACGTACTCCTCGTCGGAGCCGTCCTCTCCCTTGACCGTCCACGGCAACCGCACGTTCTGCGCCTTGATAGTGATGCCGCGCTCGCGCTCGATGTCCATCCGGTCGAGGTACTGCGCCCGCATGGCGCGCTCCTCGACCACACCCGTGAGCTGCAGCATCCGGTCGGCCAGGGTCGACTTGCCGTGGTCGATGTGCGCGATGATGCAGAAGTTACGGATCCGGGCGGGATCCGTGAAGGTGGTATCGGCGAAGCTGGGAATCGGTCTCACTCCTCGGGCGGCTGGCCGGGTTCCCGGCACACGTCACCTGTCAGTTTCTCATGCCGCCGGACAAGGCCGCACCATGGTGAGCTGGTGGACCCGGGCGCCGCGGTACCGCACGCCCGGCACCGTCGGGCTGGGGCCGTGCGGGACGAACCCGCAGCGCTCGAAGAACCGCACCGCACGGACGTTCTCTACGAGCGTCTGCAGGTGGCAGCCGGCGCCGTTCAGGGCCTCGGTCCACGCCTCCATGAGTCCGTACGCCGCGCCGGTCCCCCGCGCCTCCGGCGCGACGTCGATGTGCAGGTGGGCGGGCCAGCGCTCGTCCTTCAGCTCTCCCGAGGCCGACGGTTCGCGGCGGCACACCGTCGCGAGGTCCAGCGCGGCGCGCCCGAGGAATCGCGCCGTCGCCGGACGCAGCAGCACGGCCGGGCTACGGAGCGCGGCGACCAGCCGGTCGTCTTCCGAGGGCAGGGACGACCCCGGAGGGCAGCCCGTGAGATAGCCGACGAGCGCCCCGTCGCGCTCGGCGACGAACAGCGATTCCGGGCAGTGCTCGATGTAGGGGTCCAGGTAGACGGCCCTCTCCGACGCCGGGTGCCGCCACAGTTCCCCCGACGGCGAGCCCGCGCCGGCGCGCACGAACAGAGCACGCAGGGCGGCCGCGTCGGCGGCGCGATAGGCGCGGATCACCGTCACCGCGGCGCGTCCGGGTAATGACCGACCTCGTCCGGTTTCACGCCCACCACGGTAACGTCGAACGATATGAGTGATTCTGAATCCTCACGAACATCGAAACCAGTAGAGAACACACCGACACCGACGAGCTCCTTGAACCACCGAGTCTTCTTCGCCGCCGCGGGCTCGGTCCTCGCCCTCGCCCTGTGGGCACTCGCCTCTCCCGAGACCGCGGAGAGCGTGATCAGCGGCGTGGTCGACTTCATCACCACCTGGTTCGGCTGGTGGTACTTCCTCCTCGCGACGGCCATCGTCGGCGTGGTCGTCTTCATCGGCCTGAGCCGCTACGGGACGTACCGCCTCGGTCCCGAGGAATCGCGCCCCGAGTACAGCCTCTTCACCTGGACGTCGATGCTCTTCGCGGCGGGCATCGGCATCGACCTGATGTTCTTCTCCGTCGCCGAACCGGTGAGCCACTACATGAATCCCCCGGTCGGCACCGGGGAGACGAACCACGCCGCACGCGAGGCGGTGACCTGGACCGTCTTCCACTACGGCCTCACCGGCTGGGCGATGTACGCCCTCATGGGCGGGGCGCTGGCCTACTTCGCCTTCCGGCACAACCTGCCGCTGACGATCCGCGCGGCGCTGTACCCGATCCTCGGCAAGCGCGTGCACGGCCGGCTCGGCGACGCGGTCGACGTGGCCGCCGTGCTCGGCACCATCTTCGGCATCGCGACCTCGCTCGGCATCGGCATCGTGCAGCTCAACTACGGGCTCAACACGCTGTTCGGCATACCGCAGGGCAAGGCCGCGCAGATCGGGCTCATCGTGCTGTCGGTCATCGTCGCGACGATCTCGGCGACGTCCGGCGTCGACAAGGGCATCCGCCGGCTCAGCGAGCTCAACGTGATCCTCGCGATCCTGATGCTGGTGTACATCCTCGTCGCCGGGAAGTCCGACTTCCTGCTCAACGCCCTGGTGCAGAACACCGGCGACTACGTCTCGACCTTCCTCGATCGCACGATGGACACCTTCGCGTGGGGCCAGGTGAACCCCGAGGTCCCGGGCAACGACCCGTCGGGCTGGCTCGACGCGTGGACGCTGTTCTTCTGGGCGTGGTGGGTGGCGTGGGCGCCGTTCGTGGGCCTGTTCCTCGCGCGGATCTCGCGCGGCCGCACCCTGCGCCAGTTCGTGTTCGGCGTGCTGGTGGTCCCGTTCAGCTTCATCCTGGTGTGGATCTCGGTGTTCGGGAACAGCGCCCTCGATGTGGCCCGCGGCGACAAGGGCTTCGCGGAGGCCACCGCGTCGACGCCCGAGGTGGGCTTCTACTCGCTGCTCGAGAAGTACCCCGGCGCACCACTGCTCCTGGCGATCGCCACCATCACCGGGCTGCTGTTCTACGTCACCAGCGCCGACTCCGGCTCCCTGGTGATGGGCAACTTCACCAGCAAGCTCGACGACCCGATGGCGGACTGCGCGCGGAGCACCCGCATCTTCTGGTCCTTCGCGATCGGCCTGCTCACGCTAGCGATGCTGTTCGCCGGCAACGAGGGATCGATCGTGACGTTGCAGAAGGCGACCATCATCATGGGCCTGCCCTTCTCCTTCGTGCTCGCCCTGGTGGGCATCGCGCTGCTGCGGGCGCTGCACACCGAGTCCTACAAACACGACAGCTACCGCACCGCGCTGCCGAAGTCGCTCGCGGCCGGGCGCAGCGGCGGCGAGCCGGGCAGCTGGCGTCGCCGGCTCCTCGCGACGGTCCAGTACCCGGGCCGCGCCGCGACGCTGCGATTCCTCGAGAACTCGGTGGCGCCCGCGATGCGCGACGTGGCAGCCGAATTCGCCGCCGAGGGCGTCTCCGCCACGATCGACGAGTCCGGCCGCAGTGAATCGCTCCCCTCCCCCACGCTCAAGGTCGACCTGGCCGGCGAGCCGCACTTCGAGTACTGCGTGTGGCCGGTCTCGGCGCCGGCGCCGAGCTACGCGATCCTCGCGCAGCGCTCCGACGACCGCTACTTCCGCTGCGAGGTCTATCTCGCCGAGGGCTCGCAGGGGTACACGCTGGGCGGCTACACCCGTGAGCAGATCATCGGCGACATCCTCGACCAGTACGAGCGACACCTCGGCTACCTGCACCTGCGGCGCGCCGCAGGCGACCATCACGACGGCCACGACGAATCCGCCGTCACCCGCACCGATCCCGACGCCGACGCGTCCACGGAACCCGAAGGGACACCCGCATGACCGAACCCACCCTGTTCATCGACGGCGCCTGGCGCCACAGCGAGGGCGGCGGCACCCGCACGATCGTCTGCCCCGCCGACGGCTCCGAGGCCGGCGTCGTCGACGAGGCGACCGCCGCCGACACCGAGGCCGCGATCGCCGCGGCGCGTCGGGCCTTCGACACCGGCCCCTGGCCGCTCACCTCCGCCGCGGAGCGCGGCGATCTGCTGCTGCGCGTCGCCGACGCGATCGACCGCCGCCGCGACGAGTTCGCGCGCGCCGAGACCGCCGACACCGGCAAGCGGCTGTACGAGTCCGAGCTCGACATGGCCGACATCGCCGCCTGCTTCCGCTATTTCGGCAAGCTCGCCGGCCAGGACAGCGGGCGGATCGTGGACGCCGGCTCCGCCGACGTCGCCTCGCAGATCGTCTACGAGCCGGTCGGCGTGTGCGCGATGATCACCCCCTGGAACTACCCGCTGTTGCAGGCCGCGTGGAAGGTCGCGCCGGCGCTGGCGGCCGGGGACACGTTCGTGCTCAAGCCCTCCGAGCTCACCCCGCACACCTCGATCCTGCTGATGAAGGTGCTGCAGGAGGTGGGCCTGCCCGACGGCGTGGCCAACCTCGTCCTCGGCGCCGGAGCGCAGGCCGGCGCGCCGTTGTCCACGCATCCCGACGTCGACCTCGTCTCGTTCACGGGCGGCCTCGTGACGGGCCGCCTCATCGCCGCGAACGCCTCCGGGACCGTGAAGAAGGTGGCGCTCGAGCTGGGCGGCAAGAACCCCAACGTGATCTTCGCCGACGCCTGCGCCACGCCGGAAGGCCTTGCGGCCGCGGTCGACAACGCGCTCAACGCCGCCTTCCTGCACTCGGGCCAGGTGTGCTCCGCGGGCGCGCGCCTAGTGGTCGAGGAGTCCGTGCACGACGCCTTCGTCGACGAGCTCGTCCGCCGCGCCGAGGGCATCCGGCAGGGCCTGCCCTACGCCGAGGGCACGGAGACCGGGCCGCTGATCTCCGCCGCGCACCGCGACAAGGTGCACGCCTACGTCGAGAAGGCCCGCGAGGACGGGGCGGTGGTCCGCACGGGCGGCGCCTTCGCCACGGGCGACCAGGGCTCGGGCTCCCTGGACGGGGGCTTCTTCTACCTCCCGACGGTGCTGGACCAGTGCGACCCGTCGATGGCCTGCGTGCACGACGAGGCCTTCGGGCCCACCGTCACCGTCGAGACCTTCACGACCGAGGACGAGGCCGTGGCCATCGCCAACGACACCGAGTACGGCCTCGCCGGCGCCGTCTGGTCCGCCGACGGCGGCCGGGCCAAGCGCGTCGCGCGCCGCCTGCGGCACGGCACCGTCTGGATCAACGACTTCGGCCCCTACCTCCCTCAAGCCGAGTGGGGCGGCTTCGGCGCCTCGGGCATCGGGCGCGAGCTCGGGCCCACCGGCCTCGGCGAGTACCTCGAGGCCAAGCACGTGTACGAGAACCTGCGGCCGTCCGTGACCGGATGGTTCGCCGAGCGGAAGGACGCGTAAGTGAGCTCTGAGGACGCACGGGACGAGGACGTCTTCGACTACGTGTTGGTGGGCGCCGGATCTGCCGGGGCCGCCGTCGCCGCACGCCTGTCCGAGGACCCGACGGTGACGGTCTGCCTGCTGGAGGCGGGACCGTCGGACGTGGGCGACGAGGCGATCCTGCAACTGGACCGGTGGATGGAGCTGCTGGAGTCCGGCTACGACTGGGACTACCCCATCGAGCCGCAGGAGAACGGGAACTCCTTCATGCGGCACGCCCGCGCGAAGGTGCTGGGCGGCTGCAGTTCCCACAACAGCTGCATCGCCTTCTGGGCGCCGCGCGAGGACCTGGACTCCTGGGAGCGCGACCACGGCGCCGCCGGGTGGGGCGCCGATTCGGTGTACCGCTTGTACCCGAAGATCGAGACCAACGACGCCCCCGGCGAGCACCACGGCCGGTCCGGGCCCGTGCACATCATGTCCGTGCCGCCGAAGGACCCGTGCGGCGTCGCCCTGCTGGATTCCTGCGAGGAGGTGGGCATCCCGCGGGCCGAGTTCAACACCGGGACGACGGTGACCAACGGCGCCGGCTTCTTCCAGATCAACCGCCGGGCCGACGGGACGCGGTCGTCCTCGTCGGTGAGTTACCTGCACCCCGTGCTGGACCGGGAGAACCTCACGATCCGCACCGGCGCGTGGGCGAAGAAGGTGGTCTTCGACACGAGCGGTGAGGTGCCGCGCGCCGTGGCGGTGGACATCACCGACAACGCCTTCGGGCGGACGACCCGGGTGGGAGCGCGCCGCGAGGTGATCGTCAGCGCGGGCGCCATCGATTCGCCGAAGCTGCTCATGCTCTCGGGGATCGGCCCCGCGGATCACCTGCGCGAGACCGGCGTCGACGTGCTCGTCGACTCCCCCGGCGTCGGCGCGCACCTGCAGGACCACCCGGAGGGCGTGATCGGCTTCGAGACCTCACGGCCCATGGTGCGCGAGTCGACGCAGTGGTGGGAGATCGGAATCTTCACTCCCACGGAGTACGGCCTCGACCGGCCCGACCTGATGATGCACTACGGCAGCGTGCCCTTCGACATGCACACGCTGCGCCAGGGCTACCCCACGGCGGAGAACACCTTCTGCCTCACGCCGAACGTCACGCACGCGCGCTCGCGCGGCACCGTCCGGTTGCGGTCGCGGGACTTCCGGGACAAGCCCAAGGTGGACCCGCGGTACTTCACCGACCCCGAGGGACACGACATGAAGGTGATGATCGCGGGCATCCGGAAGGCGCGGGAGATCGCCGAGGCGGGGCCGCTCAAGGACTGGATCGAGCGGGAACTGTACCCCGGACCGGGCGCGCAGACCGACGCCGAGCTCGCCGACTACATCCGGCGCACGCATAACACCGTGTATCACCCCGCCGGATCGGTGCGGATGGGCGCGGTCGACGACCCGATGTCTCCCCTGGACCCCGAGCTGCGGGTCAAGGGCACCGCGGGCCTGCGGGTGGCGGACGCGTCGGTGTTCCCCGAGCACACCACCGTCAATCCCAACATCACCGTGATGCTGGTTGGCGAACGCTGCGCGGAGCTGGTGGCCGCGAGCCGCTGAACCGTCTCGTCACGGGAGCAGGCGGGCCGGGAGGCCGAAGGCCTCGAACCGGTCCGCCTGGTCCAAGCACGTGGTCACTCGGGTGATCCGGGCACCGTCGGACTCGAGGACGACGAGCGCGAACGGGCGCATCCCGTCCTCGTCGCCCGGCGCGTACTGCCCGAACGCCGGGCAGCCGTTCGCGGTCGTCGCGACGAGGCGGTGCCCGACGCAGGCGTCGCCCGAGCCGAACAGCGCCGCGTAGTCGTCCGCACCCCGCAGCCAGAAGGCGACGGGCGGCATGGAGAAGACGACGTCCTCGGCGAGCAGAGCGGCGAGTCCTGCCACGTCGTGGCGCTCGAAGGCGCGGACGAAGCCGTCGAGCAGCCGCTGGTCCACGGCGGGGGCCGGGACGTCCGACGGTGCCGGCTCCGCCCCCGCGAGCAACTTCCGGGCGCGCTGCAGCGAGGAGTGCGCGGCGGCCGCGCTGATCCCCAGCATCGACGCGGTCTCGGCGGCGCTGTGCCGGTAGACGTCGCGCAGGACGAGGACCGCGCGCTGCGACGGCGTGAGGTGCTGCAGCGCGGCGACGAAGGCCATCCGGATGGTCTCGTGCCGCTCGGCGGCGGCGGCCGGATCGCCGCCGGCGTCCGGCAGGGGCGTCACCCAGCTGCCGGGCCGCAGCTCCGCGAAGGCCTGGTCCCCCGCGCCGTTCCGCTCCGACAGGTCGGTCGGGAGCGCCTTGCGCGGAGCGGCGCGGAGCAGATCGATGCAGTACCGGGACGCGATCGCGTACGCCCAGGTCCGCACGCTCGCACGCGCCGGATCGTAGGTCTCCCGCGTGCGCCACAGCCGCAGGAGCACCTCCTGCGCGGCATCCTCGGCGCCCGCACCGTCGCCGATCATCCGATAGCAGTAGCGGACCAGCTCGGGGCGCAGCTGGCCGAGGAGTCCCTCGTCGATCACCGCCCCGTCGACCACCGCCACAGTCGCGATCATCCCACGGCGGCGGGGTCCGGGACCGGGCGTCGGCCCGTCGCGATCAGGACGATCGTGGCCGTCGGCAGCGGGACGTCCTGGGGGCCGTCGCCGAGGACCAGGTCGGAGTCGACGGCGGTCAGGCGCAGGCCGGTGAGGTCGACACCGAAGAAGGCGAGGCCCTCCGCGGTCGACCCGGCGACCGTCGCCGCGAGCACCTCGGGCGCCGGGCCGGGCAGGCCCAGCGGGACGGTGATGTCGAGGCCGTGGATCACCTCGTGGGCGAGCGCGCCCTGCGTCGCGCCGGGCCCCGGCGTCCACCGGCTCGCGACGCGCGCCTGCTGGATCGCCAGCAGCTCGGCGTCGGAGTAGCGGGCGACGTCGTCGCGGGCGGTGCGGTCGACCGCGGCGTTGATGTCGCCGCCCGCCTCGGCGAGGGCGGCGCCGAACTGCTCCTGCGTTTGGGTGTCGGTCATGTTCAGGTGCGCGACCACCTCGCGCACGCGCCAGCCCACGCAGAGCGAGTCGGCGGCCCAGTGCGCAGGGGTGAGGTCCGCCAGCAGCGCGGCCATCCGGGCGCGCTCAGCGACGGTGGCGTCGTACAGGTCGGTGTCGGTGCGGATGGTCATGGCGGTCTCCTGTGCTCGGAATCGGTCGTCACAGGTGCATACGAGCGGGGCCGCCGGAATTCGTCGCGCGAGCGACCATCGGCGGTCCGGGCCTATCCTGAGGGGTATGGCGAACGACTTCACCCGCTTCGCGGCCGTGGCGGCCAAGCTCGCACGCGAGCACGGCCCCCGCCTCGCCGCGCAGGTCGTGAACAGTCCCCCGGTCCGCGCCGGCCGGGACGCGATCACCCAGGTGGTCACGCAGACCGTGAACCAGGCGCTCGGGCTGGAGGCTCCGGCGGAGCCCAAGGAGTTCACGCCCGGCAGGCCTGTGACCCGCACGTTCACCCCGACCGCACTGATGGCGCGCGGCGTCTTCTACGCCCCGCAGCTCGACGGGCAGGCCGACCCGGGCGAGATCGTGTGGACCTGGGTCGAGTTCGAGGAGACGACGGGGCCGAACGCGGGCCAGGGCAAGGACCGGCCCGTACTGGTCGTCGGGCGCTCGGTGAACAGCCTGCTCGGACTGATGCTGTCCAGCCAGGAACGGCACATGGGCGATCCGGACTGGGTCGGCATCGGGTCCGGCCCCTGGGACACCGATCAGCGGCCCTCCTGGGTGCGGCTCGACCGCGTCCTCGACGTGCCGGAGGACGGCATCCGTCGCGAGGGCGCCGTGCTGGACCGGCGGCGCTTCGAGTCCGTCGCGCAGCGCCTGCGCGACGAGTACGGCTGGAGCTGAGTCAGCCCAGCACCTCGACGACCTTGCGCGCGGTCGCCTTCGCGGAGCCGGGGTTCTGGCCGGTGACGAGGTTGCCGTCGGAGATCGCGTACGAGACGAACGGGAGCCTGGCCTTCTCGTAGAGCGCGCCCCGCTTCTTCATCTCGTCCTCGGCGTTGTACGGGACCAGCTTGTCGACGCGGGCGAGCACCTCCTCCTGCCACGCGAAACCCGTGACCTTGCGGCCGGCGACGAGGTACTCGCCGTTCGAGAGCCTGGTGTTGAGCAGCCCGCAGTAGCCGTGGCAGACGGAGGAGACGACGCCGCCGCGCTCGAAGATCTCGCGGCTGATCCGCTGCAGCCCCTCGCTGTCCGGGAAGTCGTACATCACGGCGTGGCCGCCGGTGAAGAAGATGGCGTCGAAGTCCGCGGAGTCGATCTCGTCCGGGCTCTTCGTGCTCGTCAGCAGGGCCATCCGCGACGGGTCCGCGCGCCAGGCCTTCGCCGTCCTGTCGTAGTTCGGGAACTTCAGCGACCGCGGCTCGAGCGGCACCTCCCCGCCCTGCGGGCTCACGAGCACCTGCTCGAAACCCGCCTCCTCGAAGACCTGCCAGGCGTGGGTCAGCTCCGAGAGCCATAGGCCCGTCTGGTGCGACGGGTCGTCGTAATGGCCGACGTTGGTGACGACGTTCAGGATGCGCTTCGGCATGGTGGGACTCCCGGCGAACGACTGCAGTTGACACTGCTTACATTAGCGCGACCGGGCCATGTAAGCAACGCATACATCGTTCACACGCCCAGATGCTCCCGCAGGAACCGCCCCGTCACGCTCGCCGGCGACGCGGCCACCTCCTCCGGCGTGCCCTCCGCGACGACGGTGCCGCCCGCGGCGCCGCCACCCGGGCCGAGGTCGATCACGTGGTCGGCGTTGGCGATCATGTCGAGATCGTGCTCCACGACGATCACCGTTGCGCCGCGGTCGACGAGGCGCTGCAGCACGTCGAGCAGCACGCGGACGTCGCGCGGGTGCAGGCCCACCGAGGGCTCGTCGAGCACGAAGACCGCGTCGGACTGGTCCCGGCCCAGCTCCCCGGCGAGCTTGAGGCGCTGCGCCTCGCCGCCGGAGAGGGCGGGGGTCGCCTCGCCGAGCGTGAGGTAGCCGAGGCCGAGGTCGGCCAGGGTGCGCAGCTTCTTCGCGATCCGCGGCACCGGCACGAAGTCGACGGCCTCGCGGACACTGAGCGCGAGCAGGTCCGGCATCGACAGCCCGTCGGGCTCCGGCCACCGCACCGACGCGGCCTCGGGGGCGTACCGTCGGCCCAGGCAGGCCGGGCATTCGATGTCGACGTCCGGCAGGAACTGCACGTCCAGCGAGACCTGTCCGGTACCGTCGCACCGCGGGCAGCGCAGCGAGCCCGTGTTGTACGAGAACGCGCCCGCCTTCAGATCCGCGGCCTTCGCGGCGGCGGTCTTCGCGTACTCGCGGCGCAGGTCGTCGAGCACGCCGCTGTAGGTCGCGACGGTCGAGCGCACGTTGAGGCCGATCGGCGTCGCGTCCACCAGGTTGACGCGCCCGAGCCCCGGTGCGTCGAGCGTGATGACGTGCGCGGGGAGCTGCTCGCCCGCAGCGGCCGCGGTGAGTGCCGGGACCAGGCCCTCCAGCACAAGCGTCGACTTGCCGGAGCCGGACACCCCGGTGACCGCCGTGACCCGTCCGACGGGGACGTCGACGGCGAGGGCGTGCACGGTGTGGATCGGCGCGGTCTCCAGGTGGATCCGGCCGCGCGCGAAGATCTCGTCGTCGGGTGTGCGGGGCCTGGTGCGGACGGGTTCGCGGCCGGCCAGGAAGGGACCGAGGACGGACGCGCCGTCGGCCTCGATCTCGGCGACGGTGCCCTGCGCGAGGAGGCGTCCGCCCTCGGCGCCCGAGCCGGGGCCGATCTCGATGAGGTGCTCGGCCTCGCGCAGCACGTCGAGGTCGTGGTCGACGACGATCACGGAGTTCCCGTCCCGCAACAGGTCCCGGACCACGCCGAGCAGTCCCTCCACGTTGGCGGGGTGCAGCCCGACCGACGGCTCGTCGAGTACGTAGAGCACCCCGGTCGTGCGGTTGCGGACCGCCCGCGCGAGCTGCACTCGCTGTCGCTCGCCCGTGGAGAGCGTCGCCGCGGCGCGGTCCAGGCCGAGGTAGCCGAGACCGAGCTCCAGGAGTCGCCGGGCGATCGTCTCGAGGGTGTCGACGAGGATCGCCGCCATCGCGCGCATGTCCGCCGGAAGGGGCCCGACGGTGCCGGGCGCCCACGTCACGACCTCGTCGAGCGTCATGGCGCTGACGTCGGCGAGGCCGAGGCCGCCGATCCGCGGCGCCCGAGCCCCGGGGCCGAGCCGGGTGCCGTCGCAGTCGCCGCACGGGCCCGCGTGCACGAACCGGTTGACCCGCCCGAGGCCCGCCTCCGTGGTCGCCTTGTCGAGCGCCTCCTGCACGGCGGCGTTCGCGCTGCGGTAGGTGAAGTTGACCTCGAAGAGCTTGCCGTTCTTGCTGGAAACCGCGACCTTGCGCTTCTCGGCGGGGCCGTGCAGCACGATCTCGCGCTCGGCGTCGGTCAGCTCGACGTACGGCACGTCGATGCGGACCCCGAGGTCGGCGACGACCTGCGGCATGAACGAGAAGCCGAACATCGACCAGGGCGCGACGGCACCGTCGGCGATCGTCTTCGACGGGTCCGGCACCAGCGCGGCCCCGTCGATCGCGCGGACGACGCCCGTGCCCGAGCACGTAGGGCAGGCGCCGTCGGAATTGAAGGCCAGCGCCTCCGCGCCGGGCGGGGAGAAGACGGCGCCGCACTGCGGGCAGGTGAGGTCGTGGCCGGCGGCGACGTCGATGGTCGGGTCGAGGTAGTGGCCGTTCGGGCAGCGGTGGGAGGCGAGGCGGGAGAACATGAGCCGCAGCACGTTCAGCAGCTCCGTGCTGGTACCGAAGGTGCTCCGGACGCCTGGGACGCCGGGCCGCTGCCGCAACGCGAGCGCCGCGGGGACGTGCTCCACGGAGTCGACGGCGGCGCGGGGCGCCTGCGCCATGCGGCGGCGCGTGTACGTCGACAGCGCCTCCAGGTAGCGGCGCGAGCCCTCGGCGTAGAGCACGCCCATGGCCAGCGAGGACTTGCCGCTGCCGGAGACGCCGGCGATCGCGACGAGGCGGCGCAGCGGCACGTCGACGTCGAGGGAGCGCAGGTTGTGCACCCGCGCCCCGCGGACCGCGATCCACAGCGGGGTGTCGTCGGTCATGCGCAGCGAATCATCATGCGAGGCGGGTGATCTCCACGACCACGTCGAGGTCGGACGCGCCACCGCCCGCGATCACGCCGCGCAGGGGCGGAACGTCGGCGTAGTCGCGGCCCACACCGACCGAGACGTGCCGCTCGCCGATGGGGACGTCGTTGGTGGGGTCGTAGCCGCGCCACTGCCCCGTCCACGCCTCGATCCAGGCGTGCGACTCCCCCGCCACCGTCGACCCGACCTCCGCGTCGCGCTGCGGGTGCAGGTACCCCGAGACGTACCGGGCGGGAATGCCGACGCTGCGCAGCAGGAGCAGCGTGAGGTGCGCGTAGTCCTGGCACACGCCCTTGCGCTCGTCCCATGCGTCGATCGCCGACGAGTGCACGCCCGTCGTGCCGGGCACGTAGTCCAGCTCCTCGTGCACCCAGCGGCACACCGCGAGCACGGCCTCGTCGAGCTCCAGATCCTTGACCAGCTTCTTGGCCTGCGCCGTGAGCTTGCGGTGCTTGGGCACGTAGTCGGTGTAGCTGAGCAGCTCGTCGAACCGGTCGCGCACGCGGTCGGTCGCGAGCTCGTCCCAGCCGACCACATCGCCGGTGTCGTCGGCGGCCTCGGTCTCCACGACGGAGGCGCCGGTGACCTCGAGCGCGGTGTGCGGGGCGTGCAGGTCGAAGGCGGTGACCGCGGTTCCCCAGTAGTCGGTGTACCGGTAGGCGCGGGTGGCGGGCACCGTCTCCACGCGGTTGAGGATGACATTCTGCCGTTGGTCGCTGCGCGGCGTCAGGCGGGCCTCGTTGTACGACGAGGTGACCGGCGCGTTGTAGCCGAAACCGGTGGAGTGCACGACTCGAAGACGCCAGCTCACAGCTCCCCCTCCAGGATGGTGTCGATGTCGCCCCGGGCGCGGGCGTCGGTCCACGCGACGTAGGGCGTCACGTGGAAGTAGCGGGCGGTGACCGCCTCGCCGGCGGCCTGCCCGAGCTCCTGCAGCGCGAGGAGCCGCCGCTGCAGGTCCTCGAGGAGTTCGCCGGGGGCGAGGAACTCGAGCTCGCCGCGGGCGCGGCCGAGGAGGCGCTGCGCCTCCGTGCGGGTGCCGAGACGGCCCTCACGCCCGCCCTCGATGGCGTTGAGGCAGTCCTCCGCCGTGGTGAGCGCGTGGATCACCGACCGCGGGAACAGCCGGTCGACGAGGATGAACTCGACCACGCGAGTGGCGTCGAGCACGCCGCGGTGCGTGCGCAGGTACGTGTCGTGGGCGCCCGTCGCGCGGAGCACCGTGACCCACGTGGGGGCGTTCGCCCGGTCGCCGGCGCGCGAGAGGAGCAGGCGCACCGCCATGTCCATCCGCTCGATGGAGCGCCCCAGGAGCAGGAAGCGGTAGCCCTCGTCGCGCGAGAGCGTCGAATCGGTGAGGCCGGAGAACATCGCCGCGCGGTTCTTGATGTAGTTGAGGAACTCGTGCGGGCCGAGCCGACGGGCCGCGCGCTCGCGCTCGGCGAGGCCGTTGTACGTGGAGTTGAGGCACTCCCACATCTCGGAGCTCGTGACCTCCCGTGCGCCGCGGGCGTTCTCGCGGGCGGAGGCGACGGTGGCGGCGATCGAACCACTGCCCGGGTCGCGGTTGTAGGCGACGACCTCGGTGACCGAGCGCAGGTCGAGCGGCTGGTCGGCCGGCGGCTCGGGGATGCCGAGGACGCGGACGAGCTGGCGGGAGACCCGGTCCTCGTCGACGGTGGCGTCCTCGAGGAACTGGTGCACGGTCACGTCGAGCATGCGGGCGGTGTCGTCGGCGCGTTCGGCGTACCGTCCGATCCAGTACAGCGCCTCCGCGTTACGGGCGAGCATCACGGACCTCCTCTCGAGCCTGCTGCTGTTGTTGGTCCTGCGAGCTGAGCTCGGGGCCGAGCTCCACCTGCTGCTGTTCGGCGAGGTCCCGGCTCGGGACCACCTCCACGCCTTCGAGTTCCGCCTCGGCGGCGGAGGACCGGGCCGCGAGGACCCAGGTGTCCTTGGAGCCGCCGCCCTGGCTCGAGTTCACGACGAGGGAGCCCTCGGGCAGCGCGACGCGGGTGAGGCCGCCGGGCAGAACCCAGACGTCGTCGCCGTCGTTGACCGCGAACGGCCGCAGGTCGACGTGGCGCGGGCGGGCCTGCTCGCCGATCTTGGTCGGCACCGTCGACAACTGCATGACCGGCTGCGCGATCCAGCCGCGCGGATCCGCGACGACCTTGCGGCGGATGGTCGCGAGCTCCTTCTCGCTCGCGTCGGGGCCGAAGACGATGCCGTAGCCGCCCGAGCCCTCGACGGGCTTGATGACGAGCTCGTCGATGCGGTCGAGCACCTCCTCGCACTCGTCGTCGAGCCAGCAGCGCAGGGTGTCGACGTTCTGCAGCAGCGGCTTCTCACCGAGGTAGTAGTCGATGATGTCGGGCACGTAGGTGTAGGTCAGCTTGTCGTCGGCGACGCCGTTACCGACCGCGGAGCTGATCACCACATTGCCGGCGCGGGCGGCGTTGAGCAGGCCCGCGACGCCGAGCACCGAGTTCGGGAGGAACTGCATCGGGTCGAGGAACTCGTCGTCGATGCGGCGGTAGATCACGTCGACCTGCTGCTCGCCGCTCGTCGTGCGCATGTAGACCACGTTGTCGCGGCAGAAGAGGTCCCGCCCCTCGACCAACTCGACGCCCATCTGCCGGGCGAGCAGCGAGTGCTCGAAGTAGGCCGAATTGGCCATACCCGGGGTGAGCACGACGACCGTCGGGTCGGCCTCGTTGGAGGCAGCGGAGCGGCGCAGCGCGCGCAGCAGGTGGGAGCTGTAGTCGGCGACGGCGCGCACGCGGTGCCGCTGGAACAGGTCGGGGAAGACCTGCGCCATGGTCCGGCGGTTCTCCATGACGTAGCTCACGCCCGACGGGGACCGCAGATTGTCCTCCAAGACGCGGAACGTGCCCTCGGCGTCCCGGATCAGGTCGATGCCGGCGACGTGGATGCGCACCCCGTTGGGCGGGCGGATGCCCGCGGCCTGCCGGTGGAAGTGGGCGCAGGAGGTGACCAGCCGCTTGGGGACGACGCCGTCGCGCAGGATCTCCTGCTCCGAGTAGATGTCGTCGAGGAACATCTCCAGCGCCTGCACGCGCTGCTTGATGCCCTTCTCGAGACGGTTCCACTCCGCGGCCGCGATGACGCGCGGCACGAGGTCCAGCGGGAAGGGCCGCTCGCGGCCCTCCAGCGAGAAGGTGATGCCCTGGTCGATGAAGGCGGCGCCGAGCGCGTCGACCCGGGCCGCCAGGTCCGACTCGTCGGCCGAGGACAGAGCGCCGAAGATCCGCTTGTACGGGGTGCGAACGGTGCCGTCGTCGGCGAACATCTCGTCGAACGCCCGCCCGAACGACGGTGCGTCGTCGTAGCCCGCGAAGAGGGGCGCCTCGTCGGACAGTCGGGGTGCGGCGGCCTGCTTCCGGGTCGCGGACTTGGCCTGTTTCTGCGGGGTCACCCGGCCATCGTGCCGCACCAGCGCCGTTTCGGCAGCGCTCTCGTTCACGGCGTGGCAATGTTGATGTCGAGCACCGTTCCCGCAGGCGGTGCCGCGATTTGGGTTGTGTCCGGGCCGCTGGTAACCTGGTACGTCGGCAGTCATCACCGGCTGCCCTTTCGAGACAAGAGAGTTTGAACGCGTGGCCAACATCAAGTCCCAGATCAAGCGGATCAAGACCAACGAGCGCAACCGTCTGCGCAACCAGTCGGCGAAGTCGTCGCTGCGTACCGCCATCCGCCACTTCCGCGAGGCCATCGACTCCGGGGACAAGGCCAAGGCCGGCGAGCTCCTCGTGAGCACCAGCCGCCAGCTCGACAAGGCCGCCAGCGCCGGCGTCATCCACGCCAACCAGGCCGCCAACAAGAAGTCGGCGCTCTCGCTCGCTCTGAACAAGCTCTGATCTTCCGCTAGACGCGCGTATCACCGCGCCGCACCACCCCCCGGCACCACGCGGGCCGGGACTGGTACGGCGCGGTTTTCGCGTATCCGGGTGCGGGCACCGTTCGACGGTGCCTTCCTCCCGCCCCGCCGCTCAGGCGCCGGGTTCAGCCCGCGAGGGTGGCGACCTTGCGGACCGCGATCTCCAGCGCGTAGTCCGGGTCCGCGGCCTGGCCCTTCACGTCCGCGTTCGCGGCGGCCACGGCCTGCAGCGCTCCTGCCACGTTCTCGGCGCGCCACCGTCGCGCCACCTGCGTCATCTTCTTCACCTTCCACGGCGCCATGCCCAGCTCCCCCGCGTCCCGGTACTGGTCGGGGGTGCGCCCCAGGCCGCGGATCCGCGCGACGGAGTGCACCGCGTCCGCGAGCGCGTCGGCGATGAGCACGTGCGGCGTGCCGCGGTGCTGGGCCCAGCGCAGCGCCTCCAGTGCGGCCGCGACCTGCCCGGCGACGGCCTTGTCGGCGATCTCGAAGCCGGTGACCTCAGCGCGACCCGCGTAGTAGCGGTGCACCGCGGCCAGGTCCACCCGACCGCCCGTGTCCGAGACGAGCTGCGCGATCGCCGCGGCGAGCTCCCGCAGGTCCTTGCCGACGGAATCCACCAGCAGGTCCACCAGCTCGTCGGAGACGCGCACCTTCTGCGCCCGGAACTCCGACTTGGCGAAATCCGCCCGGTCGCGCGCGGACGTGATCGTGGGCACCTCGACCAGCTCCGCGCCGGCCTTCTTCAGCGCGGCGACCATGGACTTCGCCCGGCCGCCGCCGCTGTGCTCGATCACCAGGGTGATGCCGTCCGGCGGGCTCTTCGCCGCCTCGACGATGAGGTCGACGGGGGCCTTGCCCGCCTCACCCGCGGACTCGAGGACGACGATGCGCTCCTCGGCGAACAGCGACGGGCTCAGCAGCTCCACCAGCTCGGACTGGTCGACGTCACCGGCGCGGATCCGGGTGACCGGCACGGCGTCACCTGCGCCGCCCGGGAGGCCCATCCCGCCGTCGCCCGCCGCCGCGCGCGCCGAGTCGACGATCGCCGAGACCGCCCGCTCCACCAGGAGGCCCTCGGTCCCCACCACCACGTGTACGCGCGCGCTGTCCACCACGACTCCCATACTTCCAGACCCCACCGACGACGACGCACGCCACGACGAGCACGACACTCGTGAACGCGCCGCCCGGCACCTCGACGACGCCGATCCGCGCGCACCATCGCGCGACCGCGATCACCCACCACAGCTCCGGGCCGGTCGCCCGCACCGCTAGCGCGGCCACGGGCGCCGCGATCGGCGCAGCCACGGCCGCGAGTGTTCCGACCACGGTGATGATCGGGATCACCGGGCCCGCCAGCAGATTCGCGACCACCCCGCCCAGCGGCACGCGACCCGAGAAGGCCACGACGAGCGGCAGCGTGACCACCTGCGCCACGAGCGTCACGGCGAGCAGCCCGGCGAGGGTGTCCGGCACCCGTGCGGTCACGAGTCGGTCGCGCACGACGGGCGACCACAGCACCAGCCCGGCGGTCGCCGCCACCGAGAGAGCGAAGCCGATGTCGCGCGCCAGCGCCGGCCGCACCAGCATGAGGACGATGACCGCCGCGAACAGTGCGACGAGCGGCTGTCGGCCGCGACGCAGCGCCAGCGCAGCCACTCCGACCAGTCCCATCACGGCGGCCCGCACCACGGACCCGGTGGGCCCCACCAGCCCGACGAAGGCGACGATCGCCACCGTCGTGACCGCGGCCCGCGCCGCGAGCGGCAGGCCCGCCGCCGCGCACAGTCCGAGGACGCACAGCGCGATGATCGCGAAGTTGGCGCCGCTGACGGCCGTCAGGTGGGTGAGGCCGGAGTCCTGGAAGTCGCCGCGCACCGTCGGCAGCGTGGCGGACTCGTCGCCCAGCACGAGTGCCGGCAGGAGCCCGGCGGCGTCCACGGGCAGCGCCTCGGCGGCCACCGCCGCGAGCGCGCGACGGACCGCGGCGGCGGCGCGGAAGTACGGCGGCGCGCGCCCGAGCACCGTCGGATCCCCCGAACCGACGAGGACCGCAGCCACCAGGCCCGGCCGCGTGCTTCGCAGCACTGTCGCGCGGATCGCGACGCGCTCGCCGGGGACCAGCGCGCCGAGGTCGTGCGTCGCACCGAGCAGCAGCACTCCCCCGCGGACCGGCGTCGTGGCATCGGTGCGGACCGCCAGAGCCGTCGCCGGCACCAGGACCCGTGACGCGTCGAGGTGCCCGCCGGGATCACCGGAGCGCTGCCGCGGCCACTCGTCGATCTCGAGCACGACCTCGACCGCTCCGGCGCCGTCGAAATCCGCGATCGCCGCGCGCTCGCGGTCGTGCACCCGCACGGCCACCGAGGCGGCCACGCCCGCGCCCAGGCCGGCAGCCGCGGCTACCGCGACACAGACCATTTGAACCACGGGCCTCGGATCCCGCCGTCGGAGCCCCACCGCTCCCGCCGCCGCCACCGCCAGGCCCGCCGTCGTCCACCACGCCGCCGCGGCCGAGATCAGGGCGACCGCGGCCGCCGCCCAGCAGACGATCGCCGCCGGGAGCAGGCGCAGGTCCAGCCGCTCACGCACGTCACACCGTGGCCATCGGCTTGATTTTGGCGAGCTTCGCGTCGCCGATTCCGCTGACCTTCCCGAGGTCGTCGACGGTGCGGAATGGGCCGTTCTTGTCGCGGTAGGCGATGATCGCCGCCGCGGTCGCCGCGCCCACCCCGGGCAGCCGGTCGAGCTCGGTGGCGTTCGCGGTGTTGATGTTCACCGCACCTGCCGCGGCAGCCCCGGTGCCACTCGCCGCCCCTCCTGGCGTACCCGACGGCACTGCGGCCACCGCGGATCCCGAGCGCACGGAGCTGCGCAGCGTCACGCCGGCCTTGGGATCGACCACGCCGACGACCACCTGATCGCCGTCGCGCAGCGGCTGGGCCAGGTTCAGGCTCGCGGTGTCGGCGCCGCCGAGCGCGCCGCGGGCGGCGGTCAGCGCGTCGGCCACCCGCGCGCCGGGCCGCAGGCGATGCAGCCCCGGCGCGCGGACCAGCCCCACGACCGCCACCACCAGCTCCGTCGGCGTCGCGCCCGGCGCAGAACTCGGCGCCGCGCCGGCCCCAGCCGACGGCGCGGCCGCCGACGGCTCCACCGACGTCGACGACCCCGCGAAGTCCACCACCGGGTACTCGCCTGCCCCGCCCTCGCGCGACGGTCCGAGCACCGCCACTGCCGCTACGACGGCGGCGATCACCCCCACCACGACGAGGGCCACCGCGGCCCGGGGCGTCGTGCGCACCCTCTCGACGGTGGAGCGCCACCCCGTGGGTTCCTGCTCGTCCCAGAAGTCGTCGTCCTCCATGCGCACCCTGCGCGACGGAGCGACCCCTCCGTCGGGCCCGAGGTCGTCCCACTCTCCGCCGCGCGGATCCGGACGATCACGCCGAGCCGTCGCGAACTCCTCCAGCCACGCCGGCCGCGCGAAGATCTGCTCGTCCGCGACGCCGGTCCCGGCCGTCGCTTCTCGTTCGCCGTTCATGCGACGAACCTAGGTCGCGGGCATCGTCGGAAAGCCCGCAGAGAACCGAGAAACAGAGCGCCTGTGGATAACCCCGAACCTGTGGAGGAAGGGCCCTGCCGCACCGAATCGGTCGGAGGAGTGTGCTAGGCCGAATCCGCCTCGTCGACCAGCGCCGGGGCGACCGCGACACCCACCGCGCCGGGCCCGAGGTGAGCGGCGATGGTGCCGCCGAACCGGCCGATCACCAGCTCCTGGAGCTGTGGGAACTCCTCCTTGACCAGCGCGGCCACGTGCTCCGCGGCGTCGGGCGCCTCGACGTGGTGCACCGCGACCCGCGCGGGCCGTTTCCCGAGGTGCTGGGAGGCGAGCGCCGCCAGCTGGTCGCGCGCCCGGGACACGGTGCGGGTCTTGCGCTCGGAGACGATCCGGCCGTCCTGCAGCCGCAGCACGGGCACGATCTGCAGCGCGCCGCCGAGCAGCTTCGCCAGCGCGCTCACGCGCCCGCCGGCTCTCAGGTGGTCGAGCGTGGCGACGCAGAAGAAGCCCTCGGCACCGTCGAGCACCTGGCGCGCGGCCTCGGCGACCTCGTCGGCGGACGCCCCGGCGCGGGCCAGACGGGCCGCCTCCAGCACGCCGAAGCCCATGGCCATGTCGATGCTGCGCGAGTCGATCACCGTGATCCCGGCGTCCATGAGCCCCGCCTGCGCCACCGACGTGGAGTAGGTGGAGCTCAGGTGCGAGCTCATCGTGATGACGACGACCCCGTCGCCCTCGGCCTCCGCGACCGCGGCGGCGAGCACCTCGCGGACCTCGCCGACGGACGGGCCGGACGTCGTCACGCCCTCCTTGACGAAACGCTCCGCCTGGTAGCCGGTGCCGTAGTCGATGTACTCACTCTCGCCCGACAGCACGTGCAGGGGCAGGATGCGGATGCCCATCTCGGCGGCCCGCTCGGGCGCGATCGCGGCCGATGCGTCGGTCACCACGACGACGGTCATCGCGCACCTCCTTCACCGCGCAGGGCGCGCAGCACCCGCTGCGCCACCTGCTCGTGCATCTCGAACGACCAGTGGATCCCGTCGATGTTATTGATCCCCAGGTCGAACGACCACTCGCACAGGTCACGCAGGGGGACGGCGGGCACGCCGACGTCGTCGGACCAGGCGCGGATCGCCCGTCGCGTCCGCGCCCACCCCGGGTGCGCGAAGGAGTAGGCGAGTGCCCGGTGCGTCGGCGGCTCGAGCACCGCGACGGGGGCGGCGGGGCGCAGGGAATGGATCGAGTCGTAGGTCTTGCCGAGGTAGTCCACGGTGACCTTCGGCGGGAGCGCCATCGGCCAGCCGACCGGCGAGAAGACCTTCTGGATCGTGGCGTAGCCGTCGCGGGCACGGGCGCGCAGCGAGACGGGGCGCAGGTAGCGGATCTGCTCGCGCACCGCGGTGGGCAGCGGCGAGGGCAGCGAGTCCATGCCACCGAGGGCCAGCACGGCGGCCTCGACGCTGGGGACGGCCGCCCAGACGCGGGGGTCCTGCGTCACGCACCACCAGCCGTCGCGGGTGGTCCACCCGACGCGGGCGAAGAGTTCGCAGCGCAGCCCCAGCTCGGCGGCCACGAGGTTGGGCCAGATCCGCGGGTCGGAGGTCGGCAGCGCGCCCTCGGGGCCGTAGAAGCCCAGGGAGTCACTCAGGACGAGCAGCGTGCCGGTCGGGGAATCGCTCACTGGACCTCGGGCGCCACGTCCGACGAGGCGTTCCACACGTCGAGCCGCCAGCGCGTCGCGTCTCCGTGCGCGGAGAGCTGCACCCAGCTGCAGTTGCCGAGGCCGCCGAGGACCGGCCAGTGGTCGACGGGCAGGTCCAGCAACCGGGCGGTCAGGGCGGCGATCAGTCCGCCGTGCGCGACCAGGATCACGGGCCGCTCGCTCGAGCCCCACTCGGCGAGCCGCTCGGTGAGCTCCGTCACCAGCGGGTACGACCGCGCGGCCACGTCCACCCGGGCCTCGCCGCCGGGCGGCGCCCACTCGGGGGCGTCGCGCCACCGTCGGCGTGCGCCGGGCATGTACGCGTCGACCTCGTAGTGGGTCATCCCCTGCCAATCGCCCAGCATGGTCTCCCGGAGCCGCACGTCGGTCTCGACGGTGCCCCCGGTGACGGCCGCGAGCGCGTCCGCGGTGTCGCGGGCGCGGCGCAGGTCGGAGCTGAGGATGGCGATGGGATCGCGATCGCCGAGCGCGTCGGCGGCCGCTGCGGCCTGCCGCCGCCCCAGGTCGGTGAGGTCGGTGTCGAGCTGGCCCTGCATGCGGCCCTCGGCGTTCGACGCGGTCTGGCCGTGCCGGAGCAGGATGAGTCGGCGCACCGTCGGGGTCAGGCGCTCGACCGACGAGTCGAGCCCGTCCTCCACATGCATCAGGCGCCCTCGCGGTCCCCGTCGGTGCCGTCCGAGCCCTCCGTGCTGTGCTCGCCCAGACCCTCCACCTCGATGCGCGGGCAGTCCTTCCACAGCTTCTCGAGGGCGTAGTACTCCCGCTCCTCCTCGTGGAAGACGTGCACGACGATGTCGAGGAAGTCCAGCAGGGCCCAGCGGCCCTCGCGGGCGCCCTCGCGGCGGGTGGGCTTGACGCCGGCCTCGCGGAGCTGGTCCTCGACCTCCTCGACGATGGCGTTCACCTGCCGCTCGTTGCCCGCCGACGCGATGACGAAGGCCTCGGTCAGCACGAGCTGCTCCGAGACGTCGAGCACCACGACGTTCGTGGCGAGCTTGTCGTCGGCCGCACGGGCCGCGATGGCGGCGAGGGTACGGGCCTGATCGGATGCGGTCATGATCCTCCTGGGTTCACGGTCTTGTCCGGTGCCGGGCGGCTCTGGTACAGAGCGCGCTTGGCGATGTACTGCACCACGCCGTCGGGCACGAGGTACCAGACGGGCCGTCCGGCGTCGGCGCGCGCGCGACATTCGGTCGACGAGATGGCCAGCGCGGGCACCTCCACGAGGAACAATCTATCCTTCGGCACGTCCGACAGGTGATCCGCGGCCAGCTGATAGCCGGGACGGGAGACACCCACGAAGGTCGCGAGGCCGAACAGCTCCTCCCAGTCCTGCCAACTGAGGATCGACGCGAGGGCGTCGGCGCCCGTGATGAAGAACAGGTCGGTGTCGGGATTCTGCCGGTGCAGATCGCGCAGCGTGTCCACGGTGTAGGTGTCGCCGCCGCGGTCGATGTCGACGCGGCTGACGGAGAAGCGCGGGTTCGAGGCGGTCGCGATCACCGTCATCAGATACCGGTCCTCGGCGGGCGTGACCTCGCTCTTCTGCCACGGCCGGCCGGTGGGGACGAAGATCACCTCGTCGAGGTCGAACCGGTCCGCCACCTCGCTCGCGGCCACGAGGTGGCCGTGGTGTATCGGGTCGAAGGTCCCACCCATGACGCCGACGCGACGGCGCCCGGCGGTGCTGGACTCACGCATAACGGACCATCCTATGCATGCCGCCGCCGGGTCAGACGGGCAGCAGTCGCCCGATGACGTCGGCCAGCTGCCCCGCGGTGCGGCACTCGTACATGTCGATGAGCCGCCCGTACTTGTCGGCGACCGAGTCGCCGCTCCCCCACGCGGCCTTCCGCTCGGGGTTGAGCCAGAACGCGTGCCGGGCTTTCTCGACGAGCTCGTCGAGCTCCGCGAGCGCGGGGTCCGTGTGGTTGGACCGGGCGTCGCCGAGGATGAGCAGCGTGCCGCGGTGGGTCACGGCGTCGGGGAAGTCGCGGACGAAGGTGCGCAGCATGTTGCCGTAGTCGGAGCCGCCGAACCGCGCGACGTTGGTCTCCCGGATCACCCGGTCGAACATGTCCACCACGGTGTCGACGGTGAGCGTGCGCGACGGGTCGATGTAGTCGGTGATCTCGTCCACGGAATCGACGAAGCCGAACACCCGGATCTTGGAGAACTCGGCGCTGAGCGCGTGCGTGAGCAGCAGCGTGAAGTTGGAGAAGCCCGCGACCGAGCCCGAGAGGTCGCACAGCAGCACGAGCTCGGGCTTGGTGGGTCGGGGCCGACGGTGCGCCAGATCGATCGGCACGCCGCCGGTCGACATCGACTTGCGGAGCGTGCGCCGCAGGTCGATGGGGCCGCGACGGGCGCGGCGCCGCCGCACCAACAGCCGCGTGGACAGCTGCCGGGCCAGGGGCCGGACGGTCTGCTCCATGCGGTGCAGCTCGGTCCGGGTGGCGGCGAAGAAGGCGACGTTCTCCGGCAGCTGCGGCGCGGCGTACTGCGCGACGGCCTCGGGTCCCCGTCGGGCGGCCATCGCGACTGACGTGAGCTCGGTGACGCGCTCGGTGAGCCCCGCGACGCGCGAGCGCGCAACGCGGCGGGCGGACTCGTACTCGAAGCTGCCCGGCGCGGCGCCGTCCTCGCCCGCGGCGGCGAGCAGGCCGTTGGCGATGGCGGCGATGAGCGTCTGCGGGTTGAGGGCCTTGAGCGCCTGGTACGACGAGAAGGCGGTGCCGGTGGCGGAGTTGTACTCGCCGAGCTGCTCGACGATCTGGCTGGCGATGCCGTCGTGGTCGCCGCCGGCGACGAGCGCGGCGATCGCCTCCTGGCGGAGCGCCTCGCGCACCGCGTCCGGATCGGGCGGGGTGTCGGACCCGGGCATCTTCAGCGGGTCGGGCTCCCCCGGCGCGCCGGAGCAGCCCTGCCCGCCCGTGCCGGAGGCGCCCGCGGCACCGTCGGTCACGGCGCCGAAGCCGCCGCGCACCGGGAAGTACAGGTCGAAGATGACGTCGAAGGTCTTGCGGTGCATCTGCTCGCGCAGGAGCACGGCGGCGAGGCCCTCGCGGAGCTGGCCGCGGTCGGTGAGGTCGAGCACCGTCAGCACCTCGGCAGCCGTGATCGCCTCGCCCGGGCCGATCGCCATGCCGCGCTCGCGGAGCGTCCGCACGAAGGCGTGCAGGTGCTGATCGAGCGGGGTTCCGACGGGGGCGGTCATTTACAGGCCCAGCGCCGCGGCGGCGGTCTCGATGTCGACCTGGTGCTTGAGCACCACGCCGAGCGTCGAGCGGAGCGCCGCCTTGTCGATGGAGCCGCTGGCACTGCCGGTGATGCCGAGCGCGAGCAGGGTGCGGCACCAGTCCAGCGTCTCCGAGACCGACGGCTTCTTCTTCAGGTCGAGGCCGCGCAGCGTCGAGATGACGCGGAGCAGCTGCTGCGCGACCTCGGTGGGCAGGTCGGGGACGCGGCTGCGGATGATCGACAGTTCCAGCTCGGCGTCGGGGAAGTCGATGTGCAGGTAGAGGCAGCGACGCTTCAGAGCCTCCGACAGCTCGCGGGTGGCGTTGGAGGTGAGGAAGACCAGCGGCTTGCGGACGGCCGTGATCGTGCCCAGCTCGGGCACCGTCACCGCGTAGTCGGAGAGGACCTCGAGCAGCAGGCCCTCGAACTCGAGGTCGGCCTTGTCGGCCTCGTCGATCAGCAGGACCGACGGTCCGCCCTCCCGCACGGCCTGCAGGAGGGGCCGCGGCAGGAGGAACTCCTCGGAGAAGACGTCCTGCTTGGTGTCGTCCCAGTCGCCGTCGGTACCGGAGGACTGGATGCGCAGGATCTGCTTGGCGTGGTTCCACTCGTACAGGGCGCGGGCCTCGTCGATGCCCTCGTAGCACTGCAGGCGGACGAAGCGCGCGGCGCGGGCCTGCGAGCAGGCACGGGCCAGCTCGGTCTTGCCGACGCCGGCGGGGCCCTCCACGAGGAGCGGCTTGCCCAGCTTGTCGGCGAGGAAGACGGCCGTTGCGGTGGCGACCGACGGGATGTAGCCGGTCTCGCGCAGTGCCGCGGCGACGTCGTCGACGCTGGTGAACAACGCGGTGGGAGCGGGGGTCGTGATGTCGGTGCTCAGCGTGCGGCCTTCCGTTTGAGGACCTCCTTCGAGAAGCCCTTCGACGCGATCTCTGCACTCATCTTCACACCCTTGCGCACGACGAAGCCGGGCAGCTTGATCTTGAGGTCGATGTTCATGTCGCAGAGCACGTGCACCTTGTCGTCGCCGACGGGCGTGAGCTGGTAGTACCCGCCCTGGGAGCGCACGGCCACGCCCTCGCCCTCGGACTGCCAGGCGACCCTGGTCTCGGGGGTGAACTCGTAGCGGAAGCGCATGGTGTCGCTGATGCCGACCATGCCGGCCTCGACCTCGACGAGGCGGGGGTTGCCCGCCGCATCGCGCTCGGCGACGGTCACGCTCTTGTGCGAGGACGACCACGCGGGGAGTGATTCGACGTCCAGCAGCGTCGCGTAGGCGAGCTCCGCGGGGGCGTCGATCTCGAACTCGACCTTCTCGTTGATTGCCATCGCAACAATCTAGCGGTGCCGCCGGGCCCCGCCGAACGGAACCCGGCGGCGGACCGTCAGGCTGCGGCCTTGCGCTTCATGACCTCTTTGGTGAGGCCGTTCTTGATGATGTCCATGGCGAGCTTGATGCCCTTCTTGACCACGAAGCCGGGCGCCTTGACCTTGGGGTCGAGGTACATCGTGACCTTGACGTGCGTCTGGTCGTCGCCCTTGGGCGAGAGCTCGTAGATGCCGCCCTGACTGCGCACGGCGGTGCCCTCGTTACGGGTGTCCCACTTGCAGCTCACGTCGGTGAAGACGTAGTCGAAGGTGAGATTGTCGCTGAACATCAGCAGCCCGACGGAGGCGTCGACCACGCTGGGGCGGCCGTTCGCGTCGCGCTCGACGACCTTGACGTTGCTGTGCGCCGACGACCAGTCCGGCAGGGCGTCGACGTCGGCGAGCGTGTCGAGGACCAGCTTGACGGGGGCGTCGATGTCGAATTCGAGGGACTCGTTGATTGCCATGGCGACAACCTACCGGGCCGCGCGCCGGGTATGAGCGGGGTCGGGATTACCGGGGACGGACGTGTCCGTCGCCCCACGCGATCCACTTGGTCGAGGTGAGCTCGGGCAGTCCCATCGGGCCGCGGGCGTGGAGTTTCTGCGTCGAGATGCCGATCTCGGCGCCGAACCCGAACTGCTCGCCGTCGGTGAAGGCGGTGGAGGCGTTGACCATCACCGCGGCCGCGTCGACGCGGGTGGTGAAGGCGCGGGCGGCGGCGAGGTCGCCGGTGACGATCGCCTCGGTGTGCCCGGTGCCGTAGCGGTCGATGTGCTCGATCGCCTGATCGAGCCCGTCGACGATCTTCACCGCGACGTCGAGGCTGAGGTACTCGTCGGCCCAGTCGGTCTCGGTGGCGGGCACCATCCCGGTCTCGTCGCCGTGCACGACCACGCCCTCGGCCTGGAACGTGCCGAGCAGGCGGGGCAGGAAGGTGTCGGCGAGCGCGCGGTCCACGAGCACGGTCTCGACGGTGTTGCACACGCTGGGCCGGCGGGTCTTGGCGTTGAGCACGATCTCCTCGGCCATGTCGAGGTCGGCCGCGGGGTGGACGTAGATGTGGCAGTTGCCCGTGCCGGTCTCGATCGTGGGCACGGTCGCGTCGCGCACGACGGCCGCGATCAATCCGGCGCCGCCGCGCGGGATGACCACGTCGACGAGGCCGCGGGCGCGGATCAGGGCGGTGACGCTGGCCCGGGAATCGGCCGAGAGGAGCGCGACCGCGTCGGGCGTGATGCCGCTCGCTTCCAGGGACTCGCGCAGTACGGCCACCAGGGCCGCGTTCGACGAGGCCGCCGAGCTGGAGCCGCGCAGCAGCACGGCGTTGCCCGACTTGAGGGTGAGTCCGAAGGCGTCGACGGTGACGTTCGGCCGGGCCTCGTAGACGATCCCGACCACGCCGAGCGGCACGGCGACCTGCCGCAGCTCGAGGCCGTTGGGCAGGGTCGATCCGCGCAGGACGTTCCCGACGGGGTCCGGCAGGCCGGCAACCTGGCGCAGGCCTGAGGCGATGCCGTCGACCCGGGCCTCGTTGAGCGCGAGCCGGTCGATGAGCGACTCCTCGGTGCCGGCGGCGCGGGCCCGCTCGACGTCCTCAGCGTTGGCCGCGAGGATCCGGTCCTTGTTCGCCAATAGCGCGTCGGCGGCGGCATGCAGCGCGGCGTTCTTCTGCTCGGTGGTCAGCGTGATCAGCTGCTTCGACGCGGCGCGGGCAGCGCGGGCCGCCTCCTCGACCGCGGCGGTCGCGGCCTGCAGTTCGGCGTCCTGGGCGGTGGGCGTGCTCATGGTCCGAGAATACGTGGCGGGCCTGACTTGTCGGTCCGCGGTGCTAGGTTGCCGACGTGTCCCGCCGGAGAACCGCCCGCAGCCTGTCCCGGCGGTCGTGGCTCGCGCTCGTCCTGGTCACGGCGACCGCCGTCTTCGTCGCGATCGGGGCCTACCGGGACCGGTCCGGGGCCGAGCCCACCACCGGTTCGGCCGCGCCCACCGCCACCATGCCCGACGGTGCGCCGCTCGCCGGGGTCCGGATCGTCGCCGCGCGCGAGCGAGCCCCGCAGCCCTACCGCCGCGCGGCCTTCGGGAAGGCGTGGACCGACGACCAGTCGGCGCCGCTCGGGCACAACGGCTGCGACACCCGCAACGACGTGCTGGACCGGGACCTCAAGGACAAGACCTATGTCCGCACCTCCGCCTGCCCCCGCGCCGTCGCGACGGGCGTGCTGACCGATCCGTACGGCGGCGCGACCATCCGCTTCGAGCGCGGCGCGAAGACCTCGGCCAAGGTGCAGATCGACCATGTGGTCGCGCTGGCCTATGCCTGGGACATGGGCGCGTGGTCGTGGGACGACGCGAAGCGCGCCGCCTTCGCGAACGATCCGCGCAACCTCGTGGCCGTCGACGGGCCGGCGAACGAGAACAAGAGCGACTCTCCCCCGGGTCGGTGGATGCCCTCGAACGAGCGCTTCCACTGCCAGTACGCCCGCCAGTTCTCGTTCGTCGCCCGCGAGTACGGCCTGTCCATCGACCGCTCCTCCGCCGCCGTCGTCGACCAGTCCGTGAAGACCTGCTCCTGACGCGTACGGCAGATCGCCTGCCTACGCACCGACGGCGCGCGCGGGGACGACCTGCGCACCGACCTCCTCGGCGCGACGGGGAACCAGGAGGCACGCCGCGCCGCCCGCGGCGGCGACCGCTCCGAACATGACCGCGATCCCCGCGAACGAGACGCCGGCAGTGAGCAGCACACCGCCCACCAGCGGCCCCGTCACCGCGCCGAGCCGGCCGATCCCGGTGCTGATCCCGAGCGCGGAAGCGCGCACCTCCGCGGGGTAGTAGGTGGCGACATAGCCGAAGAGCACGATCTGCGTGCCGATCGAGCCGGCACCCGCGAACAGCACGACGAGGTACATCACGGCGGTGCTCGGCGTCATCGCCATCCCGCCGATCGCACACGCGGCCACGACGAAGTACCCGGCGGCCACGATCCGGTTCCCGTACCGGTCCGCCAGCACGGCCCCGATGACGCCGCCGACGACCGCCCCGACGTTGAGCAGCACCTGGAAGGTCAGGGCGGAGCCGAGGCTGTAACCCGCCTTGCGCATCATCTCGGGCAACCACGTGTTGAGCCCGAACACCAACAGGAAACCCGCGAAGTTGGCGACCGCGAACAGGATCAGCGCAACGACCGCAGGCCCGGACGTGAGCCGCCGCAGCACGCCGGGCTCTCCCCCCGATCCATCGCCCGCGGGCCCCGAGTTGGCAGTCGCAGGAGTGGTCTCCGGGACCACCTTCCAGGCCACCGGCACGACGAGCACCAGTGCCGAGGCGCCGATCGCCCACAGTCCGCGGAACCCGAGCACCTCCCCGAACCACAGCGCGCACAAGGCGGCGATGATCCCGCCCACCGGCAGGCCCGCGAGCATCAACGCGTTGAGTAGGTTCTTCTCCCGCGGCCGCGCCACCTCGACGACGAGCGCGATCGCGACCGGTGCCACGCCTCCGAAGCCGAGCCCCGCGATGAACCGGAACACCCCAAGGAGCAGCGGCGTCGGAGCCAGCGCCACCGCGATCATCGCCGCCGAGTACCAGACCAGGCATCCGATGAAGAGCTTCCGCCTCCCGAACCGATCGGTCAGGGTGCCGGCGAGGATCGCGCCGAAGAACATGCCCATCAGCGCGTAACTCCCGATGGCACCCGCCTCCGCGCGGCTGAGGCCCCAGGGCTCGTACGCCAACAGCGCGGGGATGGTCGATCCGTACACGATCAGGTCGTAGCCGTCGAACACGATCGCGGCGAAACAGACAGCGACGACCGCGTATCGGCGGCGACCATCGGCGGGAAGCGAACTGGACATGGGTCTCCTCGAGACAGGATGCGTCTGGCATGCACGTCGAACCTCCGACATACACGTCAAAGCATCGCAGTGATCCAGACCACTGTCAACATCAACGTTGAATTATCGCCGCTGCCGTCAATCGACGCGGAGATTGCGCCACCGAAAGTCGATCATCGGTCGCAGAAGAAGAGCACCCGATGGGTCGGATCGTCAGCGACACTCAGCGCGATCAGGTCCACGCACAGGTCACCACGAGCGGGATGCCGGATGCCCACCTCGATCGCCCCGCGTGGTTGAGTCACATCGTGTCGCTCCCAGATGGCGCGGAAGTCCGGGATTCCGAGGAGGTCCGGCGGCAGCGCCATCTCCCCGCCGGCGCTGAGAACAGACGGGGCACCCGAACGGAGGATCCCCACGACCGTCTCCCGCATGCTCGCGGGGTCGCAGAACCTGTCTTCGAACTCAGGCTCGGAGAACATCATTCGGACGAAGGTCCGCTCCGCCGCGGGGATCCGCGCGAAGTCGAGGAACCACTCGGCGGCGGCGGAGTTCCACCACACGATCGACGTGCCCGGTCCGATCACGATCGCGGGAACATCGATGAGCCGGGACAGAAGTCGCCACAGCGCGCCCTCCACCGCAGGACTCTCCGACGGCGAGACGCCGTCCGCCTCGTCGAGCAGCGCGAGCGCGTATCGGAGCTGCCCGTCGTCGAGACCGAAGGCCACGGCCAGCCGTCGCACGAGGTCCTTCGCGGGCGCCATCCGTCCCTGCTCGATCCGGGTGTAGTACTCCGGCGTGACGTGGACGAGGGCCGCGACCTCTTCCCGTCGGAGGCCCGCGACCTGCCTACGGCCGGCGGCCTCGCCGGAGTCGGCCGCGGGCGCCACCTCCCCTCGCCGTGCGCGCAGGAAGGCGCCGAGCTCTCGTAGCCGGGGATCGCGGCTCATGCCGCGATCACTCCGGCGAGGGGGCAACGATCTCTCCCCTGCCGAATCTTCGCCGCCCGAAATAGCCTGAATACATGATTGATACCAACAAGATTGATGTTCACACCCACATCGTTCCTCCGTTCTGGGGCGAGCAGCTCGAGGCGCACGGCGGCGATCCGTCCGGCTGGGCACTGCCCGCCTGGAGCGCGGGCGATCACCTGCGCTACATGGACGAGAACGGCATCGCGACGAGCGTGCTGTCCCTGACCGCGCCGAGCGTCGTCGGCTGGGAGGGCGCCGAGCGGCGGGAGATGGCGCGACGGGTGAACGGCTACGTCGCCGACCTCGCATCGAGGAACGGCACCCGATTCGGCAACTTCGCCACCGTTCCCCTCCCGGACGTCGACGGCGCAGTCGCCGAGATCGAGTACGCGCTCGGCGAGCTCGGAGCCGACGGAGTGGTGCTGCTCTCCAACTACGACGGCGCCTACCTGGGCGACGCCCGCTTCGCCCCGGTGTGGGAAGCCCTGAACGCCCATCGTGCGGTCGTCTTCATCCACCCGGCTCACCCGAACCTCCCGCTCCTGCGCGGGGTGCCCGGCCCGCTGGTGGACTACCCGTTCGACACGACGCGCAACGCGGTCCACATGGTATTCAACGGCGTACTCGACCGCTATCCGGACGTCACGATCATCCTGTCGCACGCCGGAGGCTTCGTCCCGTACTCGGTCCTGCGCTTCTGCGAGCTGCAGCCGGCGCTCGACCCGAGCGGCCCCGCGACCGAGGAGCTCCTCGGAACGTTCAGGAAGTTCTACTGGGACACGGCGCTCTCCTCCGGGAGGTTCGCCTTCGCGAGCTTCCAGGAGTTCGCCGATCCGACCCGCATCCTGTTCGGTAGCGACTTCCCGTACGCCCCCGAACCCGGCGCCCGCCGCTTCAACCGGATCCTCGACTCCGACACCGGCCTCACGGCCGAGCAGAGGGCCGCTATCCACGCCGGCAACGCGCGACGCGTCTTTCCGCGGCTCGGCTGACCGGACGGCGAATCGGGACGCCCGATACGCGGTGGCATTCCCATCGGGACGCCCGATGCGCGGTGGCATTCCCATCGGGCCACCCGACGCCGCAAACAAGCATTGCTGCTTGTTTTTTTCGTCGCCGGCTGACAGAGTGTGGGCGTGCCCACTTCAGCCCCCGTGTTCGACGCGCTCGAGTCCACCTCGGACGCCGTCGCCGCCATCGCGGATTCGCTCCCCGACTGGTCGATCTCCACGCCCGCCGAGGGCTGGACCGTCGCCCACCAGGTCGCCCACCTGGCCTGGACGGACGAGGTCTCCCTCGTCGCCGCCACCGACCCCGACGGCTTCGCCGCGATCCTCCAGGACGCGATGCAGGACCCGATGGGCTTCGTCGACGCCGGAGCCGCCGAGCTCGCCGCCGATCCGGACCTGCGGGCCCGCTGGGACCGCGCCCGCGCCGCCCTCGCTGTCGCGCTCCGCGAGGCGGATCCCGGCACGCCGCTCCCCTGGTTCGGCCCGCCCATGCGGCCCGCCACCATGGCCAACGCCCGCCTCATGGAGACCTGGGCGCACGGCCTCGACATCGCCGACGCGGCGGGCACCGAGCTGGACGCCCCGGAGGCACTCCCCCACGTCGCCAAGATCGCCTACAAGACCCGCGACTTCGCCTACACCGTCAACGGCGAGACCCCGCCCGCCGAGCCCTTCGACGTCTTCCTCGTCGCCGCCGACGGCGCCGAGATCACGTTCGGGCCCGGCGACGCCGCACAGCGCGTCACCGGCTCGCTCGAGGACTTCTGCCGCCTCGCGACCCAGCGCGTCAACCTCGTCGACACCGATCTCGTCGCCACGGGCGAGGACGCCGCCCACTGGCTCACCATCGCGCAGTGCTTCGCCGGGGCCCCCGGCACGGGCCGCGCCCCGCAGGAGGAACGTCCATGACCCGCACCATCAGCATCGCCAACGTCTCCGGCTTCTACGGCGACCGCGCCGCGGCGATCGGCGAGATGCTCGCCGGGCCCCGCGTCGACTACATCACCGGCGACTACCTCGCCGAGCTCACCATGCTCATCCTCGGGCGCGACCGCCTCAAGGACGCGGATCTCGGCTACGCCAAGACCTTCCTGCGGCACCTCACCCCGCACCTCGGCCTCCTCGCCGAACGCGGCACCAAGGTCGTCGTCAACGCCGGTGGCCTCAACCCGGGCGGCCTCGCCGCCGCCGTGGAGAAGGCGGTCGCCGAGTCCGGCACCGATCTCAAGGTCGGCTGGGTCGATGGTGACGATCTCCTCGCCCGGTCCGCCGACCTGGGCGTGCCGAAGGCCGTGACCGCCAACGCCTACCTCGGCGCCTTCGGCATCGCCGATTGCCTCGCCGCCGGCGCCGACATCGTCATCACCGGCCGCGTCACCGATGCTTCCGTGATCCTGGGGCCCGCCATCGCCGAGTTCGGCTGGCAGCGCACCGACTTCGACGCCCTCGCCGGCGCCGTCGCCGCGGGGCACATCATCGAGTGCGGTACGCAGGCCACGGGCGGCAACTACGCCTTCTTCGACCGCCACCCCATCGAGCAGCTCCTCCACCCCGGTTTCCCCATCGCCGAGATCGCCGCCGACGGCTCCTTCGCCATCACCAAGCAGCCCGGCACCGGCGGCGTCGTCGAAGTGGGCACCGTCACCGCGCAGCTGCTCTACGAGGTCACCGGACAGCGCTACGCGAACCCCGATGTCACGCTGCGACTCGACTCCATGACCCTCGCCCAGGACGGCCCGGACCGCGTCACCGTCAGCGGCGTGCGCGGCGAGGCACCGTCGACCACCACCAAGGTCGCGACCACCACGCTCGGCGGCTTCCGCAACGAGATCGCCTTCCTGCTCACCGGCATCGACGTCGAGCGCAAGGCAGCACTGCTGGAGGCGCAGCTGCGCGATTCGCTCGAGCGGAGCGGCGGCGCACCGTCGGACCTGCAGTTCCGCCTGGCGCGCACCGACCATCCCGACGCCCCCACCGAGGCGGCCGCGTCGGCCACCCTCACCGCGGTGGCGTGGGACGCCGACCCGAACCGGGTCGGCCGCGCCTTCAGCTCCGCCGCCGTGGAACTCGCGCTCGCCACCTACCCCGGCGCCTCCCCGATGGCGCCGCCCTCGAGCGGCGGCCCGTACGGGGTGTACCAGGCCGTGTACGTGCCGAACGGCGACGTCCCGCACCGCGCCCACCGGCCCGACGGCACCGTCGTCGACATCGCCCCGCCGGCGGTCGTCCAGGAGCTCCCCGCCGATCCGTCCCAACCGGGCGGCGACGACCCGCGCCCCACCGGTCCGACGGTCCGCGTCCCGCTCGGGACCGTCTTCGGCGCGCGCAGCGGCGACAAGGGCGGCAGCGCCAACGTCGGCGTCTGGGCGGAGTCCGACGCGGCCTTCGAATGGCTGCGCAGTAATCTGACCGAACAGGCTCTGCGCGAACTCCTTCCGGAGGCCGCGGACCTCCCCGTCCGCCGCTACGAGCTGCCCAACCTCAAGGCCCTCAACTTCGTCGTCGAGGACCTGCTGGGCAAGGGCGTCGCCCACGGCTACCGGTTCGACCCGCAGGCCAAGGGCGTCGGCGAGTGGCTGCGGGGCCGCTACATCGACCTGCCCGCAGGCCTGCTCCCCGCGGGCCACACCACGAAGGAGATCGCATGACCAGCCTGTGGGAGTCCGAGGAGCGGATCGCGCTGCGCAAGACGGTGACCGCGTTCACCGAGCGCGAGATCCTGCCGAACCTCGACGACTGGGAGGCGGGCGGCCTGCTCCCCCGCGAGCTGCACAAGAAGGCGGGCGACCTCGGCCTGCTCGGCGTCTCCTTCCCCGGGTCGGTCGGCGGCGGCGACGGCGACCCTCGCGACGCCCTCATCGTGTGCGAGGCCATGCACGAGGCCGGCGGCTCCGGCGGCCTGTTCGCCTCGCTGTTCACCTGCGGGATCTCGGTGCCGCACATCATCCTCGCGGGCACCGACGAGCAGAAGGCGCGGTGGGTCGCGCCCGTGCTCGCCGGCGAGAAGATCAGCTCCCTCGGACTCACCGAGCCCGGCGGCGGCTCGGATCTCAGCCACCTCACGACGACGGCCCGCAAGGACGGCGATCACTACATCGTCAACGGCGCCAAGACCTTCATCACGTCGGGCATTCGCGCCGACTGGGTGGTGACCGCCGTCCGCACCGGCGGCGAGGGCGCGAGCGGCATCAGCCTGCTGGTGATCCCCAAGGGCCTGGACGGCTTCGAGGTGAGCGCCCCGCTGAAGAAGATGGGCTGGCACGCCTCGGACACGGCCGAGCTCTCCTTCACCGACGTCCGCGTCCCCGCCGAGAACCTCATCGGCCCCGAGGGCAGCGGCTTCCTGCTGATCGGCGCCGCCTTCGTCACCGAGCGCCTCGCCCTCGCGGTGCAGGCCTACTCGCACGCGCAGCGCTGCCTCGACCTCACGCTCGACTGGGTCCGCACCCGGGAGACCTTCGGCCAGCCCCTGATCAAGCGCCAGGCCGTGCAGAACACCGTGACCGAGATGCGGCGCCGCATCGAGGTCGCCCGCGTGTACAGCCGGCACGTCGCCGACCAGTACGCGGAGGCGATGGAATCCGGCGGTGCCGCCGCGGCTGCCGAACTGGTGCCCCAGGCCTGCTTCGCGAAGAACACCGCCGTCGAGTGCGGCGAGTGGGTCGCGAACGAGGCGGTGCAGCTCTTCGGCGGCCACGGCTACATGTCCGAGTACGAGGTGTCGCGGCACTACCGCGACGTCCGCATCCTCGGCATCGGCGGCGGCACCACCCAGATCCTCACCACGCTCGCGGCCAACCGCCTCGGCTACAAGTGATCCCCCACCCAGGCACCCACTCCGACACCTACAAGGGCAAAGGACTCCACTCATGACGGTGCTCCGCAGCACCCCGGCCCCCGACGCGGCCGCGTACCGCAAGACCATGCTCGACAAGCTGGCCGACCTCACGATCGAGTTCGACAAGGCCCTGGCCGGCGGCGGTGAGAAGTACGTCGAGCGGCACCGGGGGCGTGGCAAGCTCACCGCCCGCGAGCGCATCGACAGCGTGCTGGATCCCGCCTCGCCCTTCCTCGAGCTGATGCCACTGGCCGCGTGGGGCAGCGACTTCCAGGTCGGCGCCTCCCTCGTGGGCGGCATCGGCGTGGTCGAGGGCGTCGAGGTGATGGTGGTCGCGAACGACCCCACCGTCAAGGGCGGTACCTCCAACCCGTGGACCCTGCGCAAGTCGCTGCGTCTCAACGACATCGCCCGCGAGAACCGCCTCCCCGTTCTCTCGCTCGTCGAGTCCGGCGGCGCCGACCTCCCCACACAGAAGGAGGTCTTCGTCCCCGGCGGCGCGATGTTCCGCAATCTCACGCAGCTGTCGAAGGCCGGGATCCCCACGATCTCCGTCGTCTACGGCAACTCCACCGCGGGCGGCGCCTACATCCCCGGCATGAGCGATCACGTCGTGATGATCAAGGAGCGCTCCAAGGTCTTCCTCGCCGGGCCGCCCCTGGTGAAGGCCGCGACGGGCGAGATCTCCGACGACGAGACCCTCGGCGGCGCCGAGATGCACTCGCGCACCTCGGGCCTCGGCGACTACATGGCCAGCGACGAGCTGGACGCGGCGCGCATCGCCCGATCGATCGTCAAGCGGCTCAACTGGCGCAAGCAGGGCACGGCCCCGTCGGCCGTGGTCAAGCCCCCGCGCTACGACGCCGAGGGCCTGCTCGACATCGTCCCGGACGATCTCAAGATCCCCTTCGACCCGCGGGAGATCATCGCCCACATCGTCGACGACTCCGACTACGACGAGTTCAAGCCCCTCTACGGCGGCTCGCTCACCACGGGCTGGGCGAACCTGCACGGCTACCCCATCGGCATCCTCGCCAACGCCCGCGGCGTCCTGTTCTCCGAGGAGGCACAGAAGGCCACGCAGTTCATCCAGTTGGCGAACCGCTACGACACGCCACTGCTGTTCATCCACAACACCACCGGCTACATGGTGGGCGCGGAGTACGAGCGCGGCGGCATGATCAAGCACGGCTCGATGATGATCAACGCCGTCTCCAACTCGGAGGTGCCGCACCTCTCGCTCATCGCGGGCGCCTCCTACGGCGCCGGCCACTACGGCATGGCGGGCCGCGCCTTCAACCCGCGGTTCCTGTTCTCCTGGCCCAGCGCACGCTCGGCCGTCATGGGCGCCAAGCAGCTCGCCGACGTCGTCACCGAGGTCGCCGCGGCCTCCGCCGCCTCCCGGGGCCAGGCCATGGACCCCGCCTTCGTCGACGGCATGCGTACCGCCATCGAGACGCAGATCGACAAGGAGTCCCTGCCCGCCTTCATGTCCGGCATGCTCTACGACGACGGCATCATCGACCCCCGCGACACCCGCACGGCGCTCGGCATGGCCCTCTCCGCCATCCACAACGGCCCCGTCCACGGCACCGACGCCTTCGGCGTCTTCCGGATGTGAGGAACTCCATGACGACATTCGATTCCGTCCTCGTCGCCAACCGCGGCGAGATCGCTCGCCGCGTCATCGCCGCGGCCCACGCCCGTGGCCTGCGCGCCGTAGCCGTCTACTCCGACCCGGATGCGAACGCGCCGCACGTCGCCGAGGCCGACGAGGCCGTTCGCCTGCCCGGCGAGTCCCCGGCGGACACGTACCTGCAGGGCGAGAAGATCATCGCCGCGGCGAAGGCCACCGGCGCACAGGCGATCCACCCCGGCTACGGCTTCCTCTCCGAGAACGCCGACTTCGCCGCCGCGGTCCAGGCCGCGGGCATCGTCTGGATCGGTCCCTCGCCCGAGGCCATCACCGCGATGGGCTCCAAGGTCGCGGCCAAGGCCCGCCTCGCCGAGGCCGGTGTCCCGATGCTCACCAACCTCACCCCGGACCAGGTCTCCGACAGCGACTTCCCCGTCCTGGTGAAGGCCTCCGCCGGCGGCGGCGGCCGCGGCATGCGCGTCGTCCGCACCCGCGCCGAGTTGCAGGAGAACCTGGAGACCGCTGAGCGCGAGGCCAAGTCGGCCTTCGGCGACGGCACCGTCTTCTGCGAGCGCTACCTCGAGCGCGGCCGCCACATCGAGGTCCAGGTGATGGCCGACTCCCAGGGCACAGTCTGGGCCGTGGGCGAGCGCGAGTGCTCGATCCAGCGCCGCCACCAGAAGGTCCTCGAGGAGGCCCCGTCGCCCCTCGTCGAGCGGCACCCGGCGATGCGCACCGCCCTGTACGAGGCGGCCGCCAACGCCGCCAAGGCCATCGGCTACACCGGCGCGGGCACCGTGGAGTTCCTCGCGACCGACGCCGGCGAGTTCTTCTTCCTCGAGGTCAACACGCGCCTCCAGGTGGAGCACCCGGTCACCGAGGCCACCACCGGGCTCGACCTGGTCGGCCTGCAGTTCGACGTTGCCGCGGGGCTCCCACTCCCGTCGGCCGAGCCGCCCGCCACCCGCGGCTGGGCCATCGAGGCCCGCCTCTACGCCGAGGATCCCGCGAACGACTGGCGGCCCGCCGCCGGCACCGTGCACCGCTTCGAGGTGCCCGGCGTGGTGAGCGAGTTCTCCGGGCCCGACCGCCCGGGCATCCGGCTCGACAGCGCCCTCGCGCCCGCGGGCAGCGTCGTCGAGGTCTTCTACGATCCGATGCTCGCGAAGGTGATCGGTTTCGCCCCGACCCGCGCGCAGGCCCTCGCGATCACCGAGGCGGCGCTGCGCAAGGCGGTCGTCCACGGCATCACCACCAACCGGGACCTGTTGGTGCGGATCCTCGCCGACGCCGACTTCAAGGCCGGCGACTTCGCGACCGATTTCCTCACCGGCGAGCGGCTCGAGCGCCTCGCCGCTCCGCTGCTCGACGAGGCCGAGCTCGCGGAGGCCGCGTCCGCCGCCGGCGCCGTGCTGGACCGACGGGGCGTCGCGGCGAGCCCGCTGCCGCACGTCGCGCCGGGCTGGCGCAACCTCGGCTCGCGTACTCTGGTTCCCGAGTTCCGGACCACCGACGAGCGCGAGTTCCGCGCCGACGGTGGGCAGGTCGCCACCGTGGTCGACGACGGTGACCGGGCGACCGTCGCCGTCGAGCGCGACGGTATCCGGCGCACCGTCGCCGTGACGGCGTACCCCGGCGATCGCACCGTCGTCGAGGTGGAGACCGCGCGCGGCGCGGCGACCCTGACGCTCGTCGATCCCCTCCCGTCGGCGGACGCCGCCGCGGCGGCGGGCTCGCTGCTCGCGCCGATGCCCGGTGTGATCACCCGGATCGGTGCCCAGGAGGGCGATTCGGTCACCGTCGGACAGCCCGTCCTGTGGATGGAGGCGATGAAGATGGAGCACGCTATCTCCGCCCCCGCCGACGGCGTCATCACGACCATCGCCGTCGAGGTGGGCCAGAACATCGATGCCGGCGCCGTCGTCGCCGTGCTGGAAGATACGGAGTAGGAACCCACATGAGCATTTCCATGGACGTCATCGAGTCCGAGGAGCGCCAGGCGCTCCGCGCGACCGTTTCCGAGCTGGGCCGCAAGTTCGGCCCCGAGTACATGCGCGAGAAGATCGCGGCGGGCGAGGGCCCCACCGAGCTGTGGAAGGCCGCGGGTGATCTCGGCCTGATCGGCGTGAACATCGCGGAGCAGTACGGCGGCGGCGGCGCCGGCATGTACGAGCTGGGCATCGTCGGCGAGGAGCTCGCCGCGGTCGGCTCGTCGCTGCTCATGCTGGTGGTCTCCCCGGCGATCAACGGCACCATCATCTCCCGGTTCGGCACCGAGGAGCAGAAGCAGCGCTGGCTGCCGGGCATCGCGTCGGGCGAGACCATCGCGGCCTTCGCGATCACCGAGCCCGACGCGGGCTCCAACAGCCACCGGATCACCACCACCGCCCGCCGTGACGGCTCCGACTGGATCATCTCGGGCCAGAAGACCTTCATCTCCGGCATCGAGCTGGCCGACGTGATCCTCGTGGTCTCCCGCAGCGAGGACGCCAAGACCGGCAAGCTGCGGCCCGCGCTGTTCCTGATGCCCACCGACTCCCCCGGCCTGCAGAAGACCAAGATCCCCATGGAGGTCGGCCTGCCGGAGTCGCAGTGGACGCTGTTCTTCGACGACGTCCGGCTGCCCGCCGAGGCACTGGTCGGCGAGCCCGACGCCGCCATCGCGCAGCTCTTCGCGGGACTCAACCCCGAGCGCATCATGGCCGCGGCCGGTTCCGTGGGCTCGGCCCGCTACGCGATCGACCGTGCGGTGGACTACGCCAAGCAGCGCACCGTCTTCAAGGTTCCGATCGGCGCGCACCAGGCCATCGCCCACCCGCTCGCCGAGCTCAAGGTGGAGACCGAGCTGGCGAAGTTGATGCTGCAGAAGGCCGCAACGCTGTACGACGCCGGCGAGGAGTTCGCCGCCGCCGAGGCCGCGAACATGGCGAAGTTCGCCGGCGGCGAGGCAGGAGCGAAGGCCGTGGACCGAGCGATCCACTCGCTCGGCGGCAACGGCCTCACCACCGAGTACGGCCTGGCGCAGATGCTGGTGGCCTCGCGACTGTTCCGCATCGCCCCGGTCAGCCGCGAGATGGTGCTCAACTTCATCTCCGAGCACAGCCTCGGCCTGCCCAAGAGCTACTAGGAGACCCGATGACCGACTCCTTGGTCCACTACGAGACGCGCGGCGGCGCCGCGTATCTCACGATCGACAGCCCGCACAACCGCAACGCCATCTCGCAGCGCCTGCTCGCCGACCTCAGCGCGGGCCTCGAGCGCGCGGCGGCGGACGACGCCGCGCGGGCCGTGGTGCTCACCCACGCCGGCACGACGTTCTGCGCCGGCGCGGATCTCAAGGAGGCGGCGGCGAACGGCGCCGGCTCGGACCCGAAGTCCCGCACCCTGGCGATGATCGGCGCCATGCGCGGGATCATCGACTGCCCCAAGCCGGTGATCGCACAGGTCGACGGGCACGTCCGGGCCGGGGGCTTCGGGCTCATCGGCTCGTGCGACTTCGTCTTCGCCGGCCCCGGGGCGTCGTTCGCGGTCACGGAGACGCGGATCGGCGTCGCGCCGGCGATGGTCTCGCTGGTGCTGCTGCCGCACCTGCCCTCGCGGGTCGCCTCCACGCTGCTGCTCACGGGCCGCAAGTTCGACGCCGCCGAGGCCGCCGGGTACGGCTTGATCACCGCGGCGGTCGGCGACCTGGCGGCCGCGGTCGCGGAGCAGCTCGCCGAACTTCAGCTGTGCAGCCCCCAGGGCCTGCGCGAGACCAAGCAGATCCTGTGGCACGACGTGCTCCGCTCCTTCGACGAGCGGGCCGACGCCCTCGGCGAGCAGTCGGCGCGACTGTTCGGCTCCGCCGAGTCGGTCGAGGGGATCACCGCGTTCCTGCAGAAGCGCGCGCCGAGCTGGGCCGAACCGGTGCCGGCGGAATAGGCTGTTCGCGATGACTCCCCTCCGCCCGCCCATCCGCGCACCCCAGCAGTCCCGCAGCCGGGAGACCCGGCAGCGCCTGCTGGAGACCACCATCGCGTCGCTCGCCGCTCGCGGCTGGACGGCCACCACGGTGGGCAGCGTGGCGCGGCAGGCGGGGGTCTCGCGGGGCGCCGCGCAGCACCACTTCCCCACGCGGGAGGACCTGATCAGCGCCGCGCTCGAGTACATGGGCGAGCAGCGGCTCGCGCAGGTGGCGCAGGCGGGCGCGGCGGTGCCCGAGGGCCCCGACCGCCCGTACGCCGTGGCGCGGCTCATCGTCGAGTACTACACGGACGACCTGTTCAAGGCCGCGCTGCACGTGTGGACCGCCGCCGCGAGCGACGACGCGCTCCGCGAGCGCATGCTGCCCTTCGAGAACAAGCACTCGCGCGAGGTCTTCGCCCTCGCCATGCGCCTGCTCGGCGTGGACCGGGACGACGAGGAGGCCCGTCGAGCCGTACAGGCGACACTCGACCTCGCCCGCGGCCTCGGCCTCGCCGACCTGCTGTCCGACGACGAGACACGCCGCGAGCAGGTCGTCGACTTCTGGGGCCGGCAGCTGGCGTCCGTCTTCGCAGCGCGCTGATCCGAGACTCCCTCCGGACTATGCCTTGTCGAGGTAGTCGCCGCGGTCGCCGCCGAGGATGACCTCGTTCATGGCTCGCAGGGCCGCATGGCGCTCGAGATCCGGGTCCTCGCCGACGATCTCGTAGGCGAGGTCCCGGGCCGCGGCGAGCACGTCGCCGTCCTGCGCGAGGTCCAGGAAGCTCAGGCGCCGCGCGAGGCCCGACTGGTCGACGCCCAGGATGTCGCCGAAGCCGCGGTACTCGAGGTCGAGCTGGGCGAGGGCGAAGCCGTCGACGGTCTCCGCGACCTTCTGCAGCCGCTCGAGGGTGCGTTCCGAGCCGGTCGCGGTGATGAGCAGGCACAGCCCCGGCAGCCCGCCTCGACCGACGCGGCCGCGCAGCTGGTGCAGCTGACTGATGCCGAACCGGTCCGCATCGCGTACGACCATCGTGGTGGCGTTCGCCACGTCGACGCCGACCTCGATCACCGTGGTCGCCACCAGGACGTCGATCTCCCCCGCGGCGAAGGACGCCATGATCTCGGACTTCTCGTCGGCGGGCAGGCGGCCGTGCAGCAGCGCGATCCGGTGCTCGCCGAGCGGCCCTGAGGAGAGCTGGTCGTACATCTCGATCGCCGAGACGGTCTTCGGCTTCTCGGACTCGTCAGCAACCGGCTCGCCACGTGAAGCGCCTCGCCCCGATGTCTTCGCCTCCGTCGCCGGCGCCTCGAAATCGTAGTCCTCGTCGGTGAACCCGGCCTTGGCCTGCTCGCCGGTCGCGTCGTCGCCGATCCGCGGGCACACGACGTAGACCTGCCGCCCCGCGCGGACCTCCTCGTCCACGCGCGCCCAGGCCCGCGCGACCCATGCCTCCCGGTCCTCGGGGACCACCGAGGTCTGGATCGGCTGCCGCCCGCGTGGCAGCTCCCGCAGCACGGATGTCGCCATGTCGCCGAACTGGGCGAGGGCGACGGTGCGCGGGATCGGCGTCGCCGTCATCACGAGCAGGTGCGGCATGGAATCGTCGTCGGTGCTCTCGCCGGTGCCCTTGCGCCGCAATCGGTCGCGCTGCTCCACGCCGAACCGGTGCTGCTCATCGACCACGACCAGGCCCAGCCGGAAGAACTCGACGGTGTCCTCGAGCAGCGCGTGCGTTCCGATCACGATGCCGGCCTCGCCGGTCACGATGCGCAGGAGCGCCGCCCGGCGCTGCTTGACGGTCATCGAGCCCGTCAGCAGGGTCACCGTCGTGGCTGCCTCTGCCGCACCCAGCTGACCGGCCTCCGCCAGGTCACCGAGCATCGCGGTGATCGACAGCAGGTGCTGCGTCGCGAGCACTTCCGTGGGCGCGAGCAGCACCGCCTGGTGTCCCGCGTCGACGGCGGCGAGCATCGCCAGCAGCGCGACCAGCGTCTTGCCGGAGCCGACCTCGCCCTGCAGCAGGCGGGTCATCGGGTGGTCGCGGCCCATGTCGTCGAGGATCTCGGCGAGCACGTCCTCCTGGCCCGCGGTGAGCGAGAACGGGAGCCGCTCCCGCAGTCCCGCCTGCAGCGGACCGTCGGGCGCGCGCAACGGCGGCGCGCCGACGATGCCCACGTCGTGCGCCCGACGGGCGAGGGCGGTCTCGATCGCGACGGCCTCGTCGAAGGCGAGGCGGCGGCGCGCCCGGTCGGCCTGGGCGCGGCCGTCGGGCTTGTGTGCGGCCCGCACCGCGTCGTCGAGGCTCATCAGGGCGTGGAGCGCGAGGAAGTCGGCCGGCAGCGATTCGGGCACCGGCGCGAGCCTTTTCAGCACGCTGTCCACCAGCGAGAGGATCAGCCACGTGGGCATGTTCTTGGTGCCGTGGTAGATCGGCACGGTGGGCTGCATCAGCAGGCTCAGGTCGGCGAACTTGAGGCGCTTCGACCCCGCCTTGGTCGAGCCCGCCTCGTTGGCGGCGAGCGCCTCGGCCGAGGTGATCGTGGTGTCCGGCAGGACCAGCCACTCGGGGTGGGTGAGCTGCAGCTTCCCGTTGAACTCGCCGAGTCGGCCGATCAGCAGCAGCTGCCGGTCGGGCTGGATCGGCTTGGGCAGGTAGTTGAAGAAGGTCACGTCATAGGCGCGGACCTTGTTGACCACCTGCACCTTGAACATCTTCTTGCCGCGGTGGTGCGCCCGCGGCGGGGTGATCGCGGTGACGGTGCCGATCACCACCACGTCGTCACCGATGCGGGGCTCGGACCGCCGGGTCCCGTCGTCCTCGACGGCCCCACCTTCGTACCGGAACGGGAAGTGCCGCAGCAGGTCCCCGACGGTGGCGAGTCCGAGTTCGGCGGTCGCCGCATCGGCGATCTCGGGGTCGACGGCCTCGGCGAGGGGCGTCTGCAGCGTGAGGGTGCGCGCTGAGGTCATTCGACGCCGATCTCCATCACGCTCGCGTTCTGCCCGCCGACGTAACCGACCACCTCGACCTCCGGACGGTCCGGCCGCAGTGCGGCGCTGACCCGGTCGGGGAAGTCGCCGTCGCCCGCCTCGCCGAGGAGCACCGTCACCATGTCGCCGCCCGTCGCCAACAGCAGCTCGGCGAGCGCCTCACCCGCGGAGTACTGGTCCTCCTCTAGCACCACCACCTCGCCGCCGACCATGCCGAGGTAGTCGCCGGGGCCGCAGGGCCCGAGGATCGTCAGCGCGTCCTCCGTGACGGCGACGACGGATCCGCACCGCGCTCCGGCCGCGGCCTCGGCCATCGAGTAGGTGTCGTCGGCGGCGTGACCGTTCGGCTCGTGCACGGCGAGTGCCGCGATCGCCTGCACCATGGACGAGGTCGGCAGCAGCGTCACCAGCACACCGGATTCGCGGGACCGCGCGGCCACCGCCAGCAGCTCGGGAGTGGGCAGCGCGCCGTTGGGCATGAGCAGCACCTCGCGGCCCTCGAACCGATGCAGGGCGGCGAGCAGCTCGGCGTGGGTCATCCCCGTGTCGCAGCGGATCACCTCCGCGCCCGCCTCCGTGAACAGCTCGGCGGCACCGTCGCCCGAGACCAGCGCGACGATGGCGCGCGGCGCGTCGAGCAGCGCCTGCAGCGGCGTCTCGCCGTGTCCCGCCTCCTGCAGCACGTTGACGGCGATGCTGCGCAGCTTGCCGTGCCGCAGACCGGCCTGGATCGCCGCGCCGGGCTCGGTGGTGTGCGTGTGGACCGACCACGTCGCGACCGGGTCGGGATCGGCCGCGGCGACCACCACCACCGAATCGCCGAAGGCCTGCAGCTCCGCGCGCAGCCTGTTCGCCGTGGCCTCGGTGGCGGCGGGCAGGAGGTACATCACCTCGTAGTCGGCGTGCGGGCCGCGGGGCGGATCGGCGTGATCGTGGGTGTGGCCGTGATCGACGTGCACCTGGACGTGCGGCGCGATCTGCCGGCCGAACCGCGGGCGCTCCGGCACCGCCCCGGTCGTGACCTCGACGAGAGCGTCGAGCAGGACGAGGAGGCCGCGGCCGCCCGCGTCGACGACGCCGGCGGCGGCGTTGTCGGCGAGCTGGTCCCGGGTGCGCAGCAGGGCGTCGAAGGCCGCGTCGGCGGCGGCCCGGGCACAGGCCGCGAGGTTCCCACCGCCGACGAGCGCGGCCCCGGCACCGTCGGCGGAGGCACGCAGGACGGAGAGGATGGTGCCCTCGATCGGATCGGCGACGGCGCTGGTGACCAGGTCCGTCGCGTTCCGCAGGCCGGTCGCGAGCCCCTCGGCCGTGAGATCCGCGTCGGGGCCGAGCTGCGCGGCGAGGCCGCGCATGATCTGCGAGACGATGACGCCCGAGTTGCCCCGCGCCCCGGCGACCGCGCCGGCGACGGTGGCGCGGGCGACGGCGTGCGGCCCCTCGGTGCGGTCCGCGACGTCGGCGGATCGCGCCGCCGCGCGCAGGGTGACCAGCATGTTCGTGCCGGTGTCCGCATCGGCGACAGGGAAGACGTTGAGGGTGTTGATCTCGTCGACCGCACGCTCGAGTCCGAGGACGGCACGCCCCAGCCAGGCCACCACCACGCGGCCGTCCTCCGCAATCGGTCCCGTCACAGCTGCCAGCCTAGTGGGCCGTCGCACAGCGCAGGAGCCCCGCCGCGGTTTGGCGGTAGACCCATATCGGTCTATGATTGCAGGGTTGCCTCGCGTCCGAGCGTGTCCTTCGCGTCTACGACCGGCGGGGCGAAGCACAGGTTTTCAACTATTGCGAGGAGTACACGACTATGGCTGCCGTCTGCGACGTCTGCGACAAGGGCCCCGGCTTCGGTAAGTCGGTCTCCCACTCGCACCGGCGTACCAACCGCCGGTGGAACCCGAACATCCAGACCGTCCGCGCCCAGGTCGCGCCCGGTCAGACCCGCCGCCTGAACGTGTGCACCTCGTGCATCAAGGCCGGCAAGGTCGTTCGCGGCTAGTACGCATCAGCTGTTCCGAAGGCCCGTGACCTCCCCGAGGTCACGGGCCTTCGGCGTTCGCTCCGACGGTCGTCAGCGCACCTGCGCGAGGTGCGGCAAGCGCCAGTCGACGGGCTCCGCCCCGAGTCCCACCAGCGCCTCGTTGGCCTTCGAGAAGGGCTTGGAGCCGAAGAAGCCGCGCGACGCGGACAGCGGCGACGGATGCACCGACTCGATCCGCGGGGTGTCGCCGAGGCGCGGCCCGAGCGAGGCCGCGTCGCGGCCCCACAGGATCGCCACGAGCGGCGCGTCCCGCGCCACGAGCGCGTCGATGGCGCACTCGGTGACCTTCTCCCAGCCCTTCCCGCGGTGTGAGGCGGGCGTGCCCGGGCGCACCGTCAGGACACGGTTCAGCAGGAGCACGCCCTGCGCGGACCACGGCGACAGATCGCCGTTCGCGGGCATCGGCAGCTCGAGGTCGTCGCAGTACTCCTTGTAGATGTTCTGCAGACTCCGCGGGATCGGCCGCACCGACGGGTCCACCGAGAACGAGAGGCCCACCGCGTGCCCCGGTGTCGGGTACGGATCCTGGCCGACGATGAGCACCCGCACGTCGGCGAAGGGCTGCCGGAAGGCGCGCAGCACGTTGGCCCCGGCCGGCAGGTATCCGTCCCCGGAGGCGTTCTCGGCGCGCAGGAACTCGCCGAGCGCCGTGATCTCGTCGGCGACCGGCGCGAGGGCCTGCGCCCACCCGGCCTCGACGCTGTCGGTCAGTGGTCTCGCCGTCATCGCCCGGTCTCCTCGGTCTCGGTGAAGGTGTTCCAGCCGCCGGCCGCCGGCCCGGCGTCGCCGTCGACGGTGACGGTGCCCGCGGGCAGCGCGGCCGGGGCGGACACCACCCCGATCGCGCGCCAGCCTCCGGGGAGCTCCGCGGCGGCCGGGAAGGTCGCCAGGAGGGCGTGATCCTCGCCGCCCGTCCGCACCCAGTGCTCGGCGTCGGCGCCGAGCGCCTCGGCGCAGGCGACCAGCTCGGCGTCGGGGGCCAGCAGGGCACCGTCGAGCGCGATGGTCACGCCGGAGGCCCGGGCGAGTGACCGCGCGTCGCGGAGGAGGCCGTCGGAGACGTCGGTGAGTGCCGTCGCGCCGGCGTCGGCCGCGCTCGGCCCGGCGGCGAGCGGGGGCACCGGGCAGCGGTAGGTCTCGACCAGGCCGTCGAAGCCGTCGAGCCCCGCGAGCAGGACGTCCAGGCCCGCGGCCGAATGCCCGAGAGTGCCGCACACCGCGACCCGATCGCCCGGCCGCGCGCCGGACAGCAGGACCGGCTCCCTGCCCTGCAGGTCGCCGAGCACGGTGACGGCGAGCAGTACCTGATCGGTGCGAACCACGTCACCGCCGGCGATCGCACCGCCGGCCTCGGCCGCGCCGCGAGTGGTGCCGCGCGCGATGCCCGCGATGACGTCCTCGCCGGTCTCGGGCGGGCAGCCCAGCGTCACGGTGAAGGCGGTGCACACGGCGCCCATGGCCGCGACGTCCGCCGCGTTCTGCGCGATCGCGCGCCGGCCCACGTGCTCGGGGGTGGTGAGGTCGAACCGGAAGTGCCGGCCCTCGACGATCGCATCGGACGAGACCACCGTCCGGCCGTCGGGGGCCAGCACCACCGCCGCGTCGTCGCCCGGGCCGACCGGGATCCGCGGATCCGGCCGCACACCGCCGGTGGCCAGCGCGATCACGCCGTCCTCCCCCAGCTCCGCCACGGTGCGCACGCGGGGCTGCGCAGGGCTCTCCGGCTCCTCAGATGTCATCGCGGCTACCGTATCGGACGTGAGCGATGCAGACGACGAGACCACCGCGGCCCCGGACACCGGGAAACGCCGCAGCCCCGCCTTCCTCGCGACGGCGGTGGCCCTGCCGGTCGCGGTGGTCGCGTGTTTCATCGCCTTCCTCGTGCTGGCGCAGCAGAAGCAGGGCGACGCCCGCGACGCCGCGGAGGCCGGCCACCTGAAGTCGGTGGCGGCACCGTCGTCCGGCGACGCGGCGTGCGGGAAGCTCCTCGGCGCGATCCCCGCCGACCTCGACGGCTATCGGCGCACCGACGACACCGAGCCCGGCGGCTTCGCCCGGTGGACCAGCGAGAAGGCCGGCGCAGTGGAGGTGCGGTGCGGCACCGACCGTCCCGCCGAGCTGACCGCGACCGCGAAGCTGCAGATCATCAACGGGGTGCAGTGGCTGCAGGCCACACCGGCGGGCGCGCCCGCCCCCGACGGCGGCAGCTACTGGACGGCCGTCGACCACCGCCCGTACGTCACCCTCTGGGTGCCCGACGGTGCCGGCACCTCCGCGGTGCAGGCCACCTCGGACGCGATCCGGGAGCACCTGCAGGCGGCCTCGCTCGACCTGGGCCGGTAGCCGGCGGTTACCGGAGGCCGGTGCCGCGCGCGAGCGCCGTCTCGATGAGGATCGTGAGCAGCTCGGCGTACTCGACGCCGGACTCGGCCCACATCCGCGGGTACATCGACGTCGAGGTGAAGCCGGGCATGGTGTTGACCTCGTTGATGACGGGGCCGTCGGGGGTCTGGAAGAAGTCGACGCGCGAGAGGCCCTGGCAGTCGAAGGCGTGGAAGGCGCGCACCGCGAGGTCGCGGATCGCCGCCGACTGCTCCTCGGTGAGGTTCGCGGGCACGGTGTACTGCGCGCGGTCGTCGAGGTACTTGGTCTCGAAGTCGTAGAAGGAGTGCTCGGCGTCGGCGGCCATCTCGATCTCGGCGATCGCCGACGCGGCGACGCTGCCGTCGGGCCGCTCGAGCACGCCGATCTCGACCTCGCGGCCGATCACGGCCGCCTCGATGATGACCTTGGGATCCCACTTCCGGGCCTCGGCGATCGCCGCGGGCAGCTCGGTCAGGTCCGTGACCCGGGTGATGCCGATCGACGATCCGCCGCGCGCGGGCTTGACGAACAGCGGCAGGCCCAGGCGGTGCAGGACGTCCGACGGGACCTCGGTGTCGCGCTGGCGGAGCACGTGGAAGTCACCCACGGGCAGGCCGTCCGCGGCGAGCAGCTTCTTCGCGAACTCCTTGTCCATGCCCGCCGCGGAGGCGAGCACGCCCGCACCCACGTAGGGCACACCGACCATCTCCAGCAGCCCCTGCAGGGTGCCGTCCTCGCCGTACGGGCCGTGCAGGACGGGGAAGACGACGTCGACGGCGCCGAGGAGCTCCCCTGCGCTATCCGCGTGCACCGACACGAGTTCCGCGCCGGGCAACAGCGCCAGATCCGTCGGGGCGTCGGCCACACTCGGGAGCGCCCGATCGGCGAACCTCAGCGCCTTGGAGTCACCGTCGGAGAGCACCCACGCGCCCGCCTGCGTGATCCCGACGGGGACCACCTGGTAGCGCTCGGGGTCGAGGTGGGCGAGGATGCTGCCCGCCGAGACGCACGAGACCGCGTGCTCGCTGCTGCGCCCGCCGAAGACCACTGCCACCCTGATTCGCTCCGTCACGGTCGCCCACCTTACGTGTCGGCCGTGCGGAGGGCCACGCGGTTACCCGCGGGGAAGGCAGTGGGACTAGTCGGCGTCCTTGGGGCGCCACTCGCCGCCGACGTCGCGGTTGAGCAGGTCGTCCATGGCGCGGGAGACGGGGACCCCGTCGTAGCAGACGGCGCGCACGGCCTCGGTGAGCGGCATTTCGACGCCCACGCGTCGCGCCAGGTCGGCGATGGAGATGCACGACTTGGCGCCCTCCGCGACCTGCCCGTGCGCGGCGGCCTGCGCCTGCTCGACGGTCATGCCCTGGCCGAGGCGCGCGCCGAAGCTGAAGTTGCGGGACTGCGGCGAGCTGCACGTGGCGACGAGGTCGCCGACGCCGGCGAGGCCGGCCAGCGTGAGCGGCTCCGCGCCGAGCGCCGTGCCGAGGCGCAGCGTCTCCGCCAGCCCGCGGGTGATGATCGCGGCGCGCGAGTTCTCGCCGAGGTTGATGCCCGACGCGATCCCGCAGACCAGGGCGATCACGTTCTTGGTGGCACCGCCGATCTCGCAGCCGACCACGTCGGCGCTCGTGTACGGCCGGAAGTAGTCGGTGCGCGCGAGGTACTGGGTCCGGGAAGCGCGATCGGCGTTGTCCGAGGCGACCACGGCGAGGGTCGGTTGGCCCTTCGCGATCTCCTTCGCGAAGTTCGGCCCCGTCAGCACGGCGATCCGATCCCGGTCGATCCCCGCGGCGTCGACGACGACCTCGCTCATCCGGTCGAGCGTGCCGATCTCGATGCCCTTGGCCAGGTTCACGACGGTGACGTCCGGCGGGATCAGGTGGCCCCAGTCGCCCAGGTTGGCCCGCAGCGACTGCGAGGGGACGGCGAGCACGACGAGCCCGGCACCGCGCATCGCCTCCTCCGGATCGTGTGTCGCGGAGAGGTTCTCGGGGAGCACGCCCTCGGGCAGGTACTGCGCGTTGATCCGGGTCTCGTTGATCTGATCGGCGACCTCCTGCCGCCGGCACCACATCCGCACCCGGTGCGGCTCCGGGCGGGTGGCCTCCGCGAAGACCTTCGCCATCGCGGTTCCGAACGAACCAGCCCCCATCACCGCAACGTCGACCATCCGAGCCCCTCCTCGCATCGCACCTGTCCCACCGGATTCGTGGGCACCGGGGCGAGCCTATCGCCCGCCCGCAGGCGGCGGGTTCGGTTCCGCACGCCTACATTGGTGCCCATGAGCTCACCGCAGGGGGCCGCCGAGCGCCCCGCCGTCGTGGTGGTGACCGCCGTGAAGTCGCTCGACGCCGCCAAGTCCCGCTTCGCCGCGCCCGGCGACGGCCTGCGGGACGCCGTCCCGGGGCTCGTGCTGGCGATGCTGTTGGACACCCTCGCCGCGGCGGCGGCCGCCCCCGGGGTCCTCGGGCTGCACGTGGTCTCCCCCGATCCCGAGGTCCGCGCCGCGGCGATCGCCGTCGGGGCGCGCACCGTCGACGAGCCGGAGCCCGGCGGGCTGAACGCCGCGCTCGAGGCGGGCGCCCGCGCCGCCCGGGCCGCGCACGGCCCCGCGGTCGCGGTCCTGGCCCTGCAGGCGGACCTACCGGGGATCACCGCCACGGAGCTCGGGGAGTTCCTCGCGGCGACGGCGGGCAGGCGGGGCTTCGTGCCCGATCACGCGGGGACCGGGACGGCGGCGCTGTACGCGCCCCCGGGGACCGAACTGCGCGCCGCCTTCGGGCCGGATTCCGCGGCGGCGCACCGGTCCGGGGGCGCCGCGCGGCACGACGGCCCCTGGCCCGGCCTGCGCACGGACGTCGATACGCCGCGGGACCTGACCGAGGCTGGGCGCCTCGGGGAGCACACCGCGGCGGTGCTCGCGGCGGCCGATCGGGACTTCGCGTCGAATGCGTGCGTCCGATACGCCAGAATGGAGCGGTGACGACCGAGCCCCCCGCCCCCTCCGCCGAACCGACCCCCGTCCCGAGCACCGCGGTGGCCGAGCCGGCCGGTCCGCCGTCCGGACGGCCGACGGCGATCCCGACGGCGCCGCCCGCAGCGCCGCCCGAGGTCCCCAGCGACCTGCCCGCGGACCGCTACCTCAACCGGGAACTGAGCTGGCTCGACTTCAACGCCCGGGTGCTGGCGATGGCGGAGGACGCCTCGCTGCCGCTGCTGGACCGCGCGAAGTTCCTGGCGATCTTCGCCTCGAACCTCGACGAGTTCTTCATGGTCCGGGTGGCCGGGCTCAAGCGCCGCGACCAGATGGGCCTCTCGGTCCGATCCGCCGACGGCCTCACGCCCCGCGAGCAACTGCGCCTGATCTCCCAGCGGACCCAGGAACTCTCGCACAAGCACGCCCTCGTGTTCAGCGACGCCGTGCGCCCGGAGTTGGCGGCGCAGGGCATCTCGGTGGTCAGCTGGGCCGATCTCTCGCCCGCAGAACGCGAGAACCTCTCCGCGTACTTCCACACGCAGGTCTTCCCCGTGCTCACGCCGCTCGCCGTCGACCCTGCGCACCCCTTCCCGTACATCTCGGGCCTCTCGCTCAACCTGGCAGTGGCGGTGGTCGACACGGCCACGGGCGGCGAGCATTTCGCGCGCGTGAAGGTGCCGGACAACGTCGCCCGGATGGTCTCGGTCCGCAGCGAGCGGATGGACCACGCGGTGCTCCCTCTCGAGGACCTGATCTCCGCGCACCTCGACGTCCTCTTCCCGGGGATGACGGTGTCGGAGCATCACGTCTTCCGCATCACGCGCAACGCGGATTTCGAGGTCGAGGAGGACCGCGACGAGGATCTGCTGCAGGCCCTCGAGCGGGAGCTCGCGCGGCGCCGCTTCGGCTCGCCGGTCCGCCTCGAAGTGGCGGAGGACATGTCCGAGCACATGCTCGAGCTGCTGCTGCGCGAGATGGACGTGGACCCGGCCGACGTCATCACCGTTCCCGGCCTGCTCGATCTGAACTGCATGTTCGAGCTGTACGGCGTCGACCGTCCGGACCTGAAGGAGAAGCCCTTCGTCCCCGTGACCCACCCCGCGTTCGGCGAGCGGGAGACGCCCAAGAGCGTCTTCTCCACGCTCCGTGAGGGCGACGTCCTGGTCCACCACCCGTACGACTCCTTCTCGACCAGCGTGCAGCGGTTCATCGAGCAGGCGGCGGCGGATCCGCACGTCCTGGCGATCAAGCAGACCCTGTACCGCACCTCGGGCGATTCGCCGATCGTCGACGCGCTGATCGACGCCGCCGAGGCCGGCAAGCAGGTCGTGGCCCTGGTCGAGATCAAGGCCCGCTTCGACGAGCAGGCGAACATCAAGTGGGCCAGGAAGCTGGAGCAGGCCGGGGTGCACGTGGTCTACGGCCTCGTGGGCCTGAAGACCCACTGCAAGACCTGCCTGGTGGTCCGCCGCGAGGGCTCGACGATCCGCCGGTACTGCCACATCGGTACGGGCAACTACAACCCCAAGACCGCGCGCCTGTACGAGGACGTCGGCCTGTTCACCGCCGATCCCGATCTGGGCGCGGACCTGACGGATCTGTTCAACCGGCTCACGGGCTACTCCCGCAAGGAGGAGTACCGCAACCTGATGGTGGCGCCGCACGGCATCCGGTCGGGCATCGTGGAGCGGATCGATCGCGAGATCGAGCTGCAGCGCGCGGGCAAGCCGGCCGGCGTGCAGCTCAAGGCGAACGCCGTGGTGGACGAGCAGATCATCGACGCGCTGTACCGCGCGAGCCAGGCGGGCGTGCCCGTCGAGGTCGTCGTCCGGGGCATCTGCGCGCTGCGGCCCGGCGTCCCGGGGGTGAGCGAGAACATCACCGTCCGATCGATTCTCGGGCAGTTCCTCGAGCACTCCCGGATCCTGCACTTCCGCGGCGCGGACGAGTTCTGGATCGGCAGCGCCGACATGATGCACCGCAACCTGGATCGCCGCGTCGAGGTGATGGCGCAGGTGAAGGACCCTCGCCTCGCGCGGCAGCTGGGCGAGATGTTCGACTCCGCACTCGATCCCGCCACCCGCTGCTGGGTGCTCGACGGTGACGGGAACTGGAACGCCTCCCCCGTCCCGGGCGAGGCCGTCCGGGATCACCAGCGGGAACTGATGCGCGCGCACCGCGCGAGCCTGCGGTGAGCGGCGGAGGCGAGGGCGCGGTCGTCCGCGCCTCCGGGGGCGTGCTCTGGCGCCCCACCCCGGACGGTCCGGAAGTGGCCGTGGTGCACCGGCCGCGGTACGACGACTGGTCGCTGCCCAAGGGGCATGTGGAGTCCGACGAGAACCCCGTCGTGGCCGGGCTGCGCGAGGTCGTCGAGGAGACGGGCTTCTCCGCCCGGTTCGTGCGCGCCGTCGGCCAGGTCTCGTACGACGTGCCCCGGCGCAAACGGCACGGCCCGGGCGGGGCGACGGTGCGCAAGCGCGTCGGATACTGGTCGGCCCTCGCGGGTTCCGGTGTCTTCGCGCCGAACGAGGAGACCGACGAGCTGCGCTGGCTGTCCGTGCGGGCCGCCACCGCCCTGCTGAGCTATCCGATCGACCGGCGGATCCTGCGGGCCTTCGGCAAGCAGCCGCGGTCCACAGCGACGATGCTGATCGTCCGGCACGCCAAGGCCGGTCGGAAGCAGGGCTATCAGGGCGACGACCTGGCGCGGCCCCTGGACCGGAACGGGCGGGCCCAGGCGGAGGCCCTCGTGGACCTCCTGGGGGCGTTCGGGCCCGGCCGCCTACTCTCGGCGCCGCCGGTGCGGTGCACGCAGACCCTGGAGCCGCTGGCGGCCGAGACGGGCCTGCCTCTGGCGGAGGAGCCGACGATGTCGGAGACGGCCTACGCCCGCGATCCCGCGGCTGCCCGTCGCCGGATCCGCGAGATCGCGCGGATGGGCGAGGAATCGGGCACTGTGCCCGTGGTGTGCAGCCAGGGCGGCGTGATCCCCGACCTCACCGCGTGGTGGGCGGGGGCGGACGACGTGCGCCTGCCCGCGGCCCGCAACCGCAAGGCCAGCGTGTGGGTGCTCACCACCGAGGGCGGGCGCCTGCTGACCATGGACCACATCGACAGCCCACTGCCCCTGGAGCACTGAGGCTCCAGGGGCAGCGGGGTTCGACGGGCGGCGTCTACTTCTTGGCGGCCTTCTTGGCGGGAGCCTTCTTGGCCGGCGCCTTCTTGGCGGGGGCCTTGGTCGCGGCCTTCTTGGCCGGGGTGGCCTTCGCGGGAGCCTTCTTGGCGGGGGCCTTGGTCGCGGCCTTCTTCGCGGGGGCCTTGGTCGCGGCCTTCTTGGCCGGCGTGGTCTTCGCGGGAGCCTTCTTCGCGGGAGCCTTGGTCGCGGCCTTCTTGGCCGGCGTGGTCTTCGCCGGAGCCTTCTTCGCGGGGGCGGCCTTGGTCGCCTTCGCCGGAGCCTTCTTCGCGGCCGCCTTGGTGGCGGCCGCCTTGGCGGCCTTCGCCGGAGCCTTCTTCGCCGCCGTCTTCTTGGCGGGCGCGGCCGCCGTGGCCGAGCTGCGGCGGACGGCGGGACCCGAGGCCGGCAGCTTGGCCGAGCCGGAGATCACGGCCTTGAACTGCGCACCGGGACGGAACGCGGGCACGGACGTGGGCTTGACCTTGACGGTCTCGCCGGTGCGGGGGTTGCGGGCGACGCGAGCGGCGCGCTTGCGCTGCTCGAAGACGCCGAAGCCCGTGATGGTCACCGACTCACCGGAGTGGACGGCACGGACGATCGTGTCCACGATCGCCTCGACGGCGGCGCCGGCGGTCCGGCGGTCGGTGCCCAGCTTCTCGGTGAGCGCCTCGATCAGTTCTGCCTTGTTCATGGACGATCTTCCCTCTGTGGTCGGAGGCTCACCGCTGAGCCAACTAGGGACACCGTAAACGCAGAATTGCATTCAATCCAAGAGCCACGCCAGATTTGATCGAAGATGTGTCGGAATGACAAGTGGCGGCACCGGTTCGATCCGGTGCCGCCACTGACGGATTTTCGACCTACAGGGTCACGGGTTTGTATGCGGGCCTGCGGCTTTCAAACTCGGCGATGGCCTCGTCCTGCTGCAGAGTGATGCCGATGTCGTCCAGACCGGCCATCAAGCGGTATCGGACCGGGTCGTCGATCGTGAAGGGAACTACCAAGTCCCCGGCGGTCACCGTCTTGTCCTCGAGGTCGACGGTGATCTCCAGCCCGGGATCGTTCTCGAGGGCCTTCCAGAGCAGCTCGACGTTCTCCTGCTCGACCAGAGCGGCCACGAGACCCGCCTTGCCCGAATTGCCGCGGAAGATGTCCGCGAACCGCGACGAGATGACCACCCGGAAGCCGTAGTCCATGAGAGCCCACACGGCGTGCTCGCGGGAGCTGCCGGTGCCGAAATCCGGTCCGGCGACGAGCACCGAGCCGCGGTCGTAGGGCGGGGTGTTGAGGATGAAGTTCGGATCGCCGCGCCAGGCCGAGAACAGCCCGTCCTCGAATCCGGTGCGGGTCACGCGCTTGAGGTAGACGGCGGGGATGATCTGGTCGGTGTCGACGTTGGTGCGGCGCAGCGGCACGCCGATGCCGGTGTGGGTGACGATGGCTTCCATGCTCGTTCTCCTTGGAATGCGGACGGGCGGGCGCTACGCGCCGGCGACGGGGGCCAGATCGGCCGGGGCGGAGAGGGTGCCGCGGACGGCCGTCGCGGCGGCGACCGCCGGCGAGACCAGGTGCGTGCGGCTGCCCTTGCCCTGGCGCCCCTCGAAGTTGCGGTTCGACGTGGACGCGGAGCGCTCGCCGGCGGCGAGCTGATCCGGGTTCATGCCCAGGCACATCGAGCAGCCGGCCTGCCGCCACTCGGCGCCGGCGTCGAGGAAGACCTGCCCCAGGCCCTCCTCCTCGGCCTGGGCGCGCACGCGCATCGACCCGGGTACGACGAGCATGCGGACGCCCTCTGCCACCTTGCGGCCGCGGAGGATCTCGGCGACGGCGCGCAGGTCCTCGATCCGGCCGTTGGTGCACGAGCCGACGAAGACGGCGTCCACGGCGATGTCGCGCAGCGGGGTGCCCGCCTCGAGGCCCATGTACTGCAGGGCCTTCGCGGCGGTCTCCTTCTCGCCGTCCGAGCCGAAGGACTCGGGATCGGGCACCGAGGCGCTCAACGGCAGGCCCTGGCCGGGGTTCGTGCCCCAGGTGACGAAGGGAGTGAGCGCGCTGCCGTCGATGTCGACCTCGGCGTCGAAAACCGCGCCCTCGTCGGTGCGAAGGGCGTCCCAGGCCTCGATCGCGGCGTCCCAGTCGGCGCCCTTCGGCGCGTGGTCGCGCCCCTCGAGATAGTCGTAGGTGATCCGGTCGGGCGCGATCAGGCCGGCGCGGGCGCCGGCCTCGATCGACATGTTGCAGATGGTCATCCGCGCCTCCATCGAGAGCTTCTCGATGGCGCTGCCGCGGTACTCGAGGACGTAGCCCTGGCCGCCGCCGGTGCCGATCTTGGCGATGATCGCCAGGATCAGATCCTTGGAGGTGACGCCGGGCTGCAGCTCGCCGGAGACGTTGATGGCCATGGTCTTGAACGGCTTGAGCGGCAGGGTCTGGGTGGCCAGCACGTGCTCGACCTCCGAGGTGCCGATACCCATCGCGATGGCGCCGAAGGCTCCGTGCGTGGACGTGTGGCTGTCGCCGCAGACGACCGTCATGCCCGGCTGGGTGAGACCGAGCTGCGGTCCCATCACGTGGACGATGCCCTGCTCGCCGTCGCCCATGGAGTGCAGGCGGACGCCGAACTCGGCGCAGTTGCGGCGCAGGGTCTCCACCTGGGTGCGGGAGACCTCGTCGGCGATGGGTTGGACCAGCGTGTCGGTGGGCACGTTGTGGTCCTCGGTGGCGATCGTGAGGTCGGGGCGCCGCACCGGCCGGCCGGCCAGGCGCAGGCCGTCGAAGGCCTGCGGGCTCGTCACCTCGTGCACGAGGTGCAGGTCGATGTAGATGAGGTCGGGCTCGCGCGAGGCGCCCTCGCCCTCCCCCTTGACGACGACGTGCTGATCCCAGACCTTCTCGGCCATTGTGCGCGGCTGCATGCTTCCCACCTGCTCCATGATCTTCGCTCCGCCGGCGGACGCGGGCTGCGCGTTGAATCCCACCATGCGAGAGCCTAGTATCGAACTATGGGAAATGATACCGCACCGTCGGACACCCCCGAAAGCCTCACCCCGGTGAGCGGCATCGGCGTGCTCGACAAGTCGGTGGCCGTGCTGCGCGCGGCCGCGGAGGAGCCGGCGAGCCTCGCCGAGCTGTGCGGCCGCACCGGCCTGCCGCGGGCGACGGCGCACCGTCTGGCCGTCGGGCTGGAGCTGCACGGCCTGCTCACTCGGGACGGGGACGGCCTGTGGCGGCCCGGGTCCGCGCTGCGCGAGCTCGCGGCCAGCACCGCCGACGCGCTCGTCGACACGGCGGCGATGGTCCTGCCCCGGCTCCGCGAGATCACCGGGGAGTCGGTCCAGCTCTACCGCCGCGAGGGCGATCACCGGGTGTGCGTCGCCGCCGCCGAGCCGCCCTCGGGCCTGCGCGACACCGTACCGGTGGGATCCCGGCTCCCGATGACCGCCGGCTCGGGCGCGAAGGTGCTCGCGGCGTGGGCGGATCCCCGGACCGACTCCTTCTTCAGCGACCGCGCGCTCGCCGAGGTCCGCAAGCGCGGCTGGGCGCAGAGCGCCGGCGAGCGCGAGTCGGGCGTCGCCAGCGTCTCGGCGCCGGTCCGCAATCCGCGCGGCGAGGTGATCGCGGCGATCTCCGTGTCCGGCCCGACCGACCGCATGGGCCGGCGGCCCGGCGCCCGGTGGGCCGCCGACCTGTTGCAGGCGGCGGAGGCGCTGCAGCGCCGGATCTGAGCCGTTACGCCGCCGGACCGCCCACCCGGCAGCGCACCGCGGCACCGTCGACCACGAGGACCGCGGAGACGCGGCTCGTCGTGTCCGCCATGCGCGCCGCGCGGTGCGCGATCACGGCCTCGGCCACAATGGGCCAGACGTCGTGCCGGATCGCGCGCCGGACGGAGCGCGCCCCGTACACCGGGTCGAAGCCGGTCTCCACCAGATGGGCGGCGACCGCGTCGTCGATCGTCAGGTCCACGCCCCGCTCGCGGGCCCGGTCCGCGAACATCTCCAGCTCGTGCCGGGCCACCTCCACCGCGGTGTCCTGGGAGAGCTCCTCGAAGAGCGTCACCTCGTCGATCCGGTTGAGGAACTCGGGATCGAAGAACCGGGCGATCGATTGCTCCGAGATCCGGTCGAGGCGCCCCTCCAGGACGCGGTCCACCCGCTCCCCCGCCGGCGCGGGCAGCAGCCGGGAGACCGAGCGCCCGGCCCGGTGCCACGGACGCTCCTGCTCGGCGCGCAGCTCGCGGCTGCCGAGGTTGGAGGTCATGAACACCAGGCAGTTGCGGAAGTCGTAGCGCTGCTGCCCGTTCGCCAGGGTCAGCTGACCCCGGTCCAGCACGTGCAGCAGGGCCCGCAGCACCGTGGTGTGGGCCTTCTCCACCTCGTCGAAGAGCACGATCCCGGGCATGGAGACGGTGCCCTCGATGCGGTCGCGGTCGAAGACGCTGAGCCCCTCCTTCGAGCCGGAGTAGCCGGGCGGCGCCCCGGCGAAGGACGCGGCGTAGTGCTCCTGCGCCATGGCCGACATGTCCACCTGGCAGAAGTCGTCCGGCCCCGTCCGCAGCGCGGAGGCCAGCTGGCGGACGATCTCGGTCTTGCCGGTCCCGGTGGGGCCGACCAGCAGGTGACTGGCGAGCGGACGGGTCTTGTCCGTGAGGCCCGCCTGCACCACCGAAAGGGTCTTGAAGATCGACTCGATCGCGTGGTCCTGTCCGAAGACGTTGGCGCGCAGCTGCGCCAGGATCCGCGCCGCGTCGACCCGCCCGACCGCCGCCTTGGCGAACTCGGCGTCGGTGGGGCGGGACTCGGAGTGGCCGGACGCCTGGCCGCCGACGGCGACGCCCTCGGCGGCCAGGCGATCGGTGATGAAGGGCACGGTCTACGCCTCGCGGGTCTTCTCGGTGGGCAGGGTCCCGACGGGGCAGTCGGCGACGCCGATCGTGTCGCGCGTGAAGGATTCGACCTGCTCCCGCGCGGCCTCGGCGTCGGTGACCCACAGCTTGTAGAAGTCGAAGGGGCACTCGGCGACGCCCTTGTCGCCCTCGCCCGCGGCGTGGATGCCCGTGTAGCCGCGGTGGAGGATCTTGAAGAGGTGGTTCTGCGACTGGTCGTGCTTGCGGGCGTCGCGGATCGTCGAGACGGAGAGCTGCGCGTACTGGATGCCGTACTCCTCCTCGCCGGTCTCGCCGAGCGTGCGGCCGTCGAAGCCGATGATCGCCGAGTGGCCGAAGTAGGAGTAGACGCCGTCGAAGCCGGCGGCGTTGGCGACGGCGACGTAGACGTTGTTGGCCCAGGCCATGGCCTTGGCCATGAGCACCTGCTGATCCTTCGACGGGTACATGTAGCCCTGGCAGCGCACCACGAGCTCCGCGCCCTTCATGGCGCAGTCGCGCCAGATCTCCGGGTAATTGCCGTCGTCGCAGACGATGAGCGAGACCTTGAGCCCCTTGGGGCCGTCCACGACATAGGTGGAGCTGCCGGGGTACCAGCCCTCGATGGGGGCCCACGGGATGATCTTGCGGTACTTCTGGACGATCTCGCCCTGGTCGTTGATGAGGATCAGGGTGTTGTAGGGCGGCTTGTTCGGGTGGTCCTCGTGCTGCTCACCGGTGATGGAGAAGACGCCCCAGGTGCCGGCCTTGCGGCAGGCGTCGGAGAAGATCTTCGTCTCCTCGCCGGGGATCGCGGCGGCGGTGGCGTACATCTCGTCGGGGTCGTACATGATGCCCTGCGTGGAGTACTCGGGGAAGACGACGAGGTCCATGCCCGGCAGGCCGGCCTTCATGCCGACGATCATCTCGGCGATCTTGTGACAGTTCTCGATGACCCCGGCACGGTCGTGCAGGCGCGGCATCTTGTAGTTGACGACGGCGACGCCGACGGTGTCCGGGCTGGAGGAGATGTCTCCGTGACGCATGGTGGGACCTTTCGTTGATTTCGTTGATGTCGTTGCAGGGCAGGGGTTGCAGGATCAGGCGGCCTCGGGCGCGGCGGCCGCCGGCACGGACTGGAGCGCGGACGCCGGAGCCGGCAGCGACGGCAGCACCCGCGCCGCCACGGCGCTCAGCACCAGGAGCGCGACGGCGATCACCACCGCCCACAGGGCCGCCGACGTACTGGTGGGCCAGTTCCCCCGCCAGATCAGCAGCGCGGGGATCGTCGCGGTCAGGTGCGAGCCGACGAGGATCAGCCAGCCGGTGAAGGACATGAGCGAGGTCTTCCCGACGGCCAGGATGAGGAAGAACAACAGCCACATCACGGCCCAGACGAACCAGATGACGCCGAAGACGGGGTCCGCCGAGAAGGAGAAGACGCCGAAGACGATCGCCATGGCGGACACGAAGAGCGAGTACCAGCCGAGGCCGCGGCCGTCGTTGCCCATGAGGTTGTTGACGCCGACGTAGAGGTAGGTGAGGCCGAACAGGTAGCTCGACCCCGCCCCGAAGACCCCGCCGAGGTCACCGTCGGCGGCGACGACCGCGAGCGTCGGTAGGACGACCTGTATCGCCCCGACGAAGAGGTTGAAGACGCCCGCCTCGCGGGCGGAGATCGCCCCGAGGAACCAGGCCCCGTTGACGAACAGAACGGCTCCGACGAAGAGCAATCCGAGTGTGGTCATCGCGACTCCCGATTTATTACCGATTCGGCACTATCTCTGATCGGTAGTATTCGCGGACAGCTCGATGTGCGCAGCGGAATCGGTGAAAACGCAGGTAGGGGTTGCTACGACAGGCGCAGGACGAGCGACTCCCAGACCTCACGGCCGGTGTCGGAGAGCGTCAGCAGAACACTGCGCCGGTCGCCCGGAGCGGGTCGCCGGTACGCGAGGTTGCGCTCGACCAGGCGGTCGACCAGGCGGGTGGTGGACGACGGAGTGGTGCCGGTCCGGGCCGCCAGCTCGCCGACGGTGGCACCTTCGACCGCGGCGAGCAGGCGCAGCGCGCGGAAGTGCTCGACGGTGAGGTCGTGCTCCGCGAGGGCCGGAGTGAGGACGTTCATGACGAGATCGTCGGCCTCGCAGACGGCCGCGAAAGCGGTGCGCGCCGGCGCCTCCCGCAGGTCCGCGCTCGCGTCCATGTCCGCCCCGATCCTCGACTGTGTCATCGCAATCCACGACCACTGTATCGCGTTCTTCCCCGGCTGCGGGCGCGCTCCGCGTAGGCTCGTCTGCACACCGGTCCGTAGGGCAGGACTTCAGACGAGCGGACGTCCATGAGCGAGTACACCGTTGGGTTGTTGTACCCCCGACGTGGCCCCGCGGGGCTGTTCGGACCGTCGTGCCTCAGTTGCACGACGCTGGCCGCCGACGACATCAACACCCGGGGCGGGATCCTCGGGCGCGAGTTGACCGTGCGCCCCATCGACTCCGCCACCGGCGTGGCGAACGTGACGCGCGAGGTCGAATCCCTGCTGGCGGCGGGCGAGATCGACGCCATCGTCGGCTGGCACACCTCCGACGTGCGGCGCGCGCTCTCCGCGCGGCTCGACCTGCGAGTGCCCTACGTCTACACCGCCCTCTACGAGGGCGGCGAGTCGACGGCCGGCGTCTTCCTCACGGGCGAGACGCCCGAGGAGCAGATCCTCCCCGCCCTCGAATGGCTCCGCCGGGAACGCGGACTGCGCCGGTGGTGGATCGTCGGCAGCGACTACCTCTGGGCCCGCGACAGCGCGAAGGCGTGCGTGCGCTTCGCGCGCCGCCTCGGCGACGATCTCGTGGGCGCGCGCTTCGTCCCCGTCGGCACCGAGGACTTCTCGTCCGTCGTCACCGACATCGCGCGCTCCGACGCCGACGGCGTGCTCATGCTCCTCCTCGGGCAGGACGCGGTCGAGTTCAACCGGGCCTTCGCGGCGGCCGGCCTCGACGGTGCCTTCGTGCGCTATTCGCCGCTCATGGACGAGCACATGCTGATGGCCTCGGGCCCGGACGCCACGCGCGACCTGTTCGCCTCGGCGGGCTACTTCGACTCCGTGGTGACGTCCGAGTCGATGGAGTTCGGCGCCCGCTACTTCGGCCGCTTCGGCCCCGACGCCTGCACCCCGACGTCGATGGGCGAGTCCTGCTTCGAGGGCATGCTCCTGCTCGAGTCCCTGTTGTCGACGGTGCGCAGCACGGACGTCCGGGACATCATGGCGGGGGTCGGCGGCGTGCACTACGAAGGGGCCCGCGGCAACATGGCGCTCCGCGACGGCCACGCGCATCAGCGGATGTACCTGGCGCGCGCGGAGGGCTGCGACTTCGACGTGATCAGCCAGCTCTGAGCGTCCCACTCGCGGGCGGCGCGCTGAGGGCCGCGAAGGTGGGGACCTCGGTGTAGAGATTGTCCAGCGCGTGCACGTCGGCCGGCCCGGTAGAGCCGTCGGGCTTCAGGCTGAGGGTGCCGCGCACCTCGGCCACCCAGATCGCCGTGTTCGGGTTGATCCCGCGCTGGGCGGCGCTGCGTTCGAGGTGGACGTCGTAGGCGCGGCCGTCCGGATCGTTCACGCTCGGCGCGGTCGGCGCCATGGTGCGCCACCCGCCGGCGAAGACCGGCACGACGCCGGGCCCGGGCCGGCGCCACAGGTCGCGGATCGCCGCGAGGGCGTTGGCGATCCGATATCCGAAGCCCAGCGAATCGTTCTCGACGGGGCCTGTGGAGCACAGGCCCGGCCCGAGCATGGACCAGTCGAAGCGCAGCCCCGGATAGTCGTCGTAGTCCTCCGGCCGGACGGCGGCCTTGGGCCGCACGGACTCCCGCAGCCGGCCGCGTTGCGCCACCTCGCCGACCATCCAGAGCAGGGACCGGTCCGAGTAGAAGGAGTTCTCGTACCCTCCGCCCACGTCGAGGTGGACGCCGTCGAACCACACCTGCCGGATGTCCCGGTGCGCGCCGCCCCACAGGCAGGGCGCGAAGGGCCGGCGGCGCTCGCCGAGCGCGAGGGCCTGTCGGGCGCGGTTCACCTTCGGGCTGAGCTCGACGTCGTGGAACCGGTACTTCTCGCGGGCGATGCCGGGGAGGCCCAGGGCGCCGACGGTGTCGAAGACGCCCAGATTGTCGATGGTGACGACGCCCTCGTCGTAGCAGTACGGCTGCAGCCTCGCGAGGTCCGCGTCGTGCTTCGGGTCCTTCTTCTCGCCCGGCGGCCGCGTCCGGTACACGGACATCGCCTCGGGCAGCTTGTCCTGCGCGACGCCGTCCGGGGTCAGCAGGCCGACGTGGGAGATCATCCCGATGAGGCTTCGCGCCGTGTAGGCGCCGCGGCTGAAGCCGAACACCGAGATCCGGTCGCCCGGCTCGTAGTTGAGCGCCAGGAAGCAGTAGCAGTCGAGGATGTTCGCGTCGAGCCCGAACCCGAAGGCACCCGCGAGAACGCGCTCGATCCGGCTGCCGGCGGAGCCCACGCCGCGCTGGTAGTAGATGATCTGGGGCTCGCCGTCGTGCCCGACGGGGGCCACGCCGCGGGCGATCTTCTCCACGTTCGAGACGTGCTTGTTGTCGGGCTTCTGCCACGTGCCGTCGCAGCAGATCACCAGGGTCTTCGGCTTCCGGATGGCGTTCATGGTCCGACCGTACGAAGCGGGCGGACAGCGGTCACGAGTAGTGGGCTACTCGATTCGGGCCGCATCGCGGCGCCCCCGCACGAGCGCGGACGCGAGGCCCGCGCGATCGGTCGCGTCCACCTTGGCGCAGGCGCGGTAGATGTGCCCCTCGACCGTCCGGACCGACAGGAACAGCCGGTCCGCGATCTCCTTGTTCGTGAGTCCGGCGGCGATGAGATTCGCGATCTCCCGCTCCCGGGTGGTGAGCGGGAGCGGGTGGGCGGACTCCGCGAGTGCGGGCGTCCGCAGGCCGCCACAGGCCGCGGCCAGACGGTCCGCGGTGGCCGCGGAGGCGTGCATCGCGCTCCGTGCGTCCGCCAGTGCGTGCATGCTCGCCGCCGCAGCGGCCGCATCCGCCGCCGAGGGCAGGGCGCCGATCCGCTCGAACTCCGCCGCGCAGGCGTCGAGGCCCGCACCGTCCCGGTCGGCCAGCGCGCGGGCGTGCCGGGCGTACACCGGGACCAGCACGCCGTCCAGTCGTTCCGCGAGCGCATCGAGGCGGTCGGCGATCCCGGGCTCCGCGTCACCGAGCCGCGCGGCGGTGTGCAGCGCCTCCGCCTCGAGGGCGTGCTGCCCGCTCACCCCCGCGGCGTCGGCCGCCGCTCGGGAGGTGGCGATCGCCGCGGACGTGGTCCCCGCCGCCGCCTCCTGCCACGCCTGCGCGATCATGAGCTGGTGGCCGAACACCGCCACGTTGTCCCCGAAATGCCGGCGGGCGTCGAGCATCGCCGCGGCCGCCGCCTCCGCCTCGCCGAGCGCGGCGTACGCCTGCGCCAGCTGGAACCGCGCGGGGAAGACCCACGAGACGTCGGGGCGGTCGCGGACCGTCGCCAGGGTCTGCTCCGCCTGCTGGACGACCCGCGCGTAGTTCCCCTCCGCGAGGTCGACCGCGCTGACATGGATGCCGGAGAGCGCCCACGCGAGGAACTGCCCCGCGGAACGGAACTCGACGTAGCGCTGCGCCGCGGCGCGGGCGCGCTCGAAGGCCCCGGTGAGCGTCAGCGCGAGGATCTCCCCGTAGCCCGCGGGGAACCGCAGCACGCCGTCCGTGTGCGGTTCGGCCTCGCGGCCACGCACCGCGAGCGCCGCCACGTCGTCGCCGCGGCCGGCCAGCGCCCGCGCGAAACCGCCTGCGAAGACGGCCCATTCCACGGCCCAGGGCGTTGCCGCGGGCGACCCGATGACGCCGTCCGCCAGCTCCAGCGCCCGCGGCAGGTCGTCGGTGAACGCGGCGCACGCCGCCCCGATGCCCTGCACGATGAGTGCGAGGACGGGCGCCTCGACGCGCTCGGCCAGCAGCGCTAGCACCTCGTTCGCGGCGGCCACGTCGCCGACCGCCCAGAACAGGTTCCCGATCCGCTGCGCGCCCCACAGCACGAGCTCGACCTCGTCGAGATCGTCGGGGTCGAAGGCCCGGAGCACCCGGTCGGACTCGGCCGCCTCGCCCTGCCACATCAGCGCGCGCGCCAGGAGGCACGCGGCGGGCAGCCCGGCCCCGCCGTCCAGTGCGGCGCGGGCGAAGCGCTCCCCCATCGGGACGTTCGCGAGCATCAGGGCGTCGCGGGCGGCATCGCACAGCAGGCCCGGTTCGAGGTCGGCGTCGCTGTCGAGAGCCAGTCCCGCGAGCCGGATCCGGTCCGACGCCGAGGAGACCTCGCGCCGCCCCAGTGCCTCGACGAGGTCCCCGCGCAGCCGCCGCGACGCGGCGAATCCCAGCCGGCCCCGGATCACCTCGCCGAAGAGCGGATGCGCGTAGCGGACCGAGAGCGCGCGGCCCTCGCGGGCGATCCGGATCAGCCCCTCGGCCTCGGCCTTCTCCACGGCGTCGTCCCCACCGAGGTCGGCCAGCACGTCGAGGTCGATCGGCTCGCAGAGCGTCAGCAGCTTCAGCACGTGCAGCACGGCGTCGTCGAGGTGATCGACGCGCCCGTCGAGGAGCGAGGCCAACTCCGAGGTCACCGCCGCCCGTCCGCGCATCTGCCACACGCCGCCGACCTCGCGCAGCGCCCCCGATTCCAGCGCCCCCTGCACGAGGTGCTTGAGGTAGAGCGCGTTCCCACCGGAGGCCTCCCACATCAGGCGCGCGGACAGGCCCTCGAGGCGGCCGCCGACCGCCGCCTCGACCAGCTCGACGCTCTGTTCCAGCGTGAAGGGATCCAGCGCGATCCGGACGACGTGGCCGTCCTTCCACAGGCTGGTGATGGCGTCGGGCACCGCCTCGCCGCTGCGGACCGTCGCGATGAGGTGGACGGCGCGGTCGATGGCGAGTTGGTGCAGCAGGGTCGCCGAGAGCTCGTCGAGCAGATGCGCATCGTCCACGCCGACGACGAGGTGCCCGTCCGCGAGCAGCGATTCCCGCGCCGCCGACAGGTAGGTGACCGGATCGGTGGAGGTGGCCGGGCCGACGAGATGCGCGAACACCCCGAGGGGGATCCCGCGCGCGGATTCCGTTCCCGCGACCCACTGCACGTGCAGCTTCGAATCCGCCGCGACCGACCGCGCGAGCGTCGTCTTGCCGACGCCGGCGTCCCCCGTCACGATGACCCCACAGCCCGCGGACCCCGCATCGAGCGCCGCGCGGACGTCGTCGTACTCGCGCCCCCGCTCGACGATCCGCAACTGCTGTCGCATGAACACCTATCCTAGTCCCGGTGCGGCCCGACTGCGCAGGTCGAATCTCCCGGGTTTTCCTGCCCGGCACGTTGATTCGGGTACTAATGGTCGAAAATTCGATGTTTGCGATCCGCCGCGGCTGATCTCGCACCGCCGTCCACGGAGCCGGCGAGAAATCAGGTAGTGCGCTACTCGTGTGCTCGGCGTCGCTCCTGCGCAGACTTTCCTTCAGATCGCCGTACGCACCAGCGGAATCCCTCTCCCGCCCCGGCGATCTCCGCACCGAAGGAGCGAGCGAATGTCCGTTTTCGTCTTCTGCGCCCGGGGCACCGGCGAACCCGTCTCGGGCAACATGCTGGACAACGTCACCCGGCAATTGCGCGAGGTCACCGTGGAACAGGTGATCTACAGCGCCGCGATCAGCCTCGACAACGCCGCCCGCGATCCGCTGGCACCGTCGGGCGACAACAGCGCGACGCAGGTGGTGGACTGGCTCCGCAGCCGGACCGCGGCGCTCCACCCCGGGGACCGTTACATCGTTCTCGGCTACTCGCTCGGCGCCGTCGGCGTGAACCGGTGGCTCAAGACAAGTGCTGACACGGCGGGTTGCCTGATGGTCGGCACCATCGCCGACCCCAGCCGGCGGGCGGGCGTCTCCTACGGGCTGCCGATCGCGCCGAACCGCTTCGGCATCTACGCGACGGGCGGCACCGGGACCGTGCCGAACGACCAGCGGTCGCCGGTGCCGTTGTTCGAGATCGCCAGTCCCGGCGACGTGATGACCTCCTGCCCCGCCGTATCGCCCCTGCACGCCTTCGCCGGTCCGGTGATGGCATTCACCCTGACCGACCCGAACCGCCTGATCGCGCAGCTCGTCGACGACGGGATCGAGGACGTCGTCTCCGATCTCGCGAACGTCGGGCACTGGTTCGACCCGGGGTGGTGGTCCTGGCCGGCAGATCTGTCGGGCTTCGCGAGCGGACAGCACACCACCGCGTACGGCCTCCCCATGTGGCGCGACAGCGCGAACCGGCCGGTCTCCGGGATCGACCTGCTCGCCCGTGTCTGCAGCTGGAAGAAGTCGGTGGTGCCGGTATGAGCGCGTACACCCGCGATGCGGTCGCAGCCGCGTTCATCGCGGAGGGGCGCCGGTCCGGCGTCTCCGAGCGCGGGATCGTGATCTGCCTGGCGACCGGCCTCGTCGAATCGAACCTCACCGTCTACGCCAACGCCGCCGACCCCGATTCCCTCAAGGAACCCCACGACGCCGTCGGCTCGGACGCGAACAGCGTCGGGCCCCTGCAACAGCGGGCGCCGTGGTGGGGCTCGAGCGCGCGGGAGCGCATGGACCCCACCCTGAGCTCGCGCCTGTTCTACACGGCACTCAAGGCGCAGCCCTTCGACTCGCCCGCCCACACGCCCGGCTGGTACGCCCAGCAGGTCCAGCGCTCGGCCTTCCCCGACCGCTACGACGAGCGGATGGCGCAGGCGCAGGCGATCTACGACCGCTTGGCCGCGGCCGCCCCGTCACCCTTTCCCGACGACGCGAACGGAGTCGCGATGTCCCCCGCACCCGCCTACACCGAACTCGACCGGATGGGCGGTTCCCGCTCGTCGCGCAACGGCGCGGTGATCCGGAACTTCCTCCTGCACACCGAGGAGGGGAACAGCACCGCCGAGCGCCTCGCCGCCTTCTGCAACGACGCGGCGCACGGCGCCAGCTACCACTACACCGTGCGGGACGGGGTCGTGTGCGACGTCGTCGACACCGACTTCGCCTCGTGGAGCGTGCTCAGCGCCAACCCGTACACGATCAATCTGTGCTTCGCGGGCAGTCACGCCGGGTGGTCGCGCGCCGATTGGCTCGAGCGCCGCGCCGACCTCACGATCGCGGCGTGGCTCGCGGTGGCGGACGCGCGCAAGTACGGCTTCGCCACGACCGTCGTCGCCCCGCCGTACCGGGTCACCGACGGCATCAGCGATCACCGGTACGTCACCCGCGCGCTGGGCATCGGCGACCACACCGACGTGGGCGACGGCTTCCCCTGGGACGTCTTCGCCGCGGACGTCGCCGTGTTCAGCGGCGCGGCGGCTCCCGCGGACGCCGCCAAGGCCGGCGCTCCCGCAGCGCTGGCCGCCGCGGGCCCGGTGCCCGTCCCGCCGCCGATCGACGCCGCGGCGCAGGCGGAGGCCGCGATCGGCGCCGTCGCTGCCCGGGCCGCCGACTGGCTCGGCCCGCGGAAGGACCTCGTCGCGGTCGCCTGCCCCGACGAGCGCGGCTGGTTCGCGGCCTTCCGGGGCGGCACGATCTATTGGACCGCCCTCACCGGGGCGCACGCCGTGCCGACCCGCTTGCTGGAGTCCTACACGTCCTACCAGCGGGAGAACGGCCCCCTCGGCTACCCGGTGGTCGACCACACCGAGCTGCCGGACGGGCAGGTCGAGGCCTTCGAGCGCGGGGTGCTCTACCGGCGCCGCGACGCGGCGCAGGGCTTCTTCGTGGCGGGCACGATCGGCGCCCGCTGGGCCCGCGACGGCTACGAGAAGGGGCCTCTGGGATGGCCCGTCTCGTCGGAGATGAGGCTCGCCGACGGCGGCGTGCGGCAGGACTTCGAACACGGGCGGCTGTACTGGTCGCCCGACGGAACCACGGTGGTCGGCGCGGCCGGCGCACCCGATGCGGCCGGCGCGGCGCCGGCCGCCTGACACCGGAAGAGGTGGAGATCATGGAGGAGAACAGGAGCCGGATCCTCCCGCGGAGGATCCCCGAATCGGTCCGGCGCGCGCTGTACGCCACCGCGGGCCCGCTCGTCACGCTGTTGGCCGCGGGCGGCCTCATCCCGGGGAACCAGGCCGCGGCCTGGACCTCGCTGGTGCTCGCAGCCGTCACACTGCTCATCGCGGTGGTCAACTGCGAGTCCCGCTGGCGCAACGCCGTCTATCTGACCACCGCGGCACTCCAGGCCGTGCTGCAGGGCTACGGCATCGGCACGGACGCGACGTGGGCGGCGATCAGCGGCATCGTGGTGTCCCTGCTGGGGATCGGGCTGGCCGCGGCGTTCACGCCGTCGGGGCTGGCCGAGGAGAACCGCACCGCAGCGCCGCGCGCCGTGCCGGTGGGATAGCTCCGGGGAGGAACGACGAAGGCCCGGATCGCATGATCCGGGCCTTCCGTTGTACCCCCGATGGGATTCGAACCCACGCTACCGCCGTGAGAGGGCGGCGTCCTAGGCCGCTAGACGACGGGGGCTAGAACTGCTGCCGACGCGCACGAGGCGCCTCGACGATGTCGATGAAGGTAGCACACCTGCATCGAACGTACCCCCGATGGGATTCGAACCCACGCTACCGCCGTGAGAGGGCGGCGTCCTAGGCCGCTAGACGACGGGGGCTAGGACTGCGCACTCCGCACGCGGAGGGCGCTGTCACGCTGGCCTACCAGGACTCGAACCTAGAACAACTGAACCAGAATCAGCCGTGTTGCCAATTACACCATAGGCCACTGACTCAGTTCGAAGTCGTTTCCGACCTCGTTTTGAGCCGCGATCCAGCTTACCCAGCCGCACTGGGAACGCCAAATCGCCAGGTCATCCCCTACTGCGGGGCGGCACCGTCGGCGGGCACCAGGGCGCGGGCGGCCACGAGCCGGCTCAGCGTCCGCTCCCGCCCGAGGAGCTCCAGCGACTCGAACAGCGGCGGGCTGATCGGCGAGCCCGTGACGCCCACGCGGATCGGGGCGTAGGCCTTGCGCGGCTTGAGCTCGAGCTCGTCGATGAGCCGGCCCTTGAGAGCGCCCTCGATGGCGTCGGTGGTCCAGTCCGAGAGCCCGTCGAGCGCGGCGATGCTCTCGTCGAGCACCTGGCCGGCGTCGGCCTTGATGTTCTTCGCGGCGGCCGCGGGATCGACTTCGAAGTCGGCCTCGTCGACGTAGAGGAACTTCAGCAGATCCCAGGCGTCCGAGAGGACCACGATGCGGGTCTGCACGAGCTCGGCGGCGGTCGGGAACTCCGCGCCGAGGCGCGCACCGTCGACGAAGCCCCGGTCGACGAGGAAGGCCCGCAGGCGCGCCTCGAAGTCCTCGGAGGCGAGGAGGCGGATGTGCTCGGCGTTGATCGCGTCGGCCTTCTTCTGGTCGAAGCGCGCGGGGTTCGAGTTGACCCGGTGCACGTCGAAGGCGGCGATCATCTCGTCGAGGCTGAAGACGTCGTTGTCGGCCGAGATGCCCCAGCCGAGCAGCGCGAGGTAGTTGAGCAGCCCCTCCGGAATGAAGCCGCGGTCGCGGTGGTGGAAGAGGTTGGACTCGGGGTCGCGCTTGGAGAGCTTCTTGTTGCCCTCCCCCATCACGAAGGGCAAGTGTCCGAACTCAGGGGTGCGCTCGGCGACGCCGATCGCCTCCAGCGCCTCGTACAGCGCGATCTGCCGCGGGGTGGAGCTGAGCAGGTCTTCGCCGCGCAGGACGTGCGTGATCTTCATCATCGCGTCGTCGACGGGGTTGACCAGGGTGTACAGCGGGTCGCCGTTCGCACGCGTGAGGGCGAAGTCGGGGACGCTGCCCGCGGCGAAGGTGGTCTCGCCGCGCACCATGTCGTTCCAGGTGAAGTCGTGGTCGGGCATCTTCAGCCGCACGACGGGGCTGCGACCCTCGGCGACGTACCCGGCCTTCTGCTCGTCGGTGAGGTCGCGGTCGAAGTTGTCGTAGCCCAGCTTCGGGTTCCGGCCGGCGGCCACGTGCCGCGCCTCCACCTCCTCCGGGGTCGAGAAGGCCTCGTAGGCGTAGCCGCCCTCGACGAGGCGGCGCACGACGTCCAGGTGCAGGTCCTTGCGCTCGGACTGGCGGTAGGGGCCGTAGGGTCCGCCCACCTCGGGCCCCTCGTCCCAGTCGAGTCCGAGCCAGCGCAGCGACTCGAGGATCGCGGCGTAGCTCTCCTCGCTGTCGCGGGCGGCGTCCGTGTCCTCGATCCGGAAGACGAAGGTGCCCCCGGTGTGTCGCGCGTGAGCGAAGTTGAACAGCGCGGTGCGCACCATGCCGACGTGCGGCGTGCCGGTGGGCGACGGGCAGAAGCGCACGCGGACGGACCCGGGCGCGGCGGCGTTCGACGGTGCGGCGGAAGACTCAGTCACGACGTCCAGCGTAGTCGCCGCGCACGACGCGGCCGCTCACGCGTGCGCCGCGACCAGCGACCGGATCTTCTCGAGTTGCAGCGCGGACACCTCGTCGGCGCGCTCGTCCTCGGCGAAGACGTTGGAGCAGATGATCGCGTCCTCGCGGGCGAGGAACCCGGAAGCGCCGAGGTGGCCGAACAGCTCGTCCCAATCCACATCGCCGTCGCCGATGGTGAGGTGCTGGTGCACGCGGACCGCGTTGCCGGGCGGGTTGGTGATGTACCGCAGGCCGTGCGAGCGCCGGTGATCGAAGCTGTCCGCGGCGTACACGGCGCCGAGCCGCTCCCCCAGCTGCGGGATCAGCGTGGCCGCGCGGTCGCCGTAGTGGAAGGTGTGGCTGCCCACGTACACGAAGCCGACGGCCGGGGTGTCCAGCCCGCGGATGATCCGCCAGGCCTCGAGCCCGTCCTCGACGAAGTCGTCGGGGTGCGGGTCGATGTTGAGCGTGACGCCCTCCCGCTCGAGGAGCGGGACGAGCTCCTCCATGCTGCGGTAGAAGCCCGCCTCGGACTCCTCGGCGCGCTCGGGCCGGCCGCTGAACTCGGTGTTGATGACGGGCGCCTCGAGCTCCGCGGCGATCGCGATGATGCGCCGGAAGTTCCGCACGGCCGCCTCGCGCTGCGGTTCGTCGGGCCACGAGATGCGCTGCACCGGGAGCAGCGACGTGATCGCGACGCCCGCGTCGGCGGCGCGCTTGCGCACGCGCGCGAGCTGCGCCCGGTCCACGCGCGGGTGCGCGAAGAACGGGATGAAGTCGGCGTGCGGGGTCAGCTGGATCCACTCGTAGCCGGCCTTGGCGGCCACGTCGAAGAAGTCCTCGAAGTCGTGCGTCGAGTGGTACGGCGTGGGATCGAGGGCGATGCGGACCACGCTGCCCCCTAGGCGCGCTCGGCGTAGAACGCCGGCATCTCGGGGAGCTCGACGGGCACGGGGCCGGTCGTCTCCAGTGCCTTGACGCCGGCGGCGCAGCACACGGCCACCTTGTAGCCGTCGAAGGCCGACGGTCCGGCGATGGTGCCCGCCTTCGCGGCGTCGGCCCAGGCCTGCACCTGGCGGTCGTAGGCGTCGCGGAACCGGGTGGTGAAGTCGGCGTGGTCGGCGACCGAGAACCGGCCCTGCTGCCACATCTGCAGGCCCGCGGGCTCGCCGATGCGGGCGACGCCCTGCTCGAAGACGGCCTCGGTCTCGACCTGGTAGCCGAACTCGATGGAGACGTTCATCTCGACGTCGACGAGGACCCCGTTGTCGAGCTCCATCAGGACGAGGATCGGCTCGCGCAGGTGCTCCGGGCTCCGCGAATTGCGGCGCGGGTACTTCACCTCGACCGAAGTGACGACGCCGCCCGCCAGCCACGGCACGACGTCGAACTCGTGCACCACGGAGTCGTTGATGAGCATCGTCTGCACGTAGCTCTCGGGCACCGAGGCGTTGCGGTGGCGGGCGTGCAGCATGACGAGCTCGCCGGCGGGTTTGGCGGCCACCACCTTCCGCAGCTCCTCGTACTCGCGATCGAAGCGGCGCATGAAACCGACCTGGATCAGCTGCCGGCCGCCGGCCATCTCGGCCTCGACGACGCGCCAGGAGGACTCGGGATCCTGGGTGAGCGGCTTCTCGCAGAGCACAGGCAGGCCGGCGGCGAGGACCTTCAGCAGCGCGTCCTCGTGGAACTGGCCGGGGGTGGCGACGAGCACGCCGTCGACGACGCCCGAGGCGAGCGCGGCGTCGAGGTCGGCGAAACCGGCGGCGCCGGGCGCTAGTCGGAGGGCGGCGGCCCGGCGGGCCGCGTCGGGCTCGACGACCGCGGAGACGGACGCCCCCGCGGTGGTGGTGGCGATGCGCTGCACGTGGTCGGCGCCCATCATGCCGGCGCCGACCACGGCGACGCGGAAGTCGTTGGTCATCTGTGGGTGTCTCCTTGCGGGGCTTCGGGGTCCGAGCTCGATGCCCGGGTTCGGGATCAGCGGGTGCGGGTGAGCGGGTGGCAGCCGAAGATGTGCTGCCGGGTCCGGGTGGCGATGCCCGCGGGGAGGTCGATGTCGCAGCCGGGCATGTCCTGCTCGACGATGGCGAACAGGTCCGGGTTGATGCGCAGCGCCGCCTCGATGACGGGGGCGAAGTCCGGGATCCCGTTGGGTGGCTCGACCATGATGGCGGAGGCGGCGTCGGCGAACGGGGTGTCGTTCTTGAGCACCTCCCAGATCAGGGCCGGGTCGATCTGCTTGAGGTGCAGGTAGCCGATGCGCTCGGGGTGGCGCTGCATGAGGGCCACGTTGTCGCCGCCGTAGTAGGCGAAGTGGCCGGTGTCGAGGCACAGGTTGACGTAGCGCGGGTCCGTCTCGGCGAGGAGGCGCTCCACCTCGCCGGTGGTGCCGACGTGGCTGTCGGCGTGGGAGTGGAACTGCTGCTTGATCCCGTACTCCTCCGTGAGCGCCTTTCCGAGCCGGTCGTGGCCGGCGGCGAGCGCCTTCCATTGCTCGTCGTCGAGGGTGCGGGACTCGAGGGCCTCGCCGGTGAGATCGGAGCGCCACAGGTCGGGGATGACGACGATGTGCTCGGCGCCCAGGGCACCGACGAGGGTGGCGACGTCGCTCACCTGCTTCCAGGCGCGGTCCCACTGGTCGGCGCCCTTGTGGAAGCCGGTGAAGATGGTGCCGCCGGACAGCTCGAGGTCGCGCTCGGCGAGCTCGTCGCGCAGGCGTTCGGGGTCGGTCGGCAGGTAGCCGTAGGGGCCGAGCTCGATGTAGTGGTAGCCGGCTTCGGCCACCTCGTCGAGGAAGCGGTCCCACGGGGTCTGGCGCGGGTGCTCGGCGAACCAGACGCCCCACGAGTCGGGGGCGGTGCCGATGCGCAGGCCCTCGGTGTGGGTGGCGGTGGAGGCGGTCGTGCCCAGGGTGTCGGTCATGACGGTGGTCCTTACGTCGGATCGTGGAAGTGATGGGGGCGGAGGTCAGCCGAGGAGCGGCCGCTGCGCCTTCTGCTGGTCGAGGTACTCGGCGCGCGCGGTGACGGTGCTGTCGATCGTCGACACCGCGGCGACCGGGACGTCCCACCAGCCGTTGCCCTCGGGGGCGTAGACCAACGGGTCGTTGTGGATCTGGATGACGGTGGGGCCGGTCGCCGCCTTGGCGGCGCGGACGGCCTCGGAGAGCTCCGCGACGGAGTCCGGTCCGGGCGCGATGTCGATGACCCGCGCGCCGTAGCTGCGGGCGTTGGCCGCCAGGTCGACGGGCAGGAACGCGCCGCGATCGAGTTCCGGTGCGGGGACGCCGCCCGACTCGTCCGCGGTGCGGTACCGAGTGCCGAAACGCTGCGAGCCGACGGTCTCGGAGAGGTGGCCGATCGAGGCGTAGCCCTGGTTCTCGACGATGACGACGATGAGCTTGATCCCCTCGGCGACGGCGGTGACGAGCTCGCTGTTGAGCATGAGGTAGGAGCCGTCGCCGACCATGACGACGACGTCGCGGTCGTCGCCGAGGGCGAGCAGCCCGCGCTTCGCGCCGAGCCCGCCCGCGATCTCGTATCCCATGCAGGAGAAGGCGTACTCCACGTGATAGCCGAGCGGGTCCCGCACGCGCCACAGCTTCTGCAAGTCGCCCGGGAGGGAGCCCGCGGCCTGGATGATCACGTCGGCCGGGTCCATCGCGGCGTGCACCGCACCGATCACCTCGGGCTGGCCCGGCAGGTCGGCCCCGGTGGGCGCGAGGGCGACGTCGACGACCGCGTCCCAGTCCGCCTTGGCCGCAGCGGCCGCGGCGACGGACTCCGGCGGAACGCGGTAGTCGGCGAGCTCCGCGCGCAGCGCGGCGAGGCCCTCGCGGGCGTCGGCGATGAGCGGCAGCTGCGAGCCGTGCTTGTAGGCGTCGAACGAGGCGACGTTGAGGTTCACGAAGCGCACGCCCGCGTCCTGGAAGGCCGTGCGGCTGGCGGTGGTGAAATCGCTGTACCGGGTGCCGATCCCGATGATCACGTCGGCCTGCGCGGCGATGGCGTTCGCCGCCGCGGTGCCGGTGGCGCCCACGCCGCCGAGGTTCAGCGGGTGGTCCCAGGCCAGCGCGCCGCCGCCCGCCTGCGTGGTGCCGACGGGGATCGACGTGGCCTCCGCGAACCGGCGCAGCTCGTCCTCGGCGCCCGCGTAGAGGACGCCGCCGCCGGCGACGATGAAGGGGCGCTTCGCCTCCCGGATCGCCGCGACGGCGCGGGCCAGCGGGCCGCGCTCGGGCAGGGGCCGGCGGAGGTGCCACTCGCGGTCCGCGAGGAACTCCTCGGGGACGTCGACGGCCTCGGCCTGGACGTCCTCGGGCAGCGCGATGGTCACGGCACCGGTCTCCGCCGGGTCGGTCAGCACCCGCATCGCGGCCAGCGCGATGGAGAACAACTGCTCCGGCCTCTGCACGCGGTCGAAGAACTTCGAGAGGGGCCGGAAGGCGTCGGAGACCTGCAGCCCGATGTCGTGCGGGTGCTCGAGCTGCTGCAGCACCGGATCCGCAACGCGGGTGGCGAAGGTGTCGGAGACCAGGAGCAGTGCGGGCAGGCGATTGGCGGTCGCGAGCGCGGCGCCCGTCAGCATGTTGGCGGCGCCCGGGCCCACGGAGGCGGTGCACGCGTAGGTGCCGCGCCGGCGGTGCATGCGGGCGTAGCCGACGGCCTGGTGCACCATGGCCTGCTCGTTGCGGGCCTGGTGGTAGGGCATGAGCCCGGCATCGGTGGTCGCGTACTGCAGCAGGGCCTGGCCCACGCCGGCGACGTTGCCGTGGCCGAAGATGCCGAAGGTCGCGGGGACGGTGCGCTCGCGCACGGTGCTCACCGTGCCGTCGGCGAGGACGATCTCGTCCACGGTCCACTGGTGCGCCAGGAACTCGATGAGGGCCTGGCCCACGGTCATCCGCCGGGTGCTCATCGCTCGTCTCCTTCGGTCGGTGCGGCCGCGTAGGGCAGCCGCGGGTCGGTGGCCTGCGTGGGCCAGGTGTCCCGCAGCCAGGCCTGGCGCGGGTCGTCGCTGATCAGCCAGACCCGTTCGGGGTCGGGGCCCGCCATGACGTTGAGGTAGTAGAGGTCGTACTCGGGGGCGGCCATCGCGGGGCCGTGGTAGCCGAAGGGCACGAGGGCGATGTCGCCGGTGCGGACGAGGGCGTTGGTGTCGATCTCCCCCGCCGCGGACGAGTAGGTGACGAAACTCCCGAAGGCGTCGGTCGTCTCGGGCACGGTCCCTGCTGGTAGTCCGCGGGCGGGCGCCGCCTCGAAGTAGTAGATCTCCTCGAGCCGGGATTCGTGGCCGTCGATGTGCTCGTCGTGCTTATGGGCGGGGTGGCTGCTCCAATTGCCGCCGGGGGTGATCACCTCGCACACGATGAGGGCGGCTGCGTCGAGCGCGCCGGGCGTGCCGAAGTTGTGCACCTGCCGGGTGTCCCGGCCGGCGCCGCGCACCTCGACGGGCACCGCCGTGGCGGGGATGTACCGCGTGGGCCGGCGCTGCGACGTGGGCGCCTCGGCGATGGCGATGCGCGCGGTTCCGCGCACGGTGAATCCCCCACCGGCGCCGACGTACAGGACGTCGGTGGGCCCGTCGAAGACCGACGCGCGGCCCGCGAGGGCCACGGACGGCGCACCATCGAAGCTCGCGGCGGCGGCGCCGTCGAGCTCGACGTGGCACCCGCCCGAGAGCGGCACGACGATGCGCTCGATGTCACCGCCGGGCAGCACGACCGGCGCGTCGCCGAGGTCCGCGACGCGGATCCCGGTGTGCGCCCAGCCGGGCAGGGAGCCGTCGACCACCGATTCCCACCCGTCGCGCGCCAGCGCGCCTCGGGCGTGGAACCATTCGTTGGGCGTCGTCGCCATCGCCGTCCTCTCCTGTTTCCGTCCTCGCGGACGATGGTGCTGCCGGAATGAAGTCCGCGTCAGTCGTTCTGGGGGAATCCCAGGTCGACGCCGCCGTGGCTGGGGTCGAGCCACCGGCTCGTGATCGCCTTGAGCTGGGTGAAGAACTTCACGCCCTCGGCGCCGTGCGCCTTGGTGTCGCCGAACATCGAGTCCTTCCAGCCGCCGAAGCTGAAGGTGGCCACGGGGACCGGGATCGGCACGTTGATGCCGACCATGCCCACGCGGATGTCCTTCTGGAACCGGCGTGCGGCGCCGCCGTCGTTGGTGAAGATCGCGGTGCCGTTGCCGAAGGCGCCGGCGTTGATGAGATCGACCCCCTCCTCGTACGAGGCGACGCGCACGATCGCGAGCACGGGGCCGAAGATCTCCTCGGTGTACACCCGGGAGGTGGTGGGCACGCGGTCGATCAGGGTCGGACCGAGCCAGAAGCCCGCCGCATCGCCGTCCGGGGTCACGTCGCGACCGTCGACGACCACGCTCGCGCCGTCCGCGACGGCGACGTCGATGTAGGAGGCGACCTTGTCGCGGTGCGCCTGCGTGACGAGCGGCCCCATGTCGCAGCCGCGGCGGCCGTCGCCGATGCGCAGCCCGGCCATGCGATCGGTGATCTCCGCGATCAGCGCGTCCGCGACGGGCTCGACGGCGACGACGACCGAGATGGCCATGCACCGCTCGCCGGCCGAACCGAACCCGGCGTTGATCGCGGCGTCGGCCGTAAGAGCGAGGTCGGCGTCGGGCAGCACCAGCATGTGGTTCTTGGCGCCGCCGAGGGCCTGGACCCGCTTGCCGTGCGCGGTGGCGGTCTCGTAGACGTACCGGGCGATGGGCGTCGAACCGACGAAGGAGACGGCGGCGACGTCCGGATGGGTCAGCAGGCCGTCGACGGCCTCCTTGTCGCCGTTGAGCACGGTGAACACGCCTTCGGGCAGGCCCGCCTCGCGCCACAGCTCCGCCATCCAGATCGCGGCCGACGGGTCCTTCTCGCTGGGCTTGAGCACCACGGCGTTGCCGGCGGCGATCGCGATCGGGAAGAACCAGGCGGGCACCATCGCCGGGAAGTTGAACGGGCTGATCACCGCGACCACGCCGAGCGGCTGGCGCGTGGAGTAGACGTCGATCCCGGACGAGACCTGCTCGCTGTACTCGCCCTTGAGGTGATGCGCCATCCCGCAGGCGAACTCGACGACCTCCTGGCCGCGGCTGATCTCGCCGAGCGCGTCGGAGAGCACCTTGCCGTGCTCGCTCGTGATGATCTCGGCGAGCTCCCCCTTGCGGGTGTTGAGCAGCTCGCGGAAGGCGAACAGCACCGACTGGCGCTTGGCGAGGGAAAGGTCCCCCCAGACCTCCGACGCCTTCTTGGCGGAGGCCACGGCCGCGTCGATCTCGGCGCGATCGGCGAGCGCGACCCGCTTGGTCACGACGCCGAGCGCGGGGTCGTAGACGTCGGCGGTGCGGCCGCTGGTGGACGGGTACTCGGCGCCGTCGATCCAGTGCGGGACGACGGTGAGGGTCTCGGTGGTGGTCATGGAGCGGCTCCTTCGCGGAGGTGGATGCGGGTGGTCAGGCGCCGTGCACGAGGCCGGCGGCGGTGTCGACGGCGGCGGTCACGTCGCCGTCGCGGGGATAGAGCAGAGTGCGGCCGACGACGAGGCCGTGCACGCCGGGCAGGGCGAGCGCCTTGGCCCACGAGGCGTAGACGGCAGCGGGGTCGCCGCCCGGGTCGCCGCCGAGGAGCAGCGTGGGCAGCGTGGTCGCCGCCATGACGCGTTCCATGTCGTCGACGACGGGGAGTTTGAGCCAGCTGTAGGCGGAGGTGTTGCCGAGGCCGGAGGCGATGGCGACCGAGTTGATGACGGCCTCCGTCGAGAGGTCGTTGCCGATCCTCCCGTCGGTGCGGCGGCTCATGAAGGGCTCCAGCATGATCGGCAGCTTCGCGGCCGCCGCGGCGTCGACGGCGCGGGCCGTGGCCTCGAGCGTGACGACGGTGCCGGGGTCCTCGAGGTCGACGCGCACGAGCAGCTTGCCGAAGTCCAGGCCGCCGCGCCGCATCGAGGGAACGTCGTAGGCGGTGTACCGGTCGTCCATCTCGAACGCCGCGCCGCGCAGGCCGCCGCGGTTCATGGAGCCGACCACGATCTTGTCGTCGAGTAGGCCCAGCAGCGCGAGGTCCTCGATGACGTCGGGGGTGCCGAGCACCCCGTCGACCCCGGGGCGGGAGAGGGCGAGCGCCATCCGCTGCAGCAGGTCGTACCGGTCGGCCATGGCCATCGCGTCGGAACCGACGCCGAGCGCGCCGCGGGCGGGGTGGTCCGCCGCCACGATGAGCAGCCGGCGGTCGCCGCGGACGAGGGGGCGGCGGATCCGTGCGCCGAGCACATCGGCGATGGCGTCGGGGTTCTCGTGCCGGGCGGCGCGCAGCCGGTCGAAATCGCCCGCCGTGAGCGGGCCGGTGGTGCGGGCAATGTCAGACATGGTTGTTGTCCCGTTCCTCGATGACGGACTCCACCTCGTCGGTGGTGGGCATGGCGGTCGAGCATTCGCGGCGCGAGGCGACGATGGCCCCGGCGACGTTGGCGAAGCGCAGAACCCGCTCGAGCGGCCAGCCCGCGAGCAGGCCGTGGCAGACGGCGCCGCCGAAGCCGTCACCGGCGCCGAGACCGTTGATCACGTCGACGAAGTGCGGTGCGACCTCGACACTCTCGTCCCGGGTCTTCGCGAGGACGCCCTTGGGGCCCTGCTTCACCACGGCGAGGTCGACGCCGCGCTCCAGCAGGGCGTCGGCGGCGCGGCCGGGCTCTGTCTCGCCGACCGCGACCTCGCACTCCTCGCGGTTGCCGATGGCGACGGTGACGTGCTCGAGGGCCTTGCCCACCTCCTGGCTCGCGACCTCGGCGGACTCCCAGAACATGGGCCGGTAGTCGAGGTCGAGGACGGTCAGCGGGGCGCGGCCGCGGGCGTTCCACGCCGTGTGGTGCGCGGAGCGGCTGGGCTCGCGGGAGAGCCCGGTGACGGTGGCCCAGAAGATCTTCGCGGAGCGGATCGCGTCGAGGTCGAGCGCGTCGTCGTCCAGCATGAGGTCCGGCGCGATCGGGTCGCGGTAGAAGTAGAGCGGGAAGTCGTCCGGCGGGAAGATCTCGCAGAAGGTGACGGGGGTGTTCAGGCCGCGGACCTCGCCCACGTACCGGTCGTCGACGCCGAGGCGCACCAGCTCCTGATGAACGAAGCGCCCGAACGGATCCGCGCCGGTCGCCGTGATGACCGCGGACCGTCGGCCGTGACGGGCCGCGGCGACGGCGACGTTGGTCGCGCTGCCCCCGAGGTACTTGCCGAAGGTCTCGACGCGATCGAGTCCGACACCGTCCTGCAGGGGGTAGATGTCGACCCCGACCCGCCCGATGGTGATCAGGTCGAACGGGGCACCGTGGGTACCGGCGTCAGTCATGTGGGAGGCCCTCCTTAGCCTGGTCCCGGACGAGACGTGGATCACTCCCGCTCGTTTGTCCTGTCAATCTAACAGAAGGGGGCGACATTCTTCAATAGGCTCCTAGCTGCAGAGATCCACCCCATCGCAGCATCGCGAATCCGATAGAGCCGTCGGCGACCGGCTGACATGGGCGCCGTATGTGCGGACATAGACCTGATCGCGCCGCAAGGGGCGATTGTACGAACAAACGCTGATCAGCGCCCGCATTTCCCGCTTCGGTGCACTAGACTGCATCGCATGTCTCCCGCCCCGGTCTCGGTCGAACTGGACCGCACCAGCCCAGTGCCGCTGTACTACCAGCTGGCGCAGGCCCTCGAACGTTCCATCCTGAACGGCGAGCTGGTGCCCGGCGACCGGATCGAGAACGAGATCGACCTCGCCAAGCGGCTCACCCTGTCTCGTCCGACTGCGCGGCAGGCGATCCAGGCGCTCGTGGACAAGGGCCTCCTGGTGCGCAAGCGCGGCGTCGGCACCCAGGTGGTGCGCAACGAGGTGCACCGCGCGGTCGAGCTCACCAGCCTGTACGAGGACCTGATCGCCGCGGGCCAGACCCCGTCGACGGAGCTGCTCGACTACCGGCTCGGCCGGCCCGATGAGGAGATCGCAGACGAGCTGGGCATCGAGCACGACGCCCAGGTGGTGTCGATCCGGCGCCTGCGCAGCGCGGACGACGTGCCGCTGGCGATCCTCACCAACTACATCCCCGCCGAGCTCGCCCCCGCCCCCGACGAGCTGCAGAGCAAGGGCCTGTACCAGTGCCTGCGCGGGCGGGGCATCACGATCGCCCAGGCGCAGCAGCGGATCGGCGCCCGCATCTCCGACGACGAGGAGTCCCGGCTGCTCGACGAGCCCGCGGGCGGCGCCGTGCTCACCATGCAGCGCGTGGCCTTGAACGAGTCCGGCACGGCGATCGAGCTGGGCCGCCACGTGTACCGGGCGTCGCGGTACTTCTTCGACGTCTCGGTGTTCAGCCGCTAGCCGTCGACCCCGGCCAGGTTCGGCGGCACCACGATCTGGATCGCGGTGGGCCGCGGCCGGTGCGGACCGTCGATCGCGCCGTGGAAGGCCATGATCGCGTGGGCGGCGCCGCGCAGATCCGCCCGCAGGTCGTGGTGCAGCACCGCCGAGATCCGACCCGCCAGCAACAGTTCGCGGTTCGATTCGGCGAGATCGTGTGCGATGTAGCCGCGATACCTCCTCCCCGCCTCGTCGAACGCCGCGATGATCCCCCGGTTGCCGCCACCCGGCGAGTAGACCGCGGCGATGTCCGGGTCGCTCGCGAGCACCGCGGCGACCTCCCGGCGGCACACCGCGTCGAGGCCACCCGTATCGGCGACGCCGACGATCCGCCGCTCCGGATCGGACCGGTGGATCTCGCTGCGGAACCCCGTCTCCCGTTCCTCCTCGCCCCGGAAGAGCCGGCCGCTGGTGACGACGAGCAGGGCTCCGCGCGACTCACTGACCCACTGGGTGACGAGGTGCGCCGCGGTCACGCCCGCGGCGCGGTTGTCCATGCCCACGTACGCGATCCGGGCGCTCTGCGGAACGTCGGTGACCACGGTGACGACGGGGATGCGGCGCGCGGTCAGGCGCGCGATCGCCGCCGCGACTGCGGGCGTATCCGGAGCCTTGAGGACGACGCCGTGGCTACCGCGGCGCGCGATGCCGTCGAGCTCCGCGATCAGTTCCTCCGGCTCCCACGCCTCCCGCACGTGGTAGCGCGCGCGGAAGACCGCCGGGCGCAGAGTGGGGAGCTCGGCCTCCAGCGCGGCCCGGGTCAGGTCCGAGAAGCGGCGCGGAGTCTCCATGACGAGATCGACCATGAACCGGCGACCCGACAGCCGCAGTTGGGAGCGCTGCCGGTCGAGATCGGCGATCGCCTGCCGGACCTGTGCCGCCGTTCCCTCGCGCACCCCGACGCGGCCGTGGAGCACGCGGTCGACGGTGGCCTCGCTGACGCCCGCCTGCTGCGCGATCTCGCGGATCGGATGGGAGTGCGCCACCGCGGGCCTCCTCGTGCTGAGGGATTCTTGAGGGTTTCCGGGCTACCCGGGACCTCGACAGCTTGCCACGATGAATGCGGGGGCGGACACCGATTCCCCACTCCCGCTTCGCATCGACGTCAGGAAAGCGATATGCCCACCACCTTCTCGGCCCGGACCGGGGCGCCGGACCGCACGGGCCGGATCAGCGAGGCCGACTGCCGCCTCGAGGACTTCACGGCGCAGCTCGAGTTCGAGACCGACCTGACCAGGTACCCCTACGCGGATCGGGCGGTACGCGGGGTCCTGTTCTACGGCGCCGCGGCCACGGAGGCCGCGGCCGATCCGGACAGGCGCGGGCAGCTGTCCGACGAGCTGGCGCGGGCGCTCCTGACCGGCCCGGGCATCGTCGTCTTCGACGGTGCCTTCGACGACCGGCACGGCCTCGACGAGTCGACGGCGCTGTTCACCGCCATGATCGCCGAGCAGCGCGCGAACGGCTCCGGCGGCGGCGACCACTTCGCCGCGCCGGGCGCGAACGACCGGATCTGGAACGCCCTGAGCAAGCACGCGCTGCGCGATCCGGCATCGTTCGCCCGGTACTACGCCAATGACGTGCTCGCGCTGGTCGCGACCGCCTGGCTGGGGCCGATGTATCAGGTGACATCCGCGATCAACGTGGTGAACCCCGGCGGGACGGCGCAGTCCCCGCACCGCGACTACCACCTCGGCTTCATGGAGCCGGAGACGGCGCAGCGTTTCCCCCGGCACACGCACCTGCTCTCCCCCGCGCTCACGCTGCAGGGCGCCGTCGCACAGGTCGACATGCCCGTCTCATCGGGTCCCACCCTGTACCTGCCGTACTCCCAGCGGTACGAGCCCGGCTACCTCGCCTTCAACCTCCCCGACTTCCGGGACTACTTCGAGGCGAACCACGTTCAGCTCCCGCTGCGCGCCGGAGACGCCGTCTTCTTCAACCCGGCACTGTTCCACGCCGCGGGCTCGAATCGATCGGCGGGCATCCGCCGGATGGCGAACCTGCTGCAGATCAGTTCGGCGTTCGGACGCGCGATGGACGCGGTGGACCGGTCCGCGATCCTCCGCGCCGTCTACCCCGAGCTGCAGGGGCTCGCCGCCGCCGGAGACGCTCGCGCCGTGGAGAACCTCGTCGCCGCCTCGGCCGAGGGGTACGCGTTCCCGTCGAACCTGGACCGGGACCAGCCGCTCGGCGGCATGCACGGCGAGACCCAGGCGGACCTGACGCGCCGCGCGCTCGCGTCCGGCCTGGCTCCGGAGGCCTTCGCCGCCGAACTGGCCGCCCTCGACGAGCGGCACCGCCCGTGACCGGGCGGCCCGCCGATCTCGCGGACAGGGTCGTGTTCGTGTCGGGCGGCAGCCGGGGCGTGGGCGCCGCCGTCGTCCGCGCGGCCGCCGCGGCCGGAGCCCGCGTCGCCTTCTCCGGACGGGATGCCGCCGCCGGGGAGACGTTGCGGTCCGCCCTAGCGGCGGAGGGGACGGAGGCGCTGTTCGTTCGGGCCGACGTCGCCGATCCCGCGCAGGCGACGGGGTCGGTGGAGGCGGTGGTCGAGGCCCTCGGCCGGGTCGACTGCCTGTGCAACGCGGCGGGCCTCACGTCTCGTGGCACCCTCACCGAGACCACGCCGGCGCTGTTCGACGAGCACGTCGCGATCAATCTCCGGGCGCCCTTCTTCACGATGGCCGCCGCGGTGCGTGACATGCGCGCACGGCGTGCCCCCGGAACCGTCGTCAACATCATCTCGATGTCGGCACACGGCGGACAGCCCTACCTGGCGCCGTACGTCGCCGCGAAGGCCGGGCTGATCGGGCTCACGAAGAACGCGGCCCACGCGCACCGGTTCGACCGGATCCGGATCAACGGCCTCAACATCGGCTGGACCGAGACGGAGGGCGAGGCCCTGGTGCAGAAGCGGTTCCACGACGCCCCTGACGACTGGGCCGAGCGCGCCGGGCGCGAGCTGCCCGCGGGCCGCCTCGCCTCCGCTGCGGACGCGGCTGCGGCGGTGGTGTTCCTGCTGTCGGACCGCAGTGGCGTGGTCACCGGCTCGATCATCGACTGGGACCAGCAGGTCTGCGGCGCCTACGACTGAAGACTTGCACCTTGAGCCCATTTGACCGAACATAACGACATGTCGCGCATCGCTGCGCTGATCCGCACGCGCGAGGCCGCGAGCTTCAGCCGACCGCTCGCGCTCCTCGTCGCGGGAGCACTGTTCCTCGAGAACCTCGACGGTGCGGTGCTGCAGACGGCAGCGCCGGCGGTGGCCCGCGACTTCGGGGTCGCCCCGGCGGGCGTGAGTCCGGCCATCGTCGGCTACCTCCTCGCAGTGGCGGTGGCCGTCCCCGTCGCGGGCTGGGTCGCGGAGCGGTACGGCACGCGACGCGTCTTCCTGTGGGCGGTCGCCGGTTTCACGATGGCGTCGGCCGCGTGCGCGCTGGCACCGGACCTCCTGTGGCTGTGCCTCTTCCGCGTCGTCCAGGGCGCCGCCGGAGCCATGATGATCCCGGTGGGACGGATCGCTGTGCTGCGCTCGGTGCGGCCGGTCGACCTCCTCGCTGCGATGGCCTACCTGACCTGGCCGTCCCTCGTCGCGCCGGTGGTCGCTCCGTTCCTCGGCGGCGTCATCACCGACGTCGCGGGGTGGCGGTGGATCTTCGTGCTCAACGTTCCGATCGGCGTCGCACTGGCGATCAGCGGAGCACTCCTGATCCCGCGGAACGACACGAGCTTCCGAACGCCGCTCGACCGCTGGGGCCACCTGCTCACCGCGGGTGCGGTCGTCTGCCTCACGGGTGGCGTGGAACTGCTGCGGGGCGGACGGCCGTGGGTCGTGGCCGCGCTGCTGGTGGCCGCAACGCTCCTCGCCTGGGTGGCCGCACGAGGGATGGCGCATCACCCCCACCCGCTGTTCGATCCGGCGGTCATGCGCATCCAGACCTTCCGCGTGGGCAACGTGAGCGGTTCGATCTACCGCCTCGTGATCACGGGCGCGCCTTTCCTCTTCGTGCTGCTCTTCCAGGCCGGGTTCGGATGGAGCGCGGCCGCGGCGGGCGCGATGGTGACGGCGGTCTTCGTCGGCAACCTCGCGATCAAACCGCTGACCTCCCCGATCATCCGGGTGCTGGGGTTCCGACGCACCCTCGTCTGGTCGATCGTCGCGGGCGCGGCGACGCTGCTCGCCTTCGGGTGGGTGCACGCGTCGACGCCCGCGCCGGTGATCGCCGCGCTCCTGGTGTTCTCCGGGGTGGTCCGGTCCATCGGCTTCAGCGCCTACAACACCGTCATGTTCGCCGATGTCCCCCGCGACCTGCTCCCCGCCGCGAACGGTCTGTCCGCCACCCTGCAGCAGGTGGGCACCGCCCTCGGCATCGCTGCGGCCGCCGCAGCCGCGAGCCTCGGCACGTCATGGGCCGGGCCGGATCCGGTCGAACTGGGCTACCGGGTCGCGTTCGTCCCCTTCGCCGCGCTGCTCCTGCTCCCCCTCCTCGGAGCGCTGCGCCTCCCGGCGAACGCCGGCGGACACGCCACCGCCCGACGGTGACGGGCACCGTCGGGCGGGTGGTATCGGAGGCGGCTACAGGACTATCGTGACGCCCTCCGCGGCGGACCGCCGCGCGGCGGCGAGGGCACGGGCCTGCGCGATCGCGTCGTTCCGGCCGAAGGCCGGCTCCGCCCCGCCGGCGAAGGCGGCGCTCGCCGCCTCGAACTCGATCCGGTAGGCGTCCTCGTTGTCGGGCCCGGGTGGCGTCAGGCCGAAGGCGCCGCCCGGATCCGCCGGCAACCGCTCCGCCCGTTCCCCGCGGATCAGCTCGACGGCGCCGAACCGGCACAGCCACGGATCGTCGACGACGATCCGTCCCTCCGTACCGACGAGCTCGAGCTGGTCGCGCCGGTCCAGGTCCAGTCCGACGTCGATCAGCCCGAGGACGCCGCCCTCCAGTTCGAGGACCGCGGAGGCACGCAGATCGTGGCCCGCGCCGGTACCGGCCGGATCCGCGACCCGCACGGCGCGCACCGTCGCCGGTTCGCCGCCGAACAGCCGCACCGCGCTGACGCAGTACCCGCCGAGGTCCGCCAACGCGCCGCCGCCGAGATCGGTCGTGCGCCGGATGTCGCCGGCGGGGGCGCTCACGCTGAGCGCGGCGCGGACGAGCGCGAGCTCACCGATCGCGCCCTCCGCGAGCAGTCGACGGACCAGCAGCGTCTGCGGGTGCAGCCGCCACATGAAGCCCTCGATCGCGTGCCGCCCCGCGCGCTCCGCGGCGTCGAAGACGGCCGTCGCTTCGTCCGGGTCCAGGGTGAGCGGCTTCTCGCACAGCACGTGCTTTCCCGCCTCCAGCGCCCGGATCGCCCACTCACCGTGGAGCGTGATCGGCAGCGGCACGTAGACCGCGTCGATGCCGCTGTCGGCGAGCAGCTCCTCGTAACTCCCGTACGCGGCGGGCGATCCCACCTCGGCCGCGTAGGCGGCGGCGCGCCCCGTGTCACGACCCGCGACGGCGGCGAGCTCGGCGCCGCCAGCGGCGGCGATCGCGCGGGCGGCGACGCGACCGATCCCCGAGGTGGCGAGTAGGCCCCAACGCACCGTCACGCCCGGACCTCGACCACGGCTCCGGTGCGGAGGGACTCGGCGGCGGCGTCGGCGAGCACCAGGGCCGCGCGGCCGTCGACGAACCCGGGCGATGCCGCGCCGCCGGTCTCCGTCATCGTCACGAAGGCGTCGAGCTCGGCGCGATAGGCCGGGGTGTACCGATCCAGGAAGAAGTTCAGGACCGGCCCCGCGGCGCCGGTGTGAGCCGCGCCCGAGAAGGCCACCGACGTCGCGTGCTGGTTGGCGGCGGTGAGCGAACCCAACGCGCCGAAGGCCTCGAGCCGCTGGTCGTAACCGTAGGCGCAGCGCCGGGAGTTGGTGATGGTCGCCAGCTGCCCGCCGGCGCCGCGCAGCACGACCATGGCGCCGTCGATGTCGCCGGCCGCGCGGATCTCCGCGGAGACCAGGTTCGATCCCAGCGCCGACACCGCCACCACCTCGCCGAGGAAGAACCGGGCGAGATCGAGATCGTGGATCATCATGTCCCGGAACAACCCGCCCGAAGAAGCGACGTAGTCCGCCGGCGGCGGCGCGGGATCGCGGCTGACGATGGTCAGCTGCTCCAGCGGGCCGATCTCGCCCGCGTCGACGCGACGGCGGACCTCGGCGAAGGAGGAGTCGAACCGGCGGTTGAAGCCGAGCATCACCCTGTCGGTGAGGTCGCCCAGATCGGCGCGGCAGGCGTCGACCCGGGCGATGTCGAGGTCGATGGGCTTCTCACACAGCACGGTCCGTCCCGTTCGCACGGCGCGGGTGAGCAGATCGACGTGCGTCGGCGTCGGCGAGGCGACCACGACGGCGTCCACGTCACGGGCCTCGAGGACCTCCTCGACGTCGGTCGTCCATGCGGCGCCGAAGCGCTCGCCGACCTCCGACGCCGCCGCCTCGATCGGGTCGAAGACCCATGCCAGCTCGGCGCGCTCGCTCACCGCGACCGAATCGGCGTGCACGCGCCCGATCCGGCCGCAACCCAGCACCGCGATCCTGATCCTGCTCACCGCACCTCCTCCAGGTTCTGCGCGGCGCGCAGCGTCTCGACGGCCAGGGCGACGGATTCGTGCTGGCCGAGCGTGTAGTCCTCGTTCTCGATGGACAGCGGGCCGTCGTACCCGGCGTGCCGGAGCGCGGCGATGAACCGCACCCAGAAGTCGACCCCGTCCGGGTGGCCGGTGCCGACCGCGACGTAGTTCCACGCCCGCTCGCCGGTGCGCGGATTCGGGACGGTCTCGAGCCGCGAGGCGACCGCCGCCCGGTCCTCGATGCGGGTGTCCTTGGCGTGCACGTGATGGATCGCGCCGTCCAGGGCGCGGATCGCGGCGAGCGGGTCGGCGCCCATCCAGATGAGGTGGCTGGGGTGGAAGTTCGCGCCCACGACATCACCCACGGTGGCGCGCAGCCGCAGGAGACCGGGCACGTTGTAGACGAGCTGGTTGGCGTGCATCTCGACGGCGATCCGTACGCCGCGAGCGCGAGCCTCGTCCGCGATCGGCCCCCACCAGTCGATGGCCCGTTCCCACTGGTAATCCAGGAGTTCCAGGTTCTCGGGCGGCCAGACCGTCGTGATCCACGGGGGCACGGTATCGCCCGGATAGCCGGGAAGGCCGGACATGGTGACGACCGTGCCGATCTCGAACTCCTCCGCGAGCCGCAGCGCGCCGCGCAGGACCGCGGCGTCGCGCTCCCCGTGCCGGGGATGGAGCGGATTCCCGGCGGCGTTGAAGGCCTCGAGCCGCAGCCCGCGCGATCCGATGTCCCGGGCCAGCGCGGCCCGGGCGGCACCGTCGTCCAGCAGTTCCGCCAGATCGGCGTGCGGGGCGGGCGACCACCCGCCGTGCACACCGCCCAGGCCGATCTCGACGGTCTCGACGCCGAGGTCCACGGCCGTGTCGAGGGCCTCGGCGCGGGTGAGCTCGGAGAGGCTGTCGGTGAGCAGTCCGATCTGCACGTCAGCCCTCGATCCCGGACGCCGCAGGCACCGTCAGACCGAACAGCCCACGACGACGGACGAAGGAGTCGTCGGGCACGCCGATCTCCGCGAGACCGGCGACCCCGGAGGTGAACAGAGCGCCGTCGAGTGGCAGCGGCACTGTCGCGCCGAGGGCGCCCGACGCGTACGCGGCCACGGTGATCTCGAGGATGTGCCGGGCCGTCGCGGCATCGACGGCGGGCGCACGGCCGCCGCCGATCGCATCGGCGAAGTCGAGCACCGTGTCGCGCATCGACGCGGCGATGAGGGACTCCAGTTCGGCGCCCGCCGGGAGGTCGACGGTGCGCGTCCCGGACTCCGTGGTGACGGTGAGGGATTCGAACGGCGCCCACGGCATCGTCCCGTCCGCGCGGTAGTGCGCGACGGCGCGGCCCCGGTCCCCCTCGACCGCGACACCGCCCTGGCCCATGCCCCACGCGATGTTCACCATCGCGACGCGGCGGCCGGCCTCGAGGCGGCACAATGCGATTCCGTCGACGGCGTCGCCGTCGCTCGCGCTGTCCACGAACGCGGAGACCCGCTCCGCGCGGGCGCCGAGGAGGGCCTCGGCGAGATACACCCCGTGCAGCATGTCGACCAGGACGCCCCCGCCCGCCTGCGCGGGATCGTGCCGCCACGTGGGCCGATAGCCCGCCGCGCCCGGCAGGTCCAGGACACCCAGCATGTCGACGCGCGCCGTGCGGATCTCGCCGAGCTCGCCCGAGTCGATGATCGCCTTGAGCGCCACCACCTCCGGGAAGAACAGGTAGTTGGCGACCACGGCGAGGACGGTTCCCGCCTCCTCGGCCGCGACGCGCATGGCCTCGGCGTCCGCGGGGACGGCGGCGATCGGCTTCTCGCACAGCACGTGCTTGCCGGCGCGGGCCGCGGCGCTCGCGACGTCGCGATGCAGGTGCTGCGGGGTGCACAGGTCGAGCGCGTCGACGTCGTCGCGCGCCAGCAGGTCGGCGACGTCCGCATGTACCTGCTCCGGCGTGAGCCCGGCCGCGACGCGCCCCAGCTCGAGCCGTTCCGGTGTCGGATCGGCGATGCCGACGATGCGGAACCGGTCGTCCGCGGCGAGGTAGGCGGGGATGTGGAAACCCAGGGCGATGTTGCCGCAGCCCACGAGGGCCACGCGGATCGGCTCGGTCATGCGGTGCTCGATTCGGGTCGGTGGTGGTCAGGTGTCGACGGAGACGGGGCGACCGGCCTCGTCGGACCGGACGGCGGCCTCGACGACGGCGAGGGTGCGGACGCCGTCGGCGACGTCGGGGAGATCAACCAGGTACGGAACGGGGTCCTCGCCCAACGCATCGGCGACCAGCGCACGGGCGAAGTCGCGGTAGAGGTTCGCGAACGCGAGCGCGTAGCCGTCCGGGTGCCCTGCGGTGAACCGGGACGCGGCGATCGCTGCCGGTGTCGCCCCGGGGCTGGCCATGGTGAGCAGACGATCGGGCTCGCCGTCCGCACGCCACCACAGCGTCTCCGGGGTGTCGTGGTCCCAGGCCACGCTGCCGCGGTCGCCGTAGACGGTGACCGCGACGCCGTGCGTGGCCCCGGCGGCCTGGGACGTGCTCCAGCAGCGGCCGCGGGCACCGCCCTCGAATCCGAGGCCGAGGTAGGCGTTGTCGAAGGCCACGTGCTCGGGGGCGACCCGTGCGAGGTCCGCGGCGACCGTCGTGATCCGCCTGCCGGCGACGAACTCCGAGAGGTGCAGCGCGTGCGTGCCGAGATCGGCGATCAGCGCGGTCACGCCGCCCTCCGTGCCGTCCACGCGCCACGAGCCGGGCGGTGTGTTCGCCGCGTACATCCCGCCCGCGAACCTGCTCTCGACCAGGGTGATCCGCCCGAGGTCGCCCCGAGCGACCATCTCCCGGGCCTGCCGGACCATGGGATAGCCGCTGTAGCAGTGCGTCAGCATGAGCCGCCGGCCCGACTCCGCGACCGCCGCCGCGACCCGGCGGGCGTCGGCGGCGGTATCGGTGAGCGGCTTCTCGCAGATCACGTGGAAACCGGCTTCGAGGAGGTCGCAGGCGATCTCGGCGTGGCTCGACGGCCGGGTCGCCACGATCACGGCGTCGACGGGGTCCGCCCGCGCGGCCTCCCCCGCGATGAGGGCGCGGTGATCGGCGTAGGTGCGGTCCGGTGGCACGAGCCACGACCGCCCGGTGGCCGCGTTGGTCTCCGGATTCCGGGAGAAGGCTCCCGCGACGAGGTCCCACAGCCCGTCGGCGCGGAGCGCGATGGCGTGGGTCTCGCCGATGTAGCTGCCGATCCCGCCGCCGACCATCGCGACCCGAAGCCGGCGCCCGAAGCGTTCGAAGAGGGTCGCCGCCACCGGATCACCTGCGCAGTTCGTGGCTGAGGGTCTCGAGCTCGTCGCCGCCCGCCATCTGCGAGGTCAGCTCCTCGAGGCTGATCTCGTCGTACGTGCAGTCGAGCTTCTGCCGGCCGCGGTTGAGCAGCACGAAATGGTCGCCCACCATGTACGCGTGGTGCGGGTTGTGGGTGATGAAAACGACGCCGAAGCCCTGGTCCCGGGCCGCGGTGATGTACCGCAGCACCATGCCGGACTGCTTGACGCCCAGCGCGGCCGTCGGCTCGTCGAGGATGAGCACGCGCGCCCCGAAGTAGATCGCCCGGGCGATGGCGACGCATTGCCGCTGGCCGCCCGACAAGGAGCTGATCGGGGCGTCCACGTCCGGGAGGTCGATGCCCATCTTGAACAGCTCCTCCTTCGTCGTGGCGCGCATGGTCTGCACGTCGAGGCTCTTGAGGAAGCCCGAGCGCAGCTCCTGCCCGAGGAAGAAGTTGCGCCACACCGGCATCAGCCCCACGACGGCGAGGTCCTGGTAGACGGTGGCGACGCCCTTCTCGAGCGCGTCCTTGGGCGAGTCGAGGGTGATGACCTCGCCGTCGACGAGGACCTCGCCCTCGCTGGGCTTGTGCAGCCCCGCCATCGTCTTGATCAGCGTCGACTTGCCCGCGCCGTTGTCGCCGAGCACGCAGGTGACCTCGCCGGGGAACACGCGGAGGTTGATCCCCTGGAGCGCGATGATGTTGCCGTACTGCTTGCCGACGTCCTTGAACTCGATCAGCGCGACCTTGTCGTCGCCGGTCTCGGGCGTCTCGGCCTGGATATCGTCCGTGGTCATCGGGTCACCTCTTCGCGGCGAAGTTGCGGAATGCGTTGTTGGCGATCACGGCGAACAGCAGCATGATGCCGAGGAAGAACTTGAACCAGTCGGGGTTCCAGCCGGCGTAGACGATGCACTGGTTGACCATGCCGAAGATGAAGGCGCCGATCATGGCCCCGACCGCGGTGCCGTAGCCGCCCGTGAGGAGGCAGCCGCCGATGACGGCGCCGATGATGTACAGGAACTCGTTGCCGACACCCTGCCCGGACTGGACGGTGTCGTAGGCGTACAGCAGGTGCTGGCCGACGAACCAGGCGCAGAAGGCCACGAACATGAACAGGCCGATCTTGACCTTGGTGACGGGAACGCCCACGGCGCGTGCGGAATCCTGGTTGCCGCCGACGGCGAAGATCCAGTTGCCGACGCGGGTGCGCATGAGGACGTACGTGGCTACCGCGGTGAACAGGATCCACCACAGGACCGTCACCTTGAGGCCGACGCCGAAGATGTGGATCGTCGAGGAGAAGACGGCCTGCGCCGACGGGAAGCCCTCCATGTCCGCGATCGTGGGGGTGGCGACCTGACCGGTGACCATCTTGGTGACCGCGAGGTTGATGCCGGTGAGCATGAGGAACGTGGCCAGCGTGATGAGGAAGCTGGGGATCTTGGTGCGCATCACCATGTAGCCGTTGAAGGCGCCTACCGTGAGCGACAGCCCCAGGGCGAGCAGGGATCCCACCCACGTGTTCAGGTGCAGGTTGTAGGCGAGCATCGACGCCGCGAGCGAGGAGAAGGTCACGGCCACACCGGTCGACAGGTCGAACTCGCCGCCGATCATGAGCACGGCGACGCCGCAGGCCATGATGCCGATCGTCGAACTGGCGTACAGCACGGTGGCGAAGGCCTCCGGGCTGCGGAAGGGCGGCGCCACGATCAGGAAGAAGATCAGGATCGCGATCGCGCCGATCAGCGCGCCCATCTCGGGGCGCAGGATCAACCGCTGCAGGGGCTTCTGCTTCTTGACGCGCTCGTCGGTGACGGGCGTGTGCGTGCTGAGGTCGAGGGCCTCGTCGGTGGTCATCAGCGGGTACCGCCCTTGGCGAGCTCGGCGACCTTGTCGACGTTGGTCTTGTCGATGAACGCCGGACCGGTGAACACGGCCTGGCCGCCGCCGATGGTGTTGCCGTTGATGATCTGCAGCCAGAGCGAGTCGATGGCGAGGTAGCCCTGGAGGTAGGGCTGCTGGTCGACGGCCCACGCGACCTTCCCGTTCTGGATCGCGCCGACCAGTGCCGCGTTGGTGTCGAAGGTGACGATGCGGGGTTTGCTCGCGGAGCCCTCCAGGGCCTTGCTCGCCGTCAGCGCGAACGGCGCACCCAGAGCCACGACGGTGTCGATGCTCGGATCCTGCTGCAGCTTGGCGTTGACCTTGGACTGCACATCGGTCATGTCCTCGCCGTTGACGTTGAGGTTCTCGACGGTGCCGCCCGCAAGGCCGGTCCGGACCCCCGCGCACCGCGACTCGAGCTGGACCTGGCCCTGCTGCTGGATGATGCAGATGGCCTTCTTCGCGCCCTCCTTGGAGAGGCGCTCGCCCACCGCGACGCCCGCGGTGGTCTCGTCCTGGCCGAAGTACTGCTGGATCCCCATGCGCGCGTAGTCGTTGTAGCCGGCGTTGAACGCGGAGACCGGGATCCCCGCCTTCTGCGCGTTCTGCACCACGGCCTGGAAGGCATTGGGTGTGGACAGCGTGAGCGCGATCCCGTCGACCTTGCTGTCGATCGCGGCCTGCACCAGGTTCGCCTGGTTGGGCGCCTGCGGGTCGTTGGAGTACCGGAGGGTGACGTTGTCCTTCTTCGCCGCCATCTCCGCGCCCTTGCGGATGAGATCCCAGAAGGTGTCGCCGGGCTGCTGGTGCGTGACCATGGCGATGGTCAGGCGCTTCGTGCCCGCCGAGCCGACGCCGGCACCACCGTCCCCGGTGTCCCGCGGAGCGCCGCCCGTGCTCGAGCAACCCACCACCGTGATGAGCGCCGCCGTGCCGGCCGCGGTCGCGGCGAGCAGGGTACGGAGCCTTCGCGGCCGCTGCGTGGTCTTCTTCATGCTGTGTCCCTTCGACCTCACCGAGTGAGACGACCCACTCGCTGAGCTGAATGTAGTACAGATCATAGCGCTTGCCTAGTGTTTGTTCAGACATACGCACATTGCCGCGATCTTGTGGCTCAACTGGGTGCTCCCGTGGTCCCCCGGACGACCAGTCGCGGTGCGAGAACATCCCTCTCGCTGTCGCGCGCCGACGACGATGCGCCGCCGTCCGCCCCCATCCGGTCGCGCAGGAGCGCACCCGCCCGGTTCCCCACGTCGAAGCTGCGGTCGTCGACCGTCGTCAGCCCCACCAACCGGGTCGACGCCAGCGAAGTGTCGTCGTAGCCGACGACGGAGAGATCGCGCGGAACGTCCCGCCCGTGTTCGCGCGCCGCTCCGAGCACGCCGACGGCCATCACGTCGTTCGCCGCGAACACCGCGGTGACCCCGGGATCGGCGGCGAACAGCTCGGCGGCGGCGCGGAACCCGGCCTCGTCCGACGCCTCGCCGCGCCAGGAGGCGTCCACCACGGTCGCGCCGAGGCGCGAGGCCTCGACGGAGAACGCCGCGCGCCGCACCTCACCCGCGCCGCCGCCGGCGCACACCTGACCGAGGGTGCGATGCCCCAGTTCGACGAGGTGCCGGGCGGCGAGGCGCGCCCCCTCGGCGTCGTCGTTGGCGACCGCGTCGAACCGCGCGTCGTGCGCCGCCCGCGTGCCCGCGACCACGACCGGCGGCAGCGCGGCACCGTCTCGGGCCAGCAGCGATTGCGGTGGATCCATGCCGAGCACGAGCCCGTCGACCCGCATGGCGAGCATGGACTCGACCGGATCCTCAGCCTGATCCGCGGTCGCGACGTCCACGACCGCCAGCCGGTAGCCGGCCGGGCCGAGCGCGGCGTGCAGGCCGCGCACGAGGTCGACGAACCACAGGTTCGTGTAGTCGTCGATCAGCACCCCGACGGTGCGCGTGCGCCGCGCGGCGAGGTTCGCCGCCGCCCGGCTGGGGCGGTACCCGAGGTCCGCGATCGCCTCCTCCACCGCCCGGCGAGACGCCTCGCCGACCCGCGGGGATCCCTGCAGGACCAGTGATACCAGGGATTTCGACACCCCCGCCCGCCTCGCGACGTCGTAGATCGTCGGTCGCTTACCTTCCATGCGCCACCCTCTTGACAGGACATACGAACATTGCTCATGCTTGTTGGAGCGCTCCAATTCACATCGACACTAGGTCGAGATGGAGCGCACAGCAACCTGAAGGAGGGAACATGAGCGGGAACAGCATCGGCGTCGCCGTGATCGGCGCCGGCATGGCGGGCAAGGCGCACGCCGCGGGCTATCGAGCCGCCACCGCCGTCTACGGCCCCGGACTGCCGGACGTGCGGCTGGTCTCCATCGCCGACGCGTACGAGCCGCTGGCGCACGACACCGCCCGTCGGTTCGGCTTCGTGCGGCACGACACCTCCTGGCAGGCGATCGTCGCCGCCGACGACATCGACGTGGTGAGCGTCGTCGTGGCCAACGCGCTGCACCGCGAGATCGTCGAATCCCTTCTGGCCGCGGGCAAGCACGTGCTCTGCGAGAAGCCGCTGTCCGACACCATCGACGACGCGCGCGCCATGGTGTCCGCCGCGGACACGGCGGCCGAGCGCGGCGTCCTGGGCCGGATCGGCCTCACCTACCTCCGCTCCCCCGGGATCGCCCTGCTCGGCGACCTGGTGCGCAGCGGCCGCCTCGGCCGGCTCATCAACTTCGACGGCGCGTACTGGACCGACTACGCCTGCGACCCCGACGGTCCCATCAGTTGGCGCTTCAAGGGCCCCGCGGGTTCGGGCGCGCTCGCCGACGTCGGCAGCCACCTCACCTACATCGCCGAGCTCTTCGGCGGCCCCGTCGCCACCGTGCGCGGCGCGACGCTGCACACCGCGTTCCCGACGCGGCCGAAGCCGTTGGGCCGCGTGATCGGTCACGAGCACGGCGCCGTCAGCGACGAGCGCGACACCGTCGAGAACGACGACGTGGCGGGCTTCTTCGTCGACTTCGCCGGCGGCGGGACCGGGGCGCTGCAGGTCTCCCGCGTCGCCGCGGGGCACCCCAACACCCTGAAGTTCGAGGTCTTCTGCGAGCGCGGATCGGCGGCGTTCGACTTCCGCAACCCGGGCCGGGTCCAGGTCCTGTTCACCGACGAGGGCCATGCGCTCGGCGGCCCGCGCACGGTGACGCTCGGCCCCGACCACCCGTACTGGCGAGGCGGCCTCGCGATGGACGCGCCCGGCGTGGGGATCGGCCAGAACGACGGCTTCGTCTTCCAGGCCCGCGCGATGCTCGAGGAGGTCGCGGGCCTACCTGTGGACGAATCGCTGCCGCGGAACGCCGACTTCGTCGACGGGCTGCACAACATGGAACTCATCGACGCCGTCGCCCGATCCGCCGTGGCGGGTGGCACGCCGGTCGACGTGCCGTCCCTCCTCCCCCAGTCCTGATCACCCCAGTCCCGACCAACTCCGACGGAGCCTCCATGAAACTCGGTCTGTACAACGCCATCTACCACGACCGCCCCCTGCCCGACGCGCTCCGCGCCATCGCCGCGGTGGGCCTCACCGGAATCGAGCTCAACACCGGTGGCTTCCTGCCGCCGGTGCACGTGCCGAACATCGCCGACATACTCGTCAGCGACACGGCCCGCGACGACTACCTCGGGATCTTCGAAGGCACCGGCGTCGCCATCGCCGGCCTCAACTGCAACGGCAACCCGCTGCATCCGAACCGCGCGATCGGCGGCAAGCACGCCGACGACGTCCGCCGCTCGATCCGGCTCGCGGCCCGCCTGGGCCAGGACCGCGTCGTCACCATGTCGGGCCTGCCCGGCGGTGACCCCGGTGCACTGCACCAGAACTGGGTGGTCAACGCCTGGAACTCCGCCGCGCTCGACGTCCTGGACCACCAGTGGGAGATCGCCACCGACTTCTGGCGCGAGACCGACCGCATCGCCCGCGACCACGGCGTCAAGGTCGCGCTCGAGCTGCACCCGCAGAACATCGTCTTCAACAGCGCGACCGTGCACGAGCTGGTCGAGCGCACCGGCTCGACACACCTCGGCGTGGAGCTCGACGCCTCGCACCTGTTCTGGCAGCAGATGGACCCGGTGGCGGTGGTCCGGCACCTCGGCGAACTGGTGGTGCACGCCGCAGCCAAGGACGTCCGCATCAACCCGGAGTACGCGGCGCTGAACGGGGTTCTGGACAACTCGTTCCGCCGCCTGGGCCCCGACGAGGCCCGCACCAACCTCGGCGGCGACGAGTGGGCCAACGAGTGGCCGACGGAGTCCGCCTGGGACTTCGTCGCGCTGGGCAAGGGCCACGACGTCGCGTACTGGACCGAGTTCCTGCGCGCCCTGCACGACGTGGATCCGGACATGCTCGTCAACATCGAGCACGAGGACACCGAGCTGGGACGGGAGGAGGGCGTCGCCGTCGCGGCGGAGGTCCTGCTCGCCGCCGACGCCGCCCTGGCCGAGTCCCTGCTCGCGGAGTCCGCAAGCGCGTGACGGACGACGGTGCCGGCGGTCCGCCGGCACCGTCGCCGCGCGCGGGTTCACGCGAGCGTCACCCAGCGCCCCTCGTCGACCGAGCGGGTCATGGCGTCCAGCGCTCGGGCGCTGCGCACGGCGTCCAGGGCCGTCGCACCCTCCGGGACGCCGGTGACGATGGAACGCAGGAAGTGCTGGGCCTCGATCACCTTGAGGTCGTCGTAACCCATGGGATTCGCCGCGCCGGGCTGGAAGGCGGCGTAGTCGCCGCTACCGGGCCCGACGTGCACCGTCGACACCGGCTGGTCCTGGAAGGAATCGCCGAGCGACGCCTCGAGTTCGCCCATGCGCCGGTAGTCCCAGCGCACCATGCCGGACGTGCCGTGGATCTCGAAGCCGTAGGAGTTCTGCTCCCCCACCGCGACCCGGCTCGCCTCGAGAACGCAGCGCGCCCCGGACGTCAGGCGCAGTTGCGCCGACAGGTAGTCCTCGTTCTCGACGGGGCCCCGCGCGCCCGAGGTGGCGAGCTGGTGTCCCGACGTGGCACCCGTCGGCTCCGACCGCTCGGGGATGAAGATCGCGGTGTCGGCGACCAGCGCGTCGATGTCGCCGAGCAGGTAGGAGACCAGGTCCACGCCGTGCGAGCCGAGGTCGCCGAGGACGCCGTTGCCGCCGCGGTCCCGCTGGTAGCGCCACGTGAGGGCACCGTCGGGATGGGCGGCGTAGTCGCTGAACAACCGGAACCGGGCGTGCGTGACGGTGCCGAGCCGGCCGTCGGCGACCATGGCCCGGGCCGCCTGCACCGCGGGGGCGTTGCGGTAGTTGAAGCCGACGGCAGTGCGGCGATCATTGCGAGCGGCGGCCTCCGCGACCGCGGCCGCGTCGGCCTCGGTCAGGCCCACGGGCTTCTCGATCCACAGATGCTTGCCGGCGTCGAGCACCGCGACGCCGATCTCGCGGTGGAGGAAGTTGGGCACCGTCACCGAGACGGCGTCGATCGACGGATCGCCGAGGACGTCGCGCCAGTCGGTGTACGCGGAGGCCGCCCCGAACCGGGCGGCGAAGGCCTCCGCGCGCCCGGGGACGTCGTCCGCCACCGCGGCCAGGACGGGCACCGCGACGCCGTCCGGGTAGTGGTGCGGCACACGGGCGTACGCCTGCGCGTGCACCCGGCCCATCCAGCCCATGCCGATCACGGCCACCCGCACCGGGGTCGGATCCTGCTGCGTACCGTCGTGCATCGTGTGCCACCTCCGTCGTTTCCAGCCGTGCGAACGGTTTCAGGATGCCACACGCTCGATAGTCATGTCATGACATTCTTTCAATCTTGTCGAATTACTTGTCAAACAGGCTCGCGGTCTGCTGTGATGTTCCTCACGCGGACAGCGGGAAGGACTCCAGAATGACGGACGGACGCACCAGCACGCCGGAGGACCGAACAGCCCTGCCGGCCCTCAGACCCGGCCCCCACCAGCGGCGGATGGACCTGGTCGCGGTCGTCGCGACCTTCGGCGGGCTGCTCTTCGGCTACGACACCGGCGTGCTCAACGGCGCGCTGGAGCCGATGAAGCACGACCTGGGGCTGACCACGACGACCGAGGGCCTGGTGGTCAGCACCCTGCTCATCGGGGCCGCCGTCGGGGCGCTGGTCTGCGGCCGGCTCGCCGACGCCATCGGGCGCAGGAAGACCATGATCATCCTCGCGGTGGTCTTCTTCGTCGGCACGCTCGGCGCCGTCTTCGCGAACGACCTGGCGGTGATGCTGCCGGCCCGGTTCGTCCTCGGCCTCGCGGTCGGCGGCGCCTCGGTCGTCGTCCCCGTCTACCTGTCGGAACTGGCGCCCACGGAGCGACGCGGCACCCTCGGCGGCCGCAACGAGCTGGCCATCGTGATCGGCCAGCTGCTGGCCTTCGTGATCAACGCGATCATCGCCCGCGTGTGGCCCCCGCTCACCGACGCCAACCCCGACGGCCATCCCGGGGTGTGGCGGATCATGCTCGCGGTGTGCGCCGTGCCCGCCGTCTTCCTGTTCCTCGGCATGCTGCGGATGCCGGAATCGCCCCGCTGGTACATCTCGAAGGGCCGCGACGACGAGGCGCTCGCCGTGCTCATGCAGGTCCGCACCGAGGACCGCGCGCGGGCCGAGATGGCGGAGGTCGAGGAGCTCGCCCGCGAGGAGGAGGCCGCGCAGACCGGCGGCTGGGCCGACCTGGCGATCCCGTGGGTCCGCCGCATCATGCTCGCCGCCGTGATCCTCGCGATCGCCCAGCAGCTCACCGGCATCAACTCGGTGATGTACTACGGGACCGAGATGCTCAAGACCGCCGGCTTCAGCGACAGCGCGGCGCCGATCGCGAACATCTTCATGGGCGTCTCCGCGGTCGTCGGCAGCGCGGTCTGCCTGTTCTTCCTCATCGACCGCGTCCCCCGTCGCACGCTCATCATCGCGGGCATGATCGGCGTGACCGTCTGCCACGGCCTCACCGTGCTGTCGGCGCTGATCCTGCCCGACGGCAAAGTGCAGGCCTACGCCGTCCTGATCTTCGTCGCCCTGTTCGTGCTCGCCATGCAGACGGCGCTGAACGTGCCCGTGTGGGTATGCCTGTCCGAGCTCTTCCCGCTGCGGCTGCGCGGCTTCGGCATGGGCCTGTCAGTACTGGTCCTGTGGCTGACGAACGCCCTCGTCGGGCAGCTCTTCCCCACCCTGATCAAGGTCGGTGGCATCGTCGGTACGTACGGCACGTTCTTCGTGGTGTGCGCCCTGTTCGGCGTCCTGATCTACAAGACCCTGCCCAACACCAGCGGCCGCTCCCTGGAGGACTTGGAGGAGTCCTTCTCCGGCGGCGACTTCCGCTGACCGGATCGTTCTCGACACGAGGAGCATCATGACCATCATCGTCGCGGTCCCCGGCACCACCGAAGGCCCCGTCGCCCTGCGCGCCGGCATCGAGGAGGCGAGATCCCTCGGCACCGATCTCGTGGCCGTAAACCTCGGCATCGCCAAGCTCGACGTCTCGGGCGTCGACGGGGACGTCGCCATCACCGTCGTGGAGCGGACGGGGCGCGGCGACCGCGACCCCGTCGACGCCGTGCTCGACGAGATCGACGAGCGCGGCGCGACCCGCCTCGTGATCGCGGTCCGCCGCCGATCGCTGGTGAGCAAGGCCGTTCTCGGCAGCGTCAGTCAGCGGCTGATCCTGAACTCGCCGATCCCCGTGCTCGCCGTCAAGGCCGACTGAACGGCGTCAGCGGTCCTCGGCGAGGCTGGTCAGCGTGCCGATGCCCTCGACGGTGACGGCGACGTGCTGGCCGGCGGTGATGGGGCCGACGCCCTCCGGGGTCCCGGTGAGGATGACGTCGCCCGGCAGCAGAGTCATCACGGACGAGATCCACTCGACGATGTCGCCGATGGAGTGGATCATCAGCGACGTGCGCGAGTCCTGCTTGATCTGGCCGTCGAGCTCGGTGTAGATCCGCGCGTCCGACGGGTCGAACTCCGTCTCGATCCACGGGCCGAGCGGGCAGAAGGTGTCGTAGCCCTTACCGCGGGTCCACTGGCCGTCGTGGCGCTGCTGATCGCGGGCGGTCACGTCGTTCGCCACGGTGTAGCCGAGGATGACGTCCTTCGCGCGGGCGGCGGGGACGTCGCGGCAGGGCTGGCCGATGACCACGGCCAACTCGCCCTCGTAGTCCACCTGCTCGGAGCTGCGCGGCAGCTTGATCGGCGCCAGCGGGCCGATGATCGACGTGTTGGGCTTGATGAAGATCACGGGATCCTTGGGCGCCTCGCCGCCCATCTCCGCCGCGTGCGCCGCATAGTTCTTGCCGATGCAGACCACCTTGCTGGCGAGGATCGGCGCCAGCAGGCGCACGTCGTCGAGCGCCCAACTGCGGCCGGTGAACTCCGGTGTGCCGAAAGGGTGCTCGGAGATCTCGCGGGCCCGGGCCCCGTGCTCCGGGTCACCCTCGATGGCCGCGAACGCGACCCCGTCACTGCTGGCGATTCGTGCAAGGCGCATGTCGCGAGCCTACCGTTCGACTCCGATACTTCGATCCACTAGGCTTCGTCTCAAATAGTAAGCATGTCGTCTCACTAGTTGGGAGTAGCGATGGAGATGTCCGCCGCCCGCCGCTGGTGGATCCTGGTGGTCTCGATGACCGCCGCGATCACCACCACCGCCGCCGTGAACTGCACCGCGTTCCTCCTCCCCCAGCTCATCCAGGGCGGCCTGAGCCCGCAGCGCGCCGGGCTGTTCGCGGCCGCCGCGCCCGCCGGCCTGCTGCTCACCACGATCCTGTGGGGCGTCATGATCGATCGCTACGGCGAGCGCCGCGTCCTGCTGATCAGCATGGCCGGAGCCGTGGTCGGCCTGGCGGCGGCCGTCGCGGCGTTCGCGGCGCACGCCCCGTTGTACGTCGCGGCCGTCGCGCTCTTCGGCGCCTCCGCCATGGCGGCGAGCGGCAACGGAGCGAGCGGCCGCATCGTCGTCGGCTGGTTCCCGGCGTCCAGTCGCGGGACGGCGATGGGGATCCGGCAGACCTCGCAGCCCCTGGGCATCGCGCTCCTGTCGCTGACGATGCCACTGCTGGCGAGCCGCGCCGGACTCACCGCCGCGATGCTCGTCCCGCTCGCCGTCGCCGTGGTCTCCGTGGTGCTGGTGTGGGCGTTCATCGTCGATCCGCCCCGGCCCGAGACCGGCCCCGCGGCCGCGGACGCCCGGTCGAACCCCTACCGCGAGGACTCCTTCCTGGTCCGCATCCACGCGGTCTCGCTGCTGCTGGTGCTGCCGCAGGGCGCGATCTGGACCTGGGGCATCACGTGGCTGATCGTCGGACTGCACTGGGCGCCCGCGACGGCGGGGCTCCTGATCTCGGCGAGCCAGCTGCTGGGCGCGGGCGGGCGGATCGCGGCGGGCGCGTGGTCGGACCGGCTGGGCTCGCGGACCGCGCCGATCACCTGGATCGCCCTCGCCGCCGCAGCGTCGATGGCCGGACTCGGCGCGCTCGCCGCGATCGGCTCGCCCCTCGCCGTCGTCGTCCTGCTGATCGCCTCGGTGGTCACCGTCGCCGACAACGGCCTCGCGTTCACCGCGATCGCCGAGAGGGCGGGGCCGTTCTACAGCGGGCGCGCCCTCGGGATCCAGAACACGGGCCAGTTCGCCGCCACGACCGCGGCCGGGCCGATCCTCGGCGCCCTGATCCACGCGACGAGCTTCGGCGCCGCCTTCGCCATCGTCGCCCTGGCCCCGCTGCTGGCCTATCCGCTCGTCCCCTCCGACGCGAAGCCCGCGGACGTGCCGGAACTCCCGGCGGAAGCACCGTCGTTGCCCCAGAAATGACTTAACAGCGTTAGCCCAGGACGTTTCCTGGGGAAACGCCTGCAGCTAACGCTGTTACGTCGGGGATGGGCGCGACGATGCCCCCGGCGGAGGCGGCCGCCGGGTTACGCGGTGAGCGCGGCGGCGATGCGGTCGCCGACCTCGGTGGTGCGGATCGGGGCGTCGCCGCGGGCTGCGAGGTCGGCCGTCACGGCGGCCTCGATGCGCTGCGCGCCGTCCTCGTTCCCGAGGTGCCGCAGGAGCATCGCGGCCGACAGGATGGCCGCGGTGGGATCCGCGACGCCCTGGCCGACGATGTCCGGGGCGCTGCCGTGCACGGGCTCGAACATCGACGGGTTGGTGCCCGTCGCGTCGATGTTGCCCGACGCCGCCAGGCCGATGCCGCCGGAGATCGCGCCGGCCTCGTCGGTGAGGATGTCGCCGAAGAGGTTGTCGGTGACGATCACGTCGAACCGCGACGGGTCCGTGACCAGGTAGATCGTGGCGGCGTCGATGTGGCTGTAATCCACGGCGACGTCGGGGAACTCGGTCGCCACCTCGTCGACGGTGCGCTGCCACAGCGAGCCGCCGAAGACGAGCACGTTGGTCTTGTGCACCAGCGTCAGCTTCTTCCGCCGGGTGCGCGCCAGCTCGAAGGCGAAGCGCACCACGCGCTCCGCGCCGAACCGGGTGTTGACCGAGGTCTCGTTGGCGACCTCCTGCGGGGTGCCGACGCGGATCGCGCCGCCGTTACCGGTGTACGCGCCCTCGGTGCCTTCGCGGACCACGACGAAGTCGATCTCGCCCGGGTTCTTCAGCGGCGACTCGACGCCCGGGAAGAGCTTCGACGGGCGCAGGTTCACGTGGTGATCCAGCGCGAACCGCATCTTCAGCAGCAGGCCGCGCTCGAGCACGCCCGGCGGGACCTTGCGCGGGTCGCCGATGGCGCCGAGCAGGATCGCGTCGTGCTCGCGCAGCGACGCCAGGTCCTCGTCGGTGAGCAGCTCGCCGTTGCGCTCGTAGCGGCGCGCGCCCAGGTCGTAGTCGGTGGTCTCGATCTCGCCGACCACCGCGCGCAGCACCTTGAGCGCCTCCGCCGTCACGTCGGGGCCGATGCCGTCCCCGCCGATCACCGCGAGCTTCACGACAGGTCCACCTGCGCGATGGTGGTGGCGGCGACCGCGTCGCCGATGGCCTGCTGCACCTCGGCCGAGACGGGCTGGCTGACGCGCAGCAGCACCGTCGCGCCCGCACCCTCGGCGTCTTGGCTCAGCGCCGCGGCCTGGATGTCGATGCCGGCGTCGCCGAGCAGCGTGCCGATCTTGCCCAGCGAGCCCGGCTGATCGCCGTAGGCGATGAACAGGTTCAGGCCCTCGGCGCGCAGGTCGAAGTTGCGGCCGTTGATGTTGGTGACCTTCTCGACGCGGCTCAGGCCCGAGAGCGTGCCCGCGACGTTCTGGACGGTGCCGTCGCCGTACACGGCGCGCACGTCGACCAGGCTGCGGTGGTTGGGGCTCTCCGAGACCTTCTCCAGCTCGACGGTGACGCCGCGCTCCTCCGCGAGGGCGGGGGCGTTGACGAAGGTGACGGCGTCCTCGATGACGGCCGAGAACAGGCCGCGCAGCGCCGAGAGCTGCAGGATGTCGACGTTCTCGCTGGCCAGCTCGCCGCGGACGGTGACGCCGATCTTCTCCGGCAGCTGCCCGGGCAGGCCGCCCAGCAGCACACCCAGCTTGCGGGTGAGCTCGAGCCAGGGCGCGACCTCCTCGTCGACGGCACCGCCCTTGACGTTGACGGCGTCCGGGACGAACTCGCCGGCCAGTGCCAGGCGGACGCTCTTGGCGACGTCGGTGCCGGCGCGGTCCTGGGCCTCCGAGGTCGAGGCGCCGAGGTGCGGGGTCACGACGACCTGCGGCAGCTCGAACAGCGGGCTGTCGGTGCAGGGCTCGGTCTCGAAGACGTCGAGGCCGGCGCCGAAGACGTGACCCGAGGTGATGGCGTCCGCGAGGGCCTGCTCGTCGATGAGGCCGCCGCGGGCCGCGTTGACGATGACGACGCCCTTCTTGGTCCGGGCGAGGGCCTCGCGGCCGATCAGGCCCTTGGTCTCGGGGGTCTTCGGGAGGTGCACCGAGATGAAGTCGGCGCGCTCGAGCAGCTCGTCCAGCGTGAGCAGCTCGATGCCGAGCTGCGCGGCGCGGGCCGGGCTGACGTAGGGGTCGTACGCCACGATCTTGGTCTCGAAGGCGGCGAGGCGCTGCGCGACGAGCTGGCCGATGCGGCCCATGCCGACGACGCCGACGGTCTTGCCGAGGATCTCGACGCCGTTGAAGGCGCTGCGCTTCCAGGTGTGCTCGCGCAGGGTCTTGTCCGCGGCGGGGATCTGGCGGGCGGTGGCGAGCATCAGCGCGACGGCGTGCTCGGCCGCGGTGTGGATGTTCGACGTGGGCGCGTTGACCACGAGGACGCCGCGCTCGGTGGCGGCGGGCACGTCCACGTTGTCGAGACCGACGCCCGCGCGGGCGACGATCTTGAGCTTGGTGGCGGCGGCGAGGACCTCCGCGTCGACGGTGGTCGCGGAGCGCACGAGCAGCGCGTCGGCCTCGGGGACCGCGGCGAGCAGCGCGGGGCGGTCGGGGCCGTCGACCCACTTCACCTCGACGTCGTCACCGAGCGCCTCCACTGTCGACGGTGCCAGCTTGTCGGCGATCAATACCACGGGACGGGTCACTTGCGCTCCTCATTCACGGTGCCGGTTGCACCGTCAGCTTAGTGACCTGGTGCTCGGCGGAACTCGGGCGGGTCGCGCGGCGCCGCGCATCGAGCACCGCGCAGCCGAGCCCCGCGACGAACATCGCGAGGCACAACGCCAGCGCGAGAACCAGTCCGCCCGCGTCGTGCGGGCGGGCCAGGTACAGGCCCGACGTCGCGGTGAGCGCCACTGTCGCCGACAGCCGCTGGACCAGCTGGAGGAAGCCCGCCGCCACGCCGTTCGCCGCGGGCGGGGCGTACTCCAGCGTCAGGGCCCGGTTGGGGGCGTCGACGAGGCCCGACGCCACGCCCAAGGCGGTCGACAGGGCCGCGACCACGATCAGCACGCCCGGGCCGCTGAGCACGCCGACTGCGCTCACGTAGGCGACGACGATCACGGCCTCGGCGACCAGCGCCCAGACCACCGTCGCCCGGCCTAACCGCGCGGCGACCCGCCACCCGATCCCGGAGGACGCCGCCATGGCCAGACCGCCTCCCACCAGCACCAGGGCCGCCTGCAGCGCGCTGAGCCCCTCGCGCTCGATGAGGTACATCGTGAGGACGGTGTTCGCGGACAGCGCCGCACCGAAGTAGAAGGTCGCCACACCGGCACCGAGGGTGAAGCCGCGCGCGGCCAGGAGCTCGGGGACGAGCACCGGGGTACCGCCGCGGCGCGCGTAGCCGCGCTCCCAGCGCACGAGGAGCACGACGACCGCTCCGGCCGCGACGACGCAGGCGCCCGTTCCGGCCGCTCCGAGGCGGGCGACGAGCGGGATCAGCACCAGCAGCACCGCGACGGCCAGCAGCGCGAGCCCGACGAGGTCGAACCGGGCCGCGCCGCGCGGCGCACCGTCGCGCCGCAGGAACACCGCGGCACCCACCAGCGCGAGCACCCCGAACGGGACGTTGAGCGCGAGCGCCCACCGCCAGCCGGTCTCCTCCCCCGCCAGGCCGAGCACCAGGCCCCCGGTCACCGGCCCGGCCACGCCCGCCAGCCCGATCGCCACGCCGTAGGCGGCGAGCGCGCGGGCCCGGAGCACCCCGGTGAACCGATCGGCGATGATGCCCAGCACCTGCGAGCTGATGACGCCGGCGGCGACGCCCTGCAGCATGCGCGCGGCGACGACCTGCCAGGCCCCGTCCGCGAGGGCGGAGACCAGCGCCGACGACGAGAACACCGCGACCCCGCCCAGGAACAGCCTGCGCCGGCCCAGCACGTCGCCGAGTCGGCCCGCCGGAACCAGTGCCAGCCCGAAACCCAGGGAGTAGGCGGCGAGCACCCATTGGGTCTGCCCGGGGGTGGCGTCGAGCTGCGCGCGCAGCGCGGGGAGGGAGACCGCCACCGCACCCGAATCGAGCAGCGTCGCGAACCCCGCGAGGCAGCACACCAGTACCTCCCACCGGGAGCGGCCCCGCGGCCTCGCCCGCACGGATCCCCCGTTTCGCAACGTCTCCACGACGGATGCAAACCCGTGGTGGCCGTGGACATTTCCCCCGGATCGGGATGATCCGAATCGTTGACGCCGGACGGGCACGGGACGAACGTGAGTGTCCAGATCCGATCACCACGAGACGGGAACCACATGGCGCAGAACGCATCCTCCTCCGCGGACCGGCCGACGGGAGGGGCGCCGGAGCTGCATCTCGGCGTCGCGCTGGACGGCGCCGGATGGCACCCGGCGGCCTGGCGCGAACCCAATGCGCGGCCGCGGGAACTCGGCTCGGCGGCGTACTGGACCGACCTCGCGACCGAGGCGGAGACCGGGCTGCTCGACTTCGTGTCGATCGAGGACACCCTGCGCGTGCCGTCGCACGACGTCGGCCGGGTCCGCAGTCGCGTCGACGCGCACCTCATCGCCGCGCTGATCGCCCCGTCGACCTCCCACATCGGCCTGATACCGACTGTGACGACCACGCACACCGAGCCCTTCCACGTCTCCACCGCGATCGCGACCCTCGACTACACCTCGCGCGGCCGCGCGGGCTGGCAGCCGCGCATCTCGCCGACCGCGGCCGAGGCGGCGCATTTCGGGCGCCGGACCATCGCGGACCCGACGCCCGCCGAGCTCGCCGGATCGCAGCCGTCGCAGGCCCTCGTCGACCTGTTCGACGAGGCCGCCGACGCCGTCGAGGTCGCCCGCCGCCTGTGGGACAGCTGGGAGGACGACGCGGAGATCCGCGACGTCGCGACGCGCCGCTTCATCGACCGGGACAAGCTGCACCGCGCGGACTTCTCCGGGCGCTTCTTCTCGGTCCGCGGGCCGTCGATCACGCCGCGACCGCCCCAGGGGCAGCCGGTGGTAGCGGCGCTGGGACACGCTCCGGTTCCGTACGAGTTCGCCGCCCGCGCCGCCGATCTACTGTTCGTGACCCCCACCCTCGCGGACGGGCCCGCCCCCGTCCTCGCCCTGGTCGACGAGGCCGCCCGGCGCGTGGGGCGCGACGGGGAGCGGCTGCGGGTGTACGCCGATGTGGTCGTGTTCCTCGACAGCGGAACCGAATCCGGCACCGAGCGCCTGGCCCGGCTCGACGCGGACGCCGGATCCCCGTTCACCTCCGACGCCGCGATCTTCGCCGGCTCCGCGGACGACCTCGCCGACCTGCTCCTCGACTGGTCGGAAGCCGGCGTGGACGGGGTGCGCCTGCGCCCCGGCGCGCTGCCCGACGACCTCACCGCGATCACCCGCCGCCTGGTCCCCGCGCTGCAGGCGCGCGGCCGATTCCGCACGGAGTACCCCGACGGTCCGCTCCGCGCCCTGCTGGGCCTGCCGTCGACCGTCCCCAACCGCTACGCGACCGTCTGAGGAGACGCCATGAGCGAGAACAAGAAGCACGTCATCCTGGGCGCCTACCTGGGCGGGGTGAACCACCACACGGCGTGGTGGCACCCGGACGCGGGAAGCCAGATCGACTTCAGCAGCTTCGAACACACGGCGCGCACCGCCGAGCGGGGCCGGTTCGACTTCTTCTTCCTCGCCGAGGGCCTGATCCTGCGCGAGCGCGCCGGGCAGGTCTTCGACCAGGACATCATCGGACGCCCCGACACCTTCACCGTGCTGGCGTCGCTGGCCGCCGTCACGCAGCACCTGGGCCTCGCCGGCACCGTCAACGCGACGTTCAACGAGCCCTATGAGCTGGCGCGCCGGTTCGCGAGCCTGGACCAGCTCTCCGGCGGCCGCGCCGCGTGGAACGTGGTGACCTCCTTCGACGCGTTCACCGGCCAGAACTTCCGGCGCGGCGGCTACCTGGACCCGGCCGACCGGTACGTGCGCGCCGAGGAGACCCTCGAGGCGGTCCGGGCGCTGTGGGACAGCTGGGGCGAGGCCGAGCCCCTGGCGGACAAGACCGGCGGCCGCTTCGTCGCCGATCCGGGCACCGGCGACTTCGGCATCCGCGGCGAGCAGTTCGACATCGAGGGCACGTTCACCGTGCCGCGCAGCCCGCAGGGCCGCCCGGTGGTCCTGCAGGCGGGCGTCTCGCCGCAGGGCCGGCAGTTCGCCGCCGCGAACGCCGACGCGATCTTCTCCCCCTACGGCAAGCTCCCCGAGGCCGCGGATTTCTACCGCGACATCAAGTCCCGCGCGGTGGCCGCGGGCCGCAACGCCGACGACATCAAGATCCTGCCGTCCGCGAGCTTCGTCCTCGGCGACACCCCGGCGGACGCCGCCGAGAAGCACCGCGAGGTGGTGCACGGTCAGGTGACCGGGCAGACGGCCCTGATCCTGTTGGAGCAGATCTGGAACCGCGACCTGTCGGACGTCGACCCCGACGGCCCGGTCCCCGCCATCGATCCCGACCCGGAGGCGCCGCCGATCATCCAGGGGCGCGCCTTCGTGCACCAGGACCGGTTCGCGACCGCGCAGCGGCTGCGCGAGGTCGGCGAGGCGAAGAAGCTGTCGCTGCGCGAGGTGGTGATCGACCAGTTCGAGCGCGGGCCGCTGATCGGCACGCCGGAGCAGGTCGCCGCGCAGATCGACGATTTCGTCCAGCAGGACGGGTCCGACGGCTTCATCCTCGGCTCGCACCTGGTGCCGACCGGGCTCGACGAGTTCGTCGATCGCGTCGTGCCGCTGCTGCAGGACCGCGGGGTCCTGCGGGCCGACTACGCCGAGGCGAGCACGCTGCGCGACAACCTGGGGCTCCCGGTGCCGCACCGCCGAGTGCAGGCGCGCACCTAGCCCGCTCCGAAGATCCGACGCACCGCGAGCGCCACCTCGACGTCGAGCCGGTCGTCGCCGATCTCGCGGCCCCGCCGCGCCACCGCGCGGCGCACCCGGTACTTCACCGAGTTGGCGTGCAGGAGCTGCTGTTCTGCGGTGGCCTTGAAGCTACCGCCGGTGCGCAGGAAGATCTCGAGCGTGCTGCGCAGGCGCTCGTCGGCGGCGGACACCCCGGTCAGCTCCCCGAGCACGCCGTCGGCCCAGGCCCGCGCCGCGGCGACGTCGTGTGCGACGAGGGCCGCCAGGCCGACCCCGGGATCCGTCGCGACCAGCAGCCGCGCGTCCGTCGCGTCCGCCACCCGCCGCACCTCGCGCGCCGCCCGGTTCGTCGCGCGGAAGCCCTCGAGCCCTTCCCGCGGCGGCCCGAACACGACGCGCGGCGCCTCCGGATCGGCGGCGGCGTACGCCCGGGCGGCGCCGATCGCCGCCTCGCCGTCGGCGACCGGCAGCCACGCCCACGCGGTGAGCCGGTCGACCGCGACCGTGAGCGGCGGCGCGGCGGCGCCCGCCGCCGCCCCGAGCTCGCGGAGGAAGCGCTCGATCCGCTCGACCTCGTCGACGCCCTCGGCGTACCAGACGACCATCCCGATGTGGGTGGCGCGCAGGGGGTACCGGATGCTCGCGGACGCCGCGGCCACGCTCGGCACCTCGCCGTCGAGAACCTCGAGGACGCGCACCGTCCGCGCACCGCTGCGGGCGTCCACCCACGCCGCGCGCTCGGTCTCGTACTCGTCGAGGACGCGGCGGGTGACGACGTCGTTGTAGTCGAAGGACCAACCCACCAGCCAGCGCATCGCTGCCTCACGCAGGTCCTGCTCCACCCCGGCCTCCGCGTCGACGGCGTCGCCGATGAGGGCGATCATCGTCTGCTGGCCCAGGTAGTAGGCGCGGACGAGAGACGTCGCGGCCATGCCGCGCTGCGCCACGCGGCGCGGGTACTCGAGCGCGGCCAGCGGGACCTCGACCCGCTCCACCGGGACGTCGAGCACGATGGCGTGGGTCACGTTCTCGACGTTGGCCTCGACGCTCGCGGCCAACGCGCCGAGGATCGCGTCGTCGGCTCGCAGGTCGGGGAGGTCCGCGGCGATCCTCTCGGTCATGGCGTCCGACACCGCGCGCCGGGACGCCGCGCTCAGCAGCCGGGCGATCAGCCTGCGCGGCGCGTCGGGTTCCATCACCAAATCCTAGCGACGATTCCGGCCCGGTCATCGACGAATTCGTCCTGTGAGGACGAATGTGCGGTCACATCTCGTCGCCGGTGGACGATGTGACCCCGGTCACGGGCGACCTACCGTGGATGCACCCACCGGACTAGGAGCCACCGTGACGCACGACTTCACCACCTTCGCCCACCTGCCCGCGGCGCGTGCCGCCGCGGGCCCGCACGCGCCCGCGGTCGCCGACGACGCCGTCGACCTCGACAACGCCGCCTTCGACGGTGCCGTGCGGAGCGCCGCCGCCGCCCTGCGCGCGGCCGGCGTCGGCCCCGGGGACGTGGTCGCGGTGAAGCTGCCGAACACGGCGCTGCTCGTGGTCACGCTGTTCGCGTCCTGGTACCTGGGCGCGGCCGCGACCCCGATCAATCCGTACCTCGCGCAGCCCGAGGTCGAGTACCAGGTGCAGGATGCGGGCGCGGCGGTCCTGGTCACCGATACCGGCGCGCCGGCCGGGGTCGCGGTGATCGCCGCCGACGCGCTGCTCGGGCACGCGCCCGACACCACGGAGCCTGTGGCCGCGCCGTCGGACCTCGCGCTGCTGATCTACACCTCCGGCACGACGGGGCGCCCGAAGGGCGTGATGCTCGACCACGCGAACCTGGTCGCGATGAGCGAGATGTCCTCCGCGGCCTTCGACTTCGACGCCGACGATCACAGCCTGCTGATCCTGCCGCTGTTCCACGTCAACGCCATCGTGGTCTCGACGCTCAATCCCCTCCGCGGCGGCGGTCGCGTGACCATCGCGGGCCGATTCGACCCGCGCACCTTCTTCCAGGTTCTCGAGGAGACCGGCGCGACGTACTTCTCCGCGGTTCCCACGATCTACACGATGCTGGCGGGACTGCCGCCCGAGGTGCGGCCCGACCTGTCAAAGGTGCGCTTCGGCGTGTGCGGGGCCGCGCCCGCGAGCCGGGAACTGTTGGAGGGCTTCGAGGCCCGCTTCGGCTTCCCCCTGATCGAGGGCTACGGCCTGTCCGAGTGCACCTGCGCCGCGACGTGCAACCCGCTCGACGGGGTGCGCAAAGTGGGCAGCGTGGGGGTGGCGCTGCCCGGCCAGCGGGTCCGGATCGCCGGGCCCGACGGTGCCGACGTCCCCGTCGGCGAGCCGGGCGAGGTGCTGCTCGCGGGACCGAACATCATGCGCGGCTACCTCGGCCGGCCCGAGGAGACCGCGAAGACGATCGTCGACGGGTGGCTGCACACCGGCGACGTGGGCATCCTCGACGAGGACGGCTACCTCCGTCTCGTGGACCGAGCGAAGGACATGATCATCCGCGGCGGGGAGAACATCTACCCCAAGGAGATCGAGACCGCGGTGTACGGCGTGACCGGAGTCGCCGAGGCCGCGGTGATCGGCCGGCCGGACGCCAAGTACGGCGAACTGCCCGTGCTCTACGTCTCGGCCGCGCCGGGCGTGCGGCTCGACATCGACGCCCTCGCCGCGCACGCCCGCGAGCAGCTCGCGAAGTACAAGCAGCCCGTCGCGATCACCGTGCTCGACGCGCTGCCGAAGAACCCCGTCGGCAAGATCGACAAGCCCGCCCTGCGTCGCCTCGACGCCGCCGCCCCCACCGCCTGATCCGATTCCCCCGGAAGGACTTCTCTCATGGGATTCATGAAACCCGACCTCCCCGAGGTCGATCCGGCGGAGTTCATCACCCGCCCGCTCCAGGACCGCCTCCGCTTCGCCACCCAGCGCTGGGTGGACCACGGCTTCGGCACCCAGAAGGTCGCCTTCGTCATCTACGTCGTGAAGCTGCTGGTGCTGTACGCCTTCGGCGGCGTGCTCTTCGCCACCGCCACCTCGGGCCTGCACTTCTGGGAGGTCTCGACCTGGTGGAACCAGCCCATCGTGTACCAGAAGCTGGTGCTGTGGACCACCCTGCTCGAGGCCATCGGCGTCGCCGGCGCGTGGGGCCCGCTGACCTTCAAGATCAAGCCGATGACCGGTGGAATCCGGTTCTGGGCCCGCACCGGAACGATCCGGCTGCGCCCCTACACCTGGGTCCCGGGCACCACCGGGACGCGGCGCACCGCGCTCGACGTCGGCCTGTACTGGCTGCTGCTCGCCTCGCTGGTGCTGGGCATCGCGCTCCCCGGCGTGATCGTGACCGACTCGTCGCCGTACGAGCTGGTGGCGCCCTGGCTGATGATCGCCCCCGTCGCCCTGCTGGTCCTGATCGGCCTGCGGGACAAGACGATCTTCCTGGCCGCGCGCGGCGAGCAGTACATGCCCGCGCTGATCATGTTCGGGCTCCTGCCGCTGCTCTCCTTCGCCACGATGATCGTCGGACTGAAGCTGCTCATCGTCGTGGTCTGGGTGGGCGCCGGGATGTCGAAGATCGGCAAGCACTTCATCAATGTCATCCCCGTCATGGTGTCCAACTCCCCCTGCATGCCCTTCACGGGCCTGCGGCGCGCCCACTACCGCAACGCCCCGCACGACCTGCTGCCGTCGCGGCTCGCCAGGTTCATGGCGGAGGGGCTGGGCACGTTCGTGGAGATCGTCGCGCCGCTCATCCTTCTGTTCTCGATGAATCGGACGCTCACCGTGGTGTGCGCCGTGTTCATGGTCTGCTACCACCTGTTCATCATCTCCACCTTCCCGCTGGCGGTGCCGCTGGAGTGGAACCTGCTCTTCGCCTACACGGCGCTGTTCCTGTTCGTCGGATTTCCTGCGGAGGACGGCTATTCGGTGCTCGACATGTCCCCGTCGTGGCTGATCCTCGTCGTGCTGGCGGCGCTCCTGTTCTTCCCCGTGCTCGGCAACATCCGGCCCGACAAGGTGTCGTTCCTGCCCTCCCTCCGGCAGTACGCCGGCAACTGGGCGACGGGCATGTGGGCCTTCGCGCCCGGCGCCGAGGAGAAGCTGAACCGCGTACAGCGGCAGACGACGAACACCGTCGACCAGTTCGTCGCCACCGGCGTCACCCGCGAGTGGGCCGAGACGCTCATGAACATGGGCCTCGGCTGGCGGGCCCTGCACAGCAACGGTCGCGGCCTGTTCTCGACGCTGCTGAGCCACGTGCCCGACGTCGAGCAGCGCACGCTGCGTGAGGGCGAGCTGGTGTGCAACACCATGATCGGCTTCAACTTCGGCGACGGCCACCTGCACGACGAGACGCTCATCGCCGCGGTGCAGGAGCAGGCGGGCTTCGAGCCCGGCGAGCTGATCGTGGTCTGGGCCGAGTCCCAGCCCATCACCCGGTTCAGTCAGGACTTCAAGATCATCGACGCGGCCCTGGGTGTGGTGGCGCGCGGCAGGTGGAGCGTGACGGAGTGCGTCACGACGCAGCCCTGGTTGCCGGACGGCCCCGTCGCCTGCGAGATCACCTGGTCAGCGGACCACGACCGCTTCCCGCTCGGCACCGGGCTAGGCTCGCGGGCATGACCACCGGCACCGTCGTCGGCGGCGGACCCAACGGGCTCGCCGCCGCGATCACCCTCGCCCGCGCGGGCGTCGAGACCACGCTGCTGGAGGCCGGCGACACCGTCGGCGGCGGCCTGCGCTCCTTCGAGGCCATCGTGCCCGGCCTGATCCACGACCACTGCGCGGCGATCCACCCCATGGCCGTCGGCTCCCCGTTCCTCGCGACGATCGATCTCGTCCGGCGCGGCTTGCGCTGGCGCTCCGCCGAACTCGAGTGCGTGCACCCGCTCGACGACGGGACGGCCGGGGTGCTGCGGCGCACCGTCGGGGACACTGCCGAGGGGCTCGGGCCCGACGGTGCCGCCTGGCGGGCCCTGTTCGGCCGGCCGGTGCGGAACTTCGACAAGATCGGACCGGCGATGCTGGGGCCACTGCTGCGGGTGCCGCGGCACCCGGTGGCGCTGGCCGGATTCGGTGCACCCACTCCCCTGCCCGCGGCGGCGCTGGCCCGCGCCTTCCGCACTCCGCAGGCGCGCGGACTGTGGGGCGGGGTGGCGGCGCACGCCTTCCGGCCGCTACACGAGCCGATGAGCTCGGCGATCGGGAAGGGCATGCTCACGGCCGGTCACGCCTTCGGCTGGCAGGTGGCCGAGGGCGGATCGGGAGCGATCGCCGCCGCGCTGCTCGCCGAGTTCGAGGACCTGGGCGGCCGGGTGGAGACCGGCGTGCGGGTGACCGCGGCGAACCTGCCCGCCACCGACGTGACGCTGTTCGACCTGGACCCGCGCCAGGTGGCGGCGGTCCTCGGCGACCGGCTGCCCACCCGGGTGCGTCGCGCCTTCGGGCGCTTCCGGTACGGGCCGGGCGCGTTCAAGGTGGACTTCGCCGTCCAGCGCGGCGTGCCCTGGACCAACCCCGACGCCCGCCGCTCCAGCACCGTCCACCTCGGCGGCGAGTTCGCGGAGATCGCCGCGACGGAGAAGGCCATCGCTGCGGGACGGATGCCCGAGCACCCCTTCGTCCTGGTCGGCCAGCAGTACCTCGCCGACCCCTCGCGCAGCGTCGGCGACGTCCACCCCGTCTGGTCCTACGCCCACGTGCCGAGCGGCTACACCGGCGACGCCACCGAGGCGATCATCGCGCAGATCGAACGCTTCGCCCCCGGCTTCCGCGACCGGATCGTCGGCACCGCCGTCTGCTCCACCACCGAGATGTCCCGCTACAACGCCAACTTCGTCGGCGGCGACATCAACACCGGCTCCAAGGACCCGCTCCAGCTCGTCTTCGGGCCGCGCATCACGCTGCAGCCCTACGACCTCGGCGTGCCCGGCATGTACATCTGCTCCGCCGCCACGCCGCCCGGCCCCGCCGCCCACGGCATGTGCGGGCACCACGCCGCGTCGCGAGCGCTCGACCGGCTCGGCCGCTGAGCGCCAAGAAGTCCCTACGATCGGGGCACCGTCGCCCCGGAACGGAGATCACATGACCGAGATCCTGCTGCTGGTGCGGTCCGCCGCCGCGTCGCCCGAAGTGGAGGCCGAGTACAACGCCTGGTACGACGAGGTGCACGTGCCGCAGATCCTCGAGCGCGTGCCCGGCGTGACCTCGGCGCGGCGCTACCGCCTCGCCGACGCGCAGCTCACCCCGGCGGAGAAGCTGCCCGTCGCCTACCTGGCCGAGTACCGCATCGAGACCGACGATCCCGCGGCCTCGGCGGCCGCGCTCGGCGCGGCGCTCACCGACGGCACGCTGGACATGAGCCGGACCATCGCGCGGCCCGAGATCCTGTTCTACCGCCCGGCGTAGCGCTCCGCGGCGACCGGCCTACTGCGCGGCGTAGGCCGGCTCGCTGCGGAACCGGGAGATGCGGCCGTCGATGCCGCAGATCCGCCACATGAGCTTGCTCAGCGGGTTCATGAGGCCGCACTTCTCCGCCATCATCCGCACGTCGCCGAAGACGTCGCGCTTCATCTGCTGCGACTCGGGCGAGCGCCAGAAGATGTCCTTCTTCACCGACCGCGGCACGTCGAAGGTCTCCCAGAACTCCTTGGGCGGCATCATGATCATCGTGACCATCACGCGCATGGTGATCGGCAGCATGAGCGAGAGCACGAGCCGCGGGAAGGCGCCGCGGGCGGGGATCCGGTGCTCGAGCAGCTGGTGCGCGAAGCCGATGTGCCGGGCCTCCTCCGCCACGTGGATCTGCATGATCGAGCTCATGGCCGGGTGCTGCTCGGAGCCCGAGCGCAGGAACTGCTTCTGCAGGTGATCGATCGGCTCCTCACCGCCCAGCACCATCATGTAGAAGTACAGCGGCGTCATGGTCGCGAAGAGCGGCACGATCGGTGAGATGCGGCGCAGGAACCAGCTCCCGCCCGGGACGTCCATGCCCACACGATTGACGAACTCCTGGAACATCAGCGTGTGCTGGCACTCCTCCTTCGCCTCGTGCGTGGCGTAGCGGAACTCCGGCGAGTTGTTCGGCAGGGCCGCCGTGTACTGCATGATGCCCCGGATCAACATGGACTCGAACTGCAGTCCCACCTTCGCGACGTTCGCCTGGCGCCACATGCCGATCTCGATCTGCTTCGCCAGCGGCTGCGCCTGATACCAGGGATGCCGGCCGATCGGATCGAAGCGGGAGTCGCACACCCAGCGCGGATCGTCGGGGACGATCGCCAGCTCCGGGTCGTCCCACTCGATGTCGATGTACGGGTCGAAGTTCCGGCGCACCGACGCCTCGGAGAGGTCCGTCAGCGCCTGCTCGTACTCGGCCTGGCCGGGGAACGGGTTCCCCTGCGTGCGTCCCATGTGCGTGAGGGCCAGTCGCATCCACGTCTCGCTTCCGTCCGCAGCCATCGCCTTCGTGATAGCCGTTCGGGCCTACCCTATCACTATCAATCAGCAGTGCTGGTTTCTTCGGCGACGAGCTAGACGTAGGACAGGATCAGCACGCCCGTCGAGAAGGCGAGCATGCCGAGGCAGTTCACCCAGAAGGTCGAGCCGAGGAAACCCGCCCGGACGTGCGCGACCGCCGCGCACACGAAGTAGGCGACGACGCCGGCGTTGGCGGCGATCCCCACGCCCGGATAGTGCAGGCCGGCGAGCAGCCCCGCGACCGCGACCAGCTTGATCACGACGAGGGCCCACCACCAGTCCCGCGGGAACCGGACACCGTCGAGGCAGTCGCGGATGAAGGCGGGCGGGCGCACGGACATCAGCGCGTCGCCCAGCAGCACGGCGGCGAGCGCGACGGTGAGCCACGGCCAGTGCGGCGTATCGATGAAACCGGTGGTCATTGCGAAACTCCTTCTCCGAGGATCTGTCCGATCGCCTCGACGAGGCGCTCCGCCGCGGCCTCACGTGTGATCGCGCCGCCCGAGGTGGCGAACAGCAGGCCGATGTAGACGAAGTAGAGGGAGCGGGCCGCCGCACCGGGATCGGCGCACCCGGCTGCGGCGAAGACCTGCTCGAAGTCGGCCTGCAGCTCGTCGCCGAGGTCGCCGAAGGTGCGGGAGCGGTGCTCGCCCCGCGCGAGGACGGCGGCGTACTCGCGGGAGAGGTCACCGTCGGCGTTGAAGTAGGTGACGAACGGCCGGACGACCTCGACGAGGCGCACCGTCGCCTCGCCCGGCGTCAGCGGCGACAGTTGCTCCGAGGGCTCGCGCTGCGCGTGCACAGCCGCGATCCAGTCGTCGACGATCGCGATGAGCAGCGCATCCTTGTCGCCGACCGCCATCACCGTGCCGATACTGACGCCGGCGTCGGCGGCGATCCCGCGCACCGTCGTGCCCGCGAAGCCGTGCTCCCGAAAGGACCGGTCCGCCGCGGCGAGTACCCGCGCCCGGGTGCCGGCCTTCGCCTCCGCCCTCGACTGAACGTGTTCATTGAACATGTTCAGTACGATAGCGCGGGATCTCCGGACATGCAAGAGCCCCGTCGGACTCGGGGTCCGACGGGGCTCTCGACGTGACGCGGGTGAGACCTAGGCGGTCTCGGTGATCGGGCGATCGACCCAGCTCATCAGGTCGCGCAGCTTCTTGCCGGTGACCTCGATCGGGTGCTCGGCGTTCTCCTTGCGGAGGGCCTCGAGCTCCTTGTTGCCGCCCTCGACGTTCGCGACGAGGCGCTTGACGAAGGTGCCGTCCTGGATGTCCGTGAGGATGTCCTGCATGCGCTTCTTGGTGTCGGCGTCGATGACGCGCGGGCCCGAGAGGTAGCCGCCGAACTCCGCGGTGTCGGACACCGAGTAGTTCATGCGGGCGATGCCGCCCTCGTACATGAGGTCCACGATGAGCTTGAGCTCGTGCAGGCACTCGAAGTAGGCCATCTCGGGGGCGTAGCCCGCCTCGACCAGCACCTCGAAGCCCACCTTGACGAGCTCCTCGGTGCCGCCGCAGAGCACGGCCTGCTCACCGAAGAGATCCGTCTCGGTCTCCTCCTTGAACGTGGTCTTGATGACGCCGGCGCGGGCGCCACCGATCGCGGCGGCGTAGCTCAGGGCGAGCGCCTGGCCGTTGCCGGTCGGATCCTGGTCCACGGCGATGAGGGCGGGGACGCCCTTGCCGTCGACGAACTGACGACGCACCAGGTGGCCGGGGCCCTTCGGGGCGACCATCGCGACGGTGACGTTGGCCGGGGCCTCGATCAGCTTGAAGTGGATGTTGAGGCCGTGGCCGAAGAACAGCGCGTCGCCGTCCTTGAGGTTCGGCTCAATGTCGGCCTTGAAGATCTCGGCCTGCGCGGTGTCGGGCGCGAGCAGCATGATCACGTCGGCCCACGCGGCGACCTCGGCGGGCGTGCCGACCGTCAGGCCCTGCTCCTCGGCCTTGGCGCGCGACTTCGAGCCCTCCTTGAGGCCGATCCGCACGTCGACGCCGGAGTCGCGCAGGCTCAGCGAGTGCGCGTGCCCCTGCGAGCCGTAGCCGATGACGGCGACCTTCTTGCCCTGGATGATGGAGAGGTCGGCGTCCTCGTCGTAGAACAGTTCGATTGCCACTGTGGTTCGGTGTCCCTTCTTGGTTTTCTGCAGTAGTGAAGTTAGCGGGTCGCGGTGATCGACTTCGGACCGCGTCCCAGCGCGATGACGCCGGACTGCGCGATCTCACGGATCCCGAAGGGATCCAGGACGGCGAGCAGCGCGTCGAGCTTGTCCGGCGTGCCGGTGGCCTCGATGGTCACCGAGTCGGGCGAGACGTCCACGATCTTGGCACGGAACAGGTCGACGGTGTCGGTGACCTGGCCCCGCGAGGTGGCGTCCGCGCGCACCTTGATGAGCATGAGCTCGCGCGCCACGGAGGTCGTCGAATCCTGTTCGACGATCTTGAGCACGGAGACCAGCTTGTTCAGCTGCTTGGTGACCTGCTCGAGGGGCAGCTCGTCGACCGTGACCACGATCGTCATGCGGCTGACGCCCTTGAGCTCGGTGCCGCCCACCGCGAGCGACTCGATGTTGAAGCCGCGGCGGGAGAACAGCGACGAGACGCGGGCGAGCACGCCCGGGCGGTCCTCGACCAGGACGCTCAGCGTATGCGTGGTGCTCACTTCTGCTCCTCCGAACGCTCCATCGCGGCGTGGATGACGGCCGGCTCGTCGGCCGCGTCGTCCTCGTCGAACAGCGGACGGATGTCCCGCGCCGCCATGATCTCGTCGTTGCTGGTGCCGGCGGCGACCATCGGCCACACCTGGGCGTCGGCGCCCACGATGAAGTCGATGACCACCGGACGGTCGTTGATCTCCCGCGCCTGCGCGATGATCGCGTCGACGTCCTCGGCGCGCTCGCAGCGGAAGGACACGCAGCCCATCGCCTCACCGAGCTTGACGAAGTCCGGGATCCGCATCGAGTGCGTGGACAGGTCGGTGCTGGAGTAGCGCTGGTCGTAGAACAGCGTCTGCCACTGGCGGACCATGCCCAGGTTGCCGTTGTTGATGATGGCGACCTTGATCGGCGCGCCCTCGATCGCGGCGGTGGCGAGCTCCTGATTGGTCATCTGGAAGCAGCCGTCACCGTCGATCGCCCAGACCTCCTTCTCGGGCGCGCCCATCTTGGCGCCGAGGGCCGCGGGGACCGCGTAGCCCATCGTGCCGAGACCGCCCGAGTTCAGCCAGGTGCGCGGCTTCTCGTACTTGACGAACTGCGCGGCCCACATCTGGTGCTGGCCGACGCCCGCGCAGTAGACCGCGTCCGGGCCCGCGGCGACGCCGAGGCGCTCGATCACGTACTCCGGGCTCAGCGCACCGTCGGACGGGGTGTTGTAGGCCAGCGGGTAGGTCGCGCGGATACCGTTCAGGTACTCCCACCACGTGGTGAGGTCCGGGGCGGCGATGGTGGCGCGGTCCTCGGAGATCGCGGCGATGAGCTCGGCGATGACCTCCTTGCAGTCGCCCACGATCGGGACGTCCGCGAACCGGTTCTTGCCGATCTCCGCCGGGTCGATGTCGGCGTGGATGACCTTCGCGTCGGGCGCGAAGGAGTCCAGCTTGCCGGTCACGCGGTCGTCGAACCGCGCGCCCAGGGTCACGAGCAGGTCGGAGCGCTGCAGCGCGGCGACGGCGCCGACGGTGCCGTGCATGCCGGGCATGCCCATGTGCTGCTGGTGGCTGTCGGGGAAGACGCCGCGCGCCATCAGGGTGGTCACGACCGGGATGCCGGTCAGCTCGGCCAGCTTGAGCAACTCGTCCGAGGCCTCGGCCTTGAGCACGCCGCCGCCGACGTAGAGCACGGGCGACTTGGCCGCGGCGATGAGGCGCGCGGCCTCCCGGATCTGCTTGCCGTGCGGCTTGGTGACGGGCCGGTAGCCGGGCAGGTCGATCTGCGGCGGCCACGAGAAGACGGTGTCCTCCTGCAGCACGTCCTTGGGGATGTCGACGAGCACGGCACCGGGGCGGCCGCTCTGGGCCAGGTAGAAGGCCTCGGCGATGACGCGCGGGATGTCGGCCGCGTCGTAGACGAGGAAGTTGTGCTTGGTCACGGGCATCGTGATGCCCGAGATGTCGGCCTCCTGGAAGGCGTCGGTGCCGATCAGCGGGCGGCCGACCTGGCCGGTGATCGCGACGATCGGGACCGAGTCCATCTGCGCGTCGGCCAGGGGCGTGACCAGGTTGGTCGCGCCGGGGCCCGACGTCGCCATGCACACGCCGACCTTGCCGGTGGCCTGGGCGTAGCCGGTGGCGGCGTGGCCGGCGCCCTGCTCGTGGCGCACCAGGACGTGGCGGACCTTCTTGGAGTCGAGGAGCGGGTCGTAGACCGGGAGGATGCAACCGCCGGGAATGCCGAAGACCGTGTCCACACCGATCTCCTCGAGCGACCGGACCACCGACTGCGCGCCGGTGACCCGCTCGGGGGCCACGACACGGGCGCCCTCGAGGGCGCTGTGCGCGACGTCGGCGACGTGCTGCTTCGATGCGGCGGAATGCGGGCCGGGGATGCCGGCGCCGGGCTTGCGGGCCCCGGGCTTCTGCCCCGGGTGGGGCCGGGCTGTAGGTGCGCTCACGACGTGACCTTCTCGTGCTCTAGCGGTGCTCTACTCAATGGACATATCGACGTGCGTACGTCGTCCGAAGACTATCCGGGCAACAAAAAACCCCCGTCAGCGGTAGCTGAGCGAGGGTAGCGCGTCGATGCTGGTGCGAAACGGTGATAACCGGTTCAGGCGTTGACGCGCCGACCGATTACGAGAAGCTGGTTGCTGTGTTTCACACCAGTGAAACTAGGCCCCGGTGTGCATTCGCGTCAAACCAGTGAGCACCGCCGTCTCACAGGATGGGATTCTGCTGCCGCGTGCGACAATGCGTGTTATGAGCGAGAGCCCTGCGAAGCAGCCGAGCACGACGGGCACGACCCGCACCGTGACCACCGACCACACCTCGGACACCTCCGTGCCGATCGAGGCCGGCGACCGGGTCGTCTTCAAGCATCCCCGCATCGCGCTGCTCGGCGTCGCCCTGTTCGCCGTGTGTCTCGCGCCCATCGTCGGCCCCTGGACCGTGGGCCGGTCCATCGACGGCAGCGCCGCCGGCACCGGCGCCGCGATCCTCGGGTGGCTGCTGCTGATCGTCCCGATCCTGCTCGCGCTGTGGATCCTGCGCGTGCGCACCGTCATCGGACCCGACGGCGTGCGCTCCGTGCGGGTCCTCAGTGCCACCACGATCGGCTGGGACGAACTGGCAGGCATTAGAATCGGACGCAACGGTGCGGTGTACGCAGTCCGCACCGACGGTTCCGAGGTGCGACTACCCGCCGTCACCATCAGCCAGCTCCCCCGCGTCGCGGTCGCCTCCGGCGGCCGGATCCCCGACGTCACGGCGGAATAAATCCCGCCGAACAGGCCTTCTCCTGTTCACGGGGAGCATGTCTCCCACCAGCCCGCACGATACGAAGATCCGAGGCGAGAAGCTCATGCCACCGCTCCGCTCACGCACCACCACCGTCGGCCGTAACGCCGCAGGCGCCCGTTCGCTCTGGCGCGCCACCGGCCTCACGGACAGCGATTTCGGCAAGCCGATCGTGGCCATCGCGAACTCCTACACGCAGTTCGTGCCCGGCCACGTGCACCTCAAGGACATGGGCGAGATCGTCGCCGAGTCCGTGCGCGCCGCGGGCGGCGTCGCCCGCGAGTTCCACACCATCGCCGTCGACGACGGCATCGCCATGGGCCACGGCGGCATGCTCTACAGCCTGCCCAGCCGCGAGATCATCGCCGACTCCGTGGAGTACATGGCGAACGCCCACACCGCCGACGCGCTGGTGTGCATCTCCAACTGCGACAAGATCACGCCCGGCATGCTCAACGCCGCGATGCGCCTGAACATCCCCACGGTGTTCGTCTCCGGCGGCCCGATGGAGGCCGGCAAGGCGGTCATCGTCGACGGTGTCGCCAAGGCCCCGACCGACCTCATCACCGCGATCTCGGCGTCCGCGAACGACGCGATCGACGAGGCGGGCCTGAGCGAGGTCGAGCGCTCCGCGTGCCCCACCTGCGGCTCCTGTTCCGGCATGTTCACCGCCAACTCCATGAACTGCCTCACCGAGGCCCTGGGCCTCGCGCTGCCGGGCAACGGTTCGACGCTGGCGACCCACGCCGCCCGCCGCGCGCTCTTCGAGCGGGCGGGCACCGTCGTCGTCGAGGCCGCGCTGCGGTACTACCGCGACGGCGACGAGTCTGTGCTCCCCCGCAACGTCGCCACCCCCGCCGCGTTCCGCAACGCGATGGCGCTCGACGTGGCCATGGGCGGCTCCACCAACACCGTGCTGCACACGCTGGCCGCCGCGCAGGAGGGCGAGGTCGACTTCGACCTCAGCACCATCGACGCGATCAGCCGCAAGGTGCCCTGCCTGTCCAAGGTGTCGCCGAACAGCGACTACCACATGGAGGACGTGCACCGGGCCGGCGGCATCCCCGCCATCCTGGGCGAGCTGCGTCGCGGCGGCCTGCTGGAGACCGACGTGCACACCGTGCACGAGCAGTCCTTCGACAAGTGGCTCGACGACTGGGACATCCGCTCCGGCAAGGCCACCGACGAGGCGCTCGAGCTCTTCCACGCGGCGCCCGGCGGCGTCCGCACCACGCAGCCCTTCTCCACCAAGAACCAGTGGGAGAGCCTCGACACCGACCAGGCGGGCGGCTGCATCCGCGACATCGAGCACGCCTACACCGTGGAGGGCGGGCTCTGCGTGCTGCGCGGGAACATCGCCGTCGACGGTGCCATCCTCAAGACCGCGGGCATCGACGAGGAACTGTTCACCTTCGAGGGCCCGGCCGTGGTGGTCGAGTCCCAGGAGGACGCGGTCTCGAAGATCCTGGGCAAGCAGATCAAGGCCGGCGACGTGGTCGTCATCCGCTACGAGGGTCCCAAGGGCGGGCCGGGCATGCAGGAGATGCTGCACCCCACGTCCTTCCTCAAGGGCCGCGGCCTGGGCAAGGTGTGCGCCCTGATCACCGATGGCCGGTTCTCCGGCGGCACCTCGGGCCTGTCCATCGGCCACATCTCCCCCGAGGCCGCGGCCGGCGGCGCCATCGGCCTGATCGAGGACGGCGACCGGATCCGCATCGACGTGCACACGCGCGCCCTCGAGCTGCTCGTCGACGACGAGGAACTGGCGCGTCGTCGCGCGAAGATGGACGCCTCGGAGCGCCCCTGGCAGCCCAAGGATCGTCAGCGCACCGTCACCACGGCGCTGCGGGCGTACGCGGCCCTGGCCACGTCTGCCGACAAGGGTGCGGTCCGGTACGTGCCGTAAGCACCGTCGCAACGTCGAACGCCCGGCCTCCCCTCAGGGAGTGCCGGGCGTTCGGCGTTCGAGCGGCTATTGCTTGACCAGCGGATTCGCGCCGTTGAGCAGGATCCACACGGTGACCGCCGCGGCGACCGCGACGATCAGCCACACGACCGAGCCGATGTGCGGGCGCCGTGCCCACCCCCGGTTGAAGTCCAGCGAGATCTTGCCCGGGCCGGTGAGGATGATCGCCACCGACGCGAACAGGAGGAGGAGCTCGAACTCGACGCCCTTGTCCTGGGCGAAGAAGACGAAGCCGTTGCCCGCGGTGGTCAGCTTGAACAGGATCGCCGAGAGCATCACGCCCACCGCGCCGGCGGCCGCGATCGGGGTGAGCAGGCCGAGGACCAGCATCGCGCCGCCGCCCAGCTCGACGACGCCGGTCGCGATGGAGATGACCTTGGTGAAGCGCTCGAAGCCGAGCGACGGGTCGTTGCCGTTCTGCAGGTAGGAGGCGAAGCCGTCGATACCGGGGCCGCCCCAGATACCGAAGAGCTTCTGGATGCCGTGCGCGGCGAGGATCACGCCGACCGCCACGCGCAGGACGAGGAGCCCGAGGTCGGTGGTGCCGCGGCGCGCGGCCTTGCGCGCCTCCTCCAGCTCGGCGGGGACGTCGGCGACGGGCTTGCCGAACCGGCGGCCGGGCGGCGGCGCGATCGGCTCGGTGGCCGCGGTGTCCAGCGGGATGCCCTCGGCCTCGGCGCGGGCCTGTGCGGCGCGCTCGCGGCCCCGTCGGCGGTTGTAGCGCTTGCCGAACTCGTCCCGCTCGTCGCTCGAGAGGTCGGCGCGCTCCGTCGCCGCGTCCGGGGTCCCGGACGTGGAGATCGCCGCGGTGGCCGCGTTCGCGGCGGCGATCGCGGCCGCGAGATCGCTGGTGTCCGGCACGGAGGTGGTGGGCTCGTCGGCGCCCGACGGTGCCGGGGTCACCGCCGCGGTGGGCGCACTCGCCGCGGCGGCCGGGGCCTCCGCGGGCTCGGAAGCGGGCGTCGCGCCCACCGGCTCGTCGCGGTAGCGCGGCAGCACCGGCCCGATGCCCGTGTCCGAATCGTCGTGGGGGTCCAGGATGAACCCTCCGGTGGGGTGCTTCTCACCGAACCGGGGCAGCTCGCCCGTCGGCCGGAAGTCGAAAGGGGATTCGCCCGCACCCTCGCTGGTCGCGTTCTCGGTTCCGTCCTTGTCACTCACGGAATCCACCCTAGAGTGCGAACGCGCCGCGGGCCGGGAGCGAACCGCGGCCCGGGGCCGATCGGTAGGGTGGCGGCATGAGTGTGGGGACCGGGCGCGCGCGTTCCGGCGCGCGTCGTGCCGTCGTGGTCGCGACGGCCGCGGCGCTGCTGGCGGGGTGCGCCGACTTCTCCGGCAGCGAGGCCGCGCCCTTCACCGGCCCGCCCACGGGCCAGGTCACCACGAAGCGCCCGACGACGCCGAGCCAGAAGCCGAAGTTCCCCGGACCGTGCGTCGACATGGATCGGGCCGTCACGGCCACGTGCCTCGACACACCGACCACCGTCATTCCCACCGATACGGCTGAACACTCGATCGTGGCCCAGAGGAACGGCCTCATCACGTACACGACGACGGATCAGCCGAGCCGCGAAATGCTCCGCTTGGAGGTGGACACCTCCGGCGACGGCGGCCTCGCATCGATCGCGTTGTCCCCGACGTACGACGAGGACCGACTGATCTTCGCGCTCATCTCGACCCCCACCGACAACCGCGTCGTCCGCGTCGCCCAGGGCGATGTCCCGAAGGTCATTTTCACCGGCATTCCCAAGGGGCGCACAGGCAACATGGGATCACTCCTGTGGACACGTCAAGGGCTGGTGGTGGCGTCCGGCAATGCCGGCGACCCGGCTGCCGCCGCGGATCCGAACTCGCTCGCCGGGAAGGTCTTCCTTCTCGAAGGCCACGGGGCGAGCCAACCCGCTACAGCGCGGGTCCTCGCCAACAATGGCGGCGTCCGCTCCTCACTCTGCCAACAGTGGGGCGATTCCGATGCTCCGCTGTACGTCGCGGATGACAACGGTCGGTCCGGCGACACCCTGCGGGTGGTATACCCGGCGCGTCCGGCTGAAACCGTCTGGACGTGGGCGGACCGCCCGGGGGCTCTGGGCTGCGGAGTCGCCGGCGACTGGGTCGGAGTGTCGCAGCGCGGCGCGGACAACGTGTACTGGGTCAAGATCAAGCCCGGATCTGCGACCGCCGAGCAGGATCCCGTCCGCATGAGCGTCGAACAGGGGCGGACCTTCGGATCGTTCGGCCGGATCGGGGGAGGCTCCGACCCCACGACCGTTCTCGCCGGCACCATCAATAAGTCGGTGGGCGCGCCCTCCCCCACCGACGATCGAGTAGTGCTGCTAACGCCCCCAGATCCCGCTTCGACCAGCGAAGGACCGGACTGACGGCGATCGCCGAACGGCGAGCCGAACGCCACCGACGACTGAGTTCCGTGAGCGCCGCGAACGTCCGGTAACGAAAACCCCTGTTCCGCGATCACCCCTTCGGTATCGGTCGTTCGGTCGGCAGGAGCACTGGGTGAAGACATCGCCGCCCCGCGGGGTGCGCACGGCTGTCGCCGTGCGGGATCTGGCCCGGTGGATCGCGTACGTCCGCGCGACGTGGTGGCGCTCCGGGCCCGACTACGACGACCGGATCGACTACTTCGCCAGTCGAAGCCTGCTCCGCGGCTTCCGCGTGGTCGTCAGTGTGTGCGCCGCGCTGCTCGGATCGATCTCCGCAGCCCTCCTCCTCAACGACCAGACCCGGGAGTTCGCTGCCTTTCCCGCGGCACCGGCGGCCATCCTCGTGACCGGCGCGGTCCTGGGCCTGTACTGGGCCGTCCGCTGGCAGCTCGGCGCAGCGCCGAGCGAGAATGCCGCACTCGCCTTCGTGCTCAGTTCCACGATCTCGATCGCCGCCGTCTCCTGGACCGATGCCGAGACCATGGCGGGCGCGGCCGGGCTCAGCGCCATCGTCCTGGTCGCCGTGTTCACAGCGTTCATGCTCTCGCCCGGGCACTTCGTCGCCCACTCGATCGTGTCCGCCGCGGCGATAGCTCTGTTCGTGCCGCCGATCGTCGCCGAGTACGGCTGGGTGATGGCCGTGGTCAAGGCGGTGATGCTCGCGGTCGTCACCGTCTGGGTGCCCGCCTGCGTGCAGATCGGCATCGCTTTCCTGTCCCAGGACGCCGCCGATTCGGACACCGACCCTCTGACGGGTGCACTGAACCGGCGGGGTTTCGGCCGCGCGAGCCGGCGGCGCGTCGTCGACCACGCGACGGGACGCGGCCCCGTCCCGATCGCCGTCATGCTGATCGATGTGGACGAGTTCAAGGTGGTCAACGACGAGCTCGGTCACGACACCGGCGATGCCGTCCTCGTCCGCGTCGCCGACGTCCTGCGCACGGTGTCCGACGGTGCGGTCGTCGCCCGGATCGGCGGCGACGAGTTCGCCGTCGCGGTAGTGGGCGGGACGGCCCCCGAGCACCGCGCGACGGCGGACCGCTTCCGGCGCGCGATCGAGGCGATACCCGTCACCGGGGGCGCCGTCGTGACCGCGAGCATCGGCGTCGCCACCGCGACGGTGACGGCCCACGACCGCACCGCGGTCGACGTGCTGCTCGCCCGGGCGGACGGGGCGATGTACACGGCGAAGCGCGCGATCGACCGGGGCGTCGTGATCAGCGACGCCGGCGCGATACGGCGAACCGGTTCGACGTCACTCGCAGGCGGCGAGGACTAGCTCCCGGACGCGGGCGGCGTCGGCCTGGCCGCGGGTCGCCTTCATGACATCGCCGACGATCTTGCCGGCGGCCTGGACCTTGCCGGCCTTGATCTTGTCGACGATGTCGGGGTTGGCGGCGAGCGCCTCGTCGACGGCCTTCTGCAGCGCGCCGTCGTCGCGGACCACCTCGAGCCCGCGGGCGGCGACGACCTCGTCGGGCTCGCCCTCCCCGTCCAGCACGCCGACGATGACCTGCTGCGCCAGCTTGCTGGTGAGCTTGCCCTCGTCGACGAGCGCGATCACGCGGGCGACCTGCGCGGGCGAGATCGCCAGCGCCTCCAGCTCGACGTCGCGGGTGTTGGCCTGCTGCGGCAGGAAGCTGCCCCACCACGACCGCGCCGCGTCGGGGGTGGCCCCGGCATCGACGGTGGCGATGATCTTGTCGATGGCGCCGAGGTTGACCAGGTCGCGCATGACCTCGTCGGACAGGCCCCAATCGGACTGGATCCGGGCGCGGCGCAGCCACGGCAGCTCGGGGATCGTCGCCCGCAGTTCCTCGACGAGCTCCGCCGGCGGCGCGACGGGGCCGAGGTCCGGATCCGGGAAGTACCGGTAGTCGTCAGCGGTCTCCTTGGGCCGGCCGGCGGTGGTGGTGCCGTCGCCCTCCTGGAAGTGCCGCGTCTCGAGGACGACCTCGCCGCCGGCGTCGAGCACCGCGGCCTGGCGCCGCATCTCGTAGCGCACGGCCACCTCGACCGAGCGCAGCGAGTTGACGTTCTTGGTCTCGGTGCGGGTGCCGAACTCCGTGGCACCGACGGGCTTGAGCGAGACGTTCGAATCGCAGCGCATGGAGCCCTGGTCCATGCGGACGTCGGAGACGTCGAGCGAGGCGAGCAGGTCGCGCAGCGCGCTCACGTAGGCCCGCGCGATCTCGGGCGCGCGCTCCCCCGCCCCCTCGATGGGGCGCGAGACGATCTCCACCAGCGGCACACCCGCGCGGTTGAAGTCGAGCAGCGAGTGCGAGGCGCCGTGGATCCGGCCGGTCGCGGACCCGATGTGCGTCGACTTGCCGGTGTCCTCCTCCATGTGCGCGCGCTCGATCTCCACGCGCCAGACGGTGCCGTCCTCCAGCGGGACGTCGAGGTGGCCGTCGTACGCGATCGGGTCCTCGTACTGGCTGATCTGGTAGTTCTTCGGCTGGTCCGGGTAGAAGTAGTTCTTCCGCGCGAACACCGAGCTCGGCCGGATCGAGCAGTTCAGGGCCAGGCCGATGCGGATGGCCGAGCGCACCGCCTCGCTGTTGACCACGGGCAGCGCGCCCGGCATGCCGAGGCACGTGGGGCACACCTGGGTGTTCGGCTCCGCGCCGAACTCGGTGCGGCAGCCGCAGAACATCTTGGTGGCCGTGCCGAGCTCGACGTGGACCTCCATGCCCATGACGGGCTCGTAGCGGGCGACGACGTCCGCGTACTCGGGAAGGTCGATATCGGCAAGCTCGGCACTCATGCCCCCAGCCTAATGGGCGCCGGTCAGCGGACCGAGACGGCCACCGCGTCGGCGGTCACAGTGACGGTGCCCGAGACGTAGCCCGAATCGGATCCCCTGAGCGGCGCACCGTCGCGCCCGGTCGCCGTGAAGGTCCACGGACGGTTGTCGCGGAAAGAGACCTCCCCGTCGCGGACGGTGTCGCCGAGGTCGATGTCCTGGACGTTCGGCGCGGTCCAGGTGTAGGTGCCGTTCTCGCCGGAGAAGTCGGACTGCGGGCAACCGGACGGGTACCGGTCCTTCGAGGCGGCGCAGGCGGAGTACTTCGCCGCGATCTGCTCGCGCGCGGAGGTCTTGGCGGCGTCGCTCAGGCCGAAGGCGATGCTGAACGTGCTGCCCACGCTGTAGCGCGACAGGCCGTCGACCGGGGCCTGCCCCTTGTTGTCGCCGACGCTGATCTTCTCCTGCTGCGGCACCAGGTTCTTATTGGCGGAGCCGAGGTCCAGCGCGCCGGGGAAGACGTAGACGACACCCGACGCGGGCAGGGGCTTGCCGAGAATGGTGATGTTCTTCTTGTCCGAGTCATACGACGAGTACGGCTTGAGCTGGACCGCCGCGGTCTGCAGCTTCCACTCGTCGCCGACCTTCTCGAGGTTGAGGTTCTCGTCGTAGGACACCTCGCCGATCGTCACCGTCAGGTGCACCGAGCCCATGAAGCCGTCGGTCTCGCTGACGATCTTCACGTCCTTGATCGGTGCGAGCTCGCGCTGCTTGCGCAGCATCTCGTCGGTGAGCAGCTCGGTGGAGGCGGGACCCTCCTTGCCGTAGCTCAGCGCCTTCTTGGCGTCGCCCGCCTGCAGGGCCGCGAAGTAGGCCTTGACGGTAGCGCCGGGCGAGCCGGTGTCGCCCCCTCCGCCGACGCTCTTGGCGATGGCGATGCCCGCGATCAACACGATCACCAGGGCGATGGCGCCGCCGCCGATGAGGGCGGGGATCAGCCAGGCCGGGCGCGGCTTCTTCGGCGCACCGGGCCCGCCGGGCGCCCCGGGCGCTCCGGGTGCCGGCGGGAACGGGGGCACGCCACCCTGCGGGCCGGGGGCGGGGAAGCCCTGCGCCGCGGGGTACTGGGGGTACGACGGTGCGCCGCCCTGCTGCGGGTACGACGGCGCGCCGCCGATCGGGGTCTCGGGCTGCCAGGTGGGGCGCAACTGGGTCTGCTCGTTCGGGTTCGACGGATCCTGGCCCGGGTAGCCGCCCGGGTTCGAGGGAGGATTCGGATTCATACCGGGGATTCTGTCCCACGCCTCTTAAGGTTCGCTTCAGGGTGGCCAATCCTGTACGCGGTTCGCCGGTTCAGCCGAAGAATTCGGCGGCGTCGTCGTAGCGGTCGCGGGGGACGCGTTTGAGTTGTTTGACTGCTTCGGCGAGGGGGACGAGGCCGATCTGGGTTCCGCGGAGGGAGACCATCTGTCCGGTTTTGCCGGCGTGGGCGGCGTCGGCGGCGTTGACGCCGTAGCGGGTGGCGAGGACCCGGTCGGCGGGGGTGGGGGTGCCGCCGCGTTGGACGTGGCCGAGGACGGTGGTGCGGACTTCTTTGTTGATGCGTTTTTCGATTTCGACGCCGAGTTGGTGGGCGACGCCGGTGAAGCGTTCGTGGCCGAATTCGTCGGTGCCGCCGAGGCGTAGTTCCATGGTGCCGTCGGCGGGTTTGGCGCCTTCGGCGACGACGACGATGAAGCTGGCGTGGCCGCGTTGGAAGCGGCGTTTGATCATGGTGCAGAGTTCTTCGACGTCGAAGGGGACTTCGGGGATGAGGACGGCGTGGGCGCCGGAGGCGAGGCCGGAGTTCAGAGCGATCCAGCCGGCGTGGCGGCCCATGACTTCGACGATCATGACGCGTTGGTGTGATTCGGCGGTGGAGTGGAGGCGGTCGATGGCGTCGGTGGCGATGGTGAGGGCGGTGTCGAAGCCGAAGGTGACGTCGGTGCAGTCGATGTCGTTGTCGATGGTCTTCGGGACCCCGACGACGGGGACACCTTCGTCGGCGAGCCAGGAGGCGGCGGTGAGGGTGCCTTCGCCGCCGATGGGGATGAGGACGTCGATGCCGTTGTCGTCGAGGGTGGCCTTGATGCGGTCGAGGCCGGCTTTGAGGACGTCGGGGTGGGTGCGGGCGGTGCCGAGCATCGTGCCGCCCTTGGTGAGCAGGCGGTCGTTGCGGTCGTCGTTGGACAGGTGGATCCGGCGGTCCTCGAGGAGGCCGCGCCAGCCGTCCTGGAATCCGACGACGGCGGATCCGTAGCGGGAGTCGCTGGTGCGGACCACCGCGCGGATCACCGCGTTCAGGCCCGGGCAGTCACCACCACCGGTCAACACTCCGATGCGCAGGCTCATGGCGTCGATCTTGCCGCCTGGGCGCGCGCCCGTCCCGACAACCAGCGAGGAGTTCACCCGGGCGTGACGACACCGGTCTCGTAGGCGTAGACCACGGCCTGCGCCCGGTCGCGCAGGCCGAGCTTCTGCAGGACCTTGCTGACGTGCGTCTTCACGGTCTGGTCGGAGACGAACAGGGCCGCGGCGATCTCGGCGTTGGACCGCCCGGCGGCGACGGCCTCGAGCACCTCGCGCTCGCGGGGCGTGAGCGTCGCGAGTTCCGGCGGCGCGGTTCGACGGTGCGCCCGGGCCGCGGTGACCTCGGCGATCATGCGCCGGGTGACCGACGGGGCGAGCAGCGACTGGCCCTCGTGCACCACTCGGACGGCGCGGACGAGTTCCTCCGCAGGCGCGTCCTTGAGCATGAAGCCGGACGCCCCGACGCGCAGCGCCTCGTAGACGTAGTCGTCGATGTCGAAGGTGGTGAGCATGAGCACCCGCACGCCGTCGTGGCGGCGCAGGATCTCGGCGGCCGCCTGCAGTCCGTTCATCTCGGGCATGCGGACGTCCATGAGCACCACGTCGGGCAGCAGTCGCGCGACCTCCGCCACCGCGGCCTTCCCGTCGGGGGCGTCCCCGAGCACGGAGATGTCCGGCTGCGCGCCCAGCAGGGCGCCGAAGCCCTGCCGGACCATGGCCTGATCGTCGGCGATGAACACGGTGATGGGCACGCGCCCAGCCTAGGCGGTGGCGCCGTCGGGGCAGGCGGGGAACGAGGCGCGCACCGCGAACCCGCCGCCCGCCGTCGGCGTGGCCGACAGGGAGCCACCGACGGTGCGGGCCCGCTCGGTCATGCCGGGGATGCCCTGGCCCAGGCCCGGTCCCCCGAGATCGGCGTCGGAGGTGCGCGGGCCGTTCTCGATGCTCAGGTTGAGCGTGCCGGCGTCGAGCGTCAGCGCGACGGTGATCGCGGCGCCCTGCGCGTGCCGGGTGGCGTTGGCGATCGACTCCTGCACGATGCGGTAGGCGACGAGGGCCGTGCTCTCGCCGATCGCCGACGGATCGGGCAGCGGCAGGTATTCGACCACGACCCCGGCCGCGCGGGCACCGTCGATGAGCTCGTCGACCCCGCCGAGGCCGGGCGCCGGAGCGAGATCGGCGGAGGCGTCGTCGAGCCGCAGCACGCCGAGCAGCGCACGGACCTCGTTGAGCGCCTCGCGGGCGGAGACGGCGATCCCGTCGAACTCGGCGCGGGCGCGCTCGGAGACGTCGGGCACGCGGTACTGCGCGGTCTGGGCCTGCACGACCACGAGCGACATCCGGTGCGCGACGATGTCGTGCAGGTCGCGGGCGATGCGGGTGCGCTCCTCGAGGATGGCGCGGCGGCCGCGCTCGAGCTCACTGACCTCGGTCTGCTCCTCCAGCTGCGAGCGGGACTGCAGGGCCAGGCGCAGCAACAGGCTCACGGCCAGGGCGACGCCGAGCCCCGCGACCCAGCCGCCGCCCGTTCCGGGAATCGCGTTGACCCAGAACAACAGCGACGAGGCCACCCACACCGCGATGGCGTCGAGCGGCTTCGCCCGCAGGAAGACCATGACAGTGGAGACGAGCATGGCGATGATGAGCGAGACCTGCCAGTTCCACTCCCAGTCGTTCTTCGGCGTGAACCAGAAGAACAGCGGGAAGACCGCGGCCGTGGCGGCGATGATCGCCCAGGCAGCGCGCGGGTGCGCCCACACCAGGGCCAGCGGCAGCACCGACAGCCCACTGATGATGGGCAGGAAGATCGCGGGGACGTTGAACTGCTCGTTCAACGTGGGCCAGGCGACCGCCCACATGATGAGCGCGATCACCAGGAACAGCCAGTTGATCTTGCGCCGCAGGAAGTTCCCCAGCGGAGTGTCGTGCAGGGAGCCGTTCGGGTCCGCGATGTGCAGCGCGCTCTGCTGATCCAGGTACCGGCCGGCGCGCACCGTGGCGCGTCCGACCCGCTCGATCCTCTTCGTCGTCGTTCTCATGGAAGACAACGCTAGGGGCACCGCGCGCTCGGCGTCCTCATACTTCCGGGTGATATCGGACCCCTCGCGCAGCCGATCCGCGCGTCCGTTCGGCGTTCCTAGCGTCGCTGTCATGAACCGCCGCATGCTCGCCGCCGCAGCCGTCCTCGCCGTCCCCCTCTCGTTCGGGATCTCCCTCCCCGCCGCCGCAGGTGACACCGCCGAGCGCGAGGACGCCGCGACCGCCGTCGCCGTCCGCGCGATCACCGATCCCGCGCTGGACCCCGCCGACCAAGTACGCACCGTTCCCCGCACGCTGGGATACGCGGCGGCCGTCGGGCCGGGATACGCGGTGAACCCGCACGGCGACTGCTCGTCGGTGGTCCGCCTGCCGGCCGACTTCGACGCGCCGTGCAAGGGGCACGACCTGGGCTACGACCTGCTACGGCACGCCGACGCCGCCGGGCGGCCCCTGGACGGCTGGGCGCGTCGCCTGATCGATGACGCCTTCGCCGACCGGCTCGCCGCCGCGTGCGCGGCACGCCCCGTCGCGCAGCGCCGCCACTGCACCGAGGTCGCCGGGCTGACGGTGATGGCGGTGCGGGCCAATACCTGGCGCCAGCACGACGGTCCGCCGCGCGCCGAGTCCGCGGGCGAGCTCGTCACCAGTTGGCTCACGGGCGGGGAACGGCTGTGATCGCGCCGCCGCGCATCCGAGGCGGGGTGCTCACGGGCTACGCGGTCGGGGTGGCGTGCGCGCTGTTCCCGAACCAGTTGCCGCGCATCGTCGTCGTGCAACTCGTGGTGTGCCTGGTGTTCGGCGCGATCGGGGCATCGGTCGGGTGGGCGGTCGTCCGCCGGCGTGCGGTGTCCGACGGTGGCGTCCGCGTCGCGCTGTACCTCGGGTCGGCGGCGCTGGTCGGATGGGTGCTGTGGCAGAACCACCTCAGGGCTGCCGCCGGCGCGGATCCCGTGGGGCCGATGGCCTTCGCCGCGCTCGCGGTCGCGGTGGCGGCCGCGCCGGTGGCGGTCGCTGCGCTGTGGCCCGTCCGGGCGCGGGCCGCCGCGGGAGCCCTTGCGGCGGTCGCGGTCGTCGCCGGGATCGCCTGGCCCGCGACGGCGACGTCCGCGGAGACCGCGTCGTACGCGGAACGCTTCGCCGGCATCTCGTCGTCGTCGCCGGGGGTGCGGGCGTACGCCTCGCTCGCCGACGGCGCCTCCCCCGCCGCCCGGGCCGCAGTGGCGGTGGACCGGCTCATCGCCGCCGGCGGCCTCGCCCGACGGGCCGTGGTGATCGCGGTGCCGACCGGGTCCGGCTGGGTGGACCCGCATTTCGTGCGCGGCGTCGAGGAGTCGCTGCACGGCGACAGCGCGATCCTGGCGGTGCAGTACACGGAGATGCCGAGCTGGCAGTCCTTCGTCCTGCACCGCGACGCCGCCGCCGCGAGCACGGCCGCGCTGATCGACGAGCTGCACCGGCGGGCACCGTCGACACCGGTCCGGGTGTACGGGCAGAGCCTCGGGACCGTGGGCGTCCTCGCCGCGCAGCGGCGAGCGGCGGAGCTCCGCGCCCCGATCGCGGCGACACTCCAGGTGGGCACGCCCGCCGGCGTCGCGGTCACAGGTCCCGCACAACTCAACGCCTCCGATCCGGTGGGCATCTGGTCTTCGCGACTGCTCGTGACTCCCCCGGCTCGGGGCCCTTCCGGATCCGGCCGCGCCACGCCGCGCCCGCCGTGGCTACCGGTGATCTCCTTCGTTCAGGCCACCGTCGACCTGCTGGGCGCCACCGCCCCGCCGCCCGGGCTGGGGCACCGCTACGACGAGCGGCAGGGATCGGAGCTGGTCGCGGACCTCGTCGCGCCGGAAGGCTTGCCCACCGCAGCTTAACCGGATATCTTGTGTCCAGGTTAAGGAGGCCGGCATGCGGATGAGCGAAGGCGTCGAGTGGGCGGCGCACGCGTGCGTGCTGCTGCACTGGCTCGACGAGGGCGGCATCACCCCCGTCCCGGCCTCGCGACTCGCCGAATCCTACGACCTGCCCGCCGCCTACCTCGGCAAGCAGCTGCAGGCCCTGGCGCGCAACGGAATCACCGAATCCCTCCCCGGCCGTCGGGGCGGGATCCGGCTGGCCCGCCCCGCGTCCGAGATCACCCTGATGGACGTCGTCGCGGCCATCGAGGGGGGCACGTCGGCCTTCGCATGCACCGAGATCCGGCAGCGCGGCATGAACGAGGGCAGGCCGCGCAGCGAGTTCGCGCAACCGTGCGGCATCGCTCACGCCATGCGCGGCGCCGAGCTGGCATGGCGGCGCGAGCTCGCCGCGACCTCCATCGCCGACCTGTCGGACGCAACACCGCGGCGGGTCGCCGACGCGGCCCGCCGCCACTTCGGCGGCGCCTGAAGCCTCTTCGCAACCGCCCCGAGACCCCAGGCCCAAAACCTGGACATGCAATATCCATTCATTGAGAGGAATCCGCCCATGAGCCGCACCCCTGGAGCCACGTCGTCGCCCGAGACTTACAAGGCGCTGGTCGCGCTGGACGGCCGGCTGGCGAAGTCGCTCGGCAAGGTCCTGTACGACATCGTCAAGCTGCGCGCCTCGCAGATCAACGGCTGCGCCTACTGCGTCGACATGCACGCGAGCGATCTCGAGCGGCTGGGCACGCCGACCCGCACCATCTACGGCGTCGCCGCGTGGGAGGAGAGCCCCTTCTTCGACGAGACGCAGCGCGTGGCGCTGGCCTTCGTGGAGCGCCTCACCGGCGGCATCGACGCGGTCGACGACGCCCTGTGGGACGAGGCAGGCCGCCTCCTCGGCGAGGAGCGCCGCACCGACCTGCTCGTCGCCGTCGGCACCATCAACACCTGGAACATGCTGGGCATCACCACCCACCTCCACCCGGCCTCGTAGTCGACCGGGTGACCGAACGTCAGGCGACGGGGCCGCGGGCGGCCTCGTACGCGGCGCCGACCTTGTACAGCCGGTCGTCCGCCTGCGCGGGCGCCAGGATCTGCAGGCCGACGGGGAGACCGTCGTCCGTCGACAGACCCGAGGGCACCGACATGCCGCAGTGACCGGCGAGGTTCGTCGGCAGCGTGAACAGGTCGAACAGGTACATCGCCAGCGGATCGCCGACCTTCTCCCCCAGTTTGAACGCCGTGGTGGGGGTGGTGGGCGAGACGATGACGTCCACCTGCTCGTAGGCCTTCGCGAAGTCCGCGGCGAGCAGGGTGCGGACCTTCTGCGCGCTGCCGTAGTAGGCGTCGTAGTAGCCCGAGCTCAGCGCGTAGGTGCCGATCATGATGCGCCGCTTGACCTCCGCGCCGAAGCCGGCCTCACGGGTGAGCGCCATGACCTCCTCCGCGGAGTGCGTGCCGTCATCGCCCGACCGGAGGCCGTAGCGCATGGCGTCGAACCGGGCGAGGTTCGACGAGACCTCCGACGGGAGGATCAGGTAGTACGCGGCCAGCGAGTACTGGAGCGTGGGCAGCGAGACCTCGACGGTCTCGGCGCCCAGGTCCCGCAGCTGCTGCACGGCCTTCTCGAAGGACGCCTGGACGCCGGCCTCGGTGCCGTCGGCGCCGAACTCCTTGACCAGGCCCACCCGGACGCCCGTGAGGTCGCCGGAGGCGCCCGCGCGGGCGGCGGCCACGACGTCGGGCACCGGGGCGTCGAGAGACGTCGAGTCGCGCGGATCGTGCCCGGCGATCACCTCGTGCAGGAGCGCGGTGTCGAGGACGGTGCGCGCGCAGGGCCCGCCCTGGTCCAGCGACGAGGCGCAGGCCACCAGGCCGTACCGGCTGACGGCGCCGTACGTCGGGCGCACGCCGACCGTGGCCGTCAGCGACGCGGGCTGGCGGATGGACCCGCCGGTGTCCGTGCCGATGGCGAGCGGCGCCTCGTGGGAGGCGAGCGCCGCGGCGCTGCCGCCGCCGGAGCCGCCCGGAGTGCGGTCGGCCGCCCACGGGTTGCGGGTGACGCCGTACGCCGAGTTCTCCGTCGACGAGCCCATGGCGAACTCATCCATGTTGGTCTTGCCGAGGATCGGGATGCCCGCGGCACGGAGCTTCGCGGTGACGGTCGCGTCGTACGGCGCGGTCCAGCCCTCGAGGATCTTCGAGCCGCAGGTGGTGGGCGCATCGGTCGTGGTGAAGACGTCCTTGAGCGCCAGCGGCACGCCGGCGAGCGCGGACGCGGGCCACTCTCCGCTGGCGCGGGCCTCGTCGACGGCGCGGGCGGCCGCGAGGGCCTCCTCGCCGGACACGTGCAGGAAGGCGCCCAGCTCGCCGTCGACCTCGGCGATCCGGTCGAGGTGGGCCTGGGTGACCTCGACGGAGCTCAGGTCGCCCGAAGCGATCTTCGCGGCCAGGTCGGCGGCGTTCGCGCCGGTGATCTCGTTCGATGCACGCAGATCGGTCACGGTCACTCCTCCCCCAGGATGCGCGGCACGGCGAACCGGTCGCCCTCGCGGTTCGGGGCGCCCGAGAGCGCCTCCTCCGGGGTCAGGCTCCCGACGGGGCTGTCCGCCCGGTTCACGTTCACGTTGCCCTCCGGCAGGGTGAGCGGCGCGACGTCCGCGTCGCCGACCTCCGTCACCACCTTGACGTGCTCGAGGATCGAATCGAGCTGCGTGGCGAAGACGTCGAGCTCTTCGTCGGTGACGGCGAGGCGCGACAGGCGCGCCAGGTGGGCGACCTCGTCCCGGGAGATGGCAGACATACCCTAGATCCTAGGCGGCGCGGATCGCCGGCCGCACACGGCGGTCACGGCACCGTCACGACGTGGCCGCGAGCGCCCGGCCCCGCGCCGGTCACGACGCCCGGCCCCTCGCGCCCACCACGCGGTAGCGGCCGCAGAGGAAGGCCTTGTTGCGCGCCCACTCGACCAACTCGAAGTCGAAGGCACGCGGGAACAACGGCCGCCCCGACCCGACGGTGGCGGGCGCGTAGCTGATGACCACCTCGTCGAGCATTCCCGCCTCGGCGAACTGCGCCGCCAGGTCGCCACCGCCCACCACCCACACACCCTTCTCCCCCGCGGCCTCCTCGATCGTCGCGCGGAGCTCGGCCGGGGTGCCCGCGACGAAGCGCACGCCGGGATGGATCCGGGCCGGCTCCCGGTGGGTGAACACGAACACCGGGTAGTCGGCGTAGTACCACGGTTCGTCGCCGGCCTCGACGCGATCGACCACCCACTGGTAGGTGGTGTAGCCCATCACGATCGCGCCCACGCCCGCCATGTACTCCTCGATGTTCATCGGCCCGCCGTCGTCGATCGGCTGACTGAGCAACCAGTCCAGGCTGTCGTTCTCGTCGGCGAGGAAGCCGTCGAGGGTGGACGCGGTGTAGTACGAGTAGGCGGTCATGCGAGTCCTCCGGTGATGCGTCGGTGCCAGATGATGGGGTCGGGGTCCAGTGCAGGGGTGTCGACGGCGACGCCGGCGCCGGCCAGCATCCAGCGCGCCAGCAGTCGACGGTGCGCCGAGAAGGTCAACTCGTGCACCACGATCTGCGAGAGCAGGAAGGACTCGGGCGGGTCGCAGAGCGCGTCGATCACCCGGTCGCCCCATGCGCCGCGGCGCTCGATGTCGCGGATCAGGCCGAGCCACCGCGGTGAGAGCCGCTCGTGATAGGCGCGAAGGACATCGGGCGCGTCGTCGGGGTCACGCTGGGGCTCCGGGTCGCCTGCGACCGTCGCGAGCCACGGCTCGGTGCTGTGCACGAGGTGCCACATCACCTGCGCGAGGGACTCGTCCGGTCCGTCCCAGTGCCGCGGTATCGATCCGGGGAGCCGTACCTTCCTGTACGCCTCGAGCGAGAGTCCCGCGACCGCCTCCAGGAGCGCGCCGATGTCGGCGGCGTCGTGCTGCACCTGCAGCGCGAGCACGTCACCCGTCGATTCCTCGTGCCCGTCCTCGACGTACAGCACCGTCGGAGAATGGAAGTGCAGGCCGTTGGGCGAGGGCAGCCAGTGCCCGACGGTGGCCGGGAGCTGCGAGGGCGAATGCCCGTAGGCGCGGGCGAAGGCCCGGATGAACCCCTCGACGGACTCGTACCCCGCGCCGAAGGCGGCGTCGGTCACCGTCGATCCGCGCTGCAACTGCCAGGCTGCGCGCTCGAGCAGGACGCGTCGCCGCAGCGCGACGGGCGACTCGCCGGCTCCGGCTCGCACCTGGCGGGCGAAGTGATGCAGCGAGCTGTGCGCAGCTACGGCCATGGCGTCGAGATCGTCGTGCGGGTCGGCGAGGACGGCCTCGAGGAGTCGGCGCAGGGGGTCGGCGGGTTCGGACATGGATCCAGTATCGACCGTGCGGGTCGGCCGCCGCTTGACCGTTCTTGCTCGGTCTGCGCAGGACGTGGGGCCGGTCGTTCAGGGATGATTCGTTGCAGTGCGCTCCACCCGCGGCGCTATAGTCCGACAGTGGAATCGTCGTGGCCGCGCGTGGACGGGCGCACCGCTGCCCTGATGCGGGAAGTCGCGGAACACCTCCTGCTCTCCACCGATGCGGCCGTGGAGGAGCTGACGGCGGTCGCGCAGCAGTCGGCGGACTACCGAACCCTGATCGAGGATCCGCAGCTGGCCGCCGCCGACCGGCAGATGAACCGGGCCAACATGCTGCACTGGCTGATGTCCAACGTCCAGTCCCCCGGCACTCGGGTACCGCCGAACCTCGCCCCGGAGATCCTCCAGTTCGCCCGCGACGTGGTGCGCCGCGGCCTCGACATGCACGACCTCGGCTCGTGGCGGGGCGCGCAGCACGGCGCCTGGGAGGCGTGGGTCGACGAGTGCTTCGGAGCCACCGACGATCTCGGCGAGTTGCGCGAGCTCATGAAGGTGTCCGAGCGGTCGATGTCGACCTTCATCGACGATTCGATCGCGGCGCTCGACGCCTACGTGGAACAGGAGCGTGCGGAACTCGCTCGCGGCGCCAGTGCCGAGCGGCACGCGACCGTTCAGCTGCTCCTCGAGGGTGCACCGATAGGTCGCGCGCGGGCCGAGGCCCAGCTGGGGTACTCGCTGACCGGCAGTCATGTGGCGGCGATCATCTGGAGCGAGCCGGCCGAGACGGCCGCGGAACTCGACGCGGCCGCCGAGACGGTCATGCGCGTCTGCAGCGCGGGGCGGCGGCTCACGTTGAACGCGAGCGCCTCCGCCCTGTGGGTCTGGATGCCGGCGGAGACGGTACCCGAGGCGGACGCGGTGCGGATCGCGCTCGCCGACCGGCCCGGGATCCGGGTGGCCTTCGGCAGACCGGGAACCGACATCGAGGGGTTCCGCCGGACCCATGTCGATGCCGCTGCCGCACAACGCGTGCTCGCGAGGGTCGGTTCCGCCCGAGCCGTGGTGCGCTACGAGGACGTGGCGCTGGTCTCCGTACTCACCGCCGACATGACGCAGGCGGACAAGTTCGTGACCGACACCCTCGGCGACTTCGCCGCCGCCGATGCGGTGCTGCGGGAGACCGTGCTCACCTACGTCCAGGAGCGGTTCAACGCCTCGGCCACGGCGGAGCGCCTGTACACGCACCGCAACACGGTCGAACGGCGCCTCTCCCGCGCCGGTCAGCTGCTGCCCGCACCGCTGGCCGACAACGCCACCTCCATCGTCGCCGCGCTCATGCTGGTGCAGTTGCGCGACTGAGGTTCAGGAGAACTCGAAGTACCGGCGGGACTCCCACTCGGAGAGGTCCACGTACGGGTCGCCTCCGGTGGTGTGGAACTGCATCCACTCCCATCGTCGCGACGCCGTCCAGAAGTCGACGAACTCGTCGCCGAGGTACTCGCGCAGCAACGAGTCAGCATCCAGCGCCTCGATCGCCTTCGTCATCGAATCGGGGATCCGCTCGACACCGCAGTCGTCGGGCAGGCACCACGCCATCTCATCGACCTGCGGCGGCGCCTGCAGCTTCTTCTCGATCCCCGCCACGATGCCGGCGAGCAGCCCGGCGAGCGCGTAGTACGGATTGACGTCCGAGCCGGGAACCCGGTACTCGAGCCGGGAGTACTTGGGGTGGCCCGCGATGGCGCGCAGCGCCGCGGTCTTGTTGTTCACGCCCCAGGTGATGGTGGTGGGCGGCCCGGAGACATCGACGAGGCGGCGGTACGAGGTGATCTGGGGCAGCGCGAGGAGAGTATTGCCCGCCATCGTGGCCATGAGTCCGCCGACGGCGTTGAGCATGAGCTCGGAGGGGCCGTCTGGCGCGTAGAACTGATTCTCGCCCTCGCGCTGCAGCGAGACGTTCAGGTGTGCGCCCTGTCCGAAACCGGCGGTCGGCTTGGCCATGAACGTGACCGATTTCCCCTTCTCGCAGGCGATCTCACGCATGACCTGCTTGGTGCGCACCCACGAATCGGCGACCGTGAGGGGGTCGGTGGGCGCGATGTTCAGCTCGGTCTGGCCCGGGGCGGCCTCGTCCGTCCATGCCTCCCAGACGATGCCGAGCTCGTCGAGCCGGTCCGTCACGGCCTCCATGTAGTCGATCCAGTCCGACGACCGTGCGAGGTTGTAGGTGGCGCCGGTCTCGCCACCCAGCGGCGTGAGGTCGCGGTAACCGCGCGCCCGAGCCTCCTGGATGGACTCCTCGAACAGGGTGGTCTCGATCTCCACCGCGACGGTGGCGGTGTACCCGAGCTCCGCGAGGCGGTCGATCTGCCGGCGCATCAGGTTCCGCGGGCAGATCGGGTTGGGGCTGCCGTCCCGGAGCCAGAAGTCGCCGATCACGGACTGCACGCCGGGCTTCCACTCGACCAGGGTGTTCATGTCGGGCTGCAGTGAGATGTCGTAGAGGTTGCCCCGCCACTCCGGGTAGGGATCGCCGAAGACGATGTCGGTGCCCATGTCGATGGCGAAGAGCACGTCGGCGAAGGCGAAGCCGGACTTGCACCCGGAGTCGAACTTCGCGGGGGTGACGTTCTTGCCCATGAAGCTGCCGTCGTGGTTGGTGGCCTCGACGCGGTAGGCCTTGACCGGCGGGCCGGCGGGGGTGACGGCGCGGGTGGGATCAGACATCGTAACGGGCCTTCCAGGATGCGGCGGTCATGGTCGAGAGCTGGGCCATGCTCCCCTGGACGCGCAGGCCGCGCTCCAGGGCGGTGAGGAGGAAGTCGGTACCGGTGAACAGACCGGCGAGCGCGTCGGGGGTGCCGACGATGCGGTAGGCCGAGGGGCCCGATCCGAACCGGGCCTCCTCCCGCCCGTCCGGTCCCGTCGCCACGGCGACGAGCACGTCCGGTACGCCCGGGACGCCGCGGGTGAGGTCCCAGAACCGGGCGGCCGCCTCCCGCCACTCGGGCAGCGGGACCTGCAGCACCCGGAGCATCGCGTCGGCGAGCTCGGGGTCACCGTCGGATCCCGTGGACGCGAGGCGGTTGTCGAGGTCGACGACGACGGTCGCGTCGGTCGGGGTGAACACGCCGCCCGTGACGGTCACGGCGCCGCCCGAGAAGGTGACGGTGGCGGCCTGCGGCGTGGCGTGCGAGCGCACGGCGACGGTGCCGCTGGCGCGCCCGAGGACGTCGGGGGCGTGGCCGAAACCGTCCGCGTCGCGGAGGGTGCGGCCGATCAGCCGGACGATGGGCGTGGCATCGTCGTCGATCGCGATCCGGATCTGCGTCGCGGCGTCCGTCGCCGCAAGTGTGGTGGTGTTCATGGGAATTCCTTGTTTCAGGGGGTTCACGGACGGGGTGTCATTCGAAGGCGGCGTACACGTCGGGCCGGCGGCGGCGCAGCGCCGCGGCCCAGAGCAAGCCCGTGACGAACGCGGCAGCGATCACGCCGAGGAAGACGTTCGCCAGCGACCGCGAGCCGACCAGCAGCTCGAAGTTGCTCACGACGAGCCCGAGGATCGCCCCGAGCGCCAGCAGGGCGAGAGCCGGTGCGACGGTGCCGCGCCACAGGCTCGCGGTGCGCTGCCGCGCGAAGTGCACGAGCACCGCGGCGGAGGTCAGCGTGAGCAGCGCGACCAGGCCGAGGGTCCCGGCGCCGCCGAACCAGGCGTAGACCTCGGTGACGGGGTGGAGCCCGGCGAGGGCGGTGAACGCGACGAGAGTCCCGATCACCACGGAGGTCAGCACCGATGCGGCGTGCGGCGACCGGTGCACCGGATGCACGGCACCGAGCCGGCTCGGCACGGCCTCCTGTCGCCCGAGGGCGAACAGGTAGCGCGAGACCACGTTGTGGGCGGTGAGGATGCAGGCGAAGAAGCTGGTGACCAGCAGCACCTGCACCACGTCGTGCGCGACGCTCGAGATGTAGCGCGTCGCGAGCCCGGGTGCGAGCCCCTCGGGGTCCTCGGCGGCGAGGCCCGGGGCGCGGTCGACGCCCAGGCCGATGATCATGGCCCACGACGAGACGGCGTAGACGACCGCGATCACGAGCACAGCGATGTACGTGGCCCGCGGGATCGTGCGGTCGGGATCCTCGGCCTCCGACCGGAACACCGCCGTCGCCTCGAAACCGACGAAACCGAAGACGGCGAACATGATCCCGGTGCCGACCGCGCCGCTCGTGAAGGCGCTCCACGAGAGTGGCTGCGCCGACAGGCCGGCGGCGCCTCCGTGCACCACGATCGCGGCGTCGACCACGACGACGATGCCGATCTCGGCGACGAGCAGCACGCCCAGCACGCGAGCGCTGACCTCCACATTGCGGTAGCCGAGGACACCGATCAGCACCAGCCCCACCGCGGAGAGCACCCACCACGGGATGGCGACGCCGGTGAAGTTCTCGACCACGGTGGCCGCCGCGGCGCCCAGGTACGCGGTGACCGCGATCATGAGGACCGAGTAGGTGACCAGCGCCAGCGCCGCCGCGCCCAGGCCCGCGGTCGTGCCGAGGCCGCGCTGGACGTAGGAGTAGAAGGCGCCGGCGCTGCGGACCTCGGGCGTCATCGCCGAGTAGCCGACGGTGAACAGCAGGAGCACCGCACCCACGATGAGGAAGTCGACGGGCGTGCCGATGCCGTTGCCGGTCCCGAGCATGAGCGGGATCAGCCCGGCGAACACCGTGAGGGGCGCCGCGACCGCCACGACCATGAAGACGATCTGCGGGACCCCGAGGGTCCGCTCCAGCCCGGTCCCGGTCGACGGTGCCTCGGCGGTGGTCATCGCGCGACCGCCCGCTCGAGATGACCGACGACGAGATCGGCGATGCGCAGCGCGAGGGCGTCCGGAAGGTGGTGCCCCATACCGGGGATGACGACGTGGCGCGCGCCGGGGATGGCCGCCGCAGTGGCGTCGCCGCCGGACGGCGCCACGATGAGATCACGATCGCCGTTGATCACGAGGGTGGGCGCCGTGATCCCGGCGATCTCGGCGGTGCGGTCCCCCGAGGCCTGGATGGCCTGGAGCTGCCGGGAGGTGCCGGCGACGGCGTCGCCCGCGGTGCGCTCGTAGGTGGCGACGGCGTGCGCGGACTCCTCGGCCTCGTCGATCGGGTACGCGGTGCCGGACAGGTGCGCCGTCATCCGCAGGTGGGAGCGGACGGCGCCCACCCGGTCCTTCGGCGGGGGCGCCGAGATCAGAACCCAGGTCGATGGTGCCGGCTGCCCCACCTTCGTGTCCCCCGTCGTGGAGTACAGCGAGGTCAGCGTCGTGACCAGGTGCGGGTACCGGGCGGCCACGGTCTGGGCGATCATGCCGCCCATGGACCGCCCGACCAGGTGCACTGGCCCGATGCCCAGGTGCTCGATCAGCTGCGCCGTGTCCGCCGCCATGTCGGCGAGCGTGTAGGCGTCCTTGCGGGGTCGGGCGAGCAGCTGGCGCAGCGTGTTCGGCGCCGGGGTCGTGGCGTAGGTCGACCGGCCGCAGTCCCGATTGTCCATCCGGATCACCCGGTATCCGGTGGCCGTCAGGGCCGAGACGAACCGCTCAGACCACGTCGTCAGGTCCTCCGCGAGCCCTGCGACGAGCAGGACGGGGACACCGTCGACGGGACCGTCCACCCGGTAGCAGACGCGCGTGCCGCCGGGGAGCACGGCGAACCGGTCCAGATCCTCAGGCATCGACCCGCTCCTTCGCCTGTGCCCCGGCGCCGCGCACGTCGTCGCGGGTGGAACCGAACTGCAGCGCGTCGTCGAGCAACGGCCCGCGCAGGATCTTCGCGTCCTGCTGGTAGGACATCGACATCTGGAACATGCCCGTGCCCTGCTTCGGGATGACGTCCTTGGCGCGCTGGGCGTAGCCCGAGCTGAGGTCCAGGATCGGCCGGCGCTCCATCGTGGGGTCGGCTTCGACCCGGACGCTGTCGTAGCCGAAGGCGTCCATGTGATCGATGAGGTTGCAGAGGTACCGGGCGACGATGCCGATCTTCAGCGTCCACGCCGACGTGGTGTAGCCGATCGCGATGGACACGTTGGGGAGCCCCGTGAGCAGGGTGCCACGATAGGCGGTGGTGTCCGGGATGTTCACCGGCTCGCCGTCGACATCGAACTCGATCCCGCCGAGGAGCCGCATGTTCAGGCCCGTCGCGGTGACGATGATGTCCGCATCGAGGTGCGCACCCGATTCGAGCGCGATACCGGTCTCGGTGAACCGCTCGATCCTGTCGGTCGTGATGGAGGCGTTACCGCTGCTCAGCGCCTCGAAGAAGTCACCGTCGGGCGACAGGCACAGGCGCTGGTCCCACGGGTCGTACGGCGGGTTGAAGTGGGTGTCCACGGCGTAGCCCTCCGGCAGCCGCGACGTGTTCTGCTTGCGGACCAGTGCCCGCGCGATCTTCGGGAAGGCGCGCATGAACTTCACCTGGCCGCGCTCGGCCCAGATGCTGGCGAACCTGGTGATGGCGTAGCCCCGCTTCTCACCGAACCACTTGGTGAAGAGGAGCGCCGTGGAATCGACCTTCGGCCAGGCGACCACGTACGTGGGAGTGCGCTGGAGCATGGTGACGTGCGAGGCGGCGGCCGCATGGTTCAGCATCGACGGGATCATCGTCACGGCGGTGGCGCCACTGCCGATAACCACGACCTTCTTGCCGGCGTAGTCGTAGTCCTCGGGCCAGTGCTGGGGATGCAGGATGTCGCCGGCGAAGTCCTCGCGTCCCTCGAAGTGCGGGGTGTAGCCCTCGTCGTAGCGGTAGTAGCCGGTGCCGGCGAAGATCCAGCTGGTCGTGATCTTCTTCTCGCCGTCAGGGGTCTGCAGGTCGAGGGTCCAGCGCGCGTCGGCGGACGACCACGAGGCGTGCTGCACGGCGTGCTCGAACCGGATGAGCCGGCCCAGGTCGTACTCGTCGACGGTCTCCTGGAGGTAGTTCAGGATCTTCGGGGCCTCGGCGATGGCGTCGGGGTCCGTCCACGGCTTGAACTCGTACCCGTAGGTGTGCAGGCCGTTGTCGGAGCGGATCCCGGGGTACTTGAACAGGTCCCACGTACCACCGATGTTCTGGCGTCCCTCGAGGACGACCACGCGCTTGCCCGGGAAGGCTTCGGTGATGTACTTCGCGGCGCCGATGCCGGCGATGCCGGCCCCGATGATGACGATGTCGAACTCTTCGGGCTGGGGGGTCTGTGCATTCATCGGGGGGGGCCTTTCGGTGTCGCCGTGTGATATGCCCCAACACTGCCCGACAGTCGGTCATATGATCAACATCACAGTGCTCCGACCTTCGCCACCTAGCGGTGCACAGTGCACCACATCACAGCCGCCCACTTCCCAGGGGGCCGATCACGCCTGCGGCAGCCGGTCGACGTGCACCGTTACGACGATTGACAGGCGAGACCTCGTCCCCCATGATCATGATCACATGACCTAGACAATCTGCCCCAGCATGAACAGAAGGATCGACATGACCGGCGAACGAATCGGCGCACTCGTCGAGGACTCACCCCGCAAGCCACTGATCGGCCTCACCGGCCGGCGATTCCGGATGGGCCTGATCGAAGGCGCTCACCCCGGCTACGGAGAGCGCCTCACCGATAGCTTCTTCACGGACTTCGCCTCCCGGATCACCCGTGCGGGGGGCGTGCCGGTGATGCTTCCCTATGACTCCGAACCGACGGATCTCTGCAAATGGCTCTCCGGCGTGGTCATCACTGGCGGCCAGGACGTGCACCCGAGTTACTGGGGCGGCGACGAATCCGTTGTGCAGGACATCGCCCCCGAGTCCGACCCGAACGTCCACGACCCCCATCGCGACGAGTTCGAGACGGCGATGGTGCGAGCCGCCCTGGACGCCGGCCTACCCCTGCTCGGCGTGTGCCGGGGCCTGCAGGTCCTCAACGTCACTCTCGGCGGCACCCTGGTCCCCGACCTTCCCACCGACGGGATCCGGCATCTGATGGAGACCGGTCCACTCTCCGATGGCGACGCCGACCACGAGGTCCGCTTCGATCCGGGAACCCTGGCGCACAGCGTGTTCGGCGACCGGCTGCGCACCAATTCGTGGCATCACCAGGCCGTCGACACGTGCGGACGCGACCTCGTGGTCACCGGCCGCACCGCGGACGGGGTCGCCGAGGCCGTCGAGTTGCCGGGCGCCGACGCGCTCGGGGTGCAGTGGCATCCCGAGTGGATGGAGACGCCTGACGGTGCGCTCGAGTGGGTCGTGCGGGCGGCTTCAGCTCACGTCCACCCACGAGACGAGGCCCGCGATCGGGTCGGATGACGCAGCCGCCTCCGGCCGCGAGCGGAGTTCCGCCGCGGCCGGTGGCACCGGCTCCCCTCCCGGAAGGTTGGCGGCGAGCCAGGAGTCCAGGAGGCCGATGGTCAATTCGATCTCGGGCTCCATGCCCGCGGTCCGGTAGACCATCCAGTTGATCGCGAAGCCGTCGGAGATCACTGTGACCACGTAGGCGAGCCGATCGAGGGTGGCCTCGTCGATCGACTGGCCGGCCGCGGCGGCGTCCGCGATGAGGATCGACCGGACGGTGCTGATGGCCTCGTCGTAGACCCCGGTCGCCTTCGCGCCGTCCTGCCGCTGCGCCCAGCTGATCAGTTCGAAGATCGCTGAGGCGGTCTCGGGGTTCTCGACGTACCACGTCAGCAGGCCGCGCATCAGCCCGCGCGCGGTGGTCGCGACGTCGCCGTGCACATCGCTCTCCGTGATCACCTCGCGGTACCGGCCGGCGATGTGCTCGTACACCGCGCCGAACAGCAGTTCCTTGGACGCGAAGCAGTAGTGCAACGTCGCCAGGGGTGCTCCCGCGCGATCCGCGATCCGTCGCGTCGTCGCGCCGTCCACACCGTTCTCGGCGATCACGAGCACAGCCGCATCGATCAACTCCTGCCGACGCTCCACCGCGGAGATCCGGGCCACCTGACACCTCCTGAGTCCGATCCTGACGCCTGATCAAGTCACTGCGAACGATACCAGCGGATTCAGACATGTGACGCGCTTGATCGCAGTTCAGGACCCATCACGATTTCTTGGTCACACGCCTTGATCGTTTGATCATGTTCGGCTACCGTCTATGACCAGGATCACATCGCCATCGAAGGGAATCCCATGGCCCAGCCCACCCTCGTCGACCTTCTCGCGCTCCGCGCCACAGACGCCGGCGACCGCGAGTTCCTCCGGTTCGCCGAGCGCTCCTGGACCTTCGGCGAGGTCGACGACTGGACGTCTCGCCTCGCGCACCGGCTGATCACGGTCGACCGTGTACGCCCCGGCGATCGCGTCGCGATCATGCTGCCCAACACCGTCTCCTGGCCGATCTCCTGGCTCGCGGTACTCAAGGCCGGCGGTGTCGTGGTTCCCGTCAACTCGTCGTACCAGCACGCCGACCTCGATTTCGTGCTGCGAGACTCCGGCGCCCGGCTGATGGTGACCGACGACGAGCACGCGCCCCTCGTCACCGAAGTCGCCTCGGCCGGAAGCGATCCACTCGACGTCCGCGTGATCGATGCCGGCACGCCCGAGACCCTCGCGGCCTTCCGCGCGAGCGCTCCGGAGGTCACCGTCAGCTCCGACACCCTCGCGAACCTGCAGTACACCTCCGGGACCACCGGTTTCCCCAAGGCCTGCATGCTGACTCACGACTACTGGACCCGTCTGGGCGCCATCTGCGCGGAGACGGCGGGCCTCGGCGCCGGCGACGTGATCCTCACCTCGCAGCCGTACTCCTATATGGACCCGCAGTGGAACACCGCGCTGGCGTTGACGATCGGCGCCCCGCTCGTCGTCCTCCCCCGCTTCTCCGCCTCCGGCTTCATGGCCGACGTGCGCCGCCACGGCGTCACGTTCTGCTACGTCCTCGGCTCCATGCCCACGCTGCTGTTCAAGCAGCCGCCGACGGCCGAGGACCGCGACAACCGACTCCGCCTGATCCTGTGTTCGGCGATCCCCGCCGGCCTCCACGTCCAGCTCGAGGAGCGCTGGGGCGCACCGTGGCGTGAGATCTTCGGGATGACCGAATCCGGTGCAGATCTGGCCAGCCTGCCCGCGGACACCGCCGACGTCGGCAGCGGGCGCCTGGGCCGCCCCGTCCCCGGGAAGACGGTCCGCGTCGTCGCTCCCGACGGCACCGACGTGACCGACGGCGAGCCCGGCGAGCTGATCACCTCCGGCCGGCCGATGATGCTGGGCTATTGGAACCGCCCCGACGCCACGGCGGAGACGATCGTGGACGGCTGGCTGCACACCGGCGACGTCGCCGTCCGGGAGAACGGCTCGTACCGCATCGTCGGGCGCATCAAGGACATGGTCCGCCGCGGCGGCGAGAACATCGCGAGCAGCGAGGTCGAGCGGGCGCTCGAGCGCGACGAGGCCGTGGTCGCCGCGGCCGTCGTCGCCGAACCCGACGAGCTGTTCGGCGAGGAGGTCAAGGCCTTCGTCCAGCTCGCCCCCGGGGTCGCCGCCGACCGCGCCACCGCGGAACGCCTCGTCGACGGTGCCCGAGCCCAGTTGGCGAAGTTCAAGGTGCCCCGCTACGTCGAGTTCGTCGCGGACTTCCCCCGCACCCCGTCGGAGCGAATCGCCAAGCCCGCCCTCAAGGCCCGCGCCGCGGAACACCCCGGTACCACCTACGACCTGCAGCCGGCGCGCGTCGCCGCGCCCGGAAAGTGAACGAGAAGCCATGACCGACACCCACCTCGACGTCCGCATCGACGACGACGTCGCCGTCCTCACGCTGAACCGTCCCGAGAAGCTCAACGTGATGAACGTGCCCACCAGGGTGCTGCTGGCACAGGAGATCCGGCGCTTCGGCACCGGTGACCTGGTCCGCGGCATCGTGCTCACGGGCACCGGGCGCGCCTTCTCCGCCGGCGAGGATCTCGCGGCTGTGCCGACCACGTACGACGAGATCCTCGAGGCCTTCGCCACCTTCCACGACATCACCCGTGCGATCCTCGAGACCAGGGTTCCCGTGATCGCCGCCGTCAACGGCATCGCGGTGGGCGGCGCGTCCGAGATCACGCTCTGCTGCGACGGCCGCATCGGGACCCCGAACACCCAGTACTACCAGCCCGAGAACCATCGCGGCATCATCATCTCCAACGCCTCGAGCTTCCTGATGACCCGGCTGGTGCGGAACCACGCGATGCGGATCGTGTTGGGTTCCCAGCGGATCGACGCCGACGATGCCCTCCGCATCGGCCTGCTCGATGAGATCGTTCCCGCCGAGTCGCTCGTCGAGCGCGCCACCGCCCTCGCCCGCGAGTGGAACTCCGACCCGCGTATCACGGGCCTCCACCTTCGCCTACTGCGCCCGCGCCCCGAGGACATCGAGGCCGCGTTCGCCCGCGAGGACGAGGCCGCCCAGGAGGCCTGGGACTCCGGTGCATTCACCGACGGCGTCGAGGGCTTCTGGGCGAGCCGCGCGACCGACACCGCAACGACGAACTGATAACACCCATCGACGAAGGACATCCACGATGATCACCACGCAAGCCGCCGTACTCACCGCTATCAACGAGCCACTCGTCCTCACGGACATCCAGGTCGACGACTCCGAGCCCCACGAGGTACGACTCGCCGTCACCCATGTCGGCCTGTGCCACAGCGACCTGCACTACATGACCGGCACCGTCGGCGCGGACCTCCCCGTCGTCGTCGGCCACGAGGTCGCCGGCATCGTCGAGTCCGTCGGCTCCGCGGTGACCGATTTCGCGCCCGGCGACCGCGTCGTCGGCGCGCTGACCCCGTCGTGCGGGAAGTGCCGCAACTGCGCGGCCGGCCACTCGACGCAGTGTCAACGACAGGCGGAGGTCCGGGTGCGGCAGAGGCCCGCCTTCACGCTCCCCAACGGGACGGTCGTAGATCGCCTGGGCAGCGTCGGCGCCTTCTCCAAGCACATCCTCATGCGCGAGAACACTCTCGTTAAGATGCCCGACGAGGTCGGCCTGCACGTGGGCTGCCTGCTGTCCTGCTGCATCATCACCGGCGTGGGCGCGGTCTTCCGCGGCGCGCAGATCCGCCCCGGTTCGACGGTGGCCGTGATCGGCTGCGGCGGCGTCGGTTCCGCGATCATCCAGGGCGCGCGCATGGCCGGCGCTTCGGCGATCATCGCCGTCGACCTCGACGACGCCCGCCTCGAGGCGTCCCGGGTCTACGGCGCGACCCACGTCGTGAACGGCGCCACCGACATTCCGGCGGCGATCCGCGAGATCCTCGGCGACGGCGTGGACTACGCCTTCGAGGCGGTCGGCTCGGCGCGGACCGCGCAGACGGCCTTCGCCGCGCTCCGCGCCACCGGCACCGCGGTGCTCGTCGGCATCGCGCCCGACGGCACCGACCTGCAGATCCCCGCGTCGGACTTCTTCTTCGGCGAGAAGAAGCTCATCGGCTCCTACATGGGATCCGGCCAGGCGCAGGAGGACATCGCCGAGTTCGCCCGCCTCTACCTGCAGGGCCGCTTGCTGCTCGACGAGATGGTCACCAAGGTCATCCCGTTCGCCGAGATCAACGAGGGCTTCGAGGCGATGAAGTCGGGCGACGTGACCCGCATCGTCGCCGACCTCACCGTCTGACAACCACCCGCAAGGAGACACTGCCATGCCGAACCCGACACTGCCCCAACCGATCAACTACATCGCCGACGAATGGGTCGCGGCCGAGGTCGTCCCCGACGTCTGGAACCTCGATCCCAACACCCGCGAGCCGATCCACCGCACCGTCACCACGCGTCCCGACGATGTCGAGCGCGCCCTCGTTCACGCCGAGAAGTCGTACGGCTTCAACCGCTGGGAGGACGCCGCGGCCGAGGAGCGCGCGCAGGTGATCGACCGCGCGGCGGACGTCCTGGAGACCCGCCTGGAGGACATCGCCCGTACCGATGCCCTCACCAGCGGCACCACCATCGCGAACACGCGCAAGGTGGCCGCGTTCCTTCCGCACCGGATCCGCGGAGCCGCAGCCGAGCTCCGATCGATTCCGCGCCGCACCCCGCTCGATGCCGACGGGCGGGACGTCCGCCTGTACAAGGTTCCGCTGGGTCCCACTGCGATCCTCACACCGTGGAACGGGCCGAGCTTCATTCCCGCCGCGAAGACGGTCAGCGCACTGGCCGCCGGCTGCCCGGTGATCCTCAAGCCCTCCGAACACGCACCGACCAGCGCCCAGATCGTGGTCGAGGCCTTCGTCGAGGCCGGGCTGCCCACGGGAGCACTCCAACTCGTGCACGGCCTGGGAGACGTGGGCGCCGCGCTCACCGGCGACCACCGCATCAAGGCGATCTCCTTCACGGGAGGCCCCGGCGCGGGGCGTGCGATCGCGCACGCGGCGGCGGACAACTTCACGACCATCCAACTGGAACTGGGCGGCAACAACCCCGCGCTCGTGCTCGAGGACGCCGACGTCGACGTGGCCGCCGACGGACTTATCGAGGGCATGACCAAGCTCAACGGGCAGTGGTGCGAGGGCCCGGGCAAGGTGCTCGCGCACCGCAACCTGGTGGCACCGCTGATCGACGCTCTCGTCGACCGGATCGCGGCTCTGACGATCGGGCACTCGCTCGACGAGGCCGCCGACGTGGGCCCGATCTCCAACGCGCCGCACTTCGCCACCTTGACGGCGCGGATCGACGAACTGCGCGGCAAGGGTGCCACGATCCACCAGCCCGGCGTCCTACCCGACCTGAGCGGCTTCTTCCTCTCCCCCACCGTCGCCTCCGGCCTCGACGCCGCCGACGCGAACGCGGAGCTCTTCGGTCCCGTCATCAGCGTGCACGCCGTCGACTCCGACGAGGACGCGCTGCGCGCCGCGAACGCGGCACCGTCGGGCCTGGACGCGTACGTGTTCGGCACCGACCTGACCCGCGCCGTCGACATCGGCTCGAAGGTGATGTCCGGCGAGGTGCGGATCAACGGCGCGAAGGTCGCGGACCTCGCCGACGGCTCGGCGCAGAGCTTCTGGGGCACATCCGGGATCGGCGGCCACGGCCCCGCCGAGTCCGTGCGCGTCTTCTGCGGCGACCGTGTGGTCGGCGTCGATTCGCCCGATCTCCCCATGTGATCAGGGCAGAACCAGGCAAACCCCCCACCCCTCTTGACTGTGATGGGGATCACGCATACCGTCACAGTTTGTCACATGATCATGACGATTGACCGTCATCTCACTCGAAACCACCACGGGAAAGCACCATGAACCCCACCCCCAACATCGACACCCCCACGAACGCCACCGTCGTGCACCGGCGCTACGTCGCGTTCTCGGACGCCCACTACGCGGGCAACCTCGTGGATGGCGCCTTCGCGCTCAAGCTGTTCGGCGACGTGGGCACGAACCTCTCGATCGAGGTGGACGGCCACGAGGGCCTGTTCGCCGGCTATTCATCCGTGGAGTTCCTCGCTCCCATCCGCGGCGGCGATGTCGTCGAGGCCCAGGCGACTCTCGTCACGAAGGGAAACCGAAGCCGGACCATCGATTTCGAGCTGCGGGTCACGTGCCGCGCGGCCGACGACACCGGGCGCTCCCGGGTTCTCGACGAACCCATCATCGCCGTCCGCGCCCGCGGCACCGGCGTGCTGCCCAAGGACGCATAGCGGACATCGCTCGGCAACCGATACTCACTGATCCGAAGGAAGAATCATGAAAGAAATACTGTTCCTGATCGCCGATCTCTGGGCGATCGTCGTCGGCTTCACCTACGGCATCAAGTTCATCCGGAAGCACCACAACTACCTGCTCGGGCTCGAGTGGATCGTGGTCGCCACCTCGTGCACCAACTTCTTCATCTTCGCCGCCACCAAGTCGAGTCACGACAGCCTGCTGTACACCATCGCCTCCTTCTTCGACGCGTTCTCCCGCTCCGTCGGCATCACCCTGATCCTGGTCCTCGGTCTGCTCCAGGTCACCCACCGCTACAAGCCGACCCTCGCGGTCGAGATCGGCTCGTTCGCGCTCGCCGCGGTCGTCGGCTCCCTCCTGGTCGGCTACCAGGAATCGGCCTACGCGACCCCCATCGCGATCTTCTTCATCGTTGCCAACGTGCTGACCAGCATCTTCCTGATCTACTTCAGCATGCGACTGTGGCAGATCGGCGAGCAGAAGCACGCCGTCTGGGCGGGAATCTCGACCTTCTGCAGCTTCCTCATCGCAGCGATCTACGACTTCGTCCACATCCCCGGTGACGACGCCGAGCACACGATCTTCTACACCCTGGCTCTCGCGGCCTGGGGCCTGCAAATGTTCGTCTTCTACCGCGCCTACGACGCGTTCGACGCCCACAACAAGCGCGTCGACGCGGAGAACGGCCAGCACACGACAGGAGCCCACGCATGAGCACGAACGGGACCGTCCACGACGTCGTCGTCATCGGCGCCGGCATGTCCGGCCTGATGGCTGCCACCACCCTCGCACCCGAGGCCGATGTGGTCGTCCTCGAATCGTCCGACCGGGCCGGCGGCCGGGTCGAGACGGTGCGCCGCGGCGACTACTGGGTCAACGTGGGCACGCAGTTCACCGAGGGCAACGGCACGCTCATCGACGCGCTGAACAGGCACGGCATCGAGATGGGGTCCCTCGCCGGCACGAGCCTCGGGCTGTATCTCAACGGCTCCATGGTCGACACCTCGAACCCGTTGGCGCTCATGTTCAAGACCAGGATGACGATGAAAGACCGGCTCGGCATGGCCCTGGTCGGCAGCCGGATCATCGCAGCCATGCCCTTCCTCGAGTCGCAGAGCGCGATCGCGCAGAAGGTCCGCGCGACGATGGAGACGCGCTTGGCTTCGTACCTGCTCAAGGGCGTGGACTCCGAACTGGCCGACCAGATCGTCCGATCCTGGTCGGCTCAGTGGATGGGCTGCGAGCCCGAGGAGACCGCTGCAACCCAGTTCGTCACCTCGGTGGGACTCGCGCTCGCCGATCCGGAGAAGATCCCCAACTTCACGCTGCCGCACGGCGGTAACCAGGCCCTCACCGACGTGCTCACCGAGGACCTCGGCGACCGGATCCGTCTGAACGCTGTTGTGCAGCAGGTTCGGCAGGACGGCGACGGAGTGGTCGCCGACTACCTCGACGGTGACCGTCCGGGTCGGCTGCGCGCCCGCCGGGCGATCGTGAGCACCCCCGCCGACATCACCGAACGCATCGTCGACGGCCTGCCGCAACAGCAGTTGAACGCCCTGAACGACATCACGTACGGCCGCTACGTGATCGTGGGATTCTTCACCGAAGAGGAGGGGCCGCAGCGGTGGGACGACTTCTTCGGCGTCTCGGCGCCGCAGCTGTCCTTCCAAGCGATGTTCAACCACGCGGCGGCGCTACGCCGCAATGGCCCTCGTACATCCGGCGGTGCGCTCGCGTGCTTCGCCGGTGGAGCCCGGGCGGACGCATTGTTCGACTTGCCGGACGAGGAGATCATCGCGCGGTTCTCCGAGGACCTGCTCTCGGTGTTCCCCGAGCTGCGCGACAAACTCGGCGCGGACCCCGTTCTCCGCAGGCACCGCCGCGTGGTCCCGTTCTGGGCGCCGGGCCGGCGCACCTCGCTGCCCGTGCTCCGGGACCCGCTGGGCGCGATCCACTTCGCCGGCGACTACCAGCTGGACCTCCCGTCGCTGGCCGACGCTGCCGCGTCCGGCGAGCGGGCGGGCCTCGCGGTGCTGGCCGAGCTCGGATCTACCGCCGCTCCAGCCACGGCTTGATCCTGGCCGTCACCCACGGCAGGACCAGGAACACCATGAGCGGGGTGTTGATCAGCGTCGCGATCAGGGTGCGGCCCACGAGGCCCCAGCCGTGCGCGGGCAGGAACGTCAGGTGCGGCAACACCAGGAAGTTGATGAGCAGCGACAGCGGGAAGAAGCCGAGCCAGATGGCGACGGCCTGCTTCCAGCGCGGCGGCACGGCCGTCACCGGGGACGCGACGGGGCCGGCACCGTCGGCCTGCGGGTCGAACCAGCCCTCGATCCCGGACAGCCGGTGCGTGGCGGTCTCGACGGCGAGGCCCTCGCACCGCTCCAACCAGTGCTTGCGGACCCGGGAGCCCTGCCACTCCGCGAGCTCGTCGTCGGAGGCGAAGCGGTAGATCACGAAGTACAGCTCGGGGTCGTCCGCCGAACGGACCCACCCGCCGCCCAGGAAGCCGCGGTAGGTACGGGCCAGCGCGATCCCCGCGTCGGTCCAGGCCAGGAATTCGTGTTCGCGGCCGGGGGCGATACGTCGGGCGACGGAGGTCAGCGAGGCCTTGTGGGCCGCTCCTGCCTCCGACCGGGTCTCGGTGTGGGGCATGCGTACCAGTGTCGGGGCCGAGAGCGCGGGACACCAACCGGGACGGTGTGATCTTGCCGACGTCCGGCTCGGGGTGCTCGGGACGACCGCCCAGGGGCCGGGCAGGATCAGCGCGCCGCGGGGCCGGGTGCCACAATCGGAGCGTGTCCTACCTCCTGCGCGTCCGCCTCACCGACCGTCCCGGCAGCCTCGGCTCCCTGGCCGTGGCCCTCGGCTCGGTGGGCGCCGACATCCTCTCGCTCGACGTCGTGGAGCGCGGCGACGGCTTCGCAGTGGACGACATCGTCGTGGACCTGGGTCCGCAGTCGCTCCCGGACACCCTGATCACCGCAGCGGAGTCGCTGGACGGGATCACCGTCGATTCGATCCGCCCGTACGCGGACGTGCTGGACACCCACCGCGAGCTCGAGCTCATCGATCACGTCGCCGCGGCGGGCCACGACCAGCTGCAGATGTTGGCGGACCAGGTGCCGCGGGTGCTGCGGGTGGGCTGGTGCGCAGTGCTGGGCAACACCCCGGAGACGCAGTGGCCGGTCTTCGGCTCGTCGGGCCTTCCGGAGACGCCACCTGCACACCTCGACTTCCTGCCGCTCAGCGGCTCCGTCGCCCTCGACGCCGAGGCGGACTGGGTGCCGGACGCCTGGCAGCAGCTCGACACCAAGTTGGCCGCGGCCCCGCTGGGCGCGATCGGCAAGGTCGTGCTGGTCGGGCGCCCCGGCGGCCCCGACTTCCGCCCATCCGAGGTGGCCCGGCTGGGCTATCTCGCGGGCATCGTCGCGACGGTCCTGGTCCGCTAAGTCCCGCGGTGCCGGATTCGACCGGAGCAGGTCTTGCGCATTTGTATAGACAGCGCTATACATATCGGGTGTGACCCGCCGCACACCTTCGTCCGCCCGCTAAGGAGTCCCCCGTGAGCGATCTCGGCTCCACTCTGGTCCGCGGCCTGTCCGCGCGCCACATCCGCTTCATCGCACTCGGCTCCGCGATCGGCACCGGGCTGTTCTACGGCTCCGCCTCGGCCATCCAGTCCGCCGGTCCCGCGGTCCTCGTCGCGTACATCATCGGTGGCGCCGCGATCTACATCGTGTTGCGCGCCCTGGGCGAGCTGGCCGTCCGCAACCCCGTCGCCGGTTCGTTCGGCGAGTTCGCCTCCGCGAACCTCGGCCCGCTCGCGGGCTTCATGACGGGGTGGACCTACATCTTCGAGATGATCGTCGTGGCGCTCGCCGACGTCACCGCGTTCGGCGTGTACATGGGCTTCTGGTTCCCCGACGTACCGCGCTGGATCTGGGTGTTGTCCATCATCTTCTTCATCGCCGCCGTGAACCTGGTGGGCGTCAAGACGTTCGGCGAGCTCGAGTTCTGGTTCACCCTGATCAAGATCGCGGCGATCATCGCGATGATCGCCGGCGGCATCGCTGTCCTCGTCTTCGGCTTCGGCTTGCACGACACCTCGCAGGGCGTGTCCAACCTCTGGTCGAACGGCGGCTTCTTCGCCACGGGACTCGGCGGCTTCCTGGGCTGTTTCGCGATCGTCATCTTCGCCTTCGGCGGCAGCGAGATCATCGGCATCACCGCAGGTGAGGCGAAGGATCCGGAGAAGACCATCCCCCGCGCGGTGAACACGGTGCCGATCCGCATCCTGCTGTTCTACGTGCTCACCCTCGCGGTGATCATGGCGATCATCCCGTGGAACGAGATCACCAAGGACCGCAGCCCGTTCGTGCAGATCTTCGAGGCCCTGGGCGTCGGCCCCGCGGCGGCGGTGCTCAACGTCGTCGTCATCACCGCGGCACTCTCCGCGATCAACAGCGACGTCTTCGGCGCCGGCCGCATGCTCTACGGCATGGCGCAGCGCGGACAGGCGCCGCAGGCACTGACCAAGGTCTCGCGGAACGGCGTCCCCTATCTCACCGTGGTCATCATGGCCGGCGCGCTGCTGGTGGGCGTCGTCCTGAACTGGCTGATCCCGGAGAACGTCTTCGCGGTGATCGCCTCGATCGCCACCTTCGCCACCATCTTCGTCTGGCTGATGATCCTGGCCGCACAGTACAAGGCGCGCCGCTCGATGACGCCCGAACAGGAAGCGGGCCTGAAGTTCCCCGTACCGCTGTGGCCCTACGGCCAGCTGATCACGATGGCCTTCCTCGTCTTCGTCACCGTCCTGCTCGCCTTCCACGCGGACACCCGCGTGGCCCTCTACGTCGGCGCCGCCTGGCTGGTCATCCTCGCCGTCGCGTTCCGCCTCCTCCCCCGCACCCCGAAGATCGAAATGGAGAAGATCTGATGAGCACCGTCACCGTCGGCCTCGGCCCCGTCAGCCCCGAGGACGTCCTGCGGGTCGCCCGCGAGGGCGCCGCCGTGGAGCTGTCGCAGGAGTCGCTCGACGCGATGGCCGCGACCCGCGCGCACATCCGCGCGCTCGCCGACAGCCCGGAGCCCGTGTACGGGGTGTCCACAGGATTCGGCGCGCTCGCCACCCGACACATCCCCACCGAACTGCGCAAGCAGCTGCAGCGCAGCCTGATCCGCTCCCACGCCGCCGGCTCCGGACCCGAGGTCGAGCGCGAGGTCATCCGCGGCCTCATGCTGCTGCGCCTCTCGACGCTGGCCACCGCCCGCACCGGCGTCCGCCCGGAGGTCGCGAAGGCCTACGCCGCGCTGCTCACCGCCGGCATCACCCCGGTCGTGCACGAGTACGGCAGCCTGGGCTGCTCGGGCGACCTCGCGCCGCTGGCGCACTGCGCGCTCGCCGTCATCGGCGAGGGCACGGTCCGCACGGCCGACGGTGCGCTCGTCCCGGCCGCGGAGGCCCTGGCCGCCGCCGGGATCGAGCCCGTGGTGCTGGAGGAGAAGGAGGGCCTCGCTCTCATCAACGGCACCGACGGCATGCTCGGGATGCTCGTCATGGCCTGCCACGACCTGCGCGGCCTGCTCAAGCTCGCCGACATCAGCGCGGCGATGAGCGTCGAGGGCCTCATGGGCACCAACCGCGTCTTCGCCGCCGACCTGCAGGCCCTGCGGCCCCAGCCCGGCCAGGCCGTCGCGGCCGCGAACATGACCCGCCTGCTCGACGGCTCGCCGATCGTCGCGAGCCACCGCGAGGACACCACCGTGGTGCAAGACGCCTACTCGCTGCGCTGCGCCCCGATCGTCACCGGCGCCGCCCGCGACACCGTCGCGCACGCGGAGACCGTGGCCGGGTACGAGCTGGCCGCCGCGGTGGACAACCCCGTCATCACCCTCGACGGCCGGGTGGAGTCGAACGGCAACTTCCACGGCGCGCCGGTCGCCTACGTGCTCGACTTCCTCGCCATCGTCGCCGCGGACGTGGCGTCCATGAGCGAGCGGCGCACGGACCGGTTCCTGGACAAGGCCCGCAACCACGGGCTGAACCCGTTCCTCGCGGACGACCCGGGCGTCGACTCCGGCCACATGATCGCCCAGTACACGCAGGCGGCGATCGTCTCCGAGCTCAAGCGGCTCGCGGCGCCGTCGTCGGTGGACTCGATCCCCTCCTCCGCGATGCAGGAGGACCACGTGTCGATGGGCTGGTCCGGTGCGCGCAAGCTGCGCCGCGCGATCGACGGCCTGACCCGCGTCCTGGCGATCGAGGCGCTGACCGCGGCCCGTGCCATCGACATGCGCGCGCCGCTGCAGCCCGCCGCCGCGACCGGCGCCGTCCGCGACCTCATCCGCAGCCGCGTCGAGGGTCCCGGTACGGACCGCTACCTCGCCCCGGAGATCGAGGCCGTCGTCGAACTCGCCGCGTCCGGCGCGCTCGTGGCCGCCGCGGAGCAGGTCGCGGGCGAACTCGCTTGACCGGCGAGTGTCGGGCGGCATGAAGGTGTAGTCGCTAGCGGCGGTCATGCGTGCCACGCATGACCGCGTCCCCGCTGGTGAGATCCATGATGTGAGGGTGGGGCCATGCGCGCGGCGCATGGCCCCCTTCGTCTGCGGCGAGGCACCGCCGCCCCGCGCGAGCAGGCGTACGTCGAGGGATCCGGCGTCCAGCGTGGGAGGGCCGGCGTTCGATGGGGGAATCGGCGCCGCGCGGGGGACGGCCGAGCCCCCACCGGACGCGCGTCGTGCGGCGGGGGACGAAACGCCGCACGGGGGAATCGGTGCGGCGCGGGGGACGACTACCGCTGCGGGCGAGATCCGCGGCACGCTCGAGTGAGGCTATGCGCCTGGCGCATAGCCTCACTCGGTGAAATGGCCTTTGAACAGCACCTTTCACGCCATGCGCGCGCGACGCATGGCTGTCGCGATCGACCACCACACCAGCACGGAGCGCGACAGCGCCCTGAATGAAGCCCCGCTCTCAGCGGCGGGTGACGATGCGGTGGATGAGGCGTGCCGCGGTACGGGCGGTGCGGTTGTCGATGTCCAGGGACGGGTTCAGCTCGGCGATGTCGAGGACGCGGAGCTTGCCGCTCGCCGCCACCACGTCGCACACCCGCGAGATCACCTCGAGCGGCACGCCCAGGCCCGCGGGCGCGGAGACGCCGGGCGCGACGGCCGCGGGCAGGACGTCGAGGTCGATGGTCAGGTACAGCGCGTCGACGCCGCCGAGGAAGTCCTGCACGAACCGCTCCACGGCGGGCATCGACAACACGCCGCACTCGTCGTCGAGGAGGTAGCGCACGCCGAGGCGCTCGGCCTCGTCGAACAGCGCGCGGGTGTTGCCCGGCTGCGAGATGCCCACGACGGCGTAGTCCAGCCGTCGCCCGAGGAACGTCTCCCGCTCCGCCATCTGCCGGAACGGCGTGCCGGAGCTGGGGCGCGGCGCGACGCGGAGGTCGAAGTGCGCATCCAGGTTCAGGACGCCGAGGCGCGCGCCGTCGGCGACGAGCCGCGAGTCCGCGATGCCCAGGTAGCTGCCGTAGGCGACCTCGTGGCCGCCGCCGAGGACCACAGGAAGGCCGCCGGCGTCGAGCACGGCCGTGACGGCCGCGCCGAGCCGCTCCTGGCCCGCCTCGAGATCCTCGTCTCCTGCCACGACGACGTCGCCGAGGTCCGTGACCTCGAGATCGGCTGCGAGCGCCAGCGTTCCGAGGGCGCCGCGCAGCGCGGTCGGCCCCGCGGCGGCACCGGGCCGGCCGAGGTTGCGGACCACGCCGGCGTCGCTCGCGAAGCCGATCAGCGCCGTCGCGCCCGGGACCGGGCCCGAAAACATCGCGGAGTGCCAGCGCAGGTGCTCCGGGCCGGGACCGTCGTCGCGCCCCGTCCAGGCCGACGGTGCCCGATCCGTCATCGCTCGACTCCGGCCGAGAACACCCGGGACACCAGCGGCACGCCGGGCCGGTAGGCCAGGTGCAGGTGCGACGGCGCGTCGAGGACCGCCAAGTCGGCCCGCATACCGACGCGCAGCGCGCCGACGTCACTGCGCCGCAACGCCGCAGCGCCGCCGGCGGTCGCGGCCCACACGGCCTCGTCGGGGCTCATGTGCATCTCCCGCACCGCGAGCGCGATGCAGAACGGGATGCTCGTGGTGTAGCTCGTGCCCGGGTTGCAGTCGGCCGCCAGGGCGACGGTGACGCCCGCATCGAGCAGCGCCCGCGCGTCGGGGTACTTGTTGCGGGTGCTGAAGTCCGCGCCCGGCAACAGCGTGGCGACGGTGCTCCCGCTCGCGAGCGCCTCGACATCGGCATCGGTGGTGTACGTGACGTGGTCCACCGAGGCGGCGCCCAGCTCGACCGCGAGCCGAACGCCCGCGCCGTAGGAGAGCTGGTTGCCGTGCACGCGCGGCACAAGTCCCGCGGCCATGCCGGCCGTGAGCACCGCGCGGGACTGCTCCTCCGTGAAGGCGCCCTCTTCGCAGAAGACGTCGATCCACTTCGCCCGCGGCGCGCACGCGGGGATCATCTCGTCGATGACCATCGCGACGTAATCGTCCTGCCGACCGGCGTATTCGGGCGGCGCGACGTGCGCGGCGAGCAGGGTCACCTCATCGGAGACGCCCGCGGCGACGTCCAGGCTGCGGGACTCGTCGCGCACCGTCTGCCCGTACCCGGTCTTGATCTCCAGCGTGGTCGTGCCCTGCGCCCGCGCCTCTGCCGCGAGCCGGGCGGCGTTGGCCGACAGCGCCTCGTCGGAGGCGGCGCGCGTCGCGGCGATCGTGGTGCGGATGCCGCCGGCGCCGTACGCGGCACCGGTCATCCGCGCCGCGAACTCCTCCGCACGGTCGCCGCCGAAGACGGTGTGCGAGTGACTGTCCACGAATCCCGGCAGCACGGCACGACCCTCGACGTCGATGCGCGCGCCGGCGGCACCGTCGGGGACGCTGGCCGACGGGCCGACCCACTGGACGGCACCGTCGCCGATGACGACGGCGGCATCCCGGATCAGCCCGAGCCGTCCCTCCCCCGCCTCGGGGTCGTTGGTGACGAGGGAGCCGATGCCGTCGATGAGGGTCCAGTCGGCCGACATCAGCTCTCCCGCATGGGGATGCGGACGCCGCGCTCGCGGGCGACCTCGTTCGCGTACTCGTAGCCCGCGTCGGCGTGACGGATCACGCCCATGCCCGGATCGTTGGTGAGCACGCGCTCCAGCTTCCGCGCCGCGAGCTCGGTGCCGTCGGCGATGCACACCTGGCCGGCGTGGATCGAGCGGCCCATGCCGACGCCGCCGCCATGATGGATCGACACCCACGACGCGCCCGACGAGGTGTTGACCAGCGCGTTCAGCAGCGGCCAGTCGGCGACCGCGTCGGTGCCGTCGGCCATCGCCTCGGTCTCGCGATAGGGCGAGGCGACGGAGCCGGAGTCGAGGTGGTCGCGGCCGATCGCCAGGGGGCCGATCTCGCCCGCGGCGACCATCTCGTTGAACTTCACGCCGGCACGGTGCCGCTCGCCGTAGCCGAGCCAACAGATGCGGGCGGGCAGGCCCTCGAAGTGCACCTTCTCGCCGGCCATCGTGATCCACCGCTTGAGGTGCTCGTTCTCGGGGAAGAGCTCGAGGATCGCCTTGTCGGTCTTGGCGATGTCCTCCGGATCGCCCGAGAGCGCGGCCCAGCGGAACGGCCCGAGGCCCTCCTCGAACAGCGGGCGGATGTAGGCGGGCACGAAGCCGGGGAACTCGAAAGCACGGTCATACCCGCCCTTGCGGGCCTCGTCGCGGATCGAGTTGCCGTAGTCGAAGACCTCGGCGCCGGCGTCCTGGAAGCCCACCATGGCCTCCACGTGCGCGGCCATCGACTTCTGCGACTCCTCGGTGAAGTACGCCGCGTCCTTCTCCGCCATCTTCTTCCAGTCCTCGACGGCGATGCCGACGGGCAGGTAGGACAGCGGGTCGTGCGCCGAGGTCTGGTCGGTGACGATGTCGATCGGGGCCTTGCGCGCGAGCAGCTCCGGGAAGACCTCGGCGGCGTTGCCCACCAGGCCGATCGACAGCGGCTCGCGGGCGTCGCGCTTGGCGATCGCCAGCTCCAGCGCCTCGTCCAGAGTGGCGGCCTTGGTATCGAGGTAGCCGTGGGCGATGCGGCGGTCGATGCGCGACTCGTCGACGTCGACGCAGATCGCGACACCGTCGTTCATGGTGACCGCGAGGGGCTGCGCGCCGCCCATGCCGCCCACGCCGGCGGTGAGGGTGATGGTGCCCGCGAGGGTGCCGCCGAAGCGCTTCCTCGCGACGGCGCCGAACGTCTCGTAGGTGCCCTGCAGGATGCCCTGGCTGCCGATGTAGATCCACGAGCCGGCCGTCATCTGGCCGTACATCATCAGGCCCTCGGCCTCGAGGTGCCGGAAGTGCTCCCAATTCGCCCAGTCGCCCACCAGGTTCGAGTTCGCGAGCAGCACGCGCGGCGCCCACTCGTTGGTGCGGAAGACGCCGACGGGCTTGCCGGACTGGACGAGCAGGGTCTCGTCGTCGGCGAGGGTCTGCAGCGTGCGGACGATGGCGTCGTAGGCGGCCCAGCTGCGGGCGGCGCGGCCGGTGCCGCCGTAGACCACGAGATCGTCCGGGCGCTCCGCCACCTCGGGGTCGAGGTTGTTCATGAGCATGCGCATCGCGCCCTCCTGCTGCCAGCCGCGGCAGGAGAGCTCGAGGCCGTGCGGGGCGCGCACGGGACGGGCGCCGGCGGAGAAGTCGTGGGTCATGGGGCGAGTCCTCTCGAGGGGACGGAAGTGCTGTCGTGATCCATGACACACGGCATCCACCCGCTGCGGCCAGGTACGGCACCGTGATGTCTCGTATCCGAGACATCATTTGCGGGGTGGCCCGCCGGGTAGTGTGCTCACCGAGGAGGTTCGACGGTGACGATTGCGGACACGGAGGTCGCTTCGCTCTATCGTGCGCAGCGGCTCCCCGGACCGGCGTACCGCCGCCTCAAGGAGCTCGTCGTGGAGCAGATCGCCAGCGGGCACTGGACCGAGGGCCAGCAGCTGCCCGCGGAGACCCTGCTCGCCACGTCGCTCGGCCTGTCCCGGATGACGGTGAACCGCGCGCTGCGCGAGCTGACGGCCGAGGGCCTCGTGGTGCGCACCGCCGGCGTCGGGTCCTTCGTGGCGAAACCGAAGGCCAGTTCCGCGCTCTTCGAGGTGCACTCGATCGCCGACGAGGTGGCGGCGCGCGGGCACCGGCACCGCGCCGAGGTACGCACCCTGACAGCGGAGTCCGCGGATCCCCGCGCCGCGGCGGATCTCGACGTCCCCGAGGGCGCCGACGTCTTCCACTCGGTCCTGGTGCACTTCGAGGACGACCGCGCGATCCAGCTCGAGGACCGCCTCGTGGTCGCCGCGGAGGCCCCCGACTACCTGCGTCAGGACTTCACCCGCCGCACCCCGCACGACTACCTCATGGAGATCGCCCCGCTCATGCGCGGCGAGCACGTCGTCGAGGCGGTCACGCCGACCGCGGAACAGCGCCGCCTGCTGCAGCTCGGCGAGAACGAGGCGGGCCTGATGATCCGGCGGCGCACCTGGTCCCGCGACCGCGTCGTCTCGGTCGCCCGGCTCCTGCACCCCGGAACGCGGTACCGGCTCGAGGGCGTCTTCGACGCGTAGTGGCTATTCCGGTGCGCGGCCGGAGATCCGGGCCGTGAGGCGGGCGGCACCGTCGCGCAGGATCTGCCCGACGGTGCCGGGCTCGGGCAGCGCGAGGTGCCGTCGCCACGTGGTCGAGAGCGCCGCGACGGGGTGCCCGCTGTGGTCGAAGACCGCCGCGCCCACCGACCGCAGCCCCACGGTCACGTCCTCGACCTCGTCGGCCCAGCCGCGCTCCGCCGTCTCCGCGAGGAGGCGGCGCAGCTCCGCGAGCGTGCGGGGGCCGCGGCCGGTGCGGCTCACCAGCGCCGACGACCGGGTGTACAGGGCCGCCACCTGCGCGTCCGGAAGGGCGGCGAGGATCGCGCGGCCGTTGGCGGTGAGGTGCGCCGGCAGCCGTACACCCACGTCGGTGATGAGCGAGACCTCGGCCGCCGGGCCGGACGAGGGCCGCTCCTTGAGCAGGTACAGGGTCTCGTTGCCGTGCAGCACGCCGAGGTGGACGGCCTGCCCCAGCTGGATCGCCAGCCGGTGCAGGATCGGCTGCGCGAGCCGTTCCAGCGGCGCGTGCCGCAGGTAGGCCGAGCCGATCTCGAAGGCGGTCACGCCCAGGCCGTAGCCCTGCTGCTCGGGCAGGTGCACCACGAAACCGCGGTCCTGCAGGACCGTGAGGATGTGGTACACCGACGACCGCGGCAGGTCGAGCTCCCGCGCCAGCACGGCCGCCGACACCGGCCCCGGCTTCCCGGCCAGAAGCAGCAGGATGTCGAGGGCGCGGCCCACCGCGGGCGAGGCGCTCATGCCCCGGCGCTCACTCGGCCGCCGGCTCCTCGGCGACCGGCTCAGCCGCCGGCGGTCGGACCGCGTCCGGGCCCTCCGCCAGGAGCGTCGTGAAGCCGTCCTCGTCGAGGATCTGCACGCCCAGCTGCTCCGCCTTGTCGGCCTTGGAACCGGGCGCGTCGCCGATCACGACGAAGGCCGTCTTCTTCGAGACGCTGCCCGCGGCCTTGCCGCCGCGCACCAGGATCGCCTCTTTGGCCTCGTCTCGCGAGTAGTTCTGGAGCGACCCGGTGACCACGATGGACAGGCCCTCGAGGGTGCGCTGCACCGACTCGTCCCGCTCGTCCTCGAGGCGCACGCCGGCGGCGCGCCACTTCTCGACGATGTCGCGGTGCCAGTCGACGGTGAACCAGTCGATCACGGCCTCGGCGATCGTGCGCCCCACCCCGTCGACCTCCGCCAGCCGGTCGACGTCGGCCTCAGCGATCGCGTCGAGGCTGCCGAACTCCTGCGCGAGGGCCCGGGCGGCCGACGGCCCGACGTGCCGGATGGACAGGCCCACGAGGACGCGCCACAGCGGCTTGTTCTTGGCCACATCGAGATTGGTGAGCAGGCGCAGCGCGTTCGCCGACAGCGTGCCGCCGTCGTTCGTGAACAGCGGGACCTGCAGCAGGTCCGTCTCCGTGAGGGAGAAGACGTCGCCCTCGTTGTGCAGCACCGGCGAGGCGGTGAGCGCGGAGGCGGCCTCGTAGCCCAGGCCCTCGATGTCGAAGCACGTGCGCCCGGCGAGGTAGAAGAGCCGCTCGCGGAGCTGGGCCGGGCAGGTCTCCGTGTTGGGGCAGCGGATGTCGGCGTCGCCCTCCTTCGACGGGGCGAGGGTAGCCCCGCACTCCGGGCAGGTGACGGGCATGACGAAGGCCCGCTCCGTGCCGTCGCGCAGGTCCACGACCGGGCCGAGGACCTCGGGGATCACGTCGCCCGCCTTGCGGATGGTGACCGTGTCGCCGATGAGCACGCCCTTGCGCTCGACCTCGGAGGGGTTGTGCAGCGTCGCGAACTCGACCGTCGAGCCGGCGACCGTGACCGGCGCCATGTAGGCGTACGGCGTGACCCGGCCGGTGCGCCCGACGTTGACCCGGATGTCGAGCAGTTTCGTGGTCACCTCCTCCGGCGGGTACTTGTAGGCGATGGCCCACCGCGGCGCGCGCGAGGTGGCGCCGAGGCGGCGCTGCAGGGTGATCTCGTCGACCTTCACCACGAGGCCGTCGATCTCGTGCTCCGGGTCGTGCCGGTGCTCGCCCCAGTAGAAGACGCGGTCCACCACCGCGTCGGCCCCCGATACCTGCTTCGTATGGGCGGAGACGGGCAGCCCCCAGGCCGCGAGCGCTCGGTAGGCGTCGTGCAGCGACGACGGCGACCACTCCCCCTGGATCCGGCCCAGCCCGTGGCAGATCATCCCGAGCCGGCGCCGGGAGGTGATCTGCGGGTTCTTCTGGCGCAGCGATCCGGCGGCGGAGTTGCGGGGATTGGCGAAGGGCGCCTTGCCCTCCGCGACGAGACCGGCGTTGAGCTCCTCGAAATCGGCGAGGCGGAAGAAGACCTCCCCGCGCACCTCGAGCACCTCGGGGATCGGGAACTCGTCCGACGGGGTGAGCACGTGCGGCACGTCCCGCAGGGTGCGCGCGTTGAGCGTGACGTCCTCGCCGGTGCGGCCGTCGCCACGGGTGGCCCCGCGCACCAGGGAACCATTCTCGTACACCAGGTTGAGGGCGACGCCGTCGATCTTGAGCTCGGTGAGGAAGACGACCTCGCCACCGACGTCCTTCTGCACCCGCGCGACCCAGTCGCGCAGCTCGCCCTCGTCGAAGACGTTGTCGAGGCTCATCATCCGCTCGAGGTGGTCGACCGCGGTGAACTCGGTGGAGAAGCCGCCGCCCACCAGCTTGGTGGGCGAATCCGCGACGGCGAGCTCCGGGAACGCCGTCTCCATCTCCTGCAGGCGGCGCAGCAGCGCGTCGAACTCCCCGTCGGAGAGCACGGGCGCGTCCTGCACGTAGTACCGGAACTGGTGCCCGCGCACCTCCTCCGCGAGTTCCTGCCACGCGCGGCGGTCGTCCTCGGTCAGCTCCTTCGACATGCCCTGAAGATTAGTCGCTGGCACTGACGAGTCGCGGCGGCTCCACGCCGGTCGTCGATCCGCCCCCTGTCGGTCGCCGTCGTCAGGCGTCCGCGGGCGCGACGGTGTCGGCCAGCCGTCGGAGGTACTCGCCGGCGGCGGCCTCGTCGGAATCGACCGCCGGGTACAGGACGTCGGTGACACCGGCCTCGCCCCAGCGGGCCAGCCGGTCCCGGTCGGGGCGTCCGTCGAGCGCGACGATGCGGGGCGCACCGTCGCGCCCGTGGTCCCGCCAGACCTCGGCGAGCCGGCGTGCGGCGTCGGTGATACCCCGGTCCTGCGGGGTGGTGATCCAGCCGTCGGCGTTCTTCGCGATCCAGGTGAAGTTCTTGTCCGTGCCGCCGGCGCCGACCAGAACCGGCACCGCGCCCGGCGGCTTGGGCCATGCCCAGCTCGGGCCGAAGGAGACGAACTCGCCGTCGTACTGCGCCTCCTCGTCGCGCCACAGCGCCCGCATCGACTCGAGGTACTCGCGGAGCATCGTCCGGCGGCGCCCCGCGGGGACGCCGTGGTCGGCCAGTTCGTCGAGGTTCCAGCCGAAACCGACGCCGAGCGTGACGCGCCCGCCGGAGAGGTGGTCGACGGTGGCGATCGTCTTCGCCAGGGTGATCGGGTCGGCCTGCACCGGCAGCGCGACCGCGGTCGCGAGCTCGATCCGCTCGGTCACCGCGGCGGCCGCCGCCAAGGTGGTCCACGGATCGAGGGTGCGGAGGTAGCGGTCGTCGGGGAGCTCCGCCGTACCGGTCCCCGGGTGCGCCGCGTCGCGCCGGGTGGGGATGTGCCCGTGCTCCGGCACGAAGTACGAGGCGAAACCAGCCGCCTCGATCAGCGGCGCGAGCCGCTGGGGCGGCAGGCCCCGGTCGGAGGTGAACTGGACGATGCCGACCCGTACTTCCTGCGTGATCACCCCCGAAGTAGAACATGTTCCATAGGTCGCGCGCAGGAGTTAGTCACGAATACGGTCGCGTGACCGCATCGCCTCCCGTACAGTTGGTCATATGACCATGTTGCCCGGCGGGCGGCTCCGGACGACCAAGGAGGGCGTCATCCCATGAAAGCATCTGCAGGAGTGACCTATTCGGCGTTCACCGGGTGGAGCGACGAGCCCACGGACATCGCCGCCCCGCTCCGGGGTGACATCCGGTGCGACGTGGCGGTGGTGGGCGGCGGCCTCGCCGGCATGGCGACCGCGCTGCGACTCGCTGAACGCGGGGTCGACGTGGCCCTGCTCGAGGCGGGGTACTGCGGTTGGGGCGCCAGTTCGCGCAACGCCGGCTACCTGTCGAACGAGCTCGCGGGCGAGGCGGAGGTCCTGCAGTTCCTCTACCGGAACAAGCTGAAGAATCTGACGCGGTTCGCGGAGAACTCCGCGCAGTTCACCGAGGGGCTCATCGAGCAGCTCGGCATCGACTGCGACTACGAGGCCACCGGCAACATCAAGGCCGCGATCAGCCAGGCCCAGCTCAAGCGACTGCGCAAGAACGCGGAGATCCTGCGCGAGGCGGGCTCGAACATCGAGTTCGGCGACGGCGCGGACCTCGGCCTGCCCAGCACCTTCCTCGGCGGCATCTCCATCCGCGGCGGCGGCCTGATGAACCCCGGCAAGTTCAGCGCCGGCTTCCGCAGCGCACTCCTGAGGTCCACTGCGCGGGTCTTCGAGCGGACGACGGTGCGCTCCGTGGAGCCGACGGGAGCCCGCGTCACCGTCGAGGTACCGAGCGGTCGCGTCGACGCCGAGCGGGTCGTCCTCGCCACGAACGCGAACACGCGAGAGCTCGCGATCGGCCCCTCGGGAGTCGGCCCGGTGTACACCAGCGTCGTCGAGACCGACCCCGTCGACCCCGAGGCGCTCGAAGCGATCGGGTGGACGACCCGCGCCGGGATCGTGACCCCGCATCAGATCCTGGAGAACTACCGGCGTACCCCGCGCGGCACGCTCCTGTACGGCACGCGCCGCCTGCGCGGCGCACCGGCCGGTCCGCTGGGAGCGCAGGCTCCCGACACGGCGGTCGTCGACGACTTGACCAAGGGCTTCCACCAGCGCTTCCCCACGCTGAACTACCTGGCACCCCAGCGGGCGTGGGGCGGGTGGATCGCGATGACCTCGTTCCTCCCGGTGGCGGGAGAGGTCGCGAAGAACGTCTTCTACGGCGTCAGCTGCAACGGCCACGGCCTCGCCCAGTCCCCGTACCTCGGCACCCTCCTCGCCGATCGGCTCGCCGGGGACCACCCGCACGACGACCTGCAGACGCTGTGGCGCTCCAGGCCGCCGCGCCTGCCCTCCTTCGTTCTCAGCACCCCGGTCTTCGAGGCGGGATGGGCCGTCGATCGACTCACGGACCGCTTCGGCATCTGATCCCGGTTAGGTTGGGAGCATGCCCCATCCGATCATGTTCTCCGACGACGATCCGGCGCTCGCCCGGGTGCGGGACATCGCGCTCGCGTTCCCGGAGGCGACCGAGAAGATCGCCCACGGCCGCCCGACCTTCCGCTGCGGCAAGATGTTCGCGATGTACGGCGGCGGCACCAAGAAGACCGCCACGCGGCCGCACGAGCAGCGCAACACCAGCGTGCTGTTCATCGCCGATCCGGCCGAACGCACCGCGCTCGAACAGGACGAGCGCTTCTACCTCCCCGCGTACATGGCGTCCGCGGGCTGGCTCGGCCTGGACCTGACGATCGGTGTCGTCGACTGGGACGAGGTGCGCGAGCTGGTGGACGCCAGCTTCCGGCAGATCGCGCCGCAGCGCGCGATCGCCGCCCTCGACAGGGCCTGAGCCCTGGTCAGAGCTGCGGGCCCTGCTCCCGCAGGTCGTCGACGTCCTTCATGGCCTGCCGCAGCTGCCCGAGCCAGTCCTCCGTGTGCTCGCCGACGAGCCGCACGCACCAGGCCAGCGCGTCGGCGCGCGAACGCGCCACCCCTGCGTCGACGAGCGTGTCCAGCACCAGCCGCTCGGGCTGGCGCAGGCGGGTCATCACCGGCACCGCCTGGTGGGTGTAGAGGATCGTCTCGGATCCGGTGTCCACGCCCCAGGAGACGCGCCGCTGGTACCGCTCCTGCGCCTCGTCGGCGATCCGCATCCGCTCGTCGCGCGTCTCCTCGCGGAACCGCGCGGCGCGGCCCTCCCGCTGCGCGGTGGAATCCTCGCCGCCGGCCGGCAGCGCGCCGACCACGACGATCTCCTCGCGGTCGACGGTGACCGTCGGCGGACCGTCGAACCAGCCCTCCGGGAGCCGTCCGGCGAACCATTCGCCCGCATCCTTCGCGTCCGGCGCCGCTCCGCGCGGCCCTCGTCCTGCCATCATGGGAGACCTCCTCAGTCGGTCCTGATTACATGATTACATGATTACGCAGGACGCGGGGGCTGTCGAGAGATATCGCCGAGAGCGGAAGGCGCCTACCGGCGCGTGAGGGTGATCGAGGGCAGGCGCAGCTCGTCGCCCTGCAGGGTGGCGGTTTCGCTCGAACCGCCCCGATCGCGGAGCAGGACCTGGTCGCCGGTGACGGTGTACGTGCCGCCGTAGGCGTTGACCTGGCCGCGCAGGTCCTCCTCCCACGTCCCGTCGGCGGCGAGCCGGACGACCCAGTCGCCGTTCGCGTACGTGCCGGGGACGTGCGCGGGGATCGCCGCGGCCGACTGCGGGGGCGCCGAGGTGGAGGAGGACGCGGGGGCCGGGGTGGAGGCCGCGTCCGAGCCCGAGTTCGACGAGCATCCGGCGAGCGCGCCCGCGGCGATCAGGGCGACGACGAGGGCGGAGAAACGGTGCGATCCGGTCATAGCGGCACGATACCTTTGCGGCCGCATCAGCGTCCGGGTTCGAGCCGTCCGCCGCGCACGTGCAGGTCGTAGGCGGATTCGGCGTGCTGCCCGTCGTCGAGGCCGTCGGCCTCGTGCTGCGGATCGGCCCGCAGCCCGATGGTCGCCTTGAGGACCAGGCCGATGACCAGCGTGACCACCATGGCGTAGCCGAGGACCGCGACCACCGCCACGGCCTGCCGCCACAGCTGATCGACGCCGCCGCCGTATAGCAGGCCGTCGCGCCCGGCCGGGGCGGAGGCGCTGCCGACCAGACCGATCATGAGCATGCCCACGACGCCACTGACCAGGTGCACGCCGACCACGTCGAGCGAGTCGTCGTAGCGCCAGCGGTACTTGAGTTCGATCGCGTACGAGCTGATCGCGCCCGCGGCGGCGCCCACCGCGAGCGCGCCGATCGGCGTCACCGCCGAGCACGACGGCGTGATCGCCACCAGCCCGGCCACCACGCCGGACGCGGCGCCGAAGGACGTCGGCTTGCCATGCCGCACCTTCTCGACGATCAGCCACGAGACCATCGACACCGCGCCGGCCCCGAGGGTGTTCACCACGATCAGCGCCGCCGAGCCGTTCGCCGCCAGCGTCGAGCCGGCGTTGAAGCCGAACCACCCGAACCACAGCAGACCAGCCCCGAGCATGACGAAGGGCAGGTTGTGCGGCCGCATCGGATCCCGCGGCCAGCCCGCGCGGCGCCCCAGTAGGAGCGCCATGACCAGCGCGGACGCGCCGGAGTTGATCTCGACCGCGGTACCTCCCGCGAAGTCGATCGCCTTGAGGTTCTCGACGATCCAGCCGCCGTGCTCGGCGGTCAGCCCCGGCACCGAGAACACCCAGTGCGCGACCGGGAAGTAGACCAGCGTCGCCCAGAGGGCGGCGAAGACGAGCCAGGAGACGAACCGCATGCGGTCCGCGACCGCGCCGGCGATCAGGGCGACGGTGACCATGGCGAAGCCCGCCTGGAACGCGACGAACAGGAGCGCGGGAACCTGCCCGACCAGCGGCACCGCGCCCGCGTCCGAGCCGTCGGCGCCGAACGCGCCGAGCAGCCCGCGCAGGCCCGCGAACATGGTCGGGTCGCCCACGACGCCGCCCCGGTCGGGCCCGAAGGTCATCGAGTAGCCGAAGGCCACCCACAGGAGCCACACCACCGGGATGGCGGTGAGGCACATCATCATCATGTTGAGGACGCTCTTGCTTCGGACCATGCCGCCGTAGAACAGGGCGAGCCCCGGCGTCATCAACAGCACGAGCGCGAACGCGGCGAGCAGCCAGGCGGTATCTGCACCATCGACTGCCCCGGTGGTCGGGAACATCGCCGAAGTGTAGCGGGCTACTCCGCCGACGCCTCCGCCAAGACGGCGCGAATCTCCTTGCAGGCGTCGAGAATCGGTCGAATTCCGGGCGAACCGGGCGAACCGCACACGGGAGTGACGGTGGCGCGGGCCAGATCGCGGCGCGGCAAGCCGACCTCGTCGTAGAGGCGGATCGCCGGGGCGGCCAGGTCGGCGGGCGGGCGACGCCGCGGCACCGGCACCGCGGGTGCCAGGCCGAGTCCCACGACGGTGCGCGACTCGGCCAGCTCGCCGAAGCCCTCGTAGTCGGCCACCGTCAGGCGGGTCGCGTCGAGCAGCGCACCCTCGACGGGGACGCGCCGCACGACGCCCCAGTCGATCGGGCCGCACAGGTGCAGAAGGACGGGCGCGTCGACCGCCTCGACGACGGATGCGAGGATCTCGGCCGCCTCGGGCGCGGGGACGGCGCGCACCGGGTCGAGCTTAGTGAGCGCGGGGACCGTGCCGTGCACGACGGACCACAGCGAGGGCTCGTCGAGCTGCAGCACGACGTCGGCGCCGAGGCGGCGACGCAGGTCGGCGACATGCCGGACCAGGCCCTCCGCGAGCGAGGCGGCGACGTCGCGCATCGCCCCGCGGTCGCGGGCCACGCGGTGCCCGTTCGGCAGCTCCAGCCCGGCCGCGAGGGTCAGCGGGCCCGCGACCTGGGCCTTGACCAGGCCGCCACCCCGCCTGCGAGCGATCTCGTAGGCCTCTTCGAAGGCGTCCAGGTCCCGTTCCAGGTAGTCGGCAGTGTGCCGCGCGACGCGCCCGTCGGGGACGCCGATCCGGTAGCCGGTGGTGGAGACGTCGAACCCGATGTCGACGAGCAGTCCGGCGGCGCGGCCGATCATGTCGGCGCCGATCCCCCGGTTCGGGAGCTCGGGCAGGAAGGGCACCTCGAGCTCGCCCACGACGGTGGCGGCCGCCTCGCGCGGGTCCGTGCCCGGGACCGAGCCGATCCCCGTCACCCCCCCGACCAGCGGCGCGAGGGGATCAGACATGCGCGGCGTCGTGCGCGGTCGAGCGGATCGTGCCCGACCCAAGGACCAGGTCGCCGCGCGCGGCGTCCGGCGCGTACAGCACCGCGGCCTGCCCGGGGGCCACGCCGCGGAGCGGCGTCGCCAGGTCCATGACCAGCCGGTCGCCGTCGGCGGACACGGTGACGGGGGCGAGCCCGCCGTGCGCGCGGACCTGCACCATCGCCTCGACCGGGCCCGACGGTGCGCTCCCGGACGTCCACACGGCACCGTCGGCGACGATGCGCGTGACGTCGAGGCGCTCGCCGCGCCCGACCGTGACCTCGCCGGTGGCGGCGTCGATCCCGGTCACGTAGCGCGGCTCGCCGTCGCGGGCGGGCCCGGGCAGGCCGAGGCCCTTGCGCTGGCCGATGGTGAACTCGTGGACGCCGGCGTGCTCGCCGAGGCGCTCGCCGGTCTCGCCGTCGACGACGGCACCGGGCCGCACGCCGATGCGGGCGCCGAGGAAGGCCTGGGTGTCGCCGGACGGGATGAAGCAGATGTCGTGGCTGTCGGGCTTGTCCGCCAGGGCGAGGCCGCGGCGGGCGGCCTCCTCGCGGATCAGCGGCTTCGGGGTGTCGCCGACCGGGAACAGCGCGCGGGAGAGCTGCTCGGCGGTGAGCACCGCGAGCACGTAGGACTGGTCCTTGTCGGCGTCGACGGCGCGGCGCAGCTCGCCGCCGGAAAGGCGCGCGTAGTGGCCCGTGGCGACGGCGTCGAAGCCCAGGGCGTAGGCCCGCTCCGCGAGCGCGGAGAACTTGATCTTCTCGTTGCAGCGCAGGCACGGGTTCGGCGTCTCCCCCGCGGCGTAGGCGGCGACGAAGTCGTCGATCACGTCCTCGCGGAAGCGGTCGGCGAAGTCCCAGACGTAGAACGGGATGCCCAGCACGTCGGCGGCGCGGCGGGCGTCGCCCGCGTCCTCCTTGGAGCAGCAGCCGCGCGAGCCGGTGCGCAGGGTGCCCGGGGCCTCGGACAGCGCGAGGTGCACGCCGACCACGTCGTGCCCGGCCTCGACGGCCCGCGCCGCGGCGACGGCGGAGTCGACGCCGCCACTCATCGCGGCCAGTACGCGCATCAGCGGGCCCCCGTGAAGCTGAGTCCCGCAGCGCGGGCGCGATCGACGACCTGGGCCAGCGCGTCGAGCACCGCGTCGACGTCGGCCTCCGTGTTCTCGGGACCGAAGGAGAAGCGCAGCGAGCCGCGCGCGACGCCGGGATCCGCGCCCATGGCCTCGAGGACGTGGCTGACCCGCGCGACGCCTGCGCTGCACGCGGAGCCGGTGGCGCACTCGATGCCGCGGGCGTCGAGAAGCATGAGCAGCGAATCGCCCTCGCAGCCCGCGAAGGAGACGTGGGCGATGCCCGGCAGCGCGGGGATGCCGTGTGCGGCGCCGCCGTTGATGACGGCGCCCTCGAAGCCGCGGACGCCCGCGATGAGACGGTCGCGCAGCGCGGCGCGGCGGGGCGACTCCTCGTCCATCCGGCTGATCGCCACCGTGAGCGCGGCCGCCATGCCGGCGGCGCCCGCGACGTTGGGCGTGCCGGAACGCAGGTCCCGCTCGTGGCCGCCGCCGTGCGCCAGCGGCACGAGGGCGACGGTGCGGCCGATGAGCATGGTGCCCACGCCCTGCGGCCCACCGAACTTGTGCGCAGCATTGGTCAGCACGGCGAGGCCGCTGGCGTCGAAGTCGATGGCCACGTGGCCCGTGGCCTGGGTGGCGTCGGAGTGCATCGGCACGCCGTCGCGGGCGCACTCGGCGGCCAGTTCCTCGATCGGCTGCAGCGTGCCGACCTCGTTGTTGGCCCACATCACGCTGACCAGCGCGACGGTGCCGGCGGCCTCGTCGAGCGCGGTGCGCAGGTCGGCGGGGTCGACCAGCCCGCGCTGGTCGACGGGCAGCAGGCGCACCACGGCACCCTCGTGCTCGCCGAGCCACTCGATCGCGTCGAGCACGGCGTGGTGCTCGATAGCGGAGGCGATCACGGTGACCGCGGCGGGGTTCTCGGCGCGGCGGGCCCAGTACAGGCCCTTGACCGCGAGGTTGACCGCCTCGGTGCCGCCGCCGGTGAAGATCACCTCGGAGGGGCGGGCGCCCAGGTCGCGGGCGATGGACTCGCGCGATTCCTCCAGGATGCGGCGGGCCCGACGGCCGGAGCCGTGCTGCGAGGAGGCGTTGCCCGGGCGGGCCGCGGCCTGCGCCATCGCCGCCAGCGCCTCGGGCACCATCGGGGTGTCCGCGGCGTGGTCGAGGTAGACGGGGTTCTCGCGGTCGGGAGTCATCGCGTCCCAAGAATACGCGCGACGGCGGCGCCGCCGATATCGGCGGTCCTCCCCGTTTCCGCGCTCAGGCCGCGAGCGGCAGCGGTGCGGCGGCGTCGAGGAACTCGGCATCGGCGAAGACGGCCGCCTCGGCCCGCGCCGCGAGCGCCCCGCGGCCCGCGGCGGCCCACTGACCGGCGTCGATCACCTCGGTCGCGTGCACCCGCACCGCGACGCCGCGCGCGGCGATCACGCGGGAGAGCGTGCTGATCTCGGTGTCGGCGCCGACGTAGGCGGCGACGGTGCTCTGCCGCGCGCCGCGCGCGGGGCCGGGCAGCCGGATCGAGTAGCGCAGCGAGACGGGGACCACGTCGGCATGGGCGTCGATCGCGGCCTGGAAGAAGGCGGGGCGGAAGTCGCCGCGGTGGACCCCGCAGTAGGTGGTGCCCTCGGGGAAGAGGGCGACGGTGTGGCCCCGGCGGAGCAGGTCCGCGACGTGGTCGACGGTGGCGGGGAGCTCGCGCAGGCGCTCGCGGCGCAGCGGGATCGCGCCGAACGCGCGCATCAGCACCGCGACGGGGCGGACGTCGAAGATGTCGGCCTTGGCCACGAACGCGGCGGGCGCGATCGACGCGATGGCGACGATGTCGAGCAGCGACTGATGGTTCGCGGCCACGAGGGCGCGCAGCGGCACGTTGCCGACCGGCTCGACGCGCATCCCGAGCGACCACAGCATCGCCCGCGCACCGCCGCGGATCACGACACGGCGCGTGGTGGCGCCGCACGGGTAGGTGAGCCCGAGCGCGAGGAGGCCCATCACCATCACCGTGACGAGCGCGGCCCACCGCACCGCCCGCAGCCAGGCCGCGGCCTCCTGCGGCTCGTCGGCGGAGCAGCCCGCGTCGCAGGGTGCGACCTGCTGCCAGGGATGCCTGGTCAGTTCCGCGACGGGGATCACGGCTAGAGGCTTCCCGCCGCCTGCTGCAGGCGTTCGAGGTACCGCACGTTGAACCGGGTGCGGTCGATGATCATCGGGAAGTCGGCGACGTCGAAGACCGGGTCGAAGCTCGGGGCGCCGAGGATCTCCGCGTTCATCCGAAGGTAGCCGGTGACGAGCGGCGGGAAGGTCCGGCGGGAGGCGGGCTCCGCGGTGATCTCCTCGACCGTGGTGCGCGGGGTGACGACCCACTGAGCGCGGTGCTTCGCGTCGACCAGCTCGCGGACCGCACGCACCGTCGCGCCGCGGCCGTACCCCTCGTACTGCATCGGGACGCTGACCGCGCCCATCGCGTAGCGGATGCCGCGCAGGTCGCTGTAGGCGAGCAGGCCGGCCCACATCAGGCATAGGACGCCGCCGGTGCGGTGGTCGGCGCGCACGCAGGCCCGCCCCATCTCGAGCGTCTCCGGCCGGATGTGGTCGAGGGCGCCGAGCTCGAACTCGGTGGCCAGGTAGAGGCCGCCGGCGGCGATCGCGCCGGGCGGCGGGAGGATCCGGTAGCAGCCGACGATCGCGTCGCTCGGCTTGTGCCGGATCACGAGGTGGTCGCAGAACTCGTCGAAGCGGTCGGCGTCGCGGCCGTCGGAGACCCCGGCCATCGAGGCCTCGAAGCCCGGCTCGGAGCCGAAGACCTCGTAGCGCAGCCGCTGCACCGTGTCGACGTCGTCGGCGCGGGTGGTGAGCACCACCTCGTACTCGGCGCCGTGGATCAGGGTCTCGCGTGCGGGGGTCCGGCCGATGAGCAGTGTTCCCGGTGTACTCATGACCTCACAGTGGGCCGGTCAGGCGACCTGCCGGTGAACCGCGACCGAGCGGGTCGGTGAATCCTGTGAGAACGCGGGTGAATAGCGGGCTACGCCCCGGTGCCGCGCCCCGTCGTCACAGCGTCGGGCGCGGGATGTTCGACGGCATCGACGCGACGTACTCGGCGGCCTCCGCGAACTGCAGGGAGTCGATCGCGCCGCCGAGCGGCAGCTCGGGCTCCACGGGTTCGATCGCCCGCTCGGCGGCGAGCAACTCGGCGACGGTGCGGTGCTCGGCCACGGCCCGCAGCTGGGACCAGGTGGGCGGCAGCAGGAAGCACCGGCCCGCGGACCAGTCCGCGAGCGCCTGCGCGGCGGTCCGCCAGCCGGCCTCCTCCACCTCGCTGGTCCGGTCGTCGGCCCGCTGCCCGGCGGGCAGCGCCGCGAGGAAGAACCGGGTGTCGTAGCGGCGCTTCTCGTTCTTCGGCGTGATCCAGTGCGCGAACGGCCGCAGCAGGTCGGCGCGCAGCACGAGCCCCTCGTCGCGGAGGAACTGCGCGAGGGAGAGCTCCTTGGCCTCGAGCCGGGCGCGGGCGGGCGCGAGGGCCGCCACGTCGGGCGCGCCGCCGTCGGCCGCGGAGACGAGGAGGACGCCGCACTCCTCGAAGGTCTCGCGCACGGCGGCGCAGACCAGCTGGCGCGCATCGCGCTCCGTGGCGCCGAAGCGTTCGGCCCACCACGGGGCGGCCGGCCCCTGGCAGGCGAGGTCGGCCTCGCCGTCCCGGGGGTCCACGCCCCCGCCGGGGAAGACCGTCATCCCGCCGGCGAAGGCCATCTGCTGCACGCGGCGCTGCAGGAAGACCTCGATGCCGTCCGCCCCGTCGCGGACCAGGACGACGGTGGCCGCGTCCTTCGGCTGGGGCGGCGCCGCGGGAGATTCGATGTTCGAAGACATTCGCTCACCGTATCCGACCCGTCCGCGCCGATGTCCGGTTCGGTCGGGCCGATTCAGGCGAGCCCCAGTGCCCGCCCGAGCGCCCGCGCGCCGGCGTCGATGTCCCGGGTCAGGGCCGCGAGGTCCGCCGCCGCGCGCGGGTCCGACGGTGCGCCGCGGGCGGCACTGCCGAGGCGCCGGATCGCGCGGCGGAAGGGGAGCTCGAAGCCTCCGCCGTAGAGGTCCGGCGGTCCCGCATCGCCGGACTCCGCTCCGACCGCGCCGTCGGGCGTCGGCGGCGGGCCCGCGCCGAGGGCCGTGGCCAGGAGCGCGGCCCGGCCGATCAGGTCGTCGGTCAGCCCGCCGACGGTGCTCTTCCCGACGGACGCGGCGAGGTCCGCCGCCGCGGCCTCCGAAAGGAGGGCCGCGTACTCCCGCGCGGCGCGGTCCAGATCCGCGGTGTCCATGTGGCCTCCACGTAGGTTCGAATGATCGACGGTGCAGCTGCACCGTGCACCACGGTAGACGATATTCGTGCACCGCGGTAGAGGACATGGAGGAATCGTGGTCACAGACGACCCCACCCCCGGACCCGACCTCGCCGAAGCGGTCGGCGTCCTCGGGCACCGCCTGCTGGCGCTGGAGGAGCCGATCCTGCGCGACACCGGGGTATCCATGTGGGAGTACGCCATCCTCACCACGCTGCTCCGGGGCGGCGCGGTCTCCCAGGTCGAGCTGTCGCGGCGGACCGGCCGCGACACCACCCGCCTCGGCAAGCACCTGGGCGACCTCGAATCGCGCGGCCTCGTCGCGCGCGAACAGGCGGACGACGCGCGCCGCCGCACCGTGGCGGCGACCGCCGACGGCGCGGCGGTCCAGGCCCGGGCGAAGCAGCGGATCCGCGCCGCGGAGGACGAACTCCTCGCCGCCCGACTGTCCGACGAGGAGGCCGCGACGCTCCGCCGCCTGCTCGCCCGGCTCCAGCCGGAGTAGCCGGACGCCCGCTACGCGGGCGGCGGCGCGAAGGTGCGGAGCCGGCGGATGAGGCCGGTGAGCCGCTCGACGGTGGCGTTGTCCGGATCGGTCAGGTGCAGGCACAGCAGCTCCCGCGCGGTCGCGTGCACCACGCGCGCCAGATACTCGGGATCCTCGATCCCCGGGAAAGTGCTGCGCAGGCTCAGCTCCATGAAAGCGACCACCGCGTCCCGCGATTCGGCGAGGCGCTCGTGCAGGGCGGGCGGCGCCCCCTCGGGAGGCAGGAGGAACAGCCGCCAGCCGGCGGGGTTCTCGTCGATGGCGCGCACCGCACCCTCGAAGGCCGAGACGAAGGGATCATTGCCCGAGTCGGGCGCCACCTCGGCGACGGCGCGGAGGTACTGCTCGCCGATCCGATCGGCCTCGCGGTCTATGAGGGCGACGAACAGCCCCGCGAGATCACCGAACTGTTGGTAGAGCACCGTCCGCGTGACGCCGGCCTCGTCGGCGATGCGCTTGGGCGTGGCCGCGTGGAAGCCCTCCGCGGCGACGATGTCGTGCGCCACGTCGAGGATCTGCTCGCGCCGCTCGGTGGCGCTCATACGAGTTCGCGTCATTCCCTTGACAGGATAACTTACACCCTGTCATCGTCGTACTTACGGAATGAAAGTTAAGGAGCGTTCCCATGCGGCACTACCCCGGACTCGCCGAACGGGTGCGTTCCCAGGCGGCCCTGCAGCCCGGCCTGTACGGCGCGATCGATTTCACCGCGGCGCCCTTCCGCCACACCGCGGACCCCGAGGTCCGGTCCACCCTGCGCCCGCGGCTGGGGCGGCGCGCGCGGACCCTCGACGACGAGCGAACCGTCGAACTCATCGCGACCACCACGCTCCTCGGCGACGTGGTCGCCGATCCGTACGCCTCGCTCGAGCCGCGCTACGGCACGAGGACGCTGGTCGCGATGCTGCGTCGCGCCTGCCACGACGGGATCGACGCCGTGCCGGACGCCCCGGAGGAGCTCCGCGCCTTCCTCGCCGCGATGGAGGACACACCCGCCTGGGTCGACATGGACCTCGTCGAGGAGGGCGCGCGCCTCGCGCGGATCGGCTCCGCCCTGACCGCGCCGTTCATCACCCGCGGCGTCTTCCTCGCCACCTTCCTCAACACCTACGCGGCGCTGCCGATGGCGCTCACCGGCGCCCTCTCCGGCGCCCGCGCGGCGCGCCGGATCAACGAGACCTCGAACTTCTTCGCCGTGACCACGCTGCCCGGCGCCCTGCAGCGCCACCGGGAGGGCTTCGAGGCCGCCGCGATGGTGCGCCTCATGCACTCGATGGTGCGCTTCCACGCGCTGACCAGGCCGGGCGCCTGGAACCGGGAGGTCTACGGCATCCCCATCCCGCAGGTGGACCAGATGCCGGCGGGCACCGTCGGCAGCTACCTCATCGCGATCAAGGCGCTCCGCGCGAAGCGCGGCTTCGGCCCCGGCGAGCGCGCGATCGTCGAATTCAACCGCTACCGCTGCTTCCTCCTCGGGCTCCCGGAGGAGCTGCTGCCGACCACCCCCGAGGGCATCGTCGCCGTCTTCAACGGCCGGGCCGCCCTGCTGCGCGACGACTTCGACGACGAGACCTGCGGCGCCCTGGTCCGGTCGTCGATGGAGGCCTACCTCCGGCCGGGGCACACCCCGTTCGACCGGGTCGCGGAACGCGTGGAGAAGGCGTGGAGCAAGACCGCCTTCGCGATCGCCTTCTGCGACTTCAAGCCCTCCGAGGCCGCCCGCCTGGGCGTCGACTTCTCGGCGGTCGACGTCGGCATCGTCGGGCTCACCTACCCGTTCCTCGCGGGACGACTCCTCGTCTGCGAGCGCGGCGGGAAGATCCCGTTCCTGCGGGACGCGATCGACCGCTATCTCACCGCCCTCGTCCGGCGGCGCCTCGCCACCTACGGCCACCCCGAGTTCGTCTCCGACGGTGCCGATTACGCGCGGGCCTGAGTCGAGTCGGACGGATTCCGCACAGTGGCGAAGGCCACCGCGCCGCCGATCACGCACAGCGCGGCGGAGACGAGCATCGCCCGGGCGAAGCCGCTCTCGAGCGACGGCCCGCTCGGATCGGTGATCCCCACCGCGAGTGGGAGGACGGCCACGGCGAGCAGGCTCGCGAACCGCGAGATCGCGTTGTTCGCGCCCGACGCGGCGCCGACGTACTCGGCGGGCACGGCCGCGAGCACCGTCGCCGTGAGCGGCGCGACCGTCATGGCCATGCCCAGCCCGAAGACGAGGATCCCGGGGAGCACCCCGTCCCAGTAGCCCGCGCCGGGGACCACCCGGACGAGGAGCGCGAGGCCGATGCCCGCGACCAGGGGCCCCAGCGTCATCAGGGCGCGGGGACCGGTCCGCTGCGCGAGCGCCCCCATCCGTCCGGACAGGACCAGCATGACGACCGTGAACGGCGCGAAGGCCAGCCCGGCCTCCAGCGCCGTGTAGCCCAGGTTCGCCTGCAGGTGCAGCGACAGCAGGAACAGCGCGCCGCCGAGCCCGGTGTACACCGCGAGAGTCACGATGTTCGTGCCGCTGAACTGCGGCGAGCGGAACAGGCGCAGCGGGACGAGCGGATCCGCGGCGCGGTGCTCGATGACCGGGAAGGCCGCGACCGCGAGCACCCCGACGACGAGCGCCCCCACGACGGTGGGCGTCCAGCCCTGGACCGGCGCCTCGATCAGCGCGAACGTCACCCCGCCGAGGCCGATCGTCACGGCGGCCGCGCCGGCCACGTCGAGCGGCCCCCGCACCCGGGCGTCGCGGATACTCGGGACGTGGTGGACGGTGAGGATCAGGGCCGCCGCGGCGAGGGGCACGTTGATGAGGAACACCCAGCGCCACGAGGCGGCGTCGACCAGCCAGCCGCCGACGAAGGGCCCGATCGCGGACGAGACGCCGCTGAGCCCGGCCCACAGCCCGATCGCGCGGCCGCGATCCTCCGGGCGGATGACCGTCTCGATCATGGCGAGGCTGCTGGGCACCAGCAGCGCGCCGCCGATGCCCTGGACGATGCGCGCGAGGATCAGGACCTCGCCGGTCGGCGCGAGCCCGCACCCGACGGAGGCGATCGTGAACACCACCAGCCCGGCGAGGAAGACGAAGCGCCGGTCGTACCGGTCTCCCAGCGCGCCGCCGAGCAGGAGCAGCGCGCTCAGGGTGAGGAGGTAGCCGTCGAGCACCCACTGCAGCACCGACAGTCCGCCGCCGAGGTCCCGCCCGATCGCCGGTAGGGCCACGTTCACGACGGACCCGTCGAGGAAGGCGACGCCCGAGCCGAGGGCCGCGGCCGCGATCAGCCAGCGCCCGGAAGCCGATGCCAGCGCGAGGCGCGGAGACTCGCCGTCGTGGTCGGCCATCATCGCATTCCGGTCGCGATCGGCGGTTCACAAAGCTCGGAGGTGGCCATCTGAACTCCTCGACGTGTCGCCCGCGGCGCCCGTCCGGGCCCCACGGCTCCGCCCATCGTAGGTCCTGCCACCACCTCGGAAAGGCCGCAGAACTGCCCCGAACCGTTCAGAATCCGCGGTCGTGTCCGGCGCGACGCACTAGCGCCGCAATGCCGTAGGAGCCCGCGACGCCTCCGACGAACATCGCCACGGCGCCAGGCAGCAGCCCGGCGGCGGACCGCCGCACCCCCGCGCGTGCGAGCCGCGACGAGGCCCACCACCAGAAGGGCAACACCGTGATCGGCGTGGTGACGACGCCGGGCGCGTAGCCGCCGAACCGCGCCGCCAGCGCGAGGTGCGAGAAGCCGTGCAGGCCGTAGGCCAGCAGCGCCGTCTGGTACCAGGCTGAGCGACCTCCGCTGCGAAGGCCGTCGATCGCAGCCGCGCCGACGACGACTCCCATGACACCGATCGCCGTGTGCGCCAGCTCGTCCGAGACCGGTAGTCCACGCTCGCGCGCCCACGGACCGTTCATGACCCATTCCTCAGCGTCGTGGATCGCCCAGACCGCGAACAGGCCCGCCGTCGCGGATACCGGCACCGTTGTATTACGTTCCGTCATGTAACGAAACTATACTGGGCGCATGCCCGCAGCAACCCCCGGACGACCGCGCAGCGCCGCGGCCGAACGCGCCATCATCGACGCCGTGCTCGCCGAGCTCGAGGACGTCGGGTACCAGGGCCTGACCATCGAGACCGTCGCGAAACGCGCCGGCGTGGGCAGGCCGACGATCTACCGTCGGTGGCCGGATCGCGACGCCCTCGTCGTCGGCGCCCTGATCGCGACGGTGCCGCCGCTGCGGGCGCCGACGACCGACGATCCGGTCGCCGACCTCCGGAGCCTCGCAGCGACCTTCGTCGCCGGGATCGCGCACTCCCCCGCCGCCCGAGCCGTGCTCGCGGTGCACGCCGCTGGGGCGCACCGCCCGGACCTTCGGGCGGCCCTGCAGGAGACTTACCTCGCACCCCGCGCGGCGGTCCTCGCGGACGCCATCACGCGGGCGCGGGAAGCGGGAGCGATCCGGGGCGGGGTCTCCGACGCGCAGGTGCGCGACCTGTTGTTCGGCCCAGCCGTCTACCGGTGGCTGATCGTCGGCGAGGTGCCGCCGCCGTCGGAGCTCGACGCCGTGCTCGACCTCGCGCTCGCCGCGCTGGCGCCGTGATCGCTACTCAGCGGACGTCGAAGGAGCCGCTGCCCGGCGTCGGTGCCAGCACGACCGCCACGGTGCCGGAACTGACGAATCGGGCGGCGTAGGTGACCCTGCCGGTCCCCGTGTGCGCGACGGCCGTGGTGGGCACCTGTCCGTTGGCGAAGGGCTTGACGGTGACCGAGCCCCGCGCGCCGGTGCGCACGTTGCGGAAGTCGATCCGCACGAGCGAGCCGTACGAGTTGTAGCCGACGGAGCTGTGCGCGGCGAGGCGCACCTCGCCCGGCCGGCCCGTCGTGTCGGCGCCGATCCGGGTGGTGAAGGGCTGCGGGATGCCCAGGCCCGCGACCTGGGTGGCGGCCAGCGGTACCTGCGGCACGGCGAGCGGTGCGGCCTGCGCGGGCACGGCGCCGATTCCGGCGACCAGGCCCGCGGTGGCGATTCCGGTGACGAGCGTCTTCTTCAGCATGAGCGTCCTCCTCCGACTCGTCCGTGCCACAGGGGGTTGCGGCACGGAGGGTTCCTCACCGGTGAGGTCGGCACCGTCCTTGCGATCGTTACACCGGGTGTCGCCGTGCGCCCCGCCGGTCAATGCCCGCCGTGCGCTCCCGCGGACGCGGAGGGAGCGGAGCCCCCCGCCGACGACGAGGGCGTCGACATGCCCGGCATCCCCGCCATCTCCAGCCGGGTGGGCGCGGTCTGGCCCTTCCCCGCCACCACGAACTGGCCCATCATGCCGCGGTCCTCGTGGTAGAGCAGGTGGCAGTGGTACATGTACGGCATCGTCAGGTCGGTGTAGTCGGTGAAGCGCATGGCGAGGGCGCAGCTGTCACCGGGCGCGAGGTAGACGGTGTCCTTCCAGCCGCGCAGGTGCGCGGGCGGGGTCCTCCCGTTGAACGACGCGACCTGGAACTGCACGTCGTGGATGTGGAAATTGTGCGGCCAGTTGTCCTTGTTGCGCACCGTCCACACCTCGGTCGTGTCGACGACGGGCGCGAGATCGATGCGGCTCATGTCCATCCGCTCGCCGTTGATCATGTACCACTGCAGGTCGAAGGCCCGCGCCGCCGGCGACGGTGCCGTCGCGCCCGCGGCGAGCGGCGCGATGGCGCCGAGGTCGCGGGGCACGGCGCCGGCCCCGGCGGCGAGGGTCTCGGACCCGACCAGCTCGAGCACGTCGAGGGTGTCCTCCTGCCCGTACTCGCGCGCCGTCTCGCCGGAGATCCTGCCGCGCTGCGTGATCGGGTACGAGCGCAGCATCGTGCGCTCGCCGGCGGCGACGCGGACCACGATCTCGGCGCGCTCACCCGGGCTGAGCATGAGGCGGTCCAGGGACACCGGCGCGGCGAGCAGCCCGCCGTCGGAGGCGATCATCTCGAACCGGCGGCCGTCCGCGAAGCCGAACTCGAAGCAGCGCGCGGACGCGCCGTTGAGCAGGCGCAGCCGCATCCGGTCGCGGCGCGCCACGAGGCTCGCGCCGGCGATGCCGTTGGTGATGACGGTCGGGCCGATGAGCCCGGTCTCGCCCGGTGCCGTTTCGTCCAGTTCGCCCGCGGGCGTGAACTTCCGGTCCTGCACGACGACGGGGACGTCGTCGACGCCGTAGTCGGACGGCAGGCCCAGCGCGTCCTGCGCATCGTCGTCGACGAGGAAGAAGCCGGAGAGCCCGCGGTAGACGTGCTTCTCGGTGACGCCGTGCGGATGCGGGTGGTACCACAGCGTCGAGGCGCGCTGCCGCACCGTCCATTCCGCCTTCCACGTGGCGCCCGGCTCGACCATCTGGTGCGGGCCGCCGTCGGCGCGGGCGGGGACGTGCATGCCGTGCCAGTGCACGCTGGTCGCCTCGGCGAGACCGTTCCGCACCGTCACCGCGACCTTCTCGCCGTCCCGGGCGCGCAGCGTGGGGCCGAGGATGTCGCCGTTGAATCCCCACGTCGCGCTGCGGCGGCCGGCGACGATCTCCGTCGATCCGGCCTGCGTGGCGAGATCGAACCGTCGCACGCCGTCGGCGCCCACGACGGACCGCGCGAGCGGCGGGATCGGCAGGGCCCGGCGGCCGCCCGGCAGGACGGGCGCGCCGGGGCCCGACGGTGCCGCCGTCGCACGGCATCCGGCGACCGCGGCGCCCGCGAGTGGGGCGGCGATCAGGGCGGTGAGGAAGCGGCGGCGGTTGGTGCCGGCGACGGCTCGTGGCCGCGCGGCGGTATCGGTGATCATGCTCTCCAGCGTCGTCGGCGGCGCCCGCGCGCGACTCCGCCCTTCGGACACGGAAACCGGGCGCGGGACTAGCCGGGAGGGGGTTGACAATCCCCCAACCCGACGCTACGTGCGCAGGTCACGGCTTCTCCCCGGCCCCGCGGTGCCGTACGGTGCTGCCATGTCGCGCACCAGATGGACCGTCGGGGTGCGGGTCGCTCCCCTCGTGGTGGTGCCCGTGCTGCTCGCGGTGAGCGTGTACCCCGGGCGCTTCCACGCCTCGCCCGCGTACATCGCGGGATCGATGCTCGCCGCCGCGCTGTTCGCCCTCGGGGGCCGCGCGCCGTTCGCCGTCTCGCTCGCCCTGTCGGTGCTGTGCGGCGGCCTCCTCTCGGCGGAGGCCTGGGGGCCGGCGGGCCTCGTGCCCTACCTCGCCGCGCTCGCCCTCGCCGAGCTCGCGGCCTCGCAGCGGCCTCGGTGGCAGGTGGTCACGGCGACGCTCGTGTGGGCGGCCTGCTACATCACCGGATCGCTGTTCGACAACGAGCAGCACACGCTGATCCGGGTGCTGGCCGAGACGCTCAGCTTCGTCGGGCTCCCCGTCGTGGGCGGGCTGTACATGCGGGAGCGGTTCGCGCAGGCGGAACGCGAGCGGCGAGCTCTCGCGGAGGAGGCGCTCCAGGCCCGCCGCGACGAGCGCGCCGCCCTCGCCCGCGAGCTGCACGACCTGATCGCCCACCACATGTCGGCGATCTCGCTGCGCGTCGGCGTCGCGCGCACCGTCTACGCGGGCATCGACCCCGGCCTCGACGAGGTCCTCGCGGACATCCACGGCACGGCGACGGACTCCCTCGCCGACATCCGGCGGCTGCTGGCCGCGATGCGGGCACGGGAGCCCGTGCAGGACCGGACGATCGACGACACCGACGCCGAACTGCGGCGGGCGGTGGAGCGCACCGTCGACGCTGGCTTCGACGTCCGCGCGCGCATCGATCTGGGCGAGGCCGGCCCCGCCGCGATCGACGCCCTGACGCTGGTGCGGGTCGTGCAGGAGGCGCTGACGAACGTCATGAAGCACGCGCCCCGCGGCGCGACGGTCACCGTCGACGTGGGCGCGGCCGACGGTGCCTGGGAGGCCCGGGTGACGAGTCCGCTTCCCGCGCACGGGCACCGCGGGCACGGCTACGGGCTCACCGGGATGGCCGAACGCGCGGAGCTCGCCGGCGGCACCATCACCACCGGACCCGACGGTGACCGGTGGGTGGTCGCGCTGTCCGTGCCGATCCGCGCCGCCTGACGCGACGGAGGCTGCGGCTACCCGGAGGCGAAGCGCGCCAGCTCGACCCGGGACCGCGCGCCCGTCTTCTGCCGCAGGTTCGCGATGTGCGCCTTCACCGTCGACTCGGCGACGTGCAGCCGACCGGCGATGGCCGCGTTGCCCAACCCGTCGGCGACCAGCGCGAGCACGTCGCGCTCGCGGTCGGTGAGCGGCACCGCGGGCTCCGCCCCCGACGGTTCCGCGGCGGCGGAGCGGGCGCGCAGGGCCTCGTCGAGCACCCGGCGCGCGGGGCCGGGCGACATGGGTACCTCGCCGCCGAGCGCCCGCCGCAGGCCGTCGAGCAGCGCTTCTGGGGCGATGTCCTTGACCAGGAAGCCCACGGCGCCCGCGGCGAGCGCCGGATACATGTGATCGTCGTCGTCGAAGGTGGTCAGCACGACGATCCGGGCGGACGGGTCCGCGGCGATGATCCGCTCGATGCCGTGCACCCCGTCGGCACCGGGCATCCGCAGGTCCATGAGCACGACGTCGGGTGCGAGCTCGCGGTAGGCGCGGGCGGCCTCGTCGCCGTTGGTCGCCTCGCCCGCGACGGTGAAGTCGGGGGCGGCGGTGAGCAGCATCTTCAGGCCGTCGCGGATCAGCCGCTGGTCGTCGACGATCAACACACTGCTCACGAGAGACGATCCTAGACGCGGACGCGCCCACCCCCGGCCCCGTCGGTGACGACGCTCCTATGGGTGTCAAGTAGTCCACGGGTGCTCAAGTAGGCGGTAGAGGTCGCGGGCGATGTAGCGCTTGAG